>NZ_WQPL01000024.1 GCF_018785245.1 Collinsella aerofaciens | reverse complement strand
GCGATATACGCCGTGATGCGCGACCGGGTGCCCTACCGGGAGTAGCCCCGACGGTTGACAAAACTATAGGAACACCCAACGACTAACGTCGCAGGTTGAGGACGGGCAGCGAGCGGGTCGCATTTGAGACAAGGTGACGTGAAACGAAAGGGCGCTGACCTTCTGGTCGCGCCCTTGAAGTTGAACGTCAGATTGTCCAAATGCGGCCCGCGCAGCGTCAAGCGGTTATGCGGTTTGGTAAAACCGCATAACTCTAATAGTTGGCTTCGTAGCCGTTGCCGTCGCCGGTGGGCTCTTCGTAGTAGTCCGAATCGCTCGAATCGTTTGAGTCATCGGAATCGTCAGAGCTGACCGATGAGGTTGCGGTACCGTTTGCGTAGTCGTCAGACGTGTTGTTGTTCAGGTCGCCGATCGTAGAGCTGGAACCGTCGGAAAGACCCATGGTGTTGGGACCCTTGGGATCCTTGCCGGCATCGACGCGCTCCATCATTTCCTTGAGCTCGTCCTCGTAGACAAAGACGTAGCTCACACCGTCGATCATGGTGCTGTCGTCGGCATACGAGGGCAGGTTGGCCGAGTAGATACCGTCGACATCCATACCGCGCATGGCGTTGACCGTAGCCACGATATCCTGAACGCTCATATCGGTTACGAGCATATCGGACAGCGAATTAACCAGGCCGAAGATCTTCGTGGCATCGAAGTTATTGAGAATCTGGTTGGCAAGGGCGCCGAGCACCTGACGCTGGTGGCGCATGCGCGTGTAATCGCCGTCGGCATAGGTGTAGCGGCAGCGGGCATAGGTAAGGGCGGTGGCACCGTCCATATGCTGCTGGCCAGCGGTAATCTTAATATCCAGGTGCTCGGGGTCGTCAACATCATCGGTTGCGTTAATGTCGATACCGCCAACCGAATCAATCAGCGCCTGCATACCGTCGAAGCTGACCTCGGCATAGTGGGAAATCTGAACACCGCACAGCTCGTTGACCGCCTCGACCATGGCCTCGGCGCCGCCAACGGTATGGCAGGCGTTGATCTTCATGGTCTCGCCCTTGTACTCGACCTTGGTGTCGCGCGGAACAGAAATGAGCGTCGCCTGCTTTTGCGTGGGGTCGATGCGTGCCAGGATAATCGAGTCGGCACGATACGTATCCTCGCCCGGACGGCCGTCGGTGCCAAGAAGCAGCACGTAGAACGGATCCTTTGCCTCATCGGTGTCAACCAGAACCCGACGCAGATTGTCGGTAATGACATTAGAATCGCCGAGCTTGCCCATGATGGTGGCAAACCACAGGCCGGCAGCGGTAGTGGCACTCAGCAGCACGCCAAGCACGACAATGAGCGCGACGTGACGAATCGTGTGGCTACGACGACGTTGACGAGCGCGCTCGGAATAGCGAGCCACGTTATCGCGACTGTAGATCTTGGCCTGCGCACCAGTTGAGGGTCTTCGGGCGGTGGTATCCGCGAGGGGCTTTTTATTAAACATAGGCAACCTGTATTAGTAGATGACGGGATCGGGGACGGTAGCATGCTCGACATGCGCGCCGAGCGCCTGCAGCTTTTCGACAAACTGCTCGTAGCCGCGCTTGATGTGATGAATAGCCGAAACCTCGGTCGTCCCGTCGGCGATCAAGCCCGCTACGACGAGGGCCGCTCCGCCACGCAGATCGGGCGAGGTAACCTGTGCACCCGAGAAGCCCTTGACGCCATGAATCATGGCATGATGGCTCTCGATACGAATGTCGGCACCCATGCGCACCAGCTCAGAGGCAAACATAAAGCGATTCTCGAAGATGTTTTCGGTAATAACGGAACTGCCATCAGCAAGGGCGGAGAGTACCATAATCTGTGCCTGCATGTCCGTCGGGAAGCCGGGGAACGGAAGCGTCTGGATGTCGACCGGCTTGATACGCTCGGCACGGTTCACATGGACGCCATCCTCGACGCGCTCGCAGTCGATACCCATGAGCTCCATCTTCTTGAGCACCATGCCCAAGTGAATGGGGCAAAAGCCCGTGACATCGATACCGCGATCGTCGGCCATCAACGCACCGGCAACGATAAAGGTACCGGCCTCGATTCGGTCGCCCACTACGCGATGGGTAACAGGATGCAACTCTTCCACGCCCTCGATGGTCACGACAGGCGTGCCGGCGCCGACAATCTTAGCGCCCATCTCGTTGAGCATGTTGGCGAGATCGACGATCTCGGGCTCGCGGGCGGCATTGTCGATAACCGTGGTGCCCTGCGCGCGCACGGATGCCATGATGAGGTTCTCGGTCGCACCGACGCTGGCGAACTCGAGCGTGACGGTGGTACCGCGCAGACCTTGGGGCGCATTAGCGTTGATGTAGCCGTGGGCGGTATCGAACTCAACGCCCAGGGCCTCAAGACCAAGAATGTGCATATCGATCTTGCGAGCACCCAGGTTGCAGCCGCCCGGCATGGCGATCTTGGCGCGATGGAAGCGACCCAGCAGGGGTCCCATCACGGCTGTGGAAGCACGCATCTTGGCAACGAGCTCGTAGGGGGCCTCCCAAGAATCGACCTGAGAGGTATCAATCTCGAGCGTGTGCTCGTCAAGGACATCGATTGTGGCGCCCATACCCTTGAGCACCTTGCCCATCACGTGGACATCGGAAATATCGGGCACGTTCTGCAGCGTCGTCTTGCCCGGCGCCAGAAGCGTTGCCGCCATGAGTTTGAGCGCGGAGTTCTTGGCGCCCGAAACGGGCACGGAGCCTCCGATGGCGTGGCCACCCTCAACGCGGATAATATCCAAGGTCTACCCTTTCAAAAAGCATGCCCGGGATGGCTGGGCCATCCCGGGCATGATGTGTTCGCAAATGGTCGAACGCTAAATCGTTTGACTATTGGGCAAGCTTGAGCTTACACCATGCGATTTCATTATAGAGGTAGGCGCGGCGTGCATCATCCTCCGACAAATTACCCAGCTTCTCTTCAAAACCTTGAATATCAGCTTTAAGCTTGTCGGCATCGACGGTCGCCAAATCGCAAGCGCGCTCGGCGAGAACGGTCACGACATCGTCCGCAACCTGGGCATAGCCGCCGGCCACGGCAAACGTGTGGTCGACAGTGCCCATGGCCTTATCGGAAACGCGAACGTAACCGCGGTCGATCGTGCAGATCTCGCTGGAGTGAGCAGGCAGAACGCCAAACTCGCCATCCGTGGACGGAATCGACACAAACGCAGCGTCGCCCTCATAGGCGCAGCTCACGGGGCACACGATGCGGATACGCATAACCTACTTCTCCCCCATCTTGCGGGCGCGCTCGCGCACGTCCTCAATCGTGGAAGCATAGCGGAAAGCCTGCTCGGGCAGGTCATCGGCCTTGCCGTCGACAATCTCGGCGAAGGAGCGGACGGTATCCTCGACGCGGACGTAGACACCGGGGTTGCCGGTGAACTTCTCGGCGACGTGGAAGGACTGCGAGAGGAACTGCTGGATCTTACGGGCACGGTTGACCGTAAGGCGCTGCTCCTCGGACAGCTCGTCCATACCCAGGATGGCGATGATGTCCTGAAGGTCGGAGTACTCCTGCAGGAGCTCCTGGACCTTGACGGCGACACGGTAGTGCTCCTCGCCGACGATCGAGGGATCGAGAGCGTCGGAGGAAGACGCGAGCGGGTCGATAGCCGGGAACAGGCCGAGCGACGAAATACTACGCGAAAGAACCGTGGTGGCATCGAGGTGCGTAAACGTCGTGGCAGGCGCCGGGTCGGTCAGGTCGTCTGCGGGGACGTAGACAGCCTGGACGGAGGTAATGGAGCCCGTCTTGGTCGAGGTAATGCGCTCCTGGAGGTCGCCCATCTCGGTTGCCAGCGTGGGCTGGTAACCAACGGCGGACGGCATACGGCCCAGCAGTGCGGAAACCTCGGAACCTGCCTGGGAGAAGCGGAAGATGTTGTCAATGAACAGCAGAACGTCCTGGCCACGATCACGGAAATACTCAGCGGTGGTAAGGCCGGCCAGACCGATGCGCAGACGCGCTCCGGGCGGCTCGTTCATCTGACCATAGACCAAGCAGGTCTTGTCGATAACGCCAGACTCGCTCATCTCGAGGAACAGGTCGGTGCCCTCGCGGGTACGCTCGCCGACGCCGGTGAACACCGAGGTGCCGCCGTGCTCCTGGGCGAGGTTGTTGATGAGCTCCTGAATCAGAACGGTCTTGCCGACGCCGGCGCCGCCGAACAGACCTGTCTTGCCGCCGCGGATGTAGGGCTCGAGCAGGTCGACGGCCTTGATGCCGGTCTCGAAGATCTCGGTCTTGGTGGTGAGCTCGTCGAAACGGGGCGCTGCATGGTGGATGGGGTAGAACTCCTCCACCTCGGGCATGGGCTTGCCGTCGACGGGCTTGCCCATGACGTTCCAAATGCGGCCGAGCGTCTTGGGACCAACGGGCATCTTCATGGGCTCACCGGTATCGGTGGCGATGAGGCCGCGCTGCAGGCCGTCGGTCGAGGACATGGCGACCGTGCGGACGACGCCGCCCGGAAGCTGGCTCTCGACCTCGAGGATCGTGCTCAGGTGACCGATCGGGGTCTCGGCCTCGACCGTGA
The DNA here is from genome assembly GCF_018785245.1 of Collinsella aerofaciens. Classification (GTDB taxonomy): domain Bacteria; phylum Actinomycetota; class Coriobacteriia; order Coriobacteriales; family Coriobacteriaceae; genus Collinsella; species Collinsella aerofaciens_AD. The sequence continues at coordinate 110,707 of NZ_WQPL01000024.1, read as the reverse complement.
GCGCGTTGTAGATCGGGGGCACCGCGCCGTCAAACTTGACGTCGACGACAGGGCCGATGATTCGCACGATGCGACCATCACCGGCAGTCGTCTTCTTGGTGGCTTCCTCGACCGCAAGCTTTACGGTGTTATTAGCCATTACTGTTCCTCCAATGCTGAGGCTCCGCCGACGATCTCGTTAATCTCGGTCGTGATCGAAGCCTGGCGCACGCGACTATACGTGCGGGTAAGGGTCGAGATGATCGCGGTGGCGTTTTCCGTCGCGGAGTGCATGGCCTTGCGGCGTGCACCCTGCTCGGCAGCCGCCGAATCGATCAGGGCCTGGTAGATGACCGTCAGGATATAAGACGGCACAAGCTTGCCGAGAACATGCTCGGGAGAGGGCACGAACTCGAACGTGGACGAGATGCGCTTAGGGGCGTCGGTCTCGTTCTTACGCGGACCGTGGGCCATAGCGATCATCTCGGGGTCGAGCGGCAACAGATGCTCGACGCGAAGCTCCTGATCCACGCGGTTCTTGGCGTGGTGGTAGACAAGCTCGACACGGTCAAGCTCACCGGCACGATACGCATCGCAGATATGAGAGGAGATCATGCGGGCCTGATTGAAATCGGGCTCAGAGGAGTTGCCCTCAAAGTGCATGACGACGTTTGCGCGGTCACGGAAATACGTGGCCGGCTTACGCCCGCACGCGATGATCTCGCACTCGATGCCGTCGTTCGCCCAAGAAGCGTCGAGCTTTTCGGCCGTGCGCTCCACCGTCGTATTGAAACCGCCGGCAAGGCCGCGGTCCGAGGCAATAACGACAATCAGGCCATGCTTGACGTTCTCATGCTTCTGCAGCATGGGATCGGTGCCCGAACAGGAAGCGTCGCCGGCGACCGTCAACATGACGTCGGTCAGCGCCTCCTTATAGGGCTCGGCCTGCTTGGAGCGATCGAGGGCACGACGGATCTTGGCCGTAGAGACCATCTCCATCGTGCGCGTGATCTGCTTGGTCGTGGTAACCGAGGAGATTCGCTTCTTAATGTCGCGAAGGTTGGCCATGGGGCTTAGTTCTCCTCTGATCCAGAAACATCCGAATGGTGCTTGGCCATGAACTGCTGCTTGAAGTCGCCGATGACGCGCAAGAGCTCAGCCTTGGTGTCATCATCGATCTTCTTGGCGCGAACCTTGTCGAGCAGCGAGCCAAAGCCATTGTCCATGTACTCGATGAGCTCGGCGCGGAAAGGCAGCACGTCGGCGATCTCCAGGTCATCCAGGAAGCCCTCGTTGCCAGCGAACAGCGTAACGATCTGCTCGCCAACCTCAAACGGCTTGTAGCGCGGCTGCTTAAGGAGCTCGATCATGCGGGCACCATGGGTCAGCTGCTTCTGAGTAGCCTCGTCGAGGTCGGAGCCAAACTGGGTAAAGCCAGCGAGCTCCTGATAGGAAGCGAGATCCAGACGGAGGTTGCCGGCGACCTGCTTCATGGCCTTGGTCTGCGCATCGCCACCGACGCGGGACACGGAGATGCCCACGTCGACTGCCGGGCGCTGGCCCTGGAAGAAGAGCTCGGACTGCAGGTAGATCTGACCATCGGTAATGGAAATGACGTTGGTCGGAATGTAGGCCGAGACGTCGCCGTCCTGGGTCTCGATGATCGGCAGTGCCGTCATGGAGCCGTAACCGTTCTTCTTGGACATCTTGACGGCACGCTCGAGCAGACGAGAGTGCAGGTAGAAGATGTCGCCAGGATAGGCCTCGCGTCCGGGCGGACGATGCAGCGTCAGCGACATCTGACGGTAGGCCACAGCCTGCTTGGACAGGTCATCGTAGATGACGAGCACGTGGCCGCCGGGGTTGGTCTCGCTGGCGGGCTTGCCGTCCTCGCCGTTGTACATGAAGAACTCGCCGATAGCGGCACCGGCCATAGGCGCGATGTACTGCATAGGGGCGGAATCGGCAGCGGTGGCCGAAACGATGATGGTGTAGTCGAGCGCACCGTGCTGAGCGAGGGTCTCGCGGATGTTGGCAACCGTGGAGGCCTTCTGGCCGATGGCGACATAGATGCAGACCATGCCCTTGCCGCGCTGATTGAGGATAGCGTCGATGGCAATGGCGGTCTTACCGGTCTTACGGTCGCCGATGATGAGCTCACGCTGACCGCGGCCGATAGGCACCATGGAGTCGATGGCCAACAGGCCGGTCTGAACCGGCTCGCACACCGGGGTACGGTCGATGACACCGGGGGCCTTGAACTCGATGGGGCGACGATGCGTGGCGACGATGTCGCCCAGGCCGTCGATGGGCTGGCCGAGCGGATTGACGACGCGGCCGAGCATGGCACGGCTCACGGGGATATCCATAATGCGGCCAGTGGTGCGGCACTCGTCGCCTTCCTTGATGGAGTCGACGGCACCGAACAGAACGGCGCCGACCTCGTCACGGTCAAGGTTCTGGGCAAGGCCGAAGACGGTCTCACCGGTATCGGAGCTCTTGAACTCCAGAAGCTCGCCTGCCATGGCGCTCTTGAGGCCGGAGACGCGCGCGATGCCGTCGCCTACCTCGTCGACCGTTGAAACCTCATGCGTATCGACCGTCGCGGAGAGGCTCGTGAGCTGCTCCTGCAGTTTCTTGGCGATATCCTGGGCATTGAGGGTTTCGGACATTAGGCTTCACCTCCGTACGAATTAGCAGAGTTTGCGAGGGTCTCCTGCGCGATGCGCAGCTGCGTCTTGACGGAAATGTCACGACGCTCGCCGCGGGCCTCGAGCACCAGGCCGCCCACAATAGACGGGTCGACCTGCTCGATAAGGAATACTTTGCGGCCGAAGTCCTGCTCGCATTTCTTAGTGATGGTTTGACGCAGCTCGTCGTCGAGCGAGATCGCCGTGGTGACGGTCACGCCCACTACATCCTCGTCTTCCTCGGCAACATACTTAAAGGCAGCTGCCACCTTGGGAAGAAGGTCGAGCTGGTCGCGCTTGGACATGGTGTCGAGCACGGCGATGATCTCGGGGCTGGCAGAAGCCAGGCGCTCGATCATCTCGAGGTCCTCGAACACATGGTTCTCGGCCTTGGCGGCTTCCAAAAGGGAACGCGCGTAGGTCTCGAGCACCTTGTCCTGATAGCGGCTAGTCGGCATTCAGGCTACCTGCTTCCTGGATGTAGCGCTCGATGAGCTTCTTCTGCTCGGCATCGTCCTCGAGTGCCTCGCCCACGATCTTGGTGGCGACGGCAACGGACAGGTCGGCGATGGAGCTCGCGGCACCGGCGTAGATGGACTTGCGCTCGTCCTCGACGGTCGTATGGGCCTTGGCGATAATCTCCTCGGCCTCCTTGTGAGCAGCCTCGATGATACGGGCGCGCTCGGACTCGGCGTCCTTGCGGGCCTCGAGAACGATGTCGGCAGCCTGACGACGGGCGTCGGTGACGATCGAGTCGGACTCAGCGCGCTTGGCGATAGCCTCCTGCTTGGTCTTCTCGGCCTCGTCGAGGCTCTCCTCGATCTTCTTGCCGCGCTCCTCCATGGTTTTCATGATGCCCGGCAGGGCGACCTTGGCCAGCACGATCCAGATAATCAGGAAGGCGATAAGCGCCGGGATGAACTCCGCCATCTTAGGGATGAGGATGTCCGCACCGGCAGCGCCGTCCTCAGCGAACGCGGAAACCGGCATGAGCAGCGCGGCCGCGGACGCGGAGAGTGCGATCGCGCTCTTCTGGGATGAAAGATTCATACTTGACGCTCCGTGCTATTTAACGATCAGCGCGACAACGAAGCCGATCAGAGCCAGAGCCTCGCCGAAGGCGGAGCCCATGATGAAGACGGTGAACACGCGGCCCTGGACCTCAGGCTGACGGGCCATAGCACCCGTAGCACCCAGAGCAGACAGGCCGATAGCAAGACCAGCGCCGATAACACCGAGACCGTAACCGATAACTCCCACGATTCCTCCTTTGTCGTGCGTGTCTTATTTCACGCAGGATAACCTTTTTATAACTGCCGGGCTCCATGGGTACGGGCACCGGCGGTTTAACGAATTACCTTACCTTAAGGCGCGAACGGAAGACTACTCCTCCTCCGCGACCTCCTCTGCCTCGGAGACATACACGGCGGTAAGGACCGTGAAGACGTAAGCCTGGATGGCGCCGACCACAAGCTCGATCGCATAGATCAGGATGAGGATGGCAAGCCAGGCCAGCGAAGGCAGGGCGCCGACGGCGTGGGCCGCGGAAACCTGCTGAAGCAGCGGCTGCATGAACATGCTCGCCATGATGGCGAACGAGCCCATGACCACGTGTCCTGCGAACATGTTGCAGAACAGACGGACGGCGAGCGTGATGAGGCGCAGGAAGGTCGAGAAAAGCTCGACGACCCACACGAGCACGTTCATCGGGAAGCTCACGCCCTGCGGGGCGAGGCTCTTGATGTAGCCGATCACGCCGTGAGCCTTGCATCCGTAGTAGATGAAGTACACGAAGGCGAAGATGGCGAGCGCGGCGGTGGAGCCGATTGCGCCGGTGCCGGGCTTCATTCCCGGGATCAGGCCGATCATGTTATTGATCAGGATGAACAGGAAAAGCGAGCACAGGAACGGGAAGTGCTTCTTCCAGTTCTCACCCACGACGCCCTTGCCGATATCGTTCTCGACGTACTCGATGATGTACTCGAAACCGTTGACGAAGAAGCCCTTGGGAACCAGGGTCTGCTTCTTCTTGAACACGGCCAGGACGATCAGGAGCACGATCGTGGAGACGATCAGCCAAAACGAGTACTGCGTGATGCCGCAGCTCAGATCGCCCACGACAGGGGTGGAGCTGAACTCGCTGACCAGATGATTAATCTCATCAGGCAGCTTTTCAAAAATTTCCACGACTTACCTTTCGACCTCATGAGGATCTCGCAGCGCCTTGGCGACGCGAACCGTGCAGGCGGCCATAAAGGCCACGAAGCCGATCGCCTCGCCCAGGAGGAACATGCGAAATGCCTCTCCGAACAACACAAACACAACCAAGGTAAAGACGAGCAGGGCGATTGCCGAGACCGCCAGACTCACCATACCCTTAAGCATGTCCGCATTCTGTTTATCGTCAAGAACCGGCTTGAGCGTAAAGACAAAGGGAAGGAAGGCAATTGCGCCCGCGATGGCGCCTGCAACGATAGCGAGCAGATCGGCTATCTGAAACATTGGCGTCCTCACTTTCCTTTTTTAACGCCTCACAGAACAGTTCCCGCCAAACATTGGTGACTATTGTACGAGCCAATCGCTAAAGTACAACCGAAAAAGCATCGGTTAATACGCACCTGTTCGTTTTCTTAAGACCTTCTTTATGCCGCAGGTACGGTAATACGTTTTTCTCGAACCCTGCAGGGCAAAACGTCCGTTAACAGGAGTGCGCGCGGTCGCCTTTTGTTCGACCGCGCGCACCGTTTCTTCGTATTTGCAGCCGCGGCCGTCTTAGCCCAGCGACTAGAGCGTGCCGAAGATGCGGTCGCCGGCGTCGCCGAGGCCGGGAACGATGTAGGCGGCCTCGTTGAGATGGTCGTCGATGGCGCACGTATAAATATGTACGTCGGGGTCCTTTTCGGTCAGTGACTTGAGGCCCTCGGGCGCGGCGACGATGCACAGCATGCGGATATCCTTGACACCGCGCTCGCGCAGGTAGCTGATGGCCATCTCGGCCGAACCGCCCGTGGCGAGCATGGGGTCGACGACCAGGCAGATGCGCTGGTCGATATCCTTGGGCATCTTGCAGTAATACTCGTGCGGCTCGTGGGTGACCTCGTCGCGCTCCATGCCGATGTGGCCCACGCGAGCGGAGGGCACCAGGTCGAGGATACCGTCGACCATGCCAAGGCCCGCACGCAGGATGGGCACGATGGCGAGTTTCTTGCCGGCAAGCTGTTTGAACGTGGCAGTAGTGATGGGGGTCTCGACCTCGACGTCTTCCATAGGCAGGTCGCGCATGGCCTCGTAGCCGTCAAAAAGCGCGAGTTCGCGCACGAGCTGACGGAACTGGTTGGTGCCGGTGTTTTTGTCGCGCAGGATCGACAGCTTGTGCTGGACGAGCGGATGATCGACAAGCGTCACACGGGACGCATCGTAGGTGACGGTCATGGGTTGATTGCCCCTTTCGTTGCAGCCGCAAAACGGCCTTGCTGACAAGGCGCGCAGCAATGTTGCCGCCGCACGCCATGCATAAGTTTAGCGGTTTGTTGTATCGAGCAGCCCATCGCAGCCCTACTGTGCGGTACTGAGCGAGCGCTTGACTGCATCACGCCAGCCCGCAAGGTTTTGCTCGCGACGCTCGGCGGACATATGGGGAAGGAAGGTCCTAACGATCTGGGCATTTTGCTCCAGCTCTTCAAGGTCTTCCCAATAGCCGACGGCAAGACCCGCCAAGTACGCGGCACCGATTGCCGTGGTCTCCACCGTCTCGCATTGCAGCACGGGGATATCCAGCAGGTCGGCCTGGAATTGCATGATGAACTCGTTGCGTGAGGCGCCGCCATCGACGGACAGGCGCTCAATCGAAAGTCCCACGTCCTGCTCCATGGCGCGCAGCACGTCATAACTCTGGTAGGCCATGGACTCGCAGGCCGCACGCACAATGGTCGCGCGACTCGAGGCACCGGTCAGTCCGCACACGATACCGCGGGCACGCGGGTCCCACCAGGGAGCGCCCAGGCCAGCGAAGGCGGGGACGATGTAGCAGCCCTCGTTGTCGTTGATCGAAGCGGCGAGTTGCGCGGACTCGCTCACACTCGAGATGATGCCCATGTTGTTGCGCAGCCAGTTCATGGTTGAGCCGGCGGCAAAGATAGAACCCTCGAGCGCATAGCTGATCTTGCCGTCCGCGGCGATACCGATCGTGGAGACCAGACCGTTCTTGGATTCGACGACCTCGTCGCCGGTGTTCATGAGCATAAAGCAACCCGTGCCATAGGTGTTTTTGGTCTGGCCGGGATGGAAGCAGCAGTGGCCGAACAGCGACGCCTGCTGATCGCCCGCCACGCCCATGATGGGCGGCATGTTGGTCATGATATCGCTCGCGACGCGGCCGTAGTCGCCCGAACTCCAACGAACCTCGGGCATCATGGAACGTGGAACGTCAAAGAGCGCCAGCAGGTCGTCGTCCCAATCGAGCGTATGGATATTAAAGAGCGCCGTGCGGCTGGCATTGGTGTAGTCGGTGGCAAAGACCTGACTGCCGGTGAGGTTGTAGATGAGCCAGGTGTCGATGGTGCCGAACATGAGGTCGCCCGCCGCCGCGCTCTCACGCGCACCGTCGACGTTGTCGAGGATCCACTGCACCTTGGAAGCCGAGAAATACGGATCGAGCGTGAGTCCCGTGCGGGAGCGCACCAGCTCTTCTGCGCCCCGCTCGACCAGCTCGTCGATCAGAGGTGCGGTGCGACGGCATTGCCACACGATGGCGTTATAGATGGGTTGGCCGCTTATGCGGTCCCACACCACCGTGGTCTCGCGCTGGTTGGAGATACCGATGGCGGCGATGCGGTCAGAATGGATGCCGCTCTTAAACTGGACCTCCATCATCACGCCGATCTGGCTGGCAAGCACCTCCATGGGGTCTTGCTCTATCCAACCGGGACGCGGGAAGCTGGTTTTGACGCTACGACGTGCCTGCGCGACGATGCAGCCGTACTCGTCGACGATGGTCGCAAGTACCGAGGTGGTGCCGCAGTCGAGCGCCATGATGTAGGAACCGCCAAAGTTAAACGAGGCATCTTCCATGCCCAGGCTGCCCAGATTCAACGACATCGCTTACACCTTTCTATTGCATCGGGTCGGACAGGACCCGTTCGATCTCTGATGCGGGAAGTGCGCCTTGGCGCAGGATCTGGAGCCCGCCGTGCTGGAACGACACGATGGTCGAGGCGTCGCGACACGGGGTCTCGCCGGCGTCGACGGCAACATCGACCCCCTCCAGGATGCGACCTTCGACGGCGGCAAAGCTTGCCGGCGAGGGCGCGCCGTGTGTGTTGGCGCTCGTGCAGGCAAGGGGACTGCCGCAGGCGCGGATGAGCGCTTGGACCACGGGAGAGGCCGAAGCGCGCAGGGCCACGGTGTCGTCGGCAGCACGCATAAAGGTCGGCACGCAGGGAGCCGCCTTGACCACGATAGTCAGGGCTCCCGGCCAGCATCGTCGCGCGAGCACGCGGGCATCTTCCGGGATATCCACGCCATAGCGGTCGAGTGCCTCGACGCCATCGACCAGCCAGGCGACCGTTTGGGTGAGTTCACGTTGCTTGAGAGTGAAGATACGGCGGTAGCCGGTACCGAGCGCAGGGACCGCGGCGCCATTGACGGCAGCCTGCGGATCGCGCGGCCACGATGGGAATTCGCCTGTATCTTGGGGCACGGCGTCCGAGAAGGCGTTGACTGCCACGGCAACGCCATAGACGGTCTCGGTCGGAATCAGCGCCAGGCCGCCGCGGCCGAGCACCTCGGCCGTACGCTCGACGGCAAGCCGATGCGGCTCACGCGCTCCCTCGAATACCCGATAGACCGTCTGCATGTGTATGCCAGCCCCTTACGCTCTGGTGCAAGTTTGTTTACTGAGGGGCATTCTCGCACGAAACGTTCAACCTATTTGCCCAGAGCGCATGTTGGTTTGGTGAGCGGCTCTTGTAGTCGGTGAAAGTGAGGGGGTTAATTGAAGATTTTTAGCGCGCAAGCGTAACGGTACGATCGGGAAACTCGATGCTTGCAACCAGTTTTCCGCCGAGGCTCTCTGCGTACCTGCTCAGCGTGTCAAGCCTCATCGAACCCAATTCCCCACGCTCGAGCTCGGATACACGTTTTTGAGAAACGCCCATCGACTGGGCGACCGACGCCTGTGTTAGATCTTTTAACCTGCGAATCTGAGCAAGCTTATAGGCTTCGATACGATCGCGAGTCCTCTCCTGCTCGGCGGTAATGGAGTCGCGTGTTATCCCGCGAGATTCCATATACTCATGCAGTTCCATCTCGATCGAGCCTCCTTACGTGGCGACGGTATATTTGCTCGGCCCTTGGAATGTTGATCGCATACCAACCGTTCCATTTTGCCCTTGACGATCCCGCTCGCGACTTATCACCCGCCAATAGCAATACCGCCTGGCGCTTGGGGTCAAAGGCGAAGAGGATGCGAATCACCTGCCCACCACACGACGTCACTCTCAGCTCCTTTAAATGATGAAGCTTCGAGCCCTTTACGCGGTCAACCAGCGGACGACCAAGGCTGGGACCTTCCTTCTCGAGCACCAAAAGGTCTGCATAAATCTGCTTCAGCGTAGCTTCATCCTGCTCATCAAGCCAAGGTTCAATGTAATCAAGCACGATACGGTACCGATGCAGCTGATTTGACATACCTTTCTCCTTCTATAGTAGAAGTTTTACGGTATATTGCAAGGACAAACTTGCGCAAATGTCTATTTATTCAGCTTAAATACGCTGTTTGGGCTCGGTGACGATGGCTCGAACGATGCGGGGACGATCGGTGAGGTCGTGGACGATACGCACGTCCGAAAGGCCTGCCTGGCGACAGAGCTCGGCCGCGGCATCGAGGGCGCCCTCGTAGAGCTCGCAGGCAAACAGGCCGCCGGCGCGCAGCATGTAAGGCGCCGCATTGAGCAGGCGGCGGAAGATGTCCAGGCCGTCGGCACCGCCCTCGAGCGCCAAGTCGGGCTCAAAGTCCTTGACCTCGTGCGGCAGCGAGCGCATGACGCCGGTCGGGATGTAGGGCGGGTTGGAAACGAGCACGTCGAAGGTGCCCCACTCTTCGCGGGGAATGGAGCTCACCAGGTTGGTGAGACTAAAGGCAACCTCATCTGCCGTGAGGCCGAGCGCGTCGCGGTTTTTGGTGGCCAGATCGATGGCGCGCGGCTCGATATCGGTGGCGGTGCAGGTAACGTGGCCGCGGCGCTCCCAGGCAAGGGAGAGCGAGATGCAACCCGTGCCGCAGCCGACCTCGAGAACGCGGGCGATACGGGGCTCGGCTGGGGCAGGCGCAGCGGCATCCTGAGCCGAAGCCGTCTCCTGGCCGGCACCCTCGATGGCGATGCCGTATTCGTCGAGCTCGGGCTCGGCGGCTTCCGCGGCTTCGGCTTCTGCTGCCTGCGCGGCGGCTTCCTCGGCCTCGCGGTCGGCCAGCTCCTCGGCATAGGCGCGGCTGCCCAATACGTCGCCGCCTAGCGCCGCCTCATCGGCAGCCGTCAGGTTAGCGGCACGGCGCTCGGCGGCCGCGCGTTCGTCTGCCAGCGCGGCCTCGGCCTTGCGTGCCTCCTCGACCTCATCGTTCCAAGGCAGCTCCACGCGCTGACGGGCAGCAGCCTCGGGGCTCAGCACCTCGGCATCCAGATAATTGAGGACTTCCTCGACGAGCATCTCGGTCTCGGGGCGCGGAATGAGCACGCCGGGGGCGCACGCGACGTCGATCATGCGAAACTGCGTGCTGCCGGTGATGTACTGCAGCGGTTCACCTTTAGCGCGACGAACAACGGCCGCGTGCATGGTCTCGAGCTGAGCCGCGTTAAGCGTCTCGTCCATGCGCATATATAAGTCGATGCGTGCCAAACCCGTGGCAGCGCAGAGCAGCCACTCGGCAGAAAGACGGGGGTGCTCCTCGCCGCGCTCGGCCAGGTACTCCTTGGTCCACTCGAGACAACGCTTGATGGTCCAAATCTCGTTTGCCATGGGGCCCTCCCCTCTTAAGCGCCGGACGGCGCGCGAATGTCGGAGCAGATTGTACGCGAGGCCAGCGCTTGGCAAGGGACGATTGAAGGCGATTATCGAGAATCAGCCCAGATTTTTGCTTGGAACCTGCCTGAAGTGCTCATTCGTCGACGTCAAAATCTGCATTCGTCAAGCTTTTGGCAAGGTTGACCCAAAACTGACCAATATCTAACCAAGAACTTGCCAAATCACTTGACGTGCGACGCATCAAAAAATGCACTGCGACTTCTTGAACGATTTTTTGAGCATTATTTTCAATAGCAGATAAATGCCGCTAATTTCTTTGAGCAGGTAGCCGGCTTCATGGCCATCAAAGCCGATTGAATAACATCTCAAAGCAATGTGCCCAACCTAGTCATTTAAGAACGTCCCCAATGACTACCTCTAAGGCGCCGCAGGTTGAGCATACCGCATCCGGAGCAAGGCAACGCCGCATGTAGAGGACGGACAGCGAGCGACGTCCAGAGCGAACAAGTTGGCATGAAAAAGGCAAGGTATAGACCTTCTGGTCATGCCTTGCCTTTTGAATGACAAATTGTCGCTCTGGGCGGCGCGCAGCGTCGAGCAGTTACGGCGTTTGGTAAAACGCCGTAACTTAAACGGCCTGCGCTAGCTTCTCGGCTCGCTCGGCGGCGGCGAGCGCCTCGATGACGGTGCCGAGCTGATCGCCCAGAAGGACGCCGTTGTAGGTGGAGTTGAAACCGATGCGGTGATCGGTCACGCGGTCCTGGGGCTGGTTGTAGGTACGGATCTTCTCGGAACGGTTGCCGTGGCCGATCTGGCTCTGGCGCTCAGCACCAAGCTCTGCCTGCTGCTTCTCGAGCTCCATCTCGTACAGACGAGCACGCAGCATCTGCATGCAGACCTCGCGGTTCTGAATCTGGGAGCGCTGCTCCTGCGACTGCACCACGGTGTTGGTGGGCAAGTGGGTGATGCGCACGGCGGAGTAGGTAGTGTTAACGCACTGACCGCCAGGGCCGGAGGCGCAGTAGGTGTCGATGCGCAGGTCGGACTGGTTGATCTGGACGTCAATTTCCTCGGCCTCGGGAAGTACGGCGACGGTAGCCGTGGAGGTCTGAATGCGGCCCTGGGACTCGGTCTTGGGAACGCGCTGGACGCGATGCACGCCGGACTCGAACTTCATGACGGAGTAGACGCGGTCGCCCTCGACCTTGAACTCGATGGACTTAAAGCCGCCGGCCTCGCTGGGGCTGGAATCGAGCACGGTGGTCTTCCAGCCGCGCGATTCGCAGAAGCGCTGGTACATCTTGTACAAGTCGCCGGCGAAGATGGCTGCCTCGTCGCCACCGGCGGCGGAGCGAATCTCGACGATGGTGTTCTTGTCGTCGTTGGGGTCACTCGGGATGAGCATGTACTTGATGTCTTCCTCGAGCTGGGGAAGCTTTTCCTCGTTCTCGGAGATGTCCATCTGGAGCATCTCCTTCTCGTCCGCATCGCTGGTGTCGCGGAGCATCTCCTTGGCGGCCTCGATGTCATCGAGCGCGCCGATGTACTCGCGCGAGGCAGCGATGAGGTCGGACTGGTGTGCGTACTCCTTGTTGAGACGCGTGAACTCCTTGATGTCGGAGGCGACGGCCGGGTCGGAAAGCTTCTTCTCGAGCTCCTCGTAGGCCTTAATGATCTTTTCGAGCTTGTCGCGCATGGCGGGACTCCTTTATGTGCGTGAAGGCGAAAATCGGCAGAGTTGATGGGGCGCGCGGCGCCACTGCGGGGGTAAGCCCAGCTAGAACATGTCGATCTTCAGATACATGCGCATCCCTTCGCGTATGAGGTACATAGTTGCGGTCTAACCCATACATGATAGCGTGCGCAGGCATGCCTGCATATAACCCGCACGGAATGCGACAAAGGGTCAGTCTCTTTCCTTGAATACAACTTCATCCGAACGCCTCCCGCATTCATCCGCACATATACGGATAAATTTGGGAATCCGATACCCTGAGGGCCGGATCGGCCGGCCCCGGGAGATCGGAGGACGCCATGTCCGGAAAGGGCGGGAAGGGCGCCGCGAGGGCGGTCCCGAGGACCCACGGCAGGCTCACCGGGTACGAGCGGGACACGGTCCAGAGGATGCTGAAGCGCAGGGTTCGCTCGGCCACTTCCTCGAGAGGTTCAAGGGCGTATCGACCCGCAGGCTCCACAGCGGCCTGATGTGGTTCAGATGGCTGCGCGAGGCCGCACGCGTCGGGGACAGGACGTCGCTCATGCGCGAGCAGCTCGACGACGGGCGCTACGAAAAGATCCGGAAGAAGATGATGGAGCCGGAGTACGAGTTCCATCTGGAGCCGGACGTGCAAACGGCGGGTTAACATAGCCTTTCACCAAAAAGGGCGAGCGGCCGCGCCCTGCGACCACCCGCCCTCAATCAAAGCCCTTCTCGGCCGCCGTAGCTACCGGTTCCGGCGCCGCAGGATAACGCCTGCGGCGATCAGCACCACCGCGCCGCCCGCGATGCCACCCAGGGCCATCGGCGACAAGCTGGTATCGCCCGTATACGGCAGACCCGGCTTCTCCTCCTTCGGCACCGGTGACTTGCTCGGCGGATTGGTGGGCGGCTCCGTCGGCGGGGTGGTCGGCGGCGTGTACGTGTTCTTGAACACCGGCGCCACGGCGCCGTCATAGGTTACCGTCGCCACCAGATGGCCCGCACCGTCGTCCGTCACCGTCACCGTTACCCGGTGCTCGGCCGCGTCGTACGTCACGTTCTTCTGACCGTCGTCCACCTCGGAGATGCTGTAGGCGTACGTTCCGGGCTTGTCGTACGAGATCGCCTCGAAGCCCACCGTGCCGTCCGCCGCGTTCTTTGCGGTCTGCAGCACCTTGCCGTCGGCATCCTTCAGCTGGAAGGAGAACTGCCCTTCCTTCAGGTCCTCGCCGCTCAGCACCTTGGAGGCCCCCAGCTTCACCTCAGTCGCGGCCGGCGCGTAACTGTTGCTGAACGCCACCGCATCCGCAGCCTTGCCGCCCTTGCTGTAGGCAACCTGCGCCTCCAGCGCGTGCGTCTCCGCATTCTCCGTCACCGTCACCGTCGCGGTAAAGACCGTCGTGTCGTAGGTGACGCCGTTCGCCGTCGCCCCTGCCCGCTCGGACACGGTGTAGACGTACGTCCCCACCTTGTCCAGCTGCAGCGGCGCGAAGCCGAACGTGCCGTCGGCGCCGTTCTGCACCGTCTGCACCACGTTACCGTCGGCGTCCTTCAGGTCGAAGAAGAACTCACCCTCGGCCAGGTCGCGGCCGGTCAGAGCCTTCGTTCCGGTAATCGTCGCCGTCGTTGCCGTCGGCGTGTAGGTGTTGGTGAAGGTCAGATCCGCAGCCGTCTTGTTCGCCGTCGCGGTCAGCTGGCCGCTGCCGTCATCGGTCACGTTCACCGTTACGTCCAGCACCGCATCGCTGTAAGTGATGGTGCCATCTTGGCCCGCAACCTCCTTCACCTGGTACGCATGCGAACCAGTTGCGGTGTACGAGATGGCCTTGAAGGTAAACGCTTTACCCACGTTCGTGGTCCGGTCGATCTCCTGCCCGGTGGCCACGTCAATCAGCGCGAATGTGAACTCGCCATCGGCGGGCGTCCGCGTGGTGGCCGGGTCGGCATTCTCAAGCACCTTGGTGCCAGAGATCTGGTAGGAGGTCTGACCCGGCTGGTAGCTGTTCGCAAACGTCATGGTATTGGGGGTGACGCCGTTCTCGGTGCCCTCGCTCGGTTTCACCGTAGAGCTCTCTACCACCAGCTTGCCGTCGTTGTTGTCCTTCACCACGTAGGTCAGGGTGTACGTCTTGCCGGTGTAGGTCACGCCCGGCACGCCCGGCGCGCCGTCCGTCGGCTGCACCTCACGGACCGTGAAGGGAAAGGTGCCCGCATGGTCGAAGGTCAGCTCGTTAAAGTAAACCTTGCCCTTGGCGTCGTTCTTCTGGGTCTGGAGCACCGTACCGTCAGACCCCACCAGCTCGAAGGCGAAGTCTCCCGCCTTTAGCTGATAGCTGCCGTCGTGCACGTCAACGCTCTTGGTGAGGGCGATCGCGCCGGAGTTCGTCGCCTTCGCCTTGTAGGTGTTGGTGAAGGTGGGCTTCGTGGCGTCCGCGCCGTCGTAGGCGACGCTCGCCTGCAGCGTGCCGGCATTGTCCACAACCGTCACCACGGCATGATGCACCGCGTCGTCGTAGGTCACGTAGGCCAGATCACCCTTCCGCTCCACGATAGTGTACTCGTACGTGCCCGGCTTCGCGTAGGAGAAGGCGTCGAAGTTAACACTTCCGTCCGCGCCGTTGGTCGCGGTCCGGACGGGCTTGGCCCCGGCAAGCTGCTCAGCAGTCATTTTGCCCTCGTACACATCGAAGGTAAACTCGCCGTCCTTGGGGACGATCGGCGTGTTGTCGTCCTTCTTCACATAGCTCTTCTGCGCACCAAGGGCCAGACCGGTCGCGGCCGGCTGGTAGGTGTTGGTGAAGGTATCCGAGCCGGATGCGCTCGTCACGATCGCCTTCGCATTCAGTGCTCCGTTCCCGCCGTCTGTGACCGTCACCGTATAGGTGAGGGTATGGTTGTCATAGACCATGCCCGGCTCCGCGCCCGGCTGCTCCACGATGGTGTAGGCGAAGGCCTTGCTCGCGGCGCCGCCCAGGTCGGCGAGCTCGAAGTCGCGCGTGAACTTCACCGTGCCATCGGCCTCGTTCTTCGCGGTGTCGAGCACCTTGCCGTCGGCGTCCTTCAGCTCGAACGTGTATTCGCCGCCCTTCAGCTTGGTGTCGTGCGTGAAGCCCGGCGCGACCGCAACGACCTTGGTCGCCGTCAGCTCCACGGATCCCTTTGCGGTGTAGGTGTTCGTGAAGGTGGGGGCATCGGCCTTGTCACCATCGTAGGCAACGGCGGCGTCCAGCTTGCCAGCTTTGTCCATGACCTTCACCGCGGCATGGTGCACCGCGTCGTCGAAGGTCACGTGGGACAGGTCGCCCTTCTTCTCCACGATGGTGTACTTGTACTCGCCGGCCTTGGTGTAGTTGATGGCCGGGAAGGTGACGGTGCCGTCCTCGCCGTTCTTGGCGCTCCGGATGGGTTGCTTGCCCTTCAGCTGCTCGGCCGTCAGATCGCCCTCGTACAGGTCGAAGGCGAACTCGCCGCCCTTGAGCGCAGCCGGCGTGCTGTCGGACTTCACATAGGCCTTCTTCGCCGCGAGCGTCACCGAGGTCTCGGCGGGCTGATACGTGTTCTTGAAGGTCGGGATATCGTTCTTGCCGTCGTAAGTGACGGTCGCCTTCGCCTTGTCGCCCTCCGCCTTCACCGAGACGTGAACCCTCACCTCCGTGGAATCGTAGGTGATGGTCGAATCGCTGCCAGCGACCTCCTTGAGCGTGTAGTCGTACTCGCCCAGGTTCAGGCCCTTGACGGTCAGCTTGACCTTGCCATTCTTATCGTTGGTGCCGCGAGCGTCCTCATTGCCGTCCTGGTCGTACAAGCCGAAGGTGAACGCATCGGCCGTCAGGTCCTTGCCCGCGAGAACTTTCGTGGCCTCAACGGTGACGTCCGCCGTCGGCTTCGTGTTGGTGAAGGTCGGCACGGCCTTCTCACCGTCGTAGGTGACGGTCGCCTTCAGCTCGCCCTTTTCGTCGGTGACCTTGACGTGGACCTTCACGCCCTTCGCGTCGTAGACGACGGTCGAGTCGGCGCCCTTCACCTCCTTGATGGTGTAGTCGTGGTCGCCCGGCGTAGCGTAGTCGATGGCTGCAAAGGCGACCTTGCCGTCCTTCTCGTTTTGGACAGTCTGGACCACGCTGCCGTCCCCGTCGAGCAGCTGGAACGTGAAGTCGTTCCCCGCGAGCTCGCCACCTGTGAAGCGCTTCGTCGCCTTGAGCGTTACCGAGGTCTCCTTCGGGCGGTACGTGTTCGTGATCACCGCAATCTGATCGTCGATCACCTGAGATGTGGCGGTGCCATCATCCTTATAGATCTGCTCCATTTTGACGACTGGCTCGGTCAGATTTCCCTTGCCGTCATCCTTCACCGTTACGGTCACTTTGTATTCGGCGCTGGAGTAGCTGACACCGCCCAGCCAACTGGGATCGCTCTTGGCGGGCGTAGTCTCGGCAATGTAGTAGGTGTACTCGCCAGGCTTCTCATACTTAATCTCTCCGAAGCTAAATTCTTCGGCGCTCGTAACGGTCTTCTCGACCTGCTTCATGCCGGCCACGGGCGCTGCCGTGGCACCATCAGGCATCGGCGTTCCATCGGCGGCGCGCAGGCAAAGCTCGAAGCTGTCGGCGCTAGTCCACTCACGGCCGGTGAACTTCTTCTTCGCCTTGATGCCTGTGAGCGTCACCGAAGACTTCACGCTGTAGCTGTTGGTGAACACCAGCTTGTTGGCTTCGGCCAACGTGCCGTCGGTATTTTGCTTCGCGATCTTACCGGTGACGCTATCGCCTGCGTCCTTCAGATCCGTGGCACCCTGCTTGCGGCCGGTCAGCTTATAGCCCGCGGGCATCTGGTCTGCGCCGGTCAGCTCCTGCACCGTGTACTCGTCGCCCTCGCTAAGACCGTACACGCGAATCGTCTCGTCGGCCTTGATGGTTTGCGAATAGCCGTTCGTCAGGTTGAACACGTTGCCGACCCGCCGCTCGCCCGCAGTCCCCGCCTTCTCGAACACCGCGGCCTTGTACGTCTTCCCCGCGGGCACGGTGAAATTGAAGGTGAACCCCGCGTCCTTATTGCCCGTCAGGCCATCGGGCACGTCAACCTTCTTCGTCACCTCGAGGCTCGCCTCGCGTTCGTTCGCCACGCGCACGCAGGTGGCGCCCGTGAACAGGGCATTCAGGTTCATGTCGCCCAGATCGGCGCGGGCGCCCTTCGCATTAGTGACACCAGGTTCATCCTGCGTGATGCCCATACGTATCCAGCCCGTCTCGGTCTCCAGGCGGTAGGGTTCGCCCGCCTTGGTGGGCCCATACTGGTAGATACGTCCGTTGGCGCCGTACTTGAGGTGTACCGTGTCGCCGGCACCGGCGGAATCGACATCGCTCCACGAAAGATTACCGCCATCGGTCACGCCATCCGATGTCTGCCGCATACCCTTGATCCACGTGAATGTGTTGTCGATGTCGCCCTCTGCGCCAAACTGGCCCAGACTCTTCATAAGCGTGCCCGGCCCCACGAACGTCGAGACGCCGTCATCGGCCGTACCAGCATCGGCATGGACGCCGTAATCGTCCACAATCACCTTGGTGAGCGTGTCGTTAAGCAGGAAGCCCTTGGGCGCCGAGACCTCCTTTAGGAAGTAGGCGCCCTTCACGAGCGGCTTGTTGCCGTCGCTCGTACACGGGAATATGCCCGCCCCTTCGAGCTGGATCGGGTTGCTGACCTGCCCCGTCGTCAAGGTGTCGTAGGGGATCTGGTCGCCGTTGAGCACGACTTTGCCGTTCGCGTCTGTTGTCACCTGACCGTCCGTGTACAAGCCGAACTTCGCGCCGTCTACGGGGTTGCCCTCGGTATCGGTCTTCTGCACGAACAGGCGGTTCTGGATGTTCGTGACGAGCAGGCTCGTGGCGAACTGCCGCTTAAAGTTCACCTGGTCACCGGGGAGGTCATCACTGAACACATGGACCGTGTTGTCCGTATTCGCGTCGGCGATGGAGCTCGCCGTTGTGTAGTAGATAGCCACCGCGTACTCGGCATTCTTGCGGGCATCACCGCTCAGCAAGTAGTAGTACTTGGAGATGTCACCGGGCAGATACGGAATCTCTACCTGGTACTGGCCGCTAGTGTTGAGCGTGAAGGCGTACAGGTCCTTCTTCGCCGCCTCGATGGCGCCGGCCATGCCCTGGGCGCCGGCGAGGGTATACCCCTTCGTCGGGTCGCCCGACACGGCGTGCCAGGCGTTCTTGCTTTTATCGCGCTTGAAAACTACTGCGAACAGGGTGCCGCGCTTCATATCAACAGTATTGCCTGGCTTCATCGAGTCATCGTCCGCCTGGTACACGGTCGACGGCGCGGTGATGGTCTCCTTCGAGCCGGCGAACGCACCGCTCTGCCAAACGGAGCTGTCCGCGTCCATACCGCCGCGGTTGATGATGACGCCGCCCGCGCGGTTCTCGTCGCTCGCGGGCACGTACTCGAACTGCATGCTACCGTCCGTTGCCGTGAGGCTCGAGCGGTGACCTTCGGGCACCTTTGTTTCCTTCAGGAGGTAGTACCGGCAATTATGGTCTTTACTATAAAGGTCATCGAAGTTGATAACGCCGTTGTCCACTTTATTCGTGAGCGTCAGTTGTCCATTCGCGTCCGTGGTGCCGGAGCCAAGTAGTTTTTCCGAATTAGTAGTCGTGTCAGCGAAGCTCTTGTCTGTCTTGTACAGCTCGAACTGAGCGCCCTCCACCAGACCGCCATCCTGGTCGAACTTGATAATGTCGGACTCGGGAACCGTCACGAGGTTGTACTTGAGCTTCATGTTGGAGTCGGTGGCGCCACGCTCCAAGTAGAAGAACTTGAGCGTGTGGCTGGTGTCGTTAGCGAAGGTGTTGCCAGTGAAGCCCGAAGTGCCCCGCCCCGCTTCCTGGAACTTTCTTAACAGCGTGCCGTTTGGGGAATCGTTAACCTTAATCTCGCCCGTTTGGAAGTCAATGGTCAGCTTAGCACTGGTGTGGATGCCGCCAATGTCGCCCACGAGGACATCGTCAATGAACACCCAGACGTCGTCGTCGCCGGCGAACTCAAAGGTCATGGGATCGCCAGCGTTCGTTTTGCCATCCGTCGGCTGCACGAAGCGCGATGACATGGAGAGGCCGAAATAATGGTTGAGGGGTTTGCCATCGTTATAATTCGAGTCGCCGTTGTTCGACGACGTAATGCCGTTCCGGACGAGGCAGCCGTTCTCCTCCTTGAATACCTTATCGGCCGCATCGAAGGGGAAGAACTGGCCTCCATTTTGAGAGCCAGCCCCCGCTTGCCCAACGCCGGCGACTTCGTAGACATCAAATGCATTCTTATTGACGTTGTACGCCGCGTAGTTCTTCGAGCTGTCATACTCGTAGTAGCCGCCCTTGGCCTGCAACAGACCCGTCACACCCATATGGGATATCTTGCCCGTCTGGGCGGAGGAATCAAACAGGTAGCCGAGGGATTCTCCGCCCCAGCTGTCGGTGAGTTTCGGGTAACCGCCGGTAAGAACGTTGTTCACGATACCGGAGCGAGGAGAGGAGCCGCCCGTATACCGGTTGAGATCATCACTGGCTCCCTGATCCTTGAACTTGAAGCGGTGGCCCTTGTTGATGCCGTCGGATCCACTGACCGACAGGTGATCCTCCGAATTCACCCAGTAATCAAACAGGTTGATTGTTGTCCCCGAAGGCGAAATCGTCGGAACCATGTGGTTCGGAAACGGAACCGTATGGTCCGAAACCTTCGCCTCCGCGCGGGTCGGCAGGAAGAAACTCGCCGTCAGCACGACGGCGAGGGCCAGAACAATCACATATGGCGAGACCGGGCGCAGCCCGCGACGACGGCCATAAGACATGACGGACCACCGCTCGCGCGGCCGGTGTTCACCAGGAAGTTCCCTGCTTAGACACCCCCCCCCGGTAGCATTATTCACGAGTCGAGACGTCGTCTCTCTGAGCTCCTGCATAATTTCCTCCCCAGTCACACGGCGACCTGCCCGGGTGCTCCCCGGGGGCCGAGGCAGTCTGGCACATGCCCGCAGTCGTTCAAGGAATACCAACCCCAGCATATGTCTCTTAAGATATCTTAGTCTTATTCTATGACAGTTTTTGTCTCATTACCGATGAAATCGGCTCAGTCCCTTTGTCGCATGCTAGAGCGTGTGGAGCAGGGCGATGAGGAAGCGGATGCCTTGGAGGTAGGCGCGACGGGTGATGCGCTCGTTGGTGCCGTGGACGCCGCGGCCGCATTCGTCATCGTCGACCACAAAGGCGGAGAAGCGGATGCACTCGTGGCAAATGCGCTGGTAGTTGGCGGCATCGGTTGCACCAATCACGGTCGAGGGCACGATGCTCATCGGCTCTTGGCCCACCGCAGACGATCCGTTTTCCTCCGTCGGCTTGGGATCACGGAAATAGCGGGCGGCGATGGAGCGAACCGCCTCGAGGCCGGGACCACCGATGCGCGGGGACGGCGAGGGTTCGGAGCTGCCGGGGCCTAGCTCCACTTCGACACGACCGGCAAGGTCCGCCCCGGCAACCGCCTCACGACAGCGCGCCACAACGTCGGCCACGCTCGTGCCCTCGAGCATGCGGAAGTTGATGTTGGCCCACATATCCTGCGGCATTACGTTGGCGCCGGTGCTGCCACCCTCGATCTGCGTGGGTGCGCAGGTGGTCGTCACCAGCGGATAGAGCTTCTTGCTGGCGAGGCAATCGCGGACAATGGCGCCCCCGTTGGCGGCAATTTCATCCGCCGTGTAGAGCCCCAGCTCGACGAGCTGGGCGGCAAGCAAGTCGGTCACGCGCGTCGGCCACTCGATATCGCAGATTGCGGTGATGGCACGGCTGAGCACCTCGAGCGACGTGCCGCCGTAGGGGTTAGAAGAATGTCCACCCTCACTCTTCGTCTTGAGCACGATATCGGCATAGCCCTTCTCCGCGAGGTCGGCGTGCATGAGCCAACCCTCGCCCGCGCTGTACTCGGCATCCGAAACGATGCGGTAGTCGCCCTCGTCGATCAGGAACTCGAGCTCAACACCGCGCTCCTCGAGCGCGCGGCCGATGGCGCCTGCGCCGTACTGCGTCGTCTCCTCGTCCTGGCCAAAGGCCAGGAGCAGCGTGCGCTCATGCTCCCAACCGTGCGCGAGCGCATACTCGACAGCCTCGAGAATGCCTGCGACCTGGTCCTTCATGTCGATCGCTCCACGGCCCCAGATGTAGGTGTCGTCCACGTGCCCGCTAAAGGGGTCGTGCGTCCAGTCGGCCTCGGTACCCGGCACCACGGGAACCACATCCATGTGGCCCATGAGCATAATGGGCTTGAGGTCAGGGTCGGAACCGCTAAGCGTCACCAATAGCGAGTGGTCGATCAGCTCGACCTCGCCCGCCGCGAACACGCGCGGCCACGCCTGCTGCATATAGGCGCGCAGGTCGTCGAAGGGCCGCCAGTCCACCGCCTCGGCATCCATGCTCGAGATGGTCGGAAACGACAGCACGCGGCCCAAGCGCTCGCACGCGCCCGCCTCGTCTATATCGGCAAAATCGTCCTCATGTGCAAAGAAACGCCAAACCTCGGCCATGACATCCTTTCGATTGTGACGACAAAGGCCGCCCCACGGGAGCGGCCCTGCAACGTAAGCGTTTGCGGTCGGTTATTTGTCCTCGAGATAGCGAGAGAGGAACTCGCGAGTGCGCTGGTGCTTGGGGTTGCCGAAGAGCTCGGCCGGCGCGGCGTCCTCGAGCACCACGCCCTTATCCATAAAGACCACGCGGTCGGACACGGTGCGGGCAAAGGCCATCTCGTGCGTAACGACGACCATGGTCATGCCGTCGGCCGCGAGCTTGCGCATGACCTCGAGCACCTCGCCCACGATCTCGGGGTCGAGTGCGGAGGTCGGCTCGTCGAACAGCATGATCTGCGGATTCATGCACAGGGCACGCGCAATGGCCACACGCTGCTTTTGACCACCGGACAGGCGACCCACGGCGGCGTGCGCGAACTTTTCGAGCCCCACGCTCGTCAGATGCTCCATCGCGACCTTCTCGGCCTCGGCCTTGCTCATCTTTTTGAGCGTGACGGGCGCAAGCGTGCAGTTGTCGAGCACGTCCATGTTGTTGAACAGGTTAAAGCCCTGGAACACCATGCCGATGTCCTCGCGGAGTTTGTTAATGTTGCAGCGCTCGGCCGTAAGATCCTGGCCGTGGAACCAGATGTGGCCCGCGTCCGGGGTCTCGAGCAGGTTGAGGCAGCGCAGGAAGGTCGACTTGCCCGAGCCCGAGGCGCCGATAATGGTGACGACCTCGCCGGGGTTAACGGACAGGTCGATGCCCTTGAGCACCTCGAGCGAGCCAAAGCTCTTGCGCAGGCCCTCGACGCGGATGAGCGGCTCATTGGTCTGTGCGACGGCCGCGGTGCCGGTAGTGGCGGTATCTGCCATGATGATTCTCCTCGTCTTGAGCCTAGTTGGAGCTGGGCAGCGTTGCCGGGGCCTCGGCGCCGAGCTTTTTGCCAAAGGCCTCGAGCAGGCGGCTCGCCACGAGCGTCAGGATCAGGTAGACCACGAGCGCCACGCAGTAGACCTCCATCTGGCGGTAGTACACGCCGGCGACGGTGGTGGTGGCGTACATGAGGTCGAATACGCCGATGACCGAAAGCACCGACGAGTCCTTGATGTTGATGATGAGCTCGTTGGTGAGTGCGGGGATCGCGTTTTTAATACCCTGGGGGAACACGACCTTGCGCATGGCCTGCCACTGCGACAGACCCAGCGAGCGCGCCGCCTCGGCCTGGCCGGGATCGATGGACTCGATACCGCCGCGCAGGACCTCCATCATGTAGGCGGTGGAGTTGAGCGAGATGGTGACGAGACCGGCGGTGAAGGTACTCCAAATCTGGTTGGCCTGGGCGGTCTCGAAGCCCATGCCGCGCAAAACGGTGAAGCCCGCGTAATAGATGAGCAGGCCCTGGACCATCATGGGCGTGCCGCGCACGATGGTAGAGTAGACGGTCGCAAAGCCGCGGCCGATGCTCTTAAAGAAGCGCGTGAGATCGTTATCCACGCGGTCGAACGTCTGAATACGCAGGAACACAAAGAGCAGCGCCAGGAAAAAGGCGATGACGGTACCGAAGGTCGCAAGTGCGATGGTGATCTCGATGCCGCGGATAAAGAAGTCGCCGCTCTTGTAGGTCATGTAGACCAGGCTCGACAAAAAGTCGCTGGGGTTGGAGTCCGAGACAATGCTCACCTGCACCAGGTCGATAAATGACATGACGCAGCGGTCGACAAAGAAGATCGCCGCAATAGCAACGACGACATAGCTGCCCAGGCGCGCGCCGCGACGGAAGCGCTCGGAAGCAAACGGCGACGTTTCGCGATAGTCGTTCCAGTGCATAAGCTTGGTGACCAGCGCCGCCGCCGACACGACGAGCCAGGCCCAAAGAATCGCCCAAAGGCAATCCTGGAACACGCCCGTGGGGGCCAAGAAGCTCAGCGGCGTGGGGTTGCGTTGGCTAAACGCCAGGCCGAGCGCCGCGATAACGCTCGTGCCCAGGTATACATAACGGTGGTCGGCCTTGATAAAGGAGGCCAGACGATTGATGGTTTTCATGCTGCCTCCCTATGCCGGCTGACGGTCGAGACACGCGTCCCACATTTGGTCGCGCTCCTCTTGGCTAATGCCCTTGAGCGTCTTATCGATGAGCTTAAGCAGCTTGTCCGAGCCCTTGCGGCAGCCGACGTCTGCCGTGACTTCCTGCTTAAAGCCCTCGCCCTCGGCAAATTGAATCGGCACGATACCCGGGTTTTGGGCCATATAGCCCTTCTCGTTCTCGGTATTGTAGGTCACGGCGTCGCAGGTGCCCTGCAGCAGGTTCGAAAACACCGTGGGGACCGAATCGACCGGGTTCTTGTGGACAACGCCCGGGATCTCGTCGATGACGGTATCGAGCATGGTGTCCTTTTGGCCGAGGACCGTTGCGCCGCTAAAGTCGCTGAGCTTGGTCGCATTTTGGTAGGGCGAGCCCTCTTTTACGAACAGGCCAAAGTAGCCAATGAAGTACGGGTCGGAAAAGCCGACGGACTCCTCGCGCTCGGGCGTGGCGCTCATGCCGGCAATGATGAGGTCGATCTGGCCGTTGTTGAGCGAATCGATAAGACCCGAGAAGCTCTGTTTAACGGCAACGGGCTCGCCGCCGAGGGCCTTGCAGACGATCTTGGCGATCTGCACGTCGTAACCGTCGGCATAGGCGCCCTGCACGTTGTCGATGGGGATAGTGTACTCGCTGGCTTCGGAGACCTGCCAGTTGTACGGGGCGTAGGCCGCCTCCATGCCGATGCGGATCTTGTCCTTGCCGATCACGGAATCGGACAGGTCGTCGCGACCGCCGCCCGTCGTGGGCTGAACTACTTCCAGCGTGGAGGGGCGCTGGCAACCGGCAAGTGCGCCGGCGACGACAGAAGCGCTCGCAGCGAGAGCACTACCCAAAAAGATGCGACGGCTGCATACCGGCTGTGGATGCGCGTCGCGTTGATGGGGAGAATGCATAATCTGCCTTCCCTGTTGAATCGTATTCTGACGACTTAACAGGATATACGCCAGCAACCAGCAGCGCAGCACAAGCTCGAAAAATTAATAGACACGCGGTAGTCATTGGGGACGTCGATGTTTTGGCAATGCCGGCGAGCGACGTCCAGAGCGAACAAGTGGCATGAAAAAGGCAAGGCATGACCAGAAGGTCTATGCCTTGCCTTATGAATGACAAATTATCGCTCTGGACGGCGCGCAGCATCGACCGAGCGGCGGAACCTCTAGAGCAAGGTGACGCTAAAGCTGCGTTTATCGGTAGCGCCGGGAGCCAAGGTGACGGTGTTGACCTTGTGCTCAAAGACGTCGTCCTCGGTGTCCATGGTGGTGTGGCCGGTCCAAGGCTCGAGCGCCACAAACGGGGCGTCGTTGGCGGCAGACCACACGCCGATGTACTTAAAGCCCTCAAAGTCGATCTTGACGCCGTGGCCCGACTTGCGGCCGCGCAGCGTGAGCGTGGAGCCCGGGGTATCGGTGAACATGATGGCATCGTTATCGAAGCTGCGGTGCGTGATGGGCAGCACGTCCGAGTTATCGGGAGCCTTGTAACTGCCCTCGAACGTCATAAGACCGTCGGGCGTGATGATGGGGGCCTCGTTGGTCCAAGCCTCGGTAAATGCCAGCTCGTAGTCCTCGAACGTCTCGTCCTCGGCACCGGGGGCGGGCACGTTAAATGCAGGGTGGCCGCCCACCGAGAACGGCAGGTCCACGTCGCCGGTGTTGGTGACGGCAAAGGTCTGCGTGAGCGTGGCGTCACCAGTCAGGGCATAGGTCATGTTGAGCTTAAAGTGGAAGGGGAAAGCCTTGAGCGACTCGGGCGTATCGGTGATCTCGTAGGTGACGGACGAGCCGTCCTCGGAGACCTCGACCAGCTTGTGCTCGACGATGCGCGCGAGGCCATGACGCGGCATCTCGCAGGTGCCAGCCGCAGACGTCGCTGTGTTGTTGCGCAGCGATCCCACGATGGGGAACAGAATGGGCGCGTGCTTGCCCCAAAAGGCCGGGTCGCCCTGCCACAGATACTCGTTTCCGTCGAGGGCAAGGCTCGTGAGCTGGGCTCCCATGGAATCGATGGCCGCGGTGAGGCCGCCGCGCTTGATGGTGGTGACGGTGGACATGCTACTTCCTCCAAAAGTAAACAACAGTGTCGAGGGCTATTGTGCCACTCTTGGCGGCGGGACGGGACGGCAGGCGATTATTGAGTAGCCATAGCGGAATGAGCGGCGAGCGCCTACTGGGTATCTACGTAAAGGTCGAACCCGCCCTGCGGTGTGGTGTCGACCGTGTCGGGCGCCTGTGAGTTAAAGTTCACGGGAACCATGCGCTTTGAGGCGCGGAAGCGCGTGCCGTCGGTGGCGACGGGCGGTTCATCGACCGTGAGCTCGTAGTCGCCAGGCTTGAGCTCGATGCCGTCACCAGCGGAATTGACGTATTGATACTCGTCAATCGTCTGCCCTTTGAGCGTGCGCCCCACGATGTGGATGAGCATTTGGCTGTCGCCGCGCGCGGTGTCCCACGTCGCGCCGTCCTTGACCTCGACCGACACATGCACCGAGCGCGTACGACCGAGCGATTGCTCGACAGACATCTCGACCTTGGCGGCGTCTTTTCGCTGTTGCTCAACATGGCTCCAGACGTTTCCAATTACCGAGCATGCGATAACGCCGGCCATAAAGGCGATAAGGATGGGGCCGAGCGGCGAGCGACGTCCTGCATCTTCCTCGCGAGACAGATTGGGGCGACGTGTGGGCGCGGGCGCCTGGGCACCCTGCGAGGGCACGTCGAGAATACTGAAGGGTGCCGTGCTGTCGGGATCGATGGTGTGACGCGGCTGCGGGGTCTTTGCCGGCGAGATCGACATGTCGGCTGGCTCACCCAGCGTGGCCGTGGCGTCGGCCTTAGCCTCGTCGGCCTCGGCCTGAGCCCAGGCCTGTTCAAAGGTTAGGGGCTCGACGGGGTCGAGGGCGGCGTCCGAGTCGGCGGCGACGTCGTTGCCGGTCTCGTCCTCGTCGCTCGAGACGTCACGCGGCGTGGGCTCGTCCCACCCCTCGTCCGGAGCCTCACCCTCGCTATACCACCATTCAAAGTTATCGATATCCATACGGGGCGCCCCTTAGGCCTCGCAAATAAACACTTGTTAGCCTTATACCCGCAGATGGCGCTGGAGCTCGCACGGAATGCGATAAAGGGACTGCTCCTTTGTCGCATCGAAGTTGCGGTGGAATAGTTCCTGTTTGCACGCCCACTCGAGCTATTTAGGGACTATTTCACCGCAAGTTATTTGAGGGCGACGGGGATTTGGATACAGCAGAAGTCCTCTTGGTGAGACTCGTCGTAGCTCGTGGTGTCCAGGTAGCAAAAATCGAAAGCGTTGCCGATGGGCTGGAGCGCATGTTTGTCCATGCAGGCGACGATGGCGCGGATACCCTCGGGCTCGTACGGCATGCCCCAGCGGCTCATGCATAGATACGTGCCCTCGGGCAGCACCTCGACGCCGATCTCTGCCAGCTCGGCAGGATCGCTCGGCAGCGTTTCCTCGGCACCGCGCGGCAGCACGGCAAAAGAGCCGGCACCGGCGATGGGGTCGTCGGAATGCAGTGCCTCTCGACGCAGCATGGCACCCCAACCGCGCATGGGGCGTGTGCCCGTCAGTGCACGCATGCGTAAAATCGCCCGCATAAGCGTGGGATGAAGCATCGAGCGGCCGCGCTCGATATCGCCCGGGAACTCCTCAAAGACCACGTAGCGGCGCTCAAACTGTTTGAGCTCCGGCTTGCCCTCACGCTCGCGCCAGTAGACCGCTTCGTCGTAAAAGCTCAGGCGCTCCTGCACGCTGGCGCGCTCGGCTTTGAGCCCGGCAATCTGTTCGTCGAGCGCCTGCACCCGCGAGCGCAGGTGGTCGGTCATCTCTCCAATGTCGAACGTCGAGGTCAGGCGGTCAATCTCGTCGAGCTCCAGCCCCAAGTCGCGCAACATGCAAATCAGGCGCATAAGCGGAATCTGCGTGGGCGAATAGAAACGGTAGCCCTTTTCGTTGACCACGGCGGGTTTAAACAGACCGATCTTGTCGTAGTAGATGAGCGTTTGGCGTGAGACGTTAAACAAGCTCGCCATCTCGCTAATCGCATACATACCCGTCTGCATAGGTCCTCCCGACACACCAAAGCCCGCCGCCCACAGGGGCAGCGGGCTCAAACACTACTCGTATCCTACCCTAAAGATGCCTATGACCAGCGCTTATAGTTTTCGCACGACACGCCAACAGCTTCGAGCGCCTTGGCGGCGATGTGATGCACTGCATCGTCGAGCGTGGCGGGGCCGTTGTAAAACGTGAGCATGGGCGGCATGAGCATGACGCCCGGCACGCGCGCCAGGCGCGCCATGTTGTCGACATGGATCGCACTGAAGGGCGTCTCGCGCACCATGAGCACCAGGCGGCGCTGCTCTTTCATCTGCACGTCGGCCGCACGCAGCAACAGGTTTTCGCTGTAGCCGCTCGCAATGCCGGCGAGCGTCTTCATGGAGCAGGGCGCCACAATCATGCCGGCGACCGGATAGGTGCCACTTGCGATGGCAGCGCCGATGTTCTTGTTGTCGTAGACCACATCGGCATGCGCGGCAAACTCGTCGAGCGTCATGCCGAGCTCCTGCTCGATGGTGATCTCTCCCCCGCGCGTGACGACAAGCGCCGACTCGGCACCGGCCTGGCGCAGGCACTTGAGACACTCGAGGCCCAGCGCAGCGCCGCTGGCACCAGAAACGCCAACGACAATGCGACGGGAACGGACAGAAGACTCAGGCATGACAACTCCTTAGCTATTTGATAGGGCTACTTACTAGAAGGCGAGCTCGGCGGCCCACTTCTCTTCATCGATCTCCATGAACTGCGAGCGGATGAAGTTCTTCTTGAGGTCGAACGGAACCGTGCAGTCGAAGATGGCCTTGCAGGCGATGCCGTGCTCGCGAATCGAAGGATCGAACGCGGGGTCGTTGGACGGATCGAGCACGTGGCAGTGGCAACCGGGGATGGTGATGAGGTCCACGTCGGCCTGGAAGCGCGTGGTCATGGCCCACATCACGTCGCTCATATCGAAGATATCGACATCCTCGTCAACAAGGATGACGTGCTTGAGCTCGGAGAACGCCGAGAAGGCAAGCATGGCGGCGTTGCGCTGACGGCCCTCGTCATTTTTGCTCGACTTCTTGAACTGCATGATGGCAACGAACTTGCCGCCGCCGCAGGGAGCGGCGTGGACGTTGAGCAGGCGGCCCGGGATGGCGGTCTCGACCATCTTGTAGATGGAAGCCTCGGTGGGGATGCCGGCCATGGACACGTGCTCGTGCGAAGGGCCGATGCAGCTCTCCATGATGGGGTTGACACGCGTGGTGACGGCGGTGATCTTGATCACCGGGCAGACCTTGGCGCCGCCGGTGTAACCGGGGAACTCGGGCATGGCGTAGCCGTGGCCGTTGACGTCCTCATTGATAGTCTCGTCGTGCATGAGGTAGCCCTCGAGCACGTACTCGGCATTGGCAATGCACTTCTGCGGAACGGTGACGCAGTCGGCAAGCTCGACGGCGTGGCCGCGCAGGGCACCGGCGATCTGCAGCTCGTTGAAGCCGAGCGGCGTGGTGGGAGCCTCGAAGCCGCAGCACATGTACACGGCGGGGTCCAGACCGATGGAGATGGAGATGGGCATGTCCTCGCCGCGCTGGCAGTACTCGTCAAAGAACGCGCCCAGGTGACGGCTGCCCGGGGTGATCCACATGGCGAGCTTGTCCTTGTCGACGCAGGAGAAGCGGTGGATGGTCACGTCGGACTGGGTGCCATCGGGGCTCGTGCCGTAGGCGAGGCCCATGGTGATGTAGGGGCCACCGTCGACGGGCGTGTTGGTGGGAGCGGGAACGATCTTGCGCAGGTCGAAGCCCTCGTCGGTCGCCTTGTACACGACCTCCTGGCAGTCGACGTGCTTGCCCTCGGCGATCTGCTCAGGGGCGATCAGGTTCTCGAAGCGCTTGCCGATCTCGAGGCCCAGATGCTCCTCGTCCAGATCGAGCAGGGCGGCAACGCGCTTGCGGCTGGCAAGCATGCCGATGCAGACCTTGGCGTCGTCAAAGCCCTTAACGTTGTTGAAGACCATCGCCGGGCCCTCTTTGGTCGGACGCATGACGGTGCCGCCGGCACCGACGTGACGGTAGACGCCCGAGACCTCGGCATCGGGATCGACCTGGGTGTCGGTCTCGAGCAGCTGGCCCGGCATCTCGCGCAAAAAGTCGAGTGCAGAACGCAGGTCGTGGATCTGGGAAGCATCGGTAGTGGACATGGCATGCTCCTTTCGGGAGAGTGCCCGACGGCGGTGTGCCGCCGGGCGGGGTAACGTAATGGGGCCACGGCGCTCACAAATGGAGCGCTCGACCGCTCGAAGTTCAAGTGCTTGGCTGCTTACAGCCGGAACGCCCGACCGCTTACATCAGGCCAAAGAGGTGGAACCAGGCGGCCTCGACCAGCACGACGACAAAGACGACCGCGGTGAGGGGGATGCCCATGCGCATGGCCTCTTTGGAGGTGTAGCCGCCGGCGTCCTTGCCTTCGCCGATAAGGATCGGCAGGTTATGGAACGGCAGGATGTAGTGGATGTTGATGGACGTGAAGACGATGAGCGCCACGGCGAGCGGGCTCACGCTGGAGCCGGCGGCAAAGCTGATGAACGCCGGCACGCACACGCCGAGCACGGCCATGACCGAGCCCATGAACATGTGGATGATCATGGAAAGCGCGGCGACGAGCAGGGCGAACAGGAAGATGTTCTCGGGCACGGAGCTGGGGAGCACGACGTCGGCGATCCAGGCGTTCATGCCGGTGGCACCGCCCACGGAGCCCACGGCCATGGCGGCCGTCAGGAACATGAGGGACTTGATATCGACAGCGTTCCAGCTGGCGGGGGTGAGGACTTCGCCAATGATGGGCATGGCGAGAGCGACACCAATGGCCAGGGTGACCCAGCCGATGTAATCGCCCGAAACGGTGAGCCACAGCGCGATGGCGATGACAAGCCACACGATGGTGCGGATCTCTTTGACGGAGAGCTTGCCGAGCGCGGCCTGCTTGGCCACGATCTGCTCGCGATCGTAGACGAGCTCCTTGCTGGGCTTAAAGAGGAAGAGGCCCAAGAACAGGGTGCACAGCAGCGCGACCAGCATAGGCACGCTCATGTACAGGAACCAGTCGACGAAGGACGGGCTCATGCCGCCGGCCTCGGCACTGTACTGTGCAACGAGGGGGTTGAGCGTGGAGTCGCCCGTCAGGAAGAACATGGAGCCCGGGGCGGCAGCGGCAAACACGAGGAAGCCGAGCTTGCCCTTGTCGTCGTCACCGTAGCCGGCGGACTCGGCGATGACCGAGACGACGGCGAGGATGAGGAAGGCGCGGGGGAACGGATGCGGGATCAGCAGCGACAGCACAAAGGTGAGCGCGAAAATCGAGATGATGAGCGACTTGGCGTCGCGCACGAACTTGAGCATGAACGCGTAGGCAATACGCTCGCCCAGGCCCGACTCCTTGACCGCGCTGGCGATGAGGTAGGCGCCGATGACGAGCCACATGGTGGCCTTGGTCCACGAGCTAAACGTAGAGGCGACCGTCGCCGAAATGCTCGCGGCGCCCGTGTCGTCCACGCACACCTTGAACAGGACGAGCAGCGCGCAGTAGAGCAGGCCCACAAAGCCCGGCTGTGCCACGCCACATGCCCAGAACACCACCGTGGCGAGCGTCAGTGCCAGACAGGTCTGACCGCCGACCGTGAGCTCGACCGTCGAGCTCAGCTCCGCCAAAGGAAGAAACTTCACCAGCAAAAAGACAACGATACCCAGCACAAAGCCAATTTCGCGCTTGGTGATCTTAAACGCCTTCTTTTCCGCTTCCATCTCCCCACCTTTCTTGTTGGGGGCGCTCCGGATTCGCAGCCACGTTGCCGCTTAAAAAGGGGCGCCCGTTATCGGACACCCCTTACGTTGCGCTGTGTTGCGGCAATACAGTCAAGCGGATTTTTTTGGATGAGAAGCGATTCCCTAGACAAAAACCGTCACAACATTCGACGCTTTTCCTCGTTTTCGAGATTTTCGCCGAATGTTGTGACGGTTTGGATGTGACAAAGGGACTGTCCCTTTGTCACATAGCGAGGGCCGTACGGATGGATGGGTCGCTGAGAGCCTCGCGGAGCCAGGGGGCCAGCTGCTCGGGGTGACCCTGCAGGTAGCCGTCGAGCTCGGACGGGGCCACGCGGCGCACCTCCGAGATCTCCTCTTGGTTGATATGCAGCTCGCCCGGCTCAACATGGGCAAGGTAGACCTCGCACCATTCGCACTCGCAGCGGCCGTCGCCGTGGTCCTCACGGTACACCACGTGTCCGAGGTGCTTGAGCTGATCGGGCTCGCGCGTAATGCCGAGCTCTTCGTTGATGCGGCGCGCCGTGGCGGCCGCGACGTCTTCCCCGGGGAGCGGATGGCCGGCGCAGCTATCGGCCAGCACCCCGCCCCACAGGCGCTTGAGCGGACTGCGGCGACAGAGCAGCAGGCGCGCGTCTTCGCCCCGGCCCTCGACCAAAAGCGTCAGAAATGCCTGATGCAGGATGCCCTCACCAGCATGGGCCTCGATGCGGTCGACGGGGCCAAGCGCCTCGCCGGTCGCAGCATCGACCGCCACGACCTCGGCGCCCGCACCGCCCTCATCCCAGCCGGCGCGCAGAATGCGGGCTGCGGCTTCCTCGAGCGCGGCGATGAGCTCCTTGGTGGTGTCGAGCACGCGCTGCAGGTCGTCACCGCTCGCTTGTTCAACATGAAAACCCGTGCTTGCAACTACCGGCACGCCAAAGCGCGTGGCCAGCGCCGCCGCGATATCGTGCGCCGGGATCTCGTCTCGATGGCACGGAACGGCCAGGATGCTCACCGTTGCCGTACGGCCGGGCTCGGGGCGCGGAATGGCCTGCGCCGTGGCGCCCAGGTGCGCAAACTCCGGCGAGCAGGCGTACACCGCCATGCCTCGCGGCGTCACCGTCAGCTGGGCCTCGAGCGCAAACTTGCCCTCGCCCACTGCAACCTTTGTCGTGTGCATACCCATGGGATCTCCTGCCGCCCGCGATGTACCTGAGACCATCTTCGCCTGTATTGCGACTATACAGGCAAGCCCTCCATGTGACAAAGGGACTGCCCCTTTGTCACATTCTGTTAGAGTTGCAGGGATTGAATCCCGCTTATTCATGCGACATTGGAGTGACAACCTTGACCGCCGCAACCACGCCTAAAAGTAAGCCAACCGCCGCCGCGCTCTCCCCCGCGCGCACCAAGCTCTGCCTGGCGCTGCTCGTGCTGTTGGGATTCTCGCTCGGCTGCTCCGAGTTCGTGGTCATCGGCATCGAAAGCGACTTGGCAACGGAACTCGGCATATCACTTGCCACTGCGGGCCAGCTCATCAGCGTGTTTGCGCTCGTCTACGCTATCGCCACGCCGGTGCTTGCGCTCAGCACGGGACGCTTCCGCCGCTACCAGCTGCTCGTGTGCTATAGCGTCGTCTTTGTGCTCGGCAACCTGGTCATGGCGTTGGCTCCCAACTTCCAGGTGCTGTTTATCTCACGCATTGTCCTGGGCTCTGTCTCGGGTGCGCTGCTCGCCGTGGGCGTGACGTACATCCCTGAGCTGTTATCCCCGCAGCAAACCTCACTTGCCATCTCGGTCGTGTACGGCGCGTTTTCCGTGGCGATGGTCTTTGTGACCTCGATTGGCAAGTTTGTGGCCGACACACTCGATTGGCACGTGGCCATGTACGGCACGCTGACCTTTGCCGTTTTGATCTGTAGCGCGCTCGTGGCGTTTATGCCTCGCGCCGGGCAGACCGATGAGCCCGCCACCTTCCGCGAGCAGGCGGGGCTACTACGCGAGCCGAGTATCATCACCGGCATGCTCATCTTCTTGTTTGGCGTGGGCTCGGTCTACGTATTCTACGGCTACGTGACGCCTTATCTGGAGCAGATGCTGGGCATGGATACCGTTCAGGCGAGCACCACACTTATGGCCTATGGCGTGTTCTGCCTGATCTCGAACATCCTGGGCGGATGGATCGATGCGCGTTTTGGCATGAAGGCGCTGCTGGTTACGTTTGTGCTGCAGGCGGCGGCACTGCTCGGGCTGTTTGCCGTGGGCGCCGCCATGCCGCTCGCGCTGGTCTTTGTCTTTAGCCTGGCGATGCTCATGTACCTGTTCTCGGTCTCATGCATCACGCACTTTATGGACGTGGCACGCAGCCGCCATCCCAAGTCGATGGTACTCGCAAGTTCGGTTGAGCCCATGGCGTTTAACGTCGGCATCTCGTTTGGCACCGCAGTGGGCGGCGCCGTGGTAAGCAGCATTGGCATTGCGTACGTGGGTGCAGTGGGCGCCGCGTTCTCGCTTGTGGCCTGGGCGCTCACGCTGGTGACGATTAAGTTGGCTCGCTGGGAGCGCAAGCGGGCGAGGGCGTAGGCGTAGGTGCGATACTCGAACTCGATGATGGCGATCGAAAGGAAACCGCATATGCAACGCGTACTGTTTATCTGCTATGGGAACATCTGCCGCTCGACGATGGCCGAGTCGGTGTTTACCGAGCTGGTGCACCGCGCCGGGCGCGCGGGCGAGTTTGTCATTGATTCTGCCGCGACCTCGACCGAGGAGATCGGCAACCCGCCGCATCACGGTACTGTTGCCAAGCTACGCGAGGTTGGGATTCCCGTCGTCGCACATCGCGCACGTCAGGTGCGCCGCGCGGAGTATGGCGACTGGGACCACATTGTCTATATGGATGCCGAGAACGCGCGTGGCCTGCGTCGCATCTTTGGCGACGACCCCGACGGCAAGATCTCGCGCCTGCTCGATTGGACCGATCGCCCCGGTGACGTGGCCGATCCTTGGTACACCGGCAACTTCGATGCCACCTACCGCGATGTGCTCGCCGGCTGCACGGCCATGCTCGAGCAGTTATAGGCAAGCGAGCACGCGGACGCACGTGCCACGCCATCGGCATAAAACGAGCGTGGATTTTCTCCCACTTTGAGCGCTCGAGTGCGCTCTAAACGGGAGAAAATCCACGCTCATGAATGTGACAAAGGGACTGCCCCTTTGCCACATCCGGGACTGGCCCTAGACCGGCTTGACCTCCAGCTTTATCCCCTCGGCGCAGGAGTCGCCCAAAACATCCGAAAGGGCCCAGGTCGCATATAGCGGCAAATAGAGAACCGCTCCGTTGCGCTCAACGTTGCCTCTCGAGAAAACAATCCCGAGCCTTACGCCATATTCAGCCGTATCAAGCACATGACCGAGCGCAGCGTGCGCGTGGTAATAGGAGCCCGATTTAACCTCGATCGGAACAGCCGCCCCATCCGGCCCATCGACCACAAAGTCCACTTCACCGCGCTTTTTTGTCTGATAGTAGTAAAGCTGGCGATTTTGGGCAGCCAGCTGCTGGGCCACCACGTTTTCGTAAATGCCGCCCAGATTGGGCTCCCTGCTATCAAGATACGCCGCTTGGGCGACTCCAACGGGGTAGCGCGCCATCAACATGCCCGTATCCGATTGATATAGCTTGAACTGCGATGGCCGTGCCGTCTTGAGCAGGGGCGATTTTGGCTCGGTTACGATATCGGCTTTGAGGGCAACGCCGACATCGACAAGCCATACAAAATCTCGCTGATACTTCTCGTAGTGAGCCTTGGGGTCAATGGAATTGAGCACGAAGCGCTTGTTTTCGCCCTCGAGCATAATAGGGAGCTGATCGTAGATGCTCTGTACCTGAAGGGCTCGCCCGCTTGCATACTTGAAGATATCCCGCCGGTACTGTTCGTTGAGCTCTAACTGTAGCTGACGAACAGAGGCAAGGTCGCCCTGCGTGTCAAGGAAACGCTGCACGACCTCCGGCATTCCGCCGACAACGGTATAGGTCCTGAAGTTTGCCATCATCGCGTCATGAATGTAATCAGGAATGGGCCTCTCGCTGATACACGCGTCACGTATCGTTTGGAGAGCCCCCTCGCTCACCCCGGTTGCCCAGCAAAACTCCTCAAAATCGAGCGGGAACATCCTAAGCTCGTGGACATACCCCACGGGATAGGACCTGACGCCCTTAAACTGGGTCCCAAGCATTGACCCCGAAAACGCCCAGCGGCACCTCCCGTCCTCAACAAGGAACTTTGCCATCGTCATGATGTCGGGGGCCTCTTGGACCTCATCGATAAACACGAGCGTTTTGCCTGGTGCAATCGACTTTCCCGAAAGAAGCGTCACCCTGCTGATGAAATCATCGGCATCCCGCGCCTCGAAAAGAGCATCTTTTGCCTGGCGATTTTCCATGAGGTTAAGCTCGATGTAGGTTGCATGGCTGGCTTTGCCAAATGCGCGAATCGAATAGCTTTTGCCGATCTGGCGAGAACCCGTGATGAATAAGGCCTTTTGCTCGGCAGACTTCAGCCAACGCTCCAGCTCTGCCGCTATTTTCCTGCGCAGCATAGGCTCTCCCCTCAGTGTCATCAAATGAAATGCAAAGTTTTATGCGCTTAATTATCGATGAAATGTAGGATTTTTAGAACCTAAAATCGGATGAAATGCAGAGATTTAGGATTATAAGCAAAAAGAAGGGGCAGCCCCGGCGAATGTGACAAAGGGACTGTCCCTTTGTCACATTGCGCTCGACTACTCGTCGACGATCTCGGCAAGCCAGACGTTCAGCGTATCGACCTCGGGGCAGCAGAACTTTGCCGTACCGGGCTCGTTGCCAGGCACGGTTCCGCCATAGCGCAGGATATCGATATAGGGAAAGCCCACATGGCAGGCCATGGCACACATCTTGCCGCGGTCTCGGTCGAAGTCAAAAACGTCGCCCGGCTTGTGACCATGGTGGCAGCGGCACGCACCCAGCTGGTCCACGCAGCTCACGCGGATGCGCGGACGCTTGCCCCGCGGCGCGCCGAGCGGCTTGTTCTCGCCCGCAGGCTTGGCGCCGCCCTCGCCAGCATTACTCATGGTCAATCACATCCAGGCAGGCCTCGATGGGAAGGCCAGCCGACTTGTCCTCTTGGTCGGCATTGCGCTCGATAAGTTCAGCCACCACGCGCATGGCATCGGACGTCGCGCGTTGCAAACTCCAACCTGCCATAACGCGGCCGACGAGCACCGCCGAGAACGTGTCACCCGTGCCCGGGAAATAGACCGGAATGAGCTCAAAGGGAATCGTAAAGTACTCCCCCGCCACATGGTCGTAACCGATAACCGCGTTCGTGCCATTGACCACGGCGCTCGTAATGACCACCGACTTGGCACCCAGCTCGCGCACGGCGTCCACAAGGGCGCGAGCCTCATCGGGCGTAATTTGCTCGGCGATAGGCCTATCGGCAAGCAGGCACGCCTCGGTATAATTGGGCACCGCGTAGTCTGCGCACTCCAGCAGGTGCCGCATAAGGCCAATCGTGGACTCGGGCACGCCCGCATAGAGCTTGCCGTTGTCGCCCATGATGGGGTCGACGAACACCTTGGTGCCCTTTTGCGCACGGCGGTGGCAAAAGTCCGAGATGATACGCGTCTCTTCCTCGGTCACGATAAAGCCGGTCGAGATAGCGTCGAACTCAAAGCCGAGCTCCTCCCAGATGGCAAGACTCTGGCGCACGTACTCCGTGGTGTCGTGGATGTAGAACTTGGGGTAGTTGAGCGTATCGGAAACAAGGGCCGTCGGCAGGTTGTGGATGCGATAGCCCATATGCGACAGCACCGGCAGCATGGCGGAAAGCGCAACCTTGCCGTAGCCGCACATATCGTTGATCAGCAGCAGCTGAGTGTTCTTCATGAGGGTCTCCCTTGGTTCGGGCACGGCGCAGCAGCGCCACAGTGCGACTAAGTGTAGCGCAGGGGACGTTGTGAGCGGAGTCGAGCAGCGCGAAGGGTAAATTGTTGCGGAAAGGTTACGGAAAATGATCCCTTTTCCTCCGACCCCAAGGGATCACATGCACCAAAGCGGACCGTGGCGGAATCACAGATTGCCGCTTAGGAACGCTTGCAGCGTCGAGCGGTTACGGCGTTTGGCAAAACGCCGTAACTTAATAAGTTTGGTACCTTGACATTCATTTCTCATGCTCCTAGATTGGTTAGGCACAAAACAATTCCACTACCTAACTAAAGAAAGGAGCAACACTAATTCATGTGCGATGAACCTTTTAACCTTTGTTCGCACGAGCCCGGCGGCGACCCGTCACAGCCGGCGGATGTACCCGAAGCGGTTAGCTCGGAAGACAAACTCGCCAAGCGCATCCTGAGCGGCCTGGGTTTTTGCGGCCATTACATGCATTTTCATGGCGGAGGCGTGTCCGGCAAGGCGCCCATCATCTGCCTGCTGGCCAAGCAGCCCGGCGGCGAGATGTCTCAGCAGGAACTCGGCATGCACTTTGACCTCAAACCGGGGTCGCTTTCCGAGATCCTGTCCAAGCTCGAGGTCAACGGCCTCATCGAGCGCAGCCGTAACCCCAAGGATCGACGGCAACTCACCATTCGCCTGACCGAAACCGGCCGGGAAAACGCCCGCATCGACCAGGCGGCCCGCATCCGCTTTAGAGAACAGGCCTTTAGCGCCCTTACGCACGACGAGCGCGAACAGCTCGCCGAGATGCTCGAAAAAATCCGCGTAACCTGGGAGGAACTGGATGATTAAAACCCTCATGGGAAGCATCCGCGATTACAAGAAGGTCACGATCGCCACGCCGCTGCTGGTGCTTGGCGAGGTGCTCTGCGAAATGATGATCCCGTTTATCACCGCCGACATGATCGACGCCATCAAAGACGGCGCCACCGTGGCCGAGATGCTTCCCACCGCAGGCTTTTTGGTGCTCATCGCGCTGACGTCGCTTGCTTTTGGTGCCGCTGCCGGCGTCACCTGCAGCCATGCGAGTTGCGGCTTCGCCAAGAACCTGCGTCACGACCTGTTCTACAAGATCCAGACGTTCAGCTTTGCCAACATCGATGAGTTCTCGAGCTCCTCGCTCGTCACGCGCCTGACCACCGACATCAACAACGTGCAGCAGGCCTTTATGATGATTATCCGTATCGCCGTGCGCGCGCCGCTGGTCTTGATCTTCGCCTTTACCATGGCGTTTATCATGGGCGGCAGCGTTGCCATGGTCTACCTGGTCATCATTCCGCTGCTGGGCTTTGGACTGTTCTTTATCATCTTTAAGGTGCGCCCCATCTTCTCGCGCGTGTTCCACAAGTACGACGCCCTTAACGAGTCCGTCGAGGAAAACGTCACCGGCATGCGCGTGGTCAAGAGCTATGTGCGCGAAGACTTTGAGAAGGAGAAGTTCGCGACCGCTGCGCGCGACGTCCAGATGGACTTCACCCGCGCCGAGAAGCTGCTGGCCTTTAACAACCCCATGATGAACATCTGCGTCAACGGCGCGTTTGTCGTCATCATCTACCTGGGCTCCAAGCTCATCATCACGAGCCAGGGCACGCTGTTCGACGTGGGCCAGCTCTCCTCGATCTTTACCTACGGTTTTCAGATCCTCATGAGCCTGATGCAGCTGTCGATGATCTTTGTCATGGTGACCATGGCCGACGAATCGGCGCACCGCATTACCGAGGTGCTGGCCGCCGAGCCCACGATCGCCGATCCCGCCGAGCCCGTGCTCGAGGTTGCCGACGGCTCCATCGACTTTGACCACGTGAGCTTTAAGTATTCCGCGCATGCGAAGCGCCAGGCGCTCGACGATATCGACCTGCACATTAAGAGCGGCGAGACCATCGGCATCATCGGCGGCACCGGCTCGGCCAAGTCCACGCTCGTAAACCTCATCGCCCGCCTGTACGACGCCACCGAAGGCACCGTGCGCGTGGGCGGCATGGACGTGCGCGACTACGACCTGGACGCACTGCGCCACCAGGTCGCCATGGTGCTGCAGAAAAACGTGCTGTTTAGCGGCACCATTGCCGAGAACCTGCGCTGGGGCGACCCGAACGCCACCGACGAGGAAGTCCGCGAGGCGGCACATCTGGCCTGCGCCGATGAGTTTGTCGACGGCTTCCCCAAGGACTACGACACCTGGATCGAGCAGGGCGGCTCCAATGTTTCCGGCGGTCAGAAGCAGCGCCTGTGCATTGCGCGTGCCCTGCTGCGTCGCCCCAAGATCTTAATCCTGGACGACTCCACCAGCGCCGTCGACACCAAGACCGACGCCAAGATTCGCGCAGGGTTGGCAAGCTATCTGCCCAACACGACCAAGCTCATCATCGCCCAGCGCATTAGCTCCGTGCAGGACGCCGACTGCATCATCGTCATGGAGGGTGGCCGTATCGCGCAGATCGGCAACCATGACGAGCTGCTTAAGACAAGCGAGATCTACCGCGAGACCTTCACCTCGCAAAACAAGATGTCTGCCGAAGGCGAAGGAGCCGTCGAGGCCGACACCGAGGCATCCGCAACGCAAGCTCAGACCCAGGAAGGAGGCGAGGCACATGAGTAAGGCAACGACCGCCGAGCGCGCACTCAACCGCAAGGGTGGCACCATGTCGCGCCTCATCAAGACGCTCTTTGGCTTCTACCCCGTGCTTTTGCCCCTCGTCGTCGTCGGCGTGGTGCTCTGCGCCATCATCAACTCCATCGGCGCGACCTTCCTTCAGAGCGCCCTGCAGATTATTAGCGAATCGTGGCAGTCGGGCGATTGGACGACCGCGCAGCCCAAGATTCTGCAGCTCGTGACCACCCTTGCCTGCATCTACGGCGTCGGCATCCTGTCTTCGCTCTTCTGGAACCGCGCCATGGCCATCGTCACGCAGGGCTCGCTCGAGAAGCTGCGCGAGAAGATGTTCAACCGCATGCAGGACCTGCCGATTCGCTACTTCGACACGCACCAGCGCGGCGACATCATGAGCCACTACACCAACGACATCGACACGCTGCGCCAGATGATCAGCCAGTCGCTGCCCAACCTGCTCATGACGACCATCGTCATCGTCACGGTATTCTTTATCATGCTGTACTACAGCGTGTGGATGTGCCTGGTCATTGTGGCCGGCGTCGTCTTTATGACCTTTATGACCAAGCTGCTCGGCTCCAACTCCGCGCGTTTCTTTATTGCGCAGCAGTCCGAGCTCGGCGTGGTCGAGGGCCATATCGAGGAAGTCATGAACGGCCAGAAGGTCGTCAAGGCATTCTGCCACGAGTCTGCCGCCGAGGCCGATTTTGACGAGCGCAACGAAAAGCTCTTCGAGGTCTCGCAGAAGGCCAACATGTACGCCAACATCCTCATGCCTATCCTTATGAACCTGGGCAACCTGCTCTACGTGTTGGTGGCCCTTGCCGGCGGCATTTTCCTGGCGCTGGGCGTGCCCAACCTGAGCATCTCGGGCATGACGCTGTCCATCGCCGTCGTGGTGCCGTTCCTCAACATGACCAAGCAGTTCTGCGGACAGATCGGTCAGATCTCGCAGCAGATCAACGCCGTGGTCATGGGCCTCGCCGGCGCCGACCGCATCTTTGAGCTCATCGACGAGAAGCCCGAGACCGACGAAGGCTACGTGACGCTCGTCAACGCGCAGGTGA
This sequence comes from Collinsella aerofaciens, assembly GCF_018785245.1. Lineage (GTDB taxonomy): Bacteria > Actinomycetota > Coriobacteriia > Coriobacteriales > Coriobacteriaceae > Collinsella > Collinsella aerofaciens_AD. The sequence continues at coordinate 69,136 of NZ_WQPL01000024.1, read as the reverse complement.
ACCCCGATACCTGGCAGCTCGAGGAAGCCGACCACCACACCGGCATGTGGGCGTGGAAGCATCCGCACCGCGCAACCGGCGAGATCGAGTACGTACCGCTGCGCGGCGACCTGGTCATGGACAACGTGGACTTTGGATACACACCCGACCATGAGGTGCTGCACGGCGTGTCCGTGTTTGCCAAGCCGGGCCAGAAGGTCGCGTTTGTCGGTGCCACCGGTGCCGGCAAGACGACCATCACCAACCTCATCAACCGCTTCTATGACATCGCCGACGGCAAGATTCGCTACGACGGCATCAACGTCAACAAGATCCGCAAGGCCGACCTGCGCCGCTCGCTGGGCGTCGTGCTACAGGACGTGAACCTGTTCACCGGCACCGTGATGGATAACATCCGCTACGGCAATCTGGACGCTACCGACGAGGAGTGCATCGCGGCGGCCAAGCTCGCGGGCGCGGACGACTTTATCACCCGCCTGCCCGACGGCTACGACACCATGCTCACCGGCAACGGCGCACAGCTGTCGCAGGGCCAGCGCCAGCTGATCTCGATCGCACGCGCCGCCGTCGCCGATCCGCCGGCGATGATCCTGGACGAGGCCACGTCGAGCATCGATACCCGCACCGAGGCCATCGTGCAAGCCGGCATGGACAAGCTCATGGAAGGCCGCACGACGTTTGTCATCGCGCACCGCCTGTCCACCGTGCGCAACTCCGACGCAATCATCTGTCTGGACCACGGCCGCATCATCGAGCGCGGCAACCACGACGAGCTGATCGCCAAGCGCGGATACTACTATCAGCTCTATACCGGAGCGTTTGAGCTGGAGTAGTTCGGCTCGCCGAGATGGCCGATTTGCCGCTCATTCATCGGGCATGATCCCAAGGTCAATGCCCACCTCTTTCGGGGCAAATCGACTCATCTCAACGACCCAAACACAATGCACCGCAACGAATAAAGCCTCCGCAGCTACACGAACTGCGGAGGCTTTTTTCATGCCGGCCGGAAACCGTATCCCACTTTTCGGGCCAAAAATGGGATGCCGTTTCCCGCTGGGCCCCCTCCGGGAAACGGCATCCCATTTCAAGGGCATAAACCGGGATGTGGTTTCCCCTAACGGCACCTTTGGGAAGCCGCATCCCACTCTGTACGCACAAAACGGGATGAGCTTTCCCATGGTGATCCAAGACCAGAAGCATGTCCGATAGCGCGGCCAGGTCAAGAACAACAAGGCAAGCGTCACGCCAATTTGGACGAGCGTCTGCTGCAGTTTAAGGCTGCTGGCCCATATGGTAGAGTTAACCACCCATGAATTTCAGCACACTGCGTGCTACCTGTTCTTTTGTCATTTAGGGAAGTGAACTTGTGAATACTTCTGTCGCCAAGAAGGCCAGCCAGGCGGTGCGCCTGCTCATGATGGTGCTCACGGCAGTTCTCATCTTCTTCTTCATCAATGTCATGCTGCTCGTCTCCGATATCCAGGGCACGGCGCGTGTGGTCAACTACGCCGGCCTGGTGCGCGGCACCACGCAGCGAATCGTTAAGCTCGAGGACGCGGGCCAGCCTCAAGATGACCTGCTCAAAGCCGTGGATTCATACATCAACGGTTTGCGTTACGGAAGTGACGACCTCAACCTCGTCCGTCTCGACGACGATGAGTATCAGGCAAAAATGACCGAGCTTGCAAATTATTTTGATGAGCTTTGCACCGAGATTGCCCGTGTGCGTGAAGTCGGCTACGAGAACACCGATATCATCGCGATGAGCGAGGAGTTCTTTGGTATTTGTGACGATGCTACACGACTCGCGGAGGACTACTCTCAGGAGAAGGCGTCGGCGCTCAACTATCTCGAGGGCCTGGTGATCATCGACATCATGGGCTTGGTGGCGACCTTTGCGGTCGAACTTGTTCGCGCGGTGCGAACTGCCGCGCTCAATCGCGAACTGCAGAACAAAGTCTATCTCGACGAAGCCACAGGACTGCCCAACAAGAACAAGTGCGAGGAGGTCTTGGGGCAGGAGCAGCCTGTCTCCGCGGAGGCGCCCGTTGCGGTGTGCGTCTTCGACCTTAACAATCTGCATACGGTCAATAACAACTTCGGTCATGAGAAGGGCGATGAATACATTCGCTCTTTTGCCCAACAACTGGGAAGTGTGGCATCCGAGACGTGCTTTGTGGGCCGCGACGGCGGCGATGAGTTTATCGCGGTGCTGCGGGATTCCGATCGGGCTGCCGTGGAGTCCTGTCTCGCTCGGGTCCGTGCGAACGTGAACGAGTATTCCGAGGCTCACCCCGACATGCCCATCAGCTATGCGGTGGGCTTCGCGCTTTCCAGTGATTTTGATGAACCGCCTACGATGCGCGAGCTCTTTTCCCAGGCCGACAAAAACACGTACATCGACAAGAACCGCGTAAAGACAGCCGAGGCAGCCGGGCCGCAACGCGAGGACCGCTAAACCCGTAGCAAAGGGTAGCTAATTTGGGACGGGACTCTTTTGGCTACTTGAGGAGTTGGGCCATGGCGTTGACGAATTTTTGGACTTGGAGGGTGGGCTCGAGCGGGTAGTGCAGAAAGACCGGCACCTCGCGGCCGCACAGGAACGGCACGCCCACAAAGGCTGGGTGCACCCCCGACCACGCTCCGCAGGTGAGCACCGCGTCGCCCTTTTCCTCTGCCTCGTTAAAGAGCGCAAAGTCAAAGCTGTCCACGTCGATCACGTCAACGCCGCCGTCGGCCAGAAGGTCGATGCGCAGGCTGTCCATTGCGTCGTTGCCGTGGCGGAGCACGCGCAGGCGCATGCCCTCCAGGTCGGCGACCGTAATGCGTGTCTTGCGCGCCAGCGGGCTCGTGCGCGGCAGGTCGATATAAAACGGCACGTTAACGATGCGGAGCTTTTGGCAGGCATCGCCCCAGCGTGGGGTCGAAAAACTCGACTGCACCACATCTACTTCGCGACCAAGGCTGCGCATGACGGATTCGCGCTCGTCATAGAGGTCGCTCACCGGCACGATCTCGAAGCGCAACGATGGCTCCAGCTCGTGTACGCCCGTCCACATCGACAGCGTCTGGCGCCCCGGGCACATCATCGACACGCCCAGGCGCACGGCACCGCCATCGCCCGCCGCGCGTCGGGCACGGCGCAGCGCGTCCTCGGACTGCCGCATGATCGAGCGCGCGTCATCCACCAGCAGAGCGCCCGCCGGCGTCACCTTGACGCCCGAGTGCGAGCGTTCGAACAGCGTAATACTGAACTCCGCCTCAAAACCCGATACCTGCTTGACGAGTGCCGGCGTCGACACACGCAATTTTGCCGCCGCACGCGAGAAGCTTCCCAGCTCCGCGGCGGCCGATATGGCCTCAAGTCGTCGATCGTACACGTCAATCTCCCGTTTTCGCGCCTGTGACCGCATGGTGCCACAGGGGGTTGTTTTCGCAGGTCACGCGCTCAATTGAGAATAATCTGCATCGCACAGTGTAAACCTACGGTTAACGCCATTCTAACAAATATGCAATTCACCTGCGCAAATGCAAAGCATACGATAACCAGCGAAAACCACGTGGGTCGGTTAATGGGAGCGACCCACCGGGAGGCACAAGAAGGGAAGTTCCTATGAGCAATTGGCTTAAGCTCGAGGGCGATGTCTGCGCCGTGACTGGCGCGCTCGGCGGTATGGGCGTCGAGATTTGCCGCGAGTTCGCCCGCAACGGCGCCAACGTCGTCCTGCTCGACCTGGACGAGGAGAAGGTCAAGGCTGCTGCCGCCGACCTCGCTGCCGAGTTTGGCATCCACGCCGAGGGTTACAAGATGAACGCCACCGACGAGGCCGAGGTTCAGGCCGCCGTCGACGCCACCATCGCCGACTTCGGTCGCGTCGACGTCCTCGTCAACACCGCCGGTATCCTGCGCTTCGCCGCCATGGAAGACCTGCCGCTGAGCGACTGGGAGCAGGTGCTCAACGTCAACCTCACCGGTTACTTCATCACCTCGCAGCGCTTTGGTCGCGAGATGATCAAGGCCGGCCAGGGTCGCCTGGTGCACATCTCGACCGTTGCCAGCCACTCCCCCGAGACGTTCTCGGGCGTGTACAGCTCCACCAAGGCGGGCGTCAACATGATGTCCAAGATGCTGGCTGCCGAATGGGGCCCCTACGGCGTCCGCTCCAACTGCGTCGAGCCTTGCTTCGTTAAGACCCCGATGTCGGCCAACTTCTACGCCGACCCCGAGGTCGAAAAGAGCCGCAGCCGCCTGATCGCCACGCGCCGCATCGGCGAGGTCAGCGATATCGCCAACGCCGTCATGTTCCTGGCGTCCAAGCGCTCGGACTTTACCACCGGCGACGCCATCAAGGTCGACGGCGGCTTCTCCAACATGATGGGCGACCTCACCGCCAAGCCCGGCGGCCGTCGCGCCTATGCCGACAACTACCTTAAGAACAAGGGTGTCGAGCTCTGGTCCGATGAGTCCGGCGTCGCCAAGCCGACTGACCAGTAAACCAACCCGACAGGGAGGACTCGCAGACACGCCTGTTCCTCCCCCGTATCGATTAGAAAGAGTCCAATGGCTTCCACCAACTCCAACAAGGGTCGCGCCGTCGTGCTTTCCGCCGCGTGCGTCACCATGTTCTTCATCAGCTCCATCGCGCTGTATTCCGTCGTGAGCAAGAACCTGCTCGCCGTCTACCCCGAGTGGTCCAGCGCTCTTACCTGGGCCTTCCCGGTCTTTCAGACCATCATGGCCGTGACGGGCATCTTCGCCGGCCGCATCTCCGATAAGATCGGCCCGCGCAACGTCGTGATCGCCGCCGCCGTGTGCTACGGCCTGGGCTGGTTCATGTCCGGTACCGTCACCGAGCCGTGGCAGTTCTACCTGTGGTTCTCGCTCGTCGCCGCCATCGGCAACGGCCTGGGCTACAACCCGGCGCTCACCACCGGCCAAAAGTGGTTCATCGACAAGAAGGGTCTCGCCTCCGGCATCACCCTGGCCGCTTCGACCGCCGGCCCCGCCGTGCTGTCCCCGGTGCTCGCCTCGCTGCTCATCCCGAGCCTGGGCATCTTTGGCGCCCTTAAGGCGCTCGGCGTCATCTTCTTTGTGACGATCGCCGCCTCCGCCCTGTTCCTGAAGGCCCCCGAGGCCGGTTGGCTGCCCGAGGGCTTCGAGGCCCCCAAGGGCGGCGCGCATGCCGGCACCTTCGGTGACCTCACCCCGGGCGAGATGGTCAAGACCCCGCGCTTCTGGGTCCTCATCGTCACCTTCGCCTTTGCCGCCACCGCGGGCACCCTGCTCGTGGGCAAGGTTGCCTCCATCGCCGCCGTCCAGCTCTTCGCCGACCCCACGAGTGCCGCGGCCGTCGCCCTCGGCGGTGTGGTCGTCTCCGTCAACACCTGCGCCAACCTGGTCGGTCGTCTGTCCTTTGGCCAGATCATCGACAAGCTCGGCGCCTATAAGTCGCTGCTCATCAGCCTTGTCGTCACCATCGTCGCGCTCGTCATCATGTCGATGAGCTTTACGCAGAGCATGTTCTTTGTGGCGCTCGCCCTGCTCGGCTTTAGCTTTGGCGCCCTGCTCGTCATCTACCCGCCGCTCACCGGTGGCGCCTTCGGCACCAGCAACATCGGCGTCAACTACGGCATCATGTTTTTGGGTTACGCCGCCTCCACCTGGATCAGCCAGCCCATCACCGCCGTGCTGTATCACGCCGAGGCCGGCAGCGCCGCCTACCAGCAGTCCTTCTACGGCGCCATCGTGATCGCCGCCATCGCCGTCGTGCTCACCGTCTACATGATGGTCTCTGACAGCAAGAAGAAGTCCGCCTAGTAATTGCCAATGTGACAAAGGGACAGCCCCTCTGTCGCATTCCACCGGTCACCAGTATTAAGGAGTCGAAATGTCTGAACTCAACCCCGTCCGCATTGCCGTTATCGGCGCCGGCGCCATGGGCCGCAACCACATCCGCTTTGTCACCGAGGAGCCCGAGGCCGAGCTCGTCGCCATCGCCGACGCCTTTGAGGGCGCCCGCGCCACGGCCGAGGCCGCCGGCGTGCCGTTCTTCACCGATCCCGCCCAGATGATGGACGAGGTCAAGCCCGAGGCCGTCATCATCGCCACGCCCAACGACCTGCACCTGGGCGTTGCCCGCGAGGCCATCAAGCGCAACATCGTGCCGTTGGTCGAAAAGCCGATCTCCAACGACCTGGAGGATGCCCAGGCCTTCGCCGCCGAGGCCGAGACCGCCGGCGTGCCCGTGCTCGTGGGCCAGCACCGTCGCCACAATCCCTTCGTCAACAAGGCCAAGGAGATCATCGAGGCCGGCGAGCTGGGCAAGCTCACCGTGTCGAGCTTCCACTACATGATCTATAAGAATGACGAGTACTTCGATGTCGAGTGGCGCCGCAAGAAGGGTGCCGGCCCGATCCTGGTCAACCTGGTGCACGACGTCGACCTGCTCCGCTACCTGCTGGGCGAGCCCGTTGCCGTCCAGGGCATGCAGTCCAGCGCCGCCCGCGGTTTTGAGACCGAGGACTCCGCCGTGGTCAACGTCCGTTTTGCCGATGGCGCGCTCGCAAGCATGACCATCTCCGACGCCACCGCCAGCCCCTGGAACTGGGAGGCAACCGCTCGCGAGGACCCGCAGTACCGCCCCTTCGACGCCGACGCCTACTTTATCGGCGGCACTAAGGGCGCCCTGTCGCTGCCCCGCCTGCACCAGTTCTCCTACGACGGCGCCTCCAACTGGCACAAGCCGCTGCAGATGGAGATTCCGGCTGTGGACCCGGCGCTGCCGCACAAGATGCAGCTCAAGCACTTTGTGAAGGTCGTCCGCCGCGAGGTCGAGCCCGTCGTGACCCCCGCCGACAACGTTAAGACGCTCACGCTTCTCAACGCTATCAAGGAGGCCGCCGAGACCGGCCAGCTCGTCGAGCTGTAATGCCTTAAGAGCGACCGCGGCAGAAACCCCATGCCGAACCCTTCGGTCCGTCACCAACAAGCCCCTCTTCTTTGCCCCGCGAGCAGCCTCCTGCCCGCGGGGCATTTTGCTACCTTGCCGACGATTTTTCTGGGGCGGGGGCTATTTTGCACCTCGGCTTGATTCGTTCGCCACGAAATGGGCCTATCTACTACGCTTAACCGATCGCCCTCAACCATGCCGAATTTCGCGAAATTAAAACCGCAGGTAGACAGCTTGCGTATTCTCGGAAAACCGGGGAATGGTCGACCCATACGGGTTAAACGTAGTAGATAGGCCGTTTTCGTGGCGCGGCCCCAAAACAGTCTTTTGGGACGGGTGGTATCCTTGGTAGCTCTGTGCTGCAAACGCACCTTAAACGCAAGGAGTCCCATGGATCTTATCGCCCAGCTCGCCCGCGAGCTCGACCTTAAGGCTGACAACATCGAGGCAGCCGTCAAGCTCATCGACGAGGGCAACACCATTCCCTTTATCTCACGCTACCGCAAGGAAGCCACGGGCGGCATGGACGACGTCGCCCTGCGCGCCCTCGACGAGCGCCTGTCCTACCTGCGCAATCTTGAGCAGCGCAAAGAGGACGTCATTCTGCTCATCGACGCCCAGGGCAAGCTCACGCCCGAACTCGAACAGCAAATTCGCGAGGCCACGCAGCTCCAGCGTGTCGAGGACCTCTACAAGCCCTACCGCAAAAAGCGCATGACCCGCGCGCAGAAGGCCCGCGAGGCAGGTCTGGAGCCGCTCGCCAACATGATCATCATGCAGGCCTCGGCCAAGGGCAGCGCGCTCGACGCCGCCGCGGCATACGTCAACGAGGAGGCCGGCTTCGACACACCCGAGAAGGCGCTCGCCGGCGCCGCCGACATCGTGGCCGAGACGGTAGCCGAAGACCCCGAGAACGTCGCCGACCTGCGCGCCTTTACGCAAAACACCGCCGACATCGTCGTCGAGGCCACCGACCCCGCCGAGAAGACCCCCTACGAGCCGTACTACAGCTATGATGAGCCGCTGCGCCGTATACCCAACCACCGCGTGCTGGCTATCGACCGCGGTGAGCGCGAAGGCAAGCTCCGCGTGCGCGTGAACGTCGACGGCGCTGCCGCCACGGCGCGCCTCGGCAGCCGCTGGCCACGTCGCCAGGGCGTCTTCGCGCCCGTCTTTGACGCCGCTATCGCCGACGGCTACAAGCGCCTCATGGCTCCCTCGCTGGAGCGCGAGGCCCGCGCCAAACTCACCGTTCGCGCTCAGACCGAGGCCATCAATGTCTTTGCCAAGAATCTCGAGGGCCTGCTCTCGGCGCGCCCCGTGCGCGGCGCCCGCGTGCTCGCACTCGATCCGGGCTACCGCACCGGTTGCAAGGTCGCCGTCATGGACGAAACCGGCAAGCTGCTCGACCACGGCGTGGTCTACCCCACCAAGCCGCGCCACGACGTCGCCGGCACCAAGCGCGAGCTCGCCCGCCTCGTCAAGAAGGATGGCGTCAACACCATCGTCATCGGCAACGGCACCGCCAGCCGCGAGACCGAGGAAGTCGTCTCGGAGTTCATTGCCGAGCAGGCGCCCAGCCTTCGCTACACCATCGTCAATGAGGCCGGCGCGTCGGTGTACTCCGCCTCCGAGCTCGCCAGCCAGGAGTATCCCGACCTGGACGTCACCGTGCGTGGCGCCATGAGCCTGGGCCGCCGTCTACAGGACCCGCTGGCAGAGCTCGTCAAGATCCCGCCCCAGTCCATCGGCGTTGGCCAGTACCAGCACGACCTTGACCAGGCCGAGCTTTCGCGCACCCTGGGCCATGTGGTGGAGGACGTCGTCAACCGCGTGGGCGTCGACGTGAATACCGCGAGCGCAAGCCTGCTGGGATACGTATCGGGCATCACGCCGAGCGTGGCCAAAAACATCGTGGCCTACCGCGAGGAAAACGGTGCCTTTACCGATCGCCGCCAGCTTAAGAAGGTCCCCAAACTAGGACCCAAGGCATACCTCAACGCCGCGGGCTTCCTGCGCATCAGCGGCGGCAAGAACCCGCTCGACGCGACGAGCGTCCACCCCGAGAGCTACGAGGTGGCCACGTCCGTCCTGGAACGCGCCGGCGTTAAAGCCAGCGAGCTCAGCCGCGGCGGCGTGCCCGACATCGAGCGCCGTCTGGGCAGCATCTCAACGCTGGCTAGCGATCTGAACTGCGGCACCCTCACGCTCATCGACATTGTCAACGAGCTCAAGAAGCCCGGCCGCGACCCGCGCGATGACGCGCCCGAGGTGGTCTTTAGCCGCTCGGCGCTTTCCATCGACGACCTGGAGCCCGGCATGGAGCTCAAGGGCACGGTGCGCAACGTTGTCGACTTTGGCGCCTTCGTCGACGTGGGAGTGCACCAGGACGGCCTCGTACATATCTCTAAGCTGGCCAACCGCTTTGTCAAGCACCCCAGCGACGTCGTGCGCGTCGGTGACACGGTCAAGGTGTGGGTCGAAAAGGTCGATCGCGACCGCAAGAAGATCTCGCTCACCATGGTGCAGGGCAAGTAAACCGCCAAAGCAAAGGTACCCCCTGTAGCGATGTGCAAAATCGCGAGTATTCTGCAAATTCCACCGTTCCGGATGCCCCTCAGAGACGAAAAAGCAAAAAACAGCCCCCGTTTTAGCGTCGTCAGAGCCAAAACGGGGGCCGTTCCGTGCTTTATCTAGCTGGTAAAGCCTTTACCTTGCTGAATACTCTCAATTTTGCACGGCGCAGGCGGGGGTACCTTTGCCCACGGCAGGATATGGAAGCCAAGCGCCAACTTGCTGGCAAGCTCGTGTCGGCAGCCCCGGCCTTTCCTTTGCCTAGCGCGACCCTCGCGAAGCGCGTGAGCGATAGGGAAAGGAAAGGCCGGGGCGAGCAGCCCGCGGCGTAGCCAGTGTTCGCGTTACGGCAGAATATGGAAGCCCAAAGCGGCGATATCCTTGGCAAAGCCGCGCACGGTGTCGAGCGAGACCTCGTACGGGTCGCGACCAATGTTCTTGCGCTTGGCCAGGATGCTGTTGGGCACCGTGATGATCTGGCAACCGCAGGCCTCGGCCTGGTAAATGTTGATGAGCTCGCGCGTGGACGCCCACAGGACCTCGCAGTTGGGCTTTGCGGCGGCCTTCTTAACCGACTCCGTCATAAACGGAATGGGGTCGACGCCGGTATCGGCGATGCGGCCGGCAAAGAGCGAGATGATGGACGGCGTCTCGGCGTCGACGGCCTCGACCATCTCATCGACCTGCGTAGGCGTAAAGATGGTGGTGACGTTGACCTTGATGCCGTCGGCCGAAAGCTTGCGCACCAGCTCGGCGGTGGACTCGCCCTTGGTAGTCACGCACGGAATCTTGACGTAGACGTTCTCGGCCCAGGTAGCGATCTCGCGGGCCTCGACCTCCATGGTCTCGACGTCGTCGGCAAAGACCTCGAACGAGACGGACACATCGGTGATGTGGGTCAGGACCTCCTTGGCAAACGCGCGGTAATCCGTCACGCCGCCCTTCTTCATAAGGGACGGGTTGGTCGTGAAACCCTGAACGTTGCCGTTCTCGTACATGTCGAGCATGCCCTCGAGGTTTGCACCGTCAGCGAACACCTTGATTGCCATCTGCCTGATTCCTTTCGTTAGCATACGGCCAATAAACTGCTAAACACTTTACCTACGTTTATCAAGGCGTGAGCTGCAGTTTTTTATCTTCTCGGCGAACGGTATAAACACCTCAGTGTTTGGATTGATAAATCGATTGAGCATGCAAAAGCAAAGAGTCGCAGTTTGGGCAAACGTCAGAACGCGGGATTCATTAGATGAGGCCGAAATGCTGCATCGCTGTGACGGTACCGTCGTGTGCGACATCGTCGGTCACGTAGTCGGCGACCGCCTTGACCTCGGGCATGGCGTTACCCATGGCCACGGCTGTCTCGACGGCGGCGAGCATGCCCAGGTCGTTGCCCGAATCGCCAAAGCCAAAGGTGCGCGCATTTCCCTCGCGGCCCAGATACGCCAGCGCTCGCGCAACGCCCACGCCCTTGTCAATGCCCTTGGGGCTCAGCTCGCGATTCTGGCCACCGGTGTTGCACAGCTCAAACTCGCAATCGATAAAGCCGTCATCATTGGCTACGCGAGCCAAACTGGGCACATTGAGGCATACCTTGCCCACGCGCAGACTGCCGTCGACGCGCATCTCCTCGGCGTTGTGCACCACAGAAGTGCCGATCAGAGACGACTGCTCAACACCCGCGGGTTCCAGGGCAAAAGTAGCCACGTTGGTCTCGAAAAAGGCCTCAATCCCTGCCGCGGCCATACGGCGCGCAAGCTCCTCGATAACGTCCTCGTCAAAGCAGTCCTCATGCACCACGCGACCCTCGACCTCGAGCGTGGCGCCCGCCATGGCAACGACACCCGCAGGCTCCAAAGCACGCAGGCCATCGGCAATCAGCCACAAGGGACGACCCGTGCAGATAAACGCCTTGTGCCCTGCGTCGCGCAGACGATGAAACGCCTCGATCACCGCCTGCGAGGGGCGAACCGCCGAAAAGTCCTTATCGGTCATATCGTCGGGATCGAACGACGTTAGCGTGCCGTCCACGTCAAAAAAGAGCACAGCGGGTTCGGGACACGCATCAATCATATGGGTTCCTTTCGAGGATAAGGGCAAACGAAACATCCATCATATAATGGAGCGACGCAACCAGAGAGGTCACCCATGGAATTTTACGCAAGCTGCCCCGAGGGCTTTGAGTCCGCACTCGCCGATGAGCTTAAACGCCTCGGGCTTTCGCATGTTCGCCGGCTGAAGGGCCGCGCTACATTTGAGGGCGAGCTCGAAGAAGGCTACCGCGCCTGTCTGTGGTCGCGCCTGGCGAGCCGTGTGTTCGTGGTACTCGGGCGCTTTGAGGCGCAGGATGCCGATGAACTGTACGATAGCGTTTACGACATCGCCTGGGAGAGCATCGTCCGCCCCGGCGCCACCATCGCCATCACCGCCCGCGGCGTGACCGAGCAACTGCGCAACACGCGCTTCTCGGCCCTGCGCGCCAAAGACGCGCTGTGCGACCGCCTGGCCGAGACCACGGGACGTCGTGCCGACGTCGATGCCGCCGACCCCGATGTTCACCTACTGCTTTCGCTGCGTCAGCGTCGCGCGAGCATTAGCCTGGACCTTTCGGGCGACCCGCTGTTCAAACGCCTGCCGCCCGCAGCGACCCGCGCCGGCGAGGGCACGCACGTGCTGCGCCCCGACTACGCCGCCCTGGTGCTGGCGCAGGTCGGCTGGACCGCACTATGCGAGCGCGAGCTGACGGCCGACGATTACGAGAACGAAGCCCTCCCCACGCTGATCGATGCCTCGTGCGCCGGCGGCGGCCTGCTGCTGGAGGCCGCGAACATTCTGACCGACCGCGCCCCGGGCGCCGCACGCGAGCGCTGGGGCTTTGAGGGCTGGCAGCTGCACGACGCCGCTCTGTGGGAGCAGCTGCTTGCCGAGGCGCGCGAGCGCGAGGCGGCAGCGCGCGAGCGGCAGGCGCGCATCGTGGCCGCAGACATCGACCCCGCCGCTCGCAAGACCGCCGAGCGCATGGTCAAGAGCGCTGGTTACAAGCGTTTTGTCGACTTTTGCGCCGCCAAGTCCGCCACCGTGCTGGACCATGCTGGCGCCGTCGCCGGAGCCGCCGTAGTCGCAGACACCACCGAGACACCGCTTTCACTCATGCACGACGCCATGACGCTGGTCGGCGAGCTGCGCCGCGCGCCCGAGCTTTCCGCGGCGCCGGTCGCCGCACTCACCCGCGATGGCCTTATGGCCCGCGCGCTCCATGCCGAGCCCGCGCGCTCCATCGCCGTCATGCCCAATAACGAAGAGGCAACTATTGAGGTTTGGCCCTCGCTCGACCACGCCGCCGCAGCGTTTGAGGCTGCGACCAGTGCGGATGCCGAGGCCGAGGTTGCGGATGCCAACGAAGCCAACGACAAAGCCGCCGCTTCCTCCATGCCCGAACCTGCCGCCACGCTCGACCTGGGTGACGGCAAGCCGTTGCCCGTGCTCATTCCCGAGTCCGAGCAGTTCGCCAACCGCCTGCGCAAGAATGCCCGCCTGCGCCGCAAGTGGGCAAAGCGCGAGGGCGTGAGCTGCTACCGCGTCTACGATGCCGACCTGCCCGATTACTCCGCCGCCATCGACCTGTACGAGGGTTGCCCGCAGACGCCGGGCCGCTGGCTCGTCATCGCCGAATACGCCGCGCCCAAGACCATCGACCCCGCGCTAGCCCAGGCCCGCATGCTCGACATTTTGGCCATCGCGCCGCGCATCCTAGATGTTCCCGCCGAGCATGTGCACGCCAAGGCCCGCATGCGTTCGCGTGGCGGCTCGCAGTACGGCAAGCAGGGCGCCGGCAAGGGCGGATCGGGCGAGCGCGCCAACATCGCGCGCCGGCGTCTGCCGCTCATCGAAGAAGGCGGGCTCACCTTTGCCGTCAACTTTGACGACTACCTGGATGTGGGCATCTTCCTGGATCATCGCGTCACGCGCAACCTGGTGCGCGAGCACGCCAAGCAGGCGCGCCGCTTCCTCAACCTGTTTGCCTACACCGGCACTGCCACCTGCTACGCGGCCGATGGCGGCGTCGAGGAGACCGTGACGGTCGACCTTTCCAACACCTACCTGGACTGGGCCGAGCGCAATATGCGCCAGAACGGCTTTGTTGGTCCGCAGCATCATTTTGTGCGCGACGACGTGCTCGCCTGGATTCGCGACCAGCGCCAGACGCGCAACCGCTGGGACTTGATCTTTGTCGACCCGCCCACGTTCTCGAACTCGTCCAAGATGGGCCGCCGCACCTGGGATGTCCAGCGCGACCATGTTGAGCTTTTGGCCGGCGTATCGCGCCTGCTCGCACAGGGCGGCCACGCCATCTTTAGCTGCAACCTGCGCGGCTTCCGCCCCGAGACACGCAAGCTCGCGCGCGCGGGCGTGGTGCTGGAGGACATTACGGCGCAGACCATCCCCGAGGATTTCGCACGCAACCAGAAGGTGCACCACTGCTATATCGTGCGCCGCCTGCCCATTGAGGACGCCATGGCCGAGGTCGGCTTTAGCGCCGAGGAGATTGCCGAGCGTGTCGAGGAGCTGCGCAACCCCGAGGCCCGCAAGCCTCGCGCGGCAGTACCCGCGCACGCGCAGGCCGGAGACCGAGGGCCGCGCGGCGACGGCAAACCCTCCCCCGCCGGCAAGCCCAAAAAGAAGAAGTTCTACGCCAGCAAACCCAGGGGCAAATAAACAAAGTTGCGGTGGAATATGGACTGTTTGGCCGCCAAATAGGCCATTTCCGTCCGTATTTCACCGCAACTCATATTGGGACGGTGGTTGGCGATCTAGCCTTGGGTGACCAATCGGTAACCGATGCCCACGTGTGTTTGGATATAGCGCGGGTGCGCGGGGTCGGACTCGATCTTCTTGCGCAGCGTGCCCATAAAGACGCGCAGGCTCGCCAGGTCGCTCTTAGTTGCCGTGCCCCAAATCTCGTGCAGGATAAACTGGTGCGTTAGTACCTTGTCGGCGTTATGTGCCAGCAGGCACAGGAGCTTATACTCGATCGGCGTCAGATGCAGTTCCTCGCCATCCATCGTGGCGATGCCGGCATCAAAATCGATATGCAGCTCACCGGTATCGAACGAGCCCTCGGAGGCAACACCGCCCGTTTGCGCATACGAAAGGCGCCTGAGCGTCGTGCGAATACGCGCGAGCAGCTCCTCGACCGAAAACGGCTTGGTCAGATAGTCGTCAGCACCGGCATCGAGCGCGCGGATTTTGTCCGCATCCTCGCTGCGCGCCGAGACCACGATAATCGGCATGCCCGACCATGCGCGCACCGACTCCACCACCTTGACGCCGTCCATATCGGGCAGGCCCAGATCGAGCAGCACAATGCTCGGCGTCTGCGACGAGGCGGCGGCGATGGCGGCATGGGCGGTCTCCACGGCCATATGGCGCAAGCCGTGCGCCTCGAGCGCAGCAACAATAAGATTGCGAACGGCAGGGTCGTCCTCAACGACCAAGATGAGCGGTTTTACGGCAGAGTTCGGCACGGCGCTACTCCTTATCAAACGAAACGTCGGCGGCAGGAAGCTCAATCGTAAAGACCGAGCCGTGCGGGTCCGCCGCGGCAACCTCTATGCTACCGCCATGCGCCAGCGCAATGGAGCGGCAGAGCGAAAGACCCAGGCCCACGCTGCGGTGACTGTCAGCCAGACCGTGGTTGGCGGTGTAGAACGACTCAAAGATCCGCTCGCGGTCCTCGGGTGCGATGCCCGGACCATCATCGACCACCGAGCACGCCACGCGTCCATCGTCGACGCTAATCGAAATCATGATATGCGAGCCTGTGGGCGTATAGGTGATGGCGTTGTTCACCAGATTGACCACCAGCTGCACCATCAGGCGTGCATCGACGTTGACGAGCGCCGGCTCATCGCACGCCACCACCTTAAGGTCGTGCTCGCGCACGGCAGGGTTCACGTGGCGCAGCGCCTCCTCGACGATATCGTCCATGAGCTCGAGCGTGGTCGACAGGTGCATGCCGCCGCCCTCGAGCTTGGTGATGGCGAGCAGGTTCTCGACGGTGGCGTTGAGCCACAGCGCATCCGAGCGAATGGATAGAAGAAGGCCACGGCGCGTCTGGGCATCGAGAACCGCGGTGCCGGTCGAGCCCTGATCGAGCAGCACGTCGGCATTACCCGAAATACTGGTAAGCGGTGTGCGCAGATCGTGCGAGATGGAGCGCAGCAGGTTGGCGCGCAGCTGTTCGTTTTTGGCGAGCACCGCCGCCTCCTCGCGGGCCTCCATAGCGCGGGCGCGATCGAGTGCCAGCTCGCCTTCGCTCACGATGGCATCGGCAAGTGTTCGCTCCTCGTGCGTCAGCACGTCGCGCTCGGCAACGATAGCCAGCACGCCCACCACCGAGGCGGGGTCGCCCGAGCGCGCGAAGCCGTCGCCCGTGCGAACCGTCAGGTAGATGCCATAAAACGCCGAGCCGCCATAGGTGGCATCGAGCGGCGTTCCCACATAGGCGGACGCCGAGAGCCGCGGCGGCATCTGCGGCGCCAGTTCATGCACCGGCGCGGCATCGCCCACGGCCGTGTAAGTCGCGCGCGGCAGCAGGTCATCGCCCTCGGCGTCGGCGCTGTACCACACGACCGGACAGCCCGAAAGACGCGCCAGCTGCGTTGCCATGGCATGAACGATCTGCTGCTCGTCGGCGCACTGCTGCAGCATGCGGTTGGTCTCGAGCACCATATGCGTGCGGCGGTCGCTGGCGGCAGCCTGTGCCAAGGCGCGGCGCAGGGCCAACGCAATCGAGCTCGACACAAGCGAGACCACGAACATGATGAAGAACATGCCGGGATAGCCGCGGTCGATAAGCGACAGCGAGTAGCGCGGGTCGACAAACAAGAAGTTGTAGAGCGCCACGGCGGCAGCCGAGCTCAGCAAGCAATACAGGCGACTCCAGGTAAAGAATGCGCACAGCTGAACGGCGAACACATAGACGATCATGATGCTCGGCGCGAGACCCGGATGGTCGAGCAGCGCGCCCACAATCGTCGCCGCGACCAGCAGTCCCACCGATACGCAGGCGTCATACAGAGGAGTGCGGCGCGCCAGCGTTGTGCGCCGCCACCAAAAGTTATCGGCAATATCGCCGTCCGTACGGACGTCCATCAGCGCCCCGCTCCTCTCTCAAAAACAAAAACCACCACAAAGGGACAGGCACCTTTGTGGTGGTTTCCCTTGTGGTGGTTCCAAGTGTATAGCCTTTGCAGCCGGCGGTCGCTAGACAAACAGCACGTGCGCGAGCAGGGCACACACGCACACCGCTCCAAATACCAGTGCCACGATCGAAATTACGCGATCGGCCATATCCATGTTGGCACGGTTCGTCAAAAACCGATCTTCGGCGGCGTCGGCGCGTGCCTCACGTACCAGCTCGGCAACCACCTCGCGGCCATCAAGCATCTTTGCATCCATGTTTGCCTCCCCGGTCTCAATCTTGTCCATCGAAAACCAACTCCGTGCAACCCGTCGGCGCCTACGGCCGCTCGTTGGGGGCCAGGCGCTGCATCTTGTTCACGGCCTTGAACTTGGTGAACAGCGGCACGTACTCAAAGCTCACGTTGGAGTTCTCCAGGCCGTACCAGCGTGCAGGCGTGCCGGCGGCGCGGCGGATGATGTACTTGAGCGTGATGGCCGTACGCTCGCTCGGCTCCACATCGCTTTCGGGCGCCAGAAGCTTACGGATCAGGACGAACTTGAACGTACCGATGTTGCCCGGATCCTTGTAGACCGAGTAGTCATGCGTCTGCGCCGGCAGCTCGCCGGTGGCAGCCAGGTCCTGAACGACCTGACGCAGATAGGCATTGACGCGCTGGTTGATCTTGTAGCCCAGGTACAGATGCACGCGGAACACGTAGTCGGTGCCGAACGTCTCGACCGAATAGGCAAAGGTATGCGGCTCGTCCATGGTCTCGACATTCACGAACCACCAGGCGCGAGCGCGCTTGGGATGCTTGTCCAAGATCGAATAGACGATATCACGGTCGATGTAATCGGTATGGGTGTCCTTGGTCAGGTACACGATGTTGTCGCTCAGGCGCTCGTAGCGATCGTCATCGCGCAGGCGCTTGAGCTGCGGCAGGTAGCTGCGCAGCGGCAGCAGCGTAAACTGGCGCTGCTCGACCGCCGTGCCGTTGTACCAGCACACCATAATGCCCATGATGAGTGCAGCCATGAGGATGGTGAAGTAGCCGCCGTGGAAGAACTTGGTGAGCGAGCTCACGAAGAAGAAGCCTTCGAGCAAAAGGAAGAAGGCCGCGAAGATCCACGGAGCAACCTTGAGCTTGCGCTCCTCGTGCAGGTAGAAGAAGAGCAGCAGCGTGGTGCACATCATAGTCAGCGTAATGGCAAGGCCGTAGGCGGCTTCCATATGCGCCGAGTTCTGGAACAGCAGCACCACGATGACGCAGCCCACGAGCATGACGTTGTTGACCATGGGGATGTAGAGCTGGCCCTTGGTCTCGGCAGGGTAGAAGACCTGCATGTGCGGCATAAGGTCCAGACGGCTGGCCTCGGACACCAGCGAGAATGCGCCGGTGATGAGCGCCTGCGAGGCAATGATGGCCGCGACGGTGGAAAGGCCTACGGCAAACGGGCGCAGGCCCGGGGCGAGCATCTGGTAGAACGGGTTGAGGTCGGCAATGCCCATGAGCTCGGGGTTGGCAGCGTTGTTCATAAGCCAAGCGCCCTGGCCCATATAGGAAAGCAGCAGGCAGCACTTAACGAACGGCCAGGTAGCGTAGATGTTGCCGCGGCCGACGTGGCCCATGTCGGAGTAGAGCGCCTCGGCACCGGTGGTGGCGAGGAAGCAGCTGCCCAGAATCATGATGCCCGCGTGGTTGTTGGGGCTCAGCAAAAAGGCGATGCCGCGCACCGGGTTGAGGCACAGCAGCACGGCGGGGTGCTGGAAGACAAAGAACAGACCCGTGCCGCCCAGGAACAGGAACCACAGCGTCATGATGGGGCCAAAGGCGTGACCGATCTTGGCCGTACCGATGCGCTGTACCAAGAAGAGCACGATGATGATGGCGAGCGTAATGGCGACGACGCGGCCCTGGTCATCGCCCAGCACGGCATGGACCGCCGGGATGGTGCGCAGGCCCTCGATGGCCGTGGTAACGGTAACGGCCGGCGTGAGGATGCCGTCGGCGAGCAGCGCGGCGCCACCTAGCATGGCGGGGATGATAAGCCACTTGCCACAGCGCTTGACCAGACTGTACAGGGCAAAGATACCGCCCTCGCCATGGTTATCGGCGCGCAGCGAGATGAGCACATACTTGATGGTGGTCAGCAACGTGACCGTCCACACGACAAGGGAGAGCGCGCCGAGCACGAACTCCTCCGTGACGCTTCCGATGCCGCCGTTGCCGGCAACGAGCGCCTTGGTTACATACATAGGGCTGGTGCCGATATCGCCGTACACCACGCCCAGCGTGACGAGCATCGCCGAGATGCTCACAGGAATCGCAGCGTGCGAAGCTGCCTCCTTGGCCTTTTGTTCCATAAGCCGGTTTCCTCCCAACTTTAATGTTCGAAGGAATTATAGGTAATCGGCCCATGTTTGAATGGCACTGTTTTCCCAGCTAGATAAACATTTATACGGCCTTTAAGCCACCTCGGCGATATGGAATGTGACAAAGGGACTGTCTCTTTGTCGCATCCGTCATTTTCCGAGCCAATTTTTGAACCACCACTCCATGGAGCGGCTCATCTCGGCCATAAAGGGACTCGTGTGCTTGCGGGTATAGATGTCCACGACGCGCTCCCCCACCACGCGGGCATGCGGACGGAACATCGCGTCCATCTCGGCCACCTGCGCGTCCATGGTCGCGGCATCGGCGCGGCAGTAGCGCTCCTCGTGCACCAGGTTCACCACGGGATGCGCAATGGCCGGACGCTCCTTACGGGGCGTGCCGATGATGAGCATCGACAGCGGCATGGTATAGGGCGGCAAGTCCAGCAGCTCGGCAACTTCCTCGGCATTCTCGACGATATCGCCGATGTAGCAGCTCCCCAGCCCCAGGGCCTCGGCGGCAACCACGGCGTTTTGCGCAGCGATCACGGTGTCCTGGGCCGCGATGGCAAAGTCGCCCAAACCCGGCGCGCGGCGGGGCGCCTTGCCCGTACGCTCGACAAACTCGGGCTCAAAGCAGCCCACGTGCTCAAACAGATCGATCCACTTGGCATAATCGACCACAAATATTAGTGCCCAGGGCGCCTTGGCGATCATGGGCTGGTGATCGCACAGGTCGGCGAGGCGGTCCAGCGTAGCCTGCTCGCGGATGCTCACGATGGAATACATCATCATGGCGCCCGCCGACGGCGCGCGGCTCGCCGCATGCAAGATCGCCGCCCGCTGCTCGTCGGTCACCGCCACGGGACGGTCGTCGTCATCACGCGCGAAGGCACGCGTGGACGAGCGATGCTCCAACGTGTCCAGCACCGCGTTGCCCGTGGTCTCGACCGGATAGCCGCCCGCGTCCATGCCCGCAGCTCCGCCGCAGTGCTCGACGCCCGTCATACAAGTCTGCTCACCCATAGCCCCATCCTCGCCATTTCTTTAAGAAGCCTTTACGTTTCCGTGTAATTCCCGTCCATTATCGCGCAGGCCGCCACTACATTGCGCCACACCGCCGCACGTGCGCGTTAATATGGCTGGTTGTTGTGC
The DNA here is from genome assembly GCF_018785245.1 of Collinsella aerofaciens. Classification (GTDB taxonomy): domain Bacteria; phylum Actinomycetota; class Coriobacteriia; order Coriobacteriales; family Coriobacteriaceae; genus Collinsella; species Collinsella aerofaciens_AD. The sequence continues at coordinate 48,901 of NZ_WQPL01000024.1, read as the reverse complement.
GCAGCCACCAATTGCAGCGCATATCTTGGTAACAATCGGGTAAACCCCCGCTTTCGTACGTTTTAGTTTGTGAGGAGTCTCAGCATGTTCGCTGCCGCCATCTCGCTCGTCGGTCTTGCGGCGACCGTCTACCTTGTCTTGCGCGAGGCCAAGGCCATTCGCGCTCAGTCGGGCACCGTTGCCAAAAGCGCTCTTGGGTGGAGCGTCGTCTTCGGCCTGTTCCAGGTCTTTTTGACTATTTGGGGCGCCATTGGCCTCGTCGCCCAAAACGAGCCGCTCGCCTTTGTGATGCTCATCCTGACCAACGCCATCCTCACCGGATGCGCCTGGGCCAGCATCGCCCGCGATCGCATCGCCCCGCGCGTCTTTGCGTTCGCCAAGCCCGACGCCCCCGCCCCCACCGGCAAGCTCGCCCGCCTGCGCGGCGCCTTTGTGGGCAAACCACTCGTCGCCGCCGTCCTGTGCCTGCTGCTCGCCGGCGTCTTTGCGCTGCTGGGCATGGAGGTCTCGTCCAACCACGACTTTACCTGGGTCTACCACCTGTGCATCCTGCTCGAGTGGGCCATCATCACCGTGCTCATGATCGGCTTGTTCTTCCTGTTCCAGCGCCACGGCGCAGCTCCCGCGGTCCTGGCCTTTGCCCTCTTTGTCCTGGGCATTGCCGAGTTCTTCGTCATCACGTTTAAATCCATGCCCATCCAGCCGGGCGACCTTTCGGCCATCTCCACCGCCGCCGCGGTCGCCGGCACCGGCTACACCTTCTCGATCTCGCTGTTCTGCGTGCTGTCCATGGGCTTTACCGCCATCGCCATGCTGCTGTGCGAGTACGCCGGCCTGGTGGCACCGCACCGTCAGAAGGGTGCCGCCAACGCCAAGCGCATGCTGCTCACCAACCTGCTCGTCGCCGTGCTGTGCCTGGGCGGCGTGACCGCGCACGTCACCCTCATCGACTACTACAACACCCTCGGCATCACTGTCTACACCTGGCGCCCGCTCGAGAGCTACTGGCGCGAGGGCTACCTGCCCGCCTTTATTAGTGCGGCACAGTCCATCAAGCCGCCCAAACCCGCCGACTACTCCGTCGACGATGCCAAGGCCACGCTCAAAAAGTACGCCAAGGCCTACGACAAGTCCGACGCGGCCGAGAGCGACGAGCGCGCCGCCGCAAAGGAGCAGTTCGACAGCGAGAAGCCCACGGTCATCGCCATCATGAACGAAACCTTCTCGGATCTTTCGATCTACCAGAACATGCGCGCCGGCTACGAAGGCCCGCAGTACTTTAAGAACCTGTCCAACTGCCTCAGCCGCGGCAAGCTCTACGTGAGCGCCTACGGCGGCGGCACCGCCAATACCGAGTTTGAGTTTATGACCGGCAACTCCATGGCCAACCTGGGCTCGGGCGTGTACCCCTACACCATCTACAACATGGAAACGACCGGGAACCTGGCAGAGCAGTTCAAGTCGCTCGGATATTCCACCACGGCCATGCACCCCAACCACGCCACCAACTGGAACCGCGAGAACGTCTACAAGGACTTTGGCTTTGACCAGTTCCTGTCCATCAACGATTTCCAGGGCGCCGATACCCTGCGCGGCATGGTGACCGACCAGGCTACCTACGACAAGATTCTTGAGATGCTCAACCAGAACGCCGATCCGCAGTTTATCTTCGACGTGACCATGCAGAACCACTCGGGCTACGATACGGGCCTGCTGCCGGTCGACAAGCAGATGCACCTGAACATCGACACGACCGACCTAGACGCCAAGACCATCGAGGACGGCACGCTCTCCGATGTCGACGAGTACGTCTCGTGCATCGAGCAGTCCGACCAGGCGCTGCGTTACTTCCTCAACGCCCTGAGCAAACTCGACCGCAAGGTGGTCGTGGTGTTCTGGGGCGACCATCAGCCGTTCTTCCCGTCCAAATTCAACGATAAGTGGTTTACCGGCGAGGACGACGCCACCCACCAGGAGCGCTTGTGGCAGACCGACTACATCATTTGGGCTAACTACGACGTTGCTGGTTGCGACCAGACGAGCGAGGTCGACGACCTGTCCACCAACTACCTGTCCACGCAGCTTATGCAGCTGATCGGCGCCCCGCTGACCGACTACCAGAAGGCGCACATGACGCTGCGCGAGTCGCTGCCCGCCATCAACTCCGTGGGCTACGAGGACGCTAGCCTGCGTTGGGCGCTCTCCTCCAACGTCACCGGCGACGACGCCGAGGCCGCGGCTGCCACCAAGGCGCGCGAGGATTACGCCAAGATGCAGTACTACGAGATGTTCCGCGACGGCAAGAACGTCTACACCGAGCACTTCCAGACCGAGGCCAACGAGACCGACCCCAACCTGGCGCCAGGTACGACCAAGATCAAGTAGCAGCGCGTCTTAACTGGTTCGTCTGCCCGGCGACGCGGAACGTAAGGTTCCCTGCTCGGACAGTCCTGCGCAAGACGGAGGCCACATTAAGTGGCCTCCTTTGCGTGCGGAACTCGCGATGAACCTTATATGCCTCCGCCCGGACAGACGCCCTGTTGTTGGAGCGCGGCTTGTCATGGGGATACCCGCAGCATATACAAGTTAAAGGCCACGTCATGTGGCCTTTTTTGAATCCGGAAACCGTGTCCCAGAATTCACGTCCGGAGTGGGATGCAGTTTCCGCTTACGGCCCCGTTGGGAAACTCCATCCCACTCCGATCGCAAATTCCGGGTCGCATTTTCCACCAGATCCCTCAACCGGAAATTGCATCCCACTCCAAAGGCAAATTCTGGGACGCACTTTCCGAAACCCCATCCATCAGGAAAGCCCTTCCCACTCTGAATACATCCAGCGAACGTATGCGAGCGTGTTGTCCAGAACGGCCTCGTCATCGAGGTGATGGAAAATGTCACCCCAAACGCTTGCCACGGTTGCGTCCACAAGTGTCAAGAAAAAAGCCTCGAGAATCTCGAGGCTTTCACGTTTGTACGATTGAACGCGCGGCACCGCGAACGACGAAGCTACTCGCCCAAAACGGCCTTTTTGGCGGCTGCAGCCATGTTGTCCAGATCTTCCTTGGTGGGATGGTCCTTCGCGGCAACCCAGTTGTCGAGCAGCATCTTATAGCGAGCGTTGTCGGGATCTTGCTCGAGCATGGCCTCGTAGCGCTGCTTGACCGCGGGGCCCATCTTGCCCTGGCACATCGCCCAGCCCGCAAGCTCGGCATCCCCAGCCAAATTGGAAGTCACGCGATCAATAATCTGCTGGTAATAGCTCTGGTCGGCGCCAAAACCGCAGGTGCCAAACAGGAAGACGCGCTTGCCGTGCAAGGCGGAGAGCAACGCCGCGACCGAAGGCGTGCACGCGCCCTTGTCGCACCAAAAACCGACGAGCACCGTGTCGGCCGTGCAGGCGCCCTGCGCCTCGAGCGCAACCTGATCTGCATCCGCATCGTCGCTCAACGCCGCGGCATGGACAAACTCAACACCCGCAGCCTGCAGAGCGCGCTTGATCGCGCCCGAAACCATCCTAGTATTACCGCTCTTGCTGTTAACCACCAAAGAGCACGTCATAGTCACGTTGCCTCGTTTCCCCCAAAACTAAAGCCACTAATGCAATTTATTAGATGAATATCTTAGTACTAACGTGACAGATGTAAACCACCGTCTGTCGATTGATTAATTTGCCCCACGGGCTTGCTCACTGGGCGAATTGGCTGCGATAGAGTTCGGCGTAGAAGCCGCCTGCCGCTAGCAGCTCGTCGTGCGTGCCGCGCTCGATAATCTGCCCGTCGCGCATCACCAGAATGCAGTCGGCGTTGCGGACGGTGCTCAGGCGGTGCGCCACGACAAAGCTTGTGCGACCGGCCATGAGCTCGTCGAATGCCGCCTGCACCTGCAGCTCGGTGCGGGTATCGATACTCGAGGTCGCCTCGTCCAGCAGCAAGATAGCCGGGTCGGTGAGCATGACGCGCGCGATGCACAGCAGCTGTTTTTGACCCTGGCTAAACGTGCCGCCGTCCTCGCCGATGACCGTATCGTAGCCGCCTGGCAACTGCACGATAAACTTGTGCGCGTGCGCGCGCTTGGCGGCTTCGACAACCTGCTCGCGCGTAGCTCCTGGGCAACCGTAAGCGATGTTGTCCGCCACCGTGCCCTCGAACAGCCAAGTGTCCTGCAGCACCATGCCAAAGGCACGGCGAAGGCTTGCGCGCGCGTAGTCACGCGAAGACCGGCCATCGACCATGATGCGTCCGGCATCGATATCGTAAAAGCGCAGCAGCAGGTTGATGAGCGTCGTCTTGCCGCAGCCCGTGGGGCCGACCAGGGCAAAGCGTATGCCGGGCTTAGCCTCGATGCAGATATCCTGCAGCAGTTTGCGGTCGGGCACGTAGCTAAAGTCCACATGCTCAAAGGTCACCTCGCCCTGCGGGACGGCAAGTTCCACGGCATCCTCCGCATCGGGCTCCTGCTCGCGCGCATCGAGCAGCGCAAACATACGGCGCGCCGAGACGTACGCGGTCTGGATCTGCGTAATGACGTTGGTGACCTCGTTGAACGGCTTGGTGTACTGGTTGGCGTAGGACAGGAAGATCTGCACGCCGCCCACCGTAAGCGCCGCGGGCACGCCCGTGATCACGCCCACGCAGCCGATCACAGCGACCACGGCATAGATGATGTTATTGATAAAACGCGTACCGGGGTTGGAGAGCGAACCCATAAACTGCGCGCACTCGCCCGCGGTGTAGAGCTGGGCATTGAGGGCATCGAAGCGCTGCTGAGCGTTGGGGCCATAGGCAAAGGCGTCGACAAGCTTTTGCTCGCCCACATACTCCTCGATATGACCACCGAGCTGCCCTTGAATGCGCTGCTGAGCCGTAAAGCTCTTGTTGGAGAGCTTGGCAATAGCACCGGCAGCAAAGATGGAAAGCGGCGTGACGAGCACCACCACGAGCGTCATGGTCAGGTTAATGGAGAGCATAAACGCGAGCGTGCCCACGATGGTGATAACGCCGGTGAAAAGCTGGGTAAAACCCTGCAGCAGGCCGTCGCCCACCTGATCCACGTCGTTGACCACGCGGCTCATAAGGTCGCCGTGGGCATGGCTGTCGATAAAGCTGAGCGGCATACGGCTGAGCTTGTCGCTCGCCTCCACGCGCATGTCGCGCACCGTCTCGTAGGACAGGCGGTTGACGCAGTAGCCCTGTAGCCACTGGAAGGCCGCAGCACCTACGACGACAATCGCGAGCTTGGTAACGAGCGGCAGCAGTGCGTCAAAGTCCACCTGCCCGGCGGCAACGATCAGGTCGATGCCCTCGCCGATGAGGATGGGCGTGTAGAGCTGCAGAATCACGGAGATGGCGGCGCTCACAAACGACGCAACAAACGAAATGCGATGCGGACGAACGTAGCCCAGCAAGCGGCGGGTCACCGCACCCACGGGATAGCGCTCGGGATCGCCGGGCTGGCGCGGACCGTCACCCAGGTCGTTGAGGTTATCGTTGCCGGACACGTTGGCCGTCATCGTGGCGACCGAACCGGAGGAAGTGTACGGATTCATTTAGCAGCCCTCCTTTGCGCAGACGGATGCGGGGGCGGTCGGAGCGGACGCGGGCGTCGTGCTCCCCTGCTGGCCCTCGAGCTCCTCGCGGCGAAGCTGCGACTGGCAAATCTCGCGGTAGAGCTGGCAGGTCGTGTAGAGCTCATCGTGCGCGCCCAGGCCCGCGACCGAGCCGTGGTCGAGTACGCAGATCATGTCGGCGTCGCGCACGGTCGAAACGCGCTGGCTTACGATCACCGTAGTCAGCGGCAGCCCGCCCTCAGCAGCGCCACACACGCTGCGCTCGCGGATGGCATGGCGAAGCGCCGCGTCGGTCTTAAAGTCGAGCGCCGAGGCGGAGTCGTCCATGATCAATATCTGAGGCGAGCCCACCAGGGCGCGCGCGATGGTCAGGCGCTGGCGTTGGCCAGCGCTGAAGTTCTTGCCGCCCGCCTCGACCGGGGTATCGAGCCCCTGCGGCTTGTTGCGCACGAACTCGCTCGCCTGCGCCATGTCGAGCGCCGCCCAGAGATCCTCGTCGGTCGCAGCCTCGTCGCGCCAGGTCAGGTTGCTGCGGATGGTGCCGCTCACCAGCGACGCGCGCTGCGGGACGGTCGCGACCACACGGCGCAGCTGGTCGAGCGGCCAGGTGCGCACGTCGGCGCCCATCACGCTCACGCTGCCGGTGCTCGCATCGTACAGGCGCGGGACGAGCGAGACGAGCGTGGACTTGCCGCTGCCCGTGCCGCCGATAATGCCGAGCGTCTTGCCCAGCGGCAGCTCCAGGGTCACATCGTTGACGGCATTTGCCGCGCCCGCGCCAAAGGAGAAGCTCGCATGGCTCAAGCTCAGCGCGGAGACCGGGGCGTCGACGTCCGTCGCGGGTGCCTGGGGCAGTGCGACCGGCTCGTTATCCTCGTCGGTGATGCTCGGCACGCAATTGAGCACCTCGTTGATACGCGACGCGCTGGCGCTCGCCTTGGTAAAGACCACGACCAGGTTGGCGACGTACACGATGGAGGTGAGCGTCTGCGTCATGTAGTTCACAAACGCCATGACCTGACCCTGCGTGAGCTCGCCCACGTTGACCTGGATGCCGCCCACCCACAGGATGGCGCACACACCCAGGTTCATCACCAAAAACGTCACGGGGTTGAGAATCGACGAGAGCTTGCCCACCGCGATGGCAGTATTGGCCTGGTCATCGGCAGCTTGGGCAAAGCGCTCACGCTCGTGGTCCTCGCGCACAAAGGCGCGAACCACGCGGGCGCCCGAAAGCCCCTCGCGGCAAATGAGCGCGATGCGGTCGAGCTTTGCCTGCAGCTGCTTGTAGTACGGAATGCAGCGCGCCATGACAAACCAAAACACCAGGCCAATGGCGGGCGTGCAAATCAAAAAGATCATGCCGAGCTTAAGGTCGATGGCAAGGGCCGCGCACATAGAGCCCACCGCCAAGAAGGGCCAGCGGATGAGCATGCGCACGCCCAGCGCCACGGCAAGCTGCACCTGGTTGACGTCGTTGGTGATGCGGGTGATAAGCGACGGCGTGCCAAAGCGGTCGAGTTCGGCATAGCTCAACTTGTTGATGTGTTGGTAGAGCGCACCGCGGATATCGGTGCCCATGCCCTGCGAGGTGAGCGCCGCCATCTTTTGGCAGACGAGCGTAAACGAGATGCCGATCACAGCCATGGCGCCAAGCAGCATACCGTAGTGGACGACGGCGTTGACATCGTGTGCGCCAATACCCTTATCGATCATCTGGGCAATCACCAGCGGCGTCAGCAGGTCAAAGATCACTTCGATCAGCTTACACGCAGGGCCAATCACCATATACCGGCGAAACTTACCACCAAAACGCCTGAGCAGCTCAATCATGTATAGGCGCTCCCTATCATCATCCACATTCAATTCGAACCATGATAGTACCGCCACCCCAAAAGAAGCGTAAACAACTCGTCATTTCTAATGGGATTCGGTTTCCAAAGAAGCGGAAAGGCACGCGCACACCCAGCCAGTGTCGGGTCGACCGCCTGATATACTTACATTAGTGCTACCAAGTTAGTCGCCGACCCTTGAAATGAGGTGCCGAGATGAACGACATTCTCGCAAGAAGAGCAAGACGAGCAACTGTGGGCATCGCCCTTTCCGCGGCACTTGTCGCGGGAATCGCCCCCGTAGCGGCGATCGCGGCAGAAACCAGCTCCCCCACCGGTGCAGTTGCCTTGCAGACGGAAGATGCGGCCGCCGCAAAAGAAAAAGCGTATGCAGCCATGCAGGAAGCGCTCAAAAACCTCGAGGCCGCAAAAGACGCCGCAAGTCCCGAGAAACTTGCGGAAATCGATGATGACATTGCCGCTTTTCAAGAGATCTACGACATGGTGGTGACGGAAGCCGCCAAACGGAGGGAACCCCTTCCCGCCATGCAAGCGAACGTCGATGCAGCCCAAGCCAAATACGATGAGGCCCACAACCGGACAAGCGGCCTTCAGGCAGAATTAGATAAGGCACTTGAAGCACTCGGCGACGAGGAGCCCAGCACAGCTATTAAGGAGCATATTAAGCAGTTGCGCATGGAGATCATGACGGCACAAAGGCGAGAAGAATCTTGTGAAGATGATCTTCACCGCTACCAACGCCGGCTCGAAAGCCAGGAAAAACAGGTTCAGTATTTCGAAAGTAAGGCAAAGGAAGCTAAAGCCCACATCGACGAGGACATAGCCAAGCGAAATGCGCTCCTTAGCGATTTGGAAAAGGCGCAAGCGGCCTATGACGACGCCTGCAAGGCATACGAAGAGGCGAAAGCCGCGGCAGACAAGGCCGCCTCACCCGAGATAACGCAACCGACCGAGACGACGCCTCCCTCCAACTCAGCGCAACCGGCCGAGACGGCACAGCCCGCCAGCTCGCCCGCGACCGGCAAAAATACCCCGCCAAGCTCCACCAAGCAGGCGAACTCGAGCAGCGGCAAGCAAGCAGATACGACCGCCGGCAAGCTCGCGAACACGGGCGACACAGCACCGAGCGCAATAGCACTCGCAGGAATCGCCGCCATGGGGCTCGGAATAACCGCCACAGCCACACGCCGCATCAGGAACTCAAAATAGCCGCCAACGGCTATTGGCTCCGCCAATCCACAAGTCCAGAGACAAAATGAGGTCCGTTTCCCCAACCCAGGGAAACGGGCCTCTTTAACTGCAAAAATTCAAGCAACAGCACCGCCGCCTCTTGAACCACGTAGCCATCAATGCCCAGACAACGCCAGCAAGCCGCATTCCGCAAGGGATAGATTAAATTAGATAAACGCGCCTTTACGGGTGATTTTTGGACGACGGGGCCCGGCCGGCGGCGAGGTGTTTGGTAGTCGAGCGATCCCGCAGGCAAAGCCGAGGACCAGCGAGACACCAAACAGCCCGCCGGCACCGGGACCGCATCGCGGCACCAAAAAAGCGCCCGTGCGCTCGATGGATTCGGATGCCCGACAGAGGCTCCTTATGGCTGCTTCCTTCCGGACCTGACCAGATTCGGAACATGTCGTCATCCGAACCCATCGAACGCGCTAGGCGCTCGGTATATCTTACCTGCTCCCGCCCGCCAGAGCAAGGTAGCTAATTTGGGACGGAGCTTTTTTGACTACTTTTGCAGCCCGATTGCCAGAGCAGCCAATGAGTAGTCAAAATAGTCCCATCCCAAAATGACCGGCTTGGTGCCGCACCACAGAAAGGGCCCATCTACTACGTTTAGGCCACAGGGGTCAACCATAGCCGACTTTTTCGAAAATCGGCAAGCTTTCTACCTGCGGTTTTGTTTTTGCAAATTCCGGGATGGTCGAAGGTGGCCGGTTTAACGTAGTAGATGGCCGCATTTCGTGGCAAACGGTCCGACCCAAGACCCAAGGCAGCCAACCTCGAATGACCATTCTCGAAGTTGCGGTGGAATACGGACTGAATTGGCACCTTAAAGGCAAAAACACTCCGTATTTCACCGCAACTTATCGAGGGGATGGGTTTTAGATACGGCCAAGGTCGTAGGATCGAGCGGCCGCTTCACCGGCGCAGATGAGGTTGGTTGTGGCTTCTTGCGGATCGAGTGCCTGTTCCAGGTCCATGGGCTTGCGGCAGATTGGAAGCACCAAGTCGATGCCCTGCACACACACCGCATCCAGGTTGTCAGCGCGACCACCCACGACGGCGACCACCGGTTTGCCATATCGCTTGGCGCGGCGAGCCACACCAACCGGCGCCTTACCGGCGGCGGATTGCTCATCCATATTGCCCTCGCCTGTAATGACCAGGTCGACATCGCGCACGCGCTCGTCAAACCCCACGAGATCGAGCACCGTCTCCACACCCGAGCGTAGCTCCGCGCCGAGCGCCAGCAACGCCGCGCCCAAGCCACCGGCAGCGCCCGCGCCGGGCACGCCAAGCACCGAGCCAAATGTCCGTGCGTTCTCGGGTGTGCGCAACAATCCCTGGGCTCGCGCCTCGAAAATTGCCGCATCGAGCAGGCGACCGTAGCCGACCATCCAGCCGTCGTATCTGCGCAGCACCTCGACATCATCCGCCGGCAGGCCCTTCTGCCCGCCAAACACCGCCAGTGCGCCTCGACGCCCCACGAGCGGATTCTCGACATCGGAAAGCACAACGATACGAATATCATCCAAAGCCTGCAGTGCTGGCGCCAAATCGACGCTCGCCACCTGCTCAAGGCCGGCAAGACCGGGGGCGACATCGCAGCCCTGATCATCGACCACACGCGCGCCCAGCGCCTGCAGCATACCGGCGCCGCCATCGTTGGTGGCGCTGCCGCCCAAACCAATATAGATAGTCTTTGCGCCCACGCGAACCGCGCGAAGCATGAGCTCGCCCACGCCATAGGTTGTAGCAGCCAGCGCCGACGACTCCGTGCAAGGTGAATACCCGATGCCTGCGGCTTCGGCCATCTCAATAACAGCCGACTCGTGCTCGATATCAACCAGCATCCGGGCAGACGTGCGCTTGCCCAAGGGACCTGCCACCTCGCAGGTCACAATCTCACCGCCGCACGCGGCGATAGCATCGAGCGTTCCCTCGCCGCCATCTGCCAGCGGCAATACGCACACCTCGACATCGGACCACACACGGCGCATGCCCTCGGCAACCGCCGCCTCCGCCTGCGCGCTCGGCACGCTGCCCTTAAAGGAGTCGATCGCCAACAGCACACGGCGGGGCCGGCGGCACGCAGGACCAAAGTCAACCGCCGTGCCAGCATCCTCACCGGCACCTGCAAGCGCTGCGGCGTGAGCGGCGTGCGCGTCAAGATCGGCCCCACAACCGCAACCAGCGCCGCCCGCCCCGCGCAGACCGCCAAAATAGCTACTCAGCAGCTCGCGGCATTCGTCCGCCAGGACCCCAGCCGTCACGTTAAACCGATGATTCAGGCGCGAGTCGGCATTCAAATCGTATAGGGATCCCAACGCGCCCGCCTTGGCGTCGCTCGCGCCATACACGCAGCGCCCCACGCGCGCGTTAACCATAAGGCCTGCGCACATGCAGCAGGGTTCCAACGTCACATAGACCGTACAGTCGGAAAGGCGCCAGCGACCGAGCGACCGAGCGGCAGCACACAGGGCCGCAAACTCGGCATGAGCCGAAGGATCCTGGTCGAGCTCGCGCCGATTGTGCGCCCTCGCGACGATCTCACCGTCGCGCACCACTACGGCTCCAATGGGCACCTCGCCCACCGCCGCGGCGACTCGCGCCTCCGCCAACGCCTCGCGCATGAACTTCTCGTCGATTTCGGTGATCGTCATCGTTCGCCTTCCCTGTTGCAAATTCAAAACGATGCTATCATTACGACTCACGGAGAGATGGCAGAGCGGTTGAATGCGGCGGTCTTGAAAACCGTTGAGCGCGAGAGCGTTCCGGGGGTTCGAATCCCCCTCTCTCCGCCACTTTAGTGATTCACCGGTGTCATGGTCCGCTCAAACAACGCATCGACCACGTCGGCTATCTCAGGTCGACGCTCAAGATCGTGGCCTGATTCCCACCATATCGTGAAAAGACGAATAATACCGCCGGCGACAAACTCGGACGTCGTCTCGAGTGACACGGGGGCCAGGGCATCCTCGGCAAGCAGGTTCATCACACGCTCGCGGATGGAGCGGGCAATGCGGTCGCAAATAACGTTGGTCAACATGCCCGACATGCTGCTTGCCAAAATGTTATCCATGAGCCGCTCGTGCGTCAGAATCAAATCCATAGCATCGTCCAAAATCGCGTGCCGAAGCGCGCGCACGTCCTCGGCAGACACTGCGCCGGCCTCATCGGGCTGTTTTTGCGGCAAGCCCGACATGAGCTCATCGATATAAAAGGCAAAGTAATCGTTCTTGTCGCGAAAGTGCTTGTAGAACGTCGTGCGGCGAATCATGGCGCGGTCGCATAGCATGGCAACCGTCAGGTCCTCAAAACGATGCTCCTCGAGAAGCTCGGTGAAGGCATCGAAAAGGGCGCGGTAGGTTTTCTTAATGCGAAGGTCCACTGGTATCGCCATCCTCAGGGCAAAGACAACACTCGTCAATCTGTCGCATATCTTACACCTGTACCTCGCGCGCTTTGCCCCGGTGCCGACCCCGCCGAAAACACAACGCTTACCGGAAAGTTCGGCACGGTAAAACGTTGCGGGTATACTAGTAGCGTTATACCAACGGCAGCTGGCGCATGCCGCCGCGGCCATTCGAAACGGAGACATCATGATTACCGTCATCATCGGCATCGTTGTTGTCATTGTGATTGTCTGCGCCATCGCCGGCATCTACAACAACATGGTCACCAAGCGTAACCGCATCGATAACGCCTGGCAGAACATCGATACGCAGCTGCAGCGCCGTAACGACCTGATCCCCAACCTGGTCGAAACCGTCAAGGGCTACGCCAAGCACGAGCAGGAGACGCTCTCCGCCGTGATCAGCGCGCGTAACACCGCCGTCAAGGCCACCACGCCCGAGGCCAAGATGGAAGCCGACAACGTGCTGACCGGTGCGCTGCGTCAGCTCTTCGCCGTAGCCGAGGCCTATCCCGATCTTAAGGCAAACACCAACTTTACGCAGCTGCAGGCATCGCTCGAGGATACCGAGAACAAGATTAGCTATGCACGCCAGAGCTACAACGATTGCGTGCTCAGCTACAATAACGCCATTCAGACGTTCCCGGCTGTCATCTTTGCCGGCATCTTCCAGTTTAAGGAGCGCCAGGGCTTCGAGGCCGCCGAAGCAGCCCGTCAGGCCCCGACCGTCAAGTTCTAGTAGTTTGGCAGCGCATCCTTAATCGGCCAAATGCATAAACTGCCCCGTCGAATGCATACTTCGACGGGGCAGTTTCCTTTTTCGCGAAGGTCCCCCTCTAAGCGCCGTGCATTTTTAGGAGTATTCAACATAACCAAGAGCTTCGGGCGCCACGATAAGTGCCAAAGGCCGCGAATATCCCTGCAAATCAAACGCTGCCAGCCCATAACCCCGCCCATCATCCGTAGAAAACATCGAGAACTCCCGATTTTTTGCCCGAGGTCGGTATGCAGGGGCCTTCGATTGCAGAATACTCGCAAAAATGCACGTCGCCACCACCCCCACATGGCGCGAACCAAAACAAAAGCGCGACCTTCCTTTCCGGCGCACTCCGCAGGACGAAAGAACCCCCGCCGCACGAAGTGCGCAGCGGGGGCTCTTTCATGTCCGAGGACGCGCCGGAAAGGAAGGTGCCCTCGGGCCGGACATATCCGTAAGACAGATTACGCGACGGTGTAAACCCAGTTGTGCTTATCCTCGACAGCACCAGACTGGATACCAGTCAGGGTCTCGCGGAGCTTCTTCATCACAGGCCCGATCTCGGTGTAGCCAGCCGGGAAGGTCACGGTCTCGTCGGCGCCGTAAACCTTGTTGTCGATCTCGCCAACCGGGGAGATGACGGCAGCGGTGCCGCACAGGCCGCACTCCACAAAGGTGCCGGCCTTGACCTCGGCCCACTCGACGGGGCGCTGATCGACGGTCATACCCAGGTCCTGAGCGACCTGAACGAGCGAACGACGGGTGATGGAGGGCAGAATGGAGTCGGTGTGCGACTGCGGAACGACGAGCGTGCCGTCCTCCTTCACGAACAGGACGTTGGCGCCGCCGGTCTCCTCGACATAGGTGCGGGACTCGGAGTCGAGATACAGGTTCTCGGCATAGCCCTCGCGATGGGCCTCCATCGTGGGCTTAAGGGACATGGCGTAGTTCAGGCCGGCCTTGATGTTGCCGGTGCCGTGCGGTGCGGCACGGTCATACTCGGAAACGCGCAGCTTGACGGGCTTGAGGCCACCCTTAAAGTACGGACCGACCGGGGTCACGAGAATGCGGAACGTGTACTCAGGAGCGGGAGCCACGCCGATCACGTCACCGGAGCCGATCATAAACGGACGCACGTACAGGGTCGCGCCGGAACCGAAGGGCGGAACCCAGGCGGCGTTGGCAGAAACGACCTGCTTGACGGCCTCAACAAACTTGTCCTTGGGGAACGGGGGCATCTCGAGGCGCTGCGCAGAGTTGTACATACGCTCGGCGTTCATGTCGGGGCGGAAGCAGACGATGCTGCCGTGCTCGGCGGTGTAGGCCTTCAGGCCCTCAAAGACCTCCTGGCAGTAATGGAAGATGCCACCGCACTCGGAAACGTGCAGGGTGTGGTCGGTGGTCAGGCCGCCCTCGTCCCACTCGCCATCCTTCCAATGGGCCTCGTAGCTGTAATCGGTCTTCATGTAGCCAAAGCCGAGGCTACCCCAATCGATATCCTTCTTCTCGACAGTCATATGTCGCTCCTTACATACACAGTTGCATACTCGCGAACTCGCACGCAAGGACCGAGGCCGACCGCGTCGCAACGTCGCACGCCCGGAGCGTAGAGCCGGACGGGACACGCGAACGGCATCAAAGCCGATGGCACGTCGATTCGCATGCACGAGATTGTACTCCCCGTACGCGTCTGATAAAACGCTTTTCTTTAACTAAGTAAAGTATTTTCATTTGACCGAAACTAAAGAGGCCCGCCACCGTAAGCGGTGACGGGCCTCAACTGCACGGTTTGCGCGCTGGCTCGAGCTACGCGTTCTTTTTGCCCAGCTTAGCCTTAACCAGACCGACCACGGTCGGGATGATCGACACGGCAACGATGCCAACGATTAGCAACTCAAAGTGCTCCTGCACAAAGGGGATGCCGCCAAAGAAGTAGCCCAGCAGTGTAAAGAGCGTCGACCAGGTAATGCCACCCAGCACGTTAAAGATGACAAAGTTGCGCCAGTGCATGCCGCCCATGCCGGCGATAAAGGGCACAAAGGTGCGGATAAACGGGAAGAAGCGGCCCAGGAAGATGGCCAGGTGACCCCACTTGTCCAAGAAATCCTCGGACTTTTTGATGCGCTCGGGCGTCATGGCCTTGACCTTGCCCGAAGCGATAATCTTTTTGCCAAAGAAGTGACCGATCATAAAGTTGCACTGATCGCCCAAAATGGCAGCGGCCCATGCGGTGGCCAGAAGCGCCACAATGTTAAAGCCGCCATTGTGGGCAAAGAAACCCGAGGCGAACAGCAGCGAATCACCGGGAAGGAACGGGAAGAACACCACGCCCGTCTCGATAAAGATGATCAGGAACACGCAGCCGTAGGCCATAAGCGGGCCGGCGGCGATCCAGCTGGCGATCGCGGTGCGCGGGTCCTTAAGCAGCTCGGCAATAAAATTGATGAAACCCATGAAGTAAAACCTCTCAGTTGTGGGCGCGGATACGTCCAAGTTGACCAGTATACGGTTGCGGTGCCCCCTCGTGCGCAACCCCACAAAAGCATGACTCCATTACCAGCAAGTTTGCATAACTGACACCTGTCGCGCAATGCCGCCAAGATTGTCCTTCCTAATCCCTAGCGAATCGCTATACTTTATTGAATCGCATTGCCATGGCGCTAAGGGAGGGCGGCCGGTGAGCTTTATCAATACCATTCGCGAGGACATCAAGACCGTCCAAGCGCAGGACCCCGCCGCGCAAAACGGTCTGGTCATCTTCCTTTCCTATCCTGGCCTGCACGCCAAGTGGAACCACGTGCCCGAGCACTGGCTCTGGGAGCATGGACATCGCTCGCTCGCCCGCGTGCTCTCGCAGCTCACCCGTCATATCACCGGCGTCGAGATTCATCCCGCCGCACAGATCGGCAAGCACTTCTTTATCGACCACGCCATGGGCGTCGTCATCGGCGAGACCACCATTGTGGGCGACAACTGCGTGCTCTATCAGGGCGTCACGCTCGGAGGCACCGGCAACGAGACCGGCAAGCGCCACCCCACCCTGGGCAACAACGTCACCGTGGGCACGGGCGCCAAGGTGCTCGGCAACATTCGCATCGGCAACAACGTCAAAATCGGCGGCAACTCGGTCGTCGTTAAGGACGTGCCCGACAACTGCACCGTCGTGGGCGTGCCGGGACGCATCATCAAGCGCAACGGCTGCCGCGTGTTCGAGGAGAGCTTCGATGCCAAGCAGCATCGCGAGTACATGCCCGACGACGCCGCCGAGCAGTCCGCGCTCAACCGCCAAGGCATCACCGAGAACGCCCGCCGCGTCAAAGAACTCGAGCGAGAGGTGGCCGAGCTCAAGGCCCTCGTCGCCAAGCTCGTGGACGAGCGCTAGGAACGCAAGCGGCACAAAACGACATCGGCATCAACGCAAGAAGGCGCGCCAGGGAATTCATCCCCGGCGCGCCTTTCTTTTTGATGTGACATGCGGGACTGTCCCTTTGCCACATTATGCGAACTGACTCAGATAGAGGTCGGCATAAGCGCCCTCGGCTGCGAGCAGCTCCTTATGCGTGCCCTGCTCGATAATGTTGCCGTGGTCCATGACCAAGATCAGGTCGGCGTCCACGATCGTCGACAGACGGTGCGCGATCACAAAGCTCGTGCGCCCGCGCATAAGCGCATCCATGGCACGGCCGATGGCAAGCTCGGTACGCGTGTCCACGCTTGAGGTCGCCTCGTCCAGAATGAGAATCGCCGGGTTGTTGAGCAGCACGCGTGCGATGGTCAGCAGCTGACGCTGGCCCTGGCTGATGCTTTCGGCATCGTTGGCCACGCGCGTGTCGTAGCCCTGCGGCATGGTGCGCACAAAGAAGTCGACCTGCGCGGCGCGTGCGGCCGCCACGATCTCCTCGCGCGTCGCCTCGGGGCAGCCATAGGCGATGTTCTCGGCAATCGTTCCGTCGAACAGCCAGGCGTCCTGCAACACCATGCCAAACTGCTGGCGCAGCTCGCCGCGGTCCATACGGCTCGTGTCCACGCCGTCGAGCGTAATACGCCCGCCGTCAATCTCGTAGAAGCGCATGAGCAGGTTGATGAGCGTGGTTTTACCCGCGCCCGTGGTCCCCACCACGGCAATCTTCTGGCCCGGCTCGGCGGTAAACGACACGTCGCGCATAAGCGGCTTGTCGGGCGAATAACCAAAGCGCACATGCTCAAAGGAGACGCGGCCCTCCACGCGACCCGGCAGCTTGGCGGCCTTGTCCGGCAGCGGATCGGCCTCCATCTCGGGCTCATCGAGCAGGTCGAACACGCGCTCTGCACTCGCCAGCGCACTCTGCAGCGAGTTGAAGGTAAACGACAACTGCGTCATGGGCTCGGACGCCTCGTAGATAAACTGGAAGAACGCCTGGAACACGCCGACGGTCATGTGACCGGCAACCAGCATACTGCAGCCCACAAGCGCAATAACGATCTGCGCCAAACGGCCGATAAAGCGCACCGCGGGGCCGACAGCATTGATCATAAAGTCGGCCTTGGTGCTCACACGAGCCAGTTCCTTCGAAGCCTCGTGCACCTCAGCGGAGCTCTGACGTTCGCGGTTAAACGCGCGGATCACCAGACGGCCCGAATAGCCTTCCTCGACCGCACTCGTAATCTTGGACACCCACTCCTGGCGCTCGCCCGTCACATCGTGTGTGCGGCACGAGACGACCTTCGTCACCAGCAGCGACAGTGCCGTAAAGAACAGAAAGACGAGCGTAAGCTGCACGCTGAACACGAACATCACGCTCACAGCACCAACAACCGTGCCGATCGACACGAGCAGCTGCAGCAATCCGCGCTGCATGCTCTCGGACATCTTGTCCAGGTCGTTGGTCGCGCGGCTGACGACCTCGCCGGGACGATGCGCGTCAAAATAGGCGAGCGGCAGACGGTTGAGCTTTTGCGCGATGCGGTTGCGCAGGCACAGATTGAGGCGTTCGGCCACGCTCGACATCAAAAAGCTCTGGAGCGCGTAGAACGAGGCGGCGGCCGTCCAAATCAAAAAGTAGATGAAGATAGTCCTGCCGCAGTTCTCCCAGGTGATGCTGAAGGTGGCGTTGTTGACAAACGCTACCTGAATGTGACCCCACAGCTCATCGATCACGCGGGCGCTATATGCCGGCGCGGCAGTGTTAAAGATGACATAGAACACAATGCTCGCGAACACGATATAGAAGCGCCAATGGTCGCCGGCAGCCTCACTCCACAGGCGGCGCACCGTCGCCCAGGTATCCCGAGGTGTCTCGTCCTCGTCTTCGTCGTCCACGTCGCGCATACGCTCTGCCTCGGCGCGGGCGCGCTCGTCCTCGGCACGTTCGTTTTCCTCGTAGAGCGCTTGGCGGCGAGCCTCGCGCTCGGCTGCAGCCTTGGCGGCGTCATCCAGCTCGGTCGACGCGGCAGCCGTTTCCTCGACCAGTCCCGCGGCAACGGCGTCATCAACGCCGCCCTGCTTCTTGAGCTCCTCGGTCATGCTACTCACCTCCCTTCATCTGCGATTCCGCGATGGCGCGGTACACCTCGCAGGTTTCCATAAGCTCGCTATGCGTGCCCAAGCCCACAATCTCGCCGTCCTTGAGCACGACAATCTGGTCGGCGTGCAGAATCGTCGAGATGCGCTGCGCGATGATGAGCACCGCGGCATCGCGCGTCTCGTCTTGCAATGCATGGCGCAGGGCCGCATCGGTCTTAAAGTCCAGGGCCGAAAAACTGTCATCGAAGATGTACAAATCGGCCTGCTTCATGAGCGCGCGAGCAATGGCCAGACGCTGGCGCTGACCACCCGAGAAGTTCGTACCGCCCTGGGCAACCGGGGTATCGAGCCCCTGCGGTTGGTCGAGTACAAAGGTGCTCTGGGCAACCTCAAGCGCGTGAAGCATGTCGCCCTCGGTCGCGCCTTCGTTACCAAAGCGAAGGTTGCTCGCCACCGTGCCCGAGAACAGCCACGCCTTCTGCGGCACATAGGCAATGCGCCCGCGGATTTCGTCTTGCGTAAGCTCGCGCAGGTCCACACCATTCAGGCGAATGGAGCCCTTGGTGGCATCGTGGAAACGCAGCAGAAGCTTTGCCACCGTCGATTTGCCCGAGCCTGTCGAGCCAACGATCGCAGTCGTCTGACCGCGACGGCAGGAAAAGCTCAGGTCGCACAGGGTGTCCTCGTCGGCATCGTCAAAGCGAAACGACATGTGATCGAACACGGCAACCGCATCGGCCCCGTCCTTTGAGTCGGACGCGGCCGCATCAAGCGTACGCTGGCCATCGACGATACTCGGCTCAATCTCCAACACCTGCTGCGCACGGTTCAGGCACGCGGCAGCACGCGGAAGCGTCAGCACCACCATCTGGGCCATCATCACAAAGAACAGGATCAGAATTGCATACTCCAGCACCGCCGAGATACTCGCAATCTGCATGGCGTGGGCACCTACGCGGTTGCCGCCCACCCACAGCACCGCCACCTCGGCGATGTTCATCAAAAAGAAGCTTGAGCTGTCGAGGCCCACAAACAGGTGGTTGACTTTGATGGCGTTGGCGGCGTATTCGCTAAACACCTCGTCCAGACGCCGTTCCTCGTGGCGCTCCTTGTTAAACGCACGGATGACGCGCACGCCCACAATATTCTCGCGCAGCACCACGTTCATGCGGTCGATAAAGCCCTGTAGGCGCATAAAAATCGGCGCCGCGTTGGCAACCGTAAAGACCGCCGCCACCAGCACAATCGCAACGACTACGCCCAGAAGCGTGCCCATGGCGGGATCGATAAACCAGGCGAAGATGATGCCCGCCACAGCCAAAAACGGCACGGGCAGCACCAGCTGAATCGTCTGCAGAATCGCCTGCTGAATCACGTTGATGTCGTTGAGCGAGCGCGTGATCATCGATCCGGTGCCAAAGCGCTCAAAATCGCTGGCCGCGAGCTCGAGCGATTTGTCGTACACGGCATTGCGGATATCGCAAGCCACGTTGGCGGCCAGGCGCGCCGAAAGATAGCAGCCCAGCACCGTGCCGCCGCTAGCCATGCTGGTCGCGATAAACATGTATAGGCCGTTGCGTAAAATGTAGTCGACATCGCCCGTGGTAATACCGGTGTTGACCATGTTCGCCAGCATCGTGGGAACCAACAGCGTACCGACGTTATCCACCAGCAGCACCAGCAGCGTCACTGCGACAAGCCCTCGATATGGCTTTAGAAACCTCATTAACAGTCGCACGACTCCCCCTCACCTTGATTCTCGGCTTGGCTCTCGGCAGCGATATGCTGCTTAAAGGCATCGCACTCATCGCCGAGCACCTGAGAGAATTTGCCGATCAAGCGCATAATCTCGCGCTGCTCACACGGCTCAAGCGCGCCAAAGGCTCGCTGCTCGGCCTTGAGTGCCGGCAGCGCATAACGCTCGGCAAATCGCCTGCCCTCTTCGGTCAGGCTCACAACCTTGTTCTTACGACTGCCTTCGGCAAACTCCAACGTTGCGAAACCCCGCGCCGTCAAGGTTTTAATTGCCGAGTTGATGGTCTGCTTGCTGTAGAACCATTCGCTTGTCAGACGGCTTACGGCAATACTGCCGCCCGCCGTGCTGGTGTCGACGAGCATCCAATAGGCGCAGTCCGAAAGGCCGCAGGCGCGCGAGAACTCCGAATAGATATGGTCGAGTCCATTGATCAACCGGTCGAAGTCGACCAGCGCAACCGCACTATTCATCTATCCCACCATTCGATTGTCCGATTTTTGACCAATTATGTGTCTCTAGATTAGTCCGAGTTTTGACTATCGTCAACAGGCTTTCCGCGAATGCGTGCATTTTTATGGCCTATCGGCAGAAAAAGACCGCCGGCGCGGGGGCGGCGCCAGCGGTCACGTGAAAATCGGGTTTTATTGCCTGTTAAGCGGCGACGGCCTCATAGACCGTAGCGCCCGAGAAGCTGTCATGCAGGCTCTTGCCGGCAATCCACGGCAGCTCGACGACCTCGCAGACCGTGTTGACCAGCTCGGAGCAGTCAGTAAAGTGGCCCTTGTCGTTGAGGGCCTCGCAATCCTGAACACGCCAATAGCCATCGGTGTGCGTGATGTAGTACTCGTGATCGTTGATCGACACGAAAGCGCGCGTCTTGGAACGCAGCAGCTTCAGAAATCCTTCGAAGTCGGTCTCGACGACATCTCCAGCCTGGAACATGATGTTACCTCCTGGCCCGGCGCCACCATGGCGCGTTGATAAACGTTGGTGCTCCTTTAGTAAAACCTTTATCAGAGGTTATGCGTTCGTCATTTAGGCAAGTGGTAAAAAACCGCAGGGTAGACGGGATAAAACGTTTAACCATCCCATTTGTTTGTCACATTCTGAAGGTACTTTTATGCAAACCCACTTTCCCAATTGGAATCCATCCTTTTGGCCGGGCAATTGACCGTCTATCGTTTGAGCCCGACGGGTATGAACGTGGCATCTGCAACGCCACCGCAAGGAGACACCATGGAGACCATCGAAGCGCTCATTCACCGCCGCAGCTGCCGCAACTACAGCGATCGTCCCGTCGAGGCCGAAAAGCTTGCGCGTATTATCGAAGCCGGCCAATATGCACCGAGCGGCATGGGCCGCCAACCGGTGACGTTTGTCGCCGTCACCGACCCCGCGACCGTCGAGCGTCTCTCACAGCTCAACGCCCAGGTCATGGGCAGCAACAGCGACCCCTTCTATGGCGCCAAGACCGTTGTGGTGGTGCTGGTTGACCGCAGCGTGCCCACACATCTGGAAGACGGCTCGCTCGCCATGGGCAACCTGCTCAACGCCGCCTATGCACTGGGTGTCGATTCGTGCTGGATTCACCGCGCGCATGAGGTCTTTGACTCGCCCGAGGGCCTGGAGCTGCTGGCCAGCTGGGGCCTGCCCGCCGACGGCAGCCTGCGCGGTGTCGGTAACTGCATTCTTGGCTACGCCGAGGACACGCTACCCGAGGCAAAGCCGCGCCGCGACAACGTGGTGTACGTAAAGTAATTAGTTCCGCCGTTCTACCGAACGGCGGACCCGCTGAAAGGCCCCGTCCCAAATTTGCTGCCCCACTCGCAACTTATCCCGCCGATGGAGTTGTTGCCGTTTCATTTGCCTGGGCCGTTTCGGCGTCGTCGCCTTGCTTGTCTTCGTCCTTTTGCGCATCGGCGATGGTGGAGGCCGCCGCAACGATACCACGCTGGGGCGCGACGCCCGTCTGGGTCTGAGCGCCCTCGACAACTTCTGTACCTGCATGCGCGAGCTCGGGCGATTTAAACACTGCGTCCAAGTTGGCGCCACCGCCGGCATAGCCAAGCGCGGCGAGTGCGATGACGATCACTGCAACGACGACCGCGATCGGAACATAACGGTGCCAACCAGCCGGATTGAGCCCACTGCGGCGAGCCGCCCCGCGGCTGATGTAACCGAGCGTTCCGTCGTGCTTGAGCTTTGAGCCCACCACGCGTTTGCGGCCCCACAGTGAGGACTCTGCCTGCATTGCCAAGCGGGCGCTTGCCGAAGGATAGCCATATTTAGTGCGCTTGAACGAGCCATCAAACCCCGAGGCGTGTTTGCCCCACGTCACCGATGTCGTGCGTCGGTTGACCGGCGCGGCGCTCCGCCTTCTGCGGCTCGGTTTTGAAGTCTCAGCCATATGCCCTCGCACGCCGTAACCAAATCGAAACAATAACGCTTTGGACTGTAGCACACGCGTCGCGCGCGGTCACGGGCGCCTCGCTCAACGGTCATCGTCCTTCAGCAAGCGCCACAGCGTTGTACGGCTTATGCCCAGCACCTCCGCCGCACGGGTTCGGTTGCCGTGGAGATGGTCTACAACCAGATGCGCGATATCTCGCTCGGTATCGGCCAGCGGTCGCAGGATATACAGGTCACTTTCGAGCGTCGGGGCGCCAAAGGTTGCGGTCTTAATCACGTCCTCTTGGGCGAGCACTTCCTCCGCCACAGCTCGGTCCACCGTGCCCGCCCCCACCAAAATATACAGTCGTTCCGAGACCTCGCGGAGCTGCAGATAATTGCGCGGCCAGCGGTAAGCATCGAGCGTCTTCGTCGCCGCGGCAGACAGCGTGGGCGCTGCCGTCCCAAATGCATCAGCGAGATATTCCAAATAGCGCGCAACCTTCGTCGACGCGGCTCCCTGCTCGGCGATTGCCGGCGCCACGCTCACCGCACAGGCGAAGCGCTCGGTCACAAAGGCGGCTTGATCACTTTCGCCGCCGCCCGGCATGTCATTCGCCGTCAGCACCACATGGCAGCGCGTCGCCAACGCGGTGTCGGCCATCGTGGAAACGAGCTCGCGGAGGCGCTGGGGGCCAACCGCGTTCCAGCCCTCAATGCAAAGGGTCAGCCCCGTTTGGAACAGCGGCGATTCGGAGCTTTTGAGCATATGGCGCCAACCGCGGTCGGTGAGTTCATCGAGCGCGACGGAAACAAAGGGCTGATCGGCAAAAGGACCGTCCAGATAGAGGCGCTTGGCGATCTCGACCTGACCCGCTCCCAGCTCGCCCTCGAGCATAAGGGGCACACCGCGCGCGTAGCTCTCGGCAACCGGTGCAGCCACCGCAGCGGCACCCTCAACGATGCCGTACGCGCTCGATTCGTAGCGGGCCTCAACTTCGTCGGCGTTGAGCCACTCGATGCCCGCATGCGCCGCGGCACCGCGCACCTCGCGGACCACGACGACCCAAAGGCCCCCGCCCTCTTTGTCGGTGGGGCGAACGGTCAGGCTCAGGCGCGTACCCTCACGCCCCATAACCAGACGCGCGCCGTCTCCTATACGGTCGAGGCGCTCAGCGACAAAAGTCGCCACACCCCGCTCAAGCGCCGCGTCATTCATGGTCGAGATCGCGACGTCCCCACGCGCATCGATTGCCAATGCCGAGGCCCCGGCAGCAGCTAGGGCATCGGTCAAGATGTTCAGCTTGGCATCGCTATCCATGATTTGCCCCCTGTCCGCAGCGACGTGCAACCGCCGACGGTCGCACGACCGAGTGTTTCAAAATTGAACGATATTGCTCACCAAACACTATAGGGCAGAAAGCGCCGTCCTGCGAGTATAGGTGTTGCCCCGCATCGCCATCCTGGCGGGGCGATAAGAGCTCTTCGGGACTTATAAACCTGCGGACAAGCCATACCCGCAAGAGCTCCTATCGCTCCACCGTGAGAATGCGCTCACCAACACGCAGCACGCAAACAAGCTACTTCTCTACCAGATTCCCAGCACGTGCTGCATTCCCAAACTCATGCACGCAATGCCAATCCAGCAGCAAAAGCCCAGCGCGATGGGCTTGCCGCCCTTTTTGACCAGCTCGACGATATCGGTATTAAAACCAATAGCCGCCATGGCCATCACAATAAAGAACTTCGACAGCTCCTTGATGGGCGCCGTGATGGACACAGGAAGCTGAAACACCGTGGTGATCACGCTCGCCAGCACAAAGAACAGCACAAACATGGGAAACGCGCGTTTAAGCGAGAACGTGCTCTTAGCGTCGCCACCGGCCTTGCGTGCCAGATGCATCTGCCAGCATGCGAGGACCAACGTGATGGGAATAATGGCCAGCGTCCTGGTGAGCTTGACCACTGTGGCGCTCTCGAGCACATTGGCGCCGGGATGCATGCTGTCCCAAGCGCTCGCCGCAGCCGTTACGGACGAGGTGTCGTTGATGGCGGTACCGGCAAACAGGCCAAAGCCCTCGTTGGTCAGCCCGAGCATGCCGCCGAGCGTTGGAAACACGAGCGCCGCGATAACGTTAAACAGGAAGATGACCGAAATAGCCTGGGCAATCTCGCGATCGTCGGCATCGATGACGGGCGCGGTCGCGGCGATGGCAGAACCGCCGCAAATCGACGAACCCACACCCACAAGCGTCGCGATCTTGCCCGGCACGTTCATAACGCGGCAGAGCACAAAGGCGATGACA
The DNA here is from genome assembly GCF_018785245.1 of Collinsella aerofaciens. Taxonomy (GTDB): domain Bacteria; phylum Actinomycetota; class Coriobacteriia; order Coriobacteriales; family Coriobacteriaceae; genus Collinsella; species Collinsella aerofaciens_AD. The sequence continues at coordinate 24,127 of NZ_WQPL01000024.1, read as the reverse complement.
AGCGAGGTCGAGATTGTTGCCACGATAATCGGTAGCGACTGGGCGCCCTTGGACAGAATCTGGGAGAGGTTCATGCCAAAGCCAAGCAGGATAACCGCGTACTGCAAGACTTTTTTGGACGTATAGGTAACGCCGGCGGTGAGCTGTTCGCGACGATTCTTGGGAAAGACGAGCGCCAGGACCATGCCAAAGAGGATGGCAAACACCGGACCGCCGACCACCTCAATTTGTTTGCCGAGCAACGTCGCGGGAATGGCGATGATCAGGCAGAACAAGACGCCTTTCCAGCGCTCGCGTACGATGTTTGCCAGTTGCATATGGGATTCCTTCTTTCTATTTCACGTTTGCGACGGCTTATGATACGGCAACATTGAGCGCAGCCTTGCGCAAACACAGACTAAGATGCCGCAATAGTTCTCAGGCAACAGCCGAATTACCCACCGCGGAGAGCTGATTCGCGGCATAATTAACAACTGACATATGAGTTTGATAGAACAGTTGCGAGGCGCTATGGAAGAATCGATGCACGTCGGCGAGCAGGAAACGAGCCTACAGGACCAGTCCTATCACACCATTCGACGCAAAATCGTCTACCTGGACTACAAGCCGGGCGAAAAGCTGGGCGTCAAGCAGCTTTGCGACGACCTAGATATGGGTCGCACGCCCGTGCGCGAGGCACTGGTGCGTCTGGCGCAAGAGGGCCTGGTGCGCACCGTGCCCCAGAGCGGCACCTACGTCTCACCCATCAACCTCACCCTTGCCGAGAGTGCCTGTTACATCCGCGAGCATCTGGAAAAGCAGGTGATCGTGGAGTGCTGTGCGCGAGCCACGTCGGCCGGCATCGAGCAGCTCGACCGCGCCATCGTGCTGCAGGAAAAAGCCATGGCCGAAGAGGATCGCATCGGCTTCTTTTTGAGCGACAACCTCATGCATCACATGATTTTTAGCATCGCATGTCGCAGCACCGTGTGGTCGTGGCTCGAAGAGACCAATGCCGACCTGGAGCGCTTCCGCTGGCTGCGCGCCGCCACGCAGGTTCTCGACAATCAGGACATCGTGAACGAGCACAAGCAGATTCGCCGCGCCATCGCCGGTCGCGACCCCATCGAAGCGAGCTTTTTGGTCAGCAAGCACCTGCACATGATGTTCCGCAACCAAACCGAGGTTCTGGACCAGTTCCCCGAGTACTTCGAGACCAGCAAGCTCCGCTAACCTGCCAAAAAGGGACAGGTTCATTTTGGCAGGTTTTATCTGGTCAAATGCAAAAAAGGGCCCGGCTCCGTCTAATGACGCAGAGCCGGGCCTTAGTCGCTAGAACGGCGGAACCAACTACTCTACCGTGACGCTCTTGGCCAGGTTACGGGGCTGGTCGACGTCGCAGCCGCGCAGGATGGCGACCTCGCGGGCGAGCAGCTGCAGCGGGACACTCGCCGTGATGGGGCTGAACACGTCGCGGACTGCCGGCACGCGGATGATGCAGTCGGCAATCTTGTTGATCTCCTCGTCGCCCTCGGTGGCAACGACGATGACCTTGGCACCGCGCGCCTTGCACTCCATAAGGTTCGACACGGTCTTGTCGTAGGTGGCGCTCTTGGTGGCCACGGCGATGACGGGGAAGCCCGGATCGATCAGCGCGATGGGGCCATGCTTCATCTCGCCGGCAGCATACGCCTCGGCGTGCAGGTAGCTGACCTCCTTGAGCTTGAGTGCGCCCTCGTAGGAGATGGCAGCGCCCATACCGCGTCCCACGAACAGCGCCGACTGCGCGTCCTTGCATAGCAGGGCGGCCTCGTGCACGGCCTCGGTCTGCGTGTCCAAAATCCACTGGATCTGCTCGGCCGTATCGGAAAGCTCGCGGAACATCATGCGCGCTTGCTTGGTGGTCAGACGGTACTTGACCTGCGCCAGCAGCAGAGCCAGCAGCGTGAGGCTCACAACCTGGCCGATGAAGCTCTTGGTCGAGGCGACCGCGATCTCCTTGTTGGCCTTGGTATAGATGACGCCGTCGCTCTCGCGCGCCACGGGGCTGCCCACCACGTTGGTGATGCCAAAGACCTTGGCACCCTTGATGCGCGCATCGCGAATGGCGGCAAGGGTATCGGCCGTCTCGCCCGACTGGGACACGGCAACGACGAGCGTCGTCGGCGTGATGATGGGATTGCGATAACGGAACTCGCTGGCCGCCTCAACCTCGGTGGGGATGCGAGCCCAGCCCTCAATGAGATTCTTAGCAATGAGGCCAGCGTGATAGCTGGTGCCGCAAGCGATCACGTAGACGCGGTCGATGTCGTTGAGCTCCTCGAGCGAAAGGCCCAGCTCGTCAATATCGAGCTCGCCGGCCGGCGTCATACGACCGACCAGCGTGTCGCGCACGACGCGCGGCTGCTCGTGGATCTCCTTGAGCATAAAGTCGGGATAACCGCCCTTTTCTGCCATGTCCAGGTCCCAGTCGATGTGGGTGACCTTGGGCTCGATAACGTTGCCAGCCTCGTCGGTGTACTCGACGCCTGCGGGCGTGAGCTTGGCAAACTGACCGTCCTCGAGCACCACGACATCGCGGGTGGCGTCGATGAGTGCAATCACGTCAGAGGCAACGTAGGAACCGGTCTCGCCCGCGCCGACCACGATCGGGGAATCCTTGCGGGCCACGGCGATCACGCCGGGCTCGTCAGCGCACACGGCGGCCAGACCATAGGCACCGACCACGTGGGTGCACGCCTCGCGCACGGAGGCCATCAGGTCGTGCGTCTCGGCATAAGCCTCTTCGATCAGATGCGCGAAGACCTCGGTATCGGTCTCGCTCTTAAAGTGATGGCCGCGGCCCTCCAGCTCTTCGCGCAGCTCAGCGAAGTTCTCGATGATGCCGTTGTGGACGATGGCGATTCGACCGTCGCAGCTGGTGTGGGGGTGAGCGTTAACGACGGAGGGCTTGCCGTGGGTGGCCCAACGGGTGTGACCGATACCGCAGGTAGCGTCGCTGTCGATGTTGGCAAGCTCGCTCTCCAGGCCCGCGACCTTGCCCACGCGGCGGATGACGTCGAGGTGCGCCGCGGCGCCCTCGCCCACCTCGAGCGCGACGCCCGAAGAGTCATAGCCGCGATACTCCATACGCTTGAGGCCCGTGACCAGGATGTTCTTTGCAATATCAGAGCCGGTGTAGCCGACAATTCCGCACATAGGATAAATCCCTTCGTTCGCGTGACTGCAAGACGTCCACGCACAGGGGGCGCTGAGACGTATAACGTTCGAGTATTGTACTCACGCAAGCGCAAGCTGATATACCAGAAGTGGTATCTCAACTTAGATACCACCCGATGCACACATGCCCAGCCGGTCCAAACCACTGCAAAGGTGCCTGTCCCCTTCGTGGTGGTCGCGCTGGCAACGGCGTTTTCCCAGATAAAACCTGCCAAAATAAACCTGTCCCTTTTTGGAAGGTTTGGGATGCTACAATCTGGCTTGTACTTGAAACGCATCAAAGGGGCCGCTATGGCAAAGGTAAAAATCAGCGACGTCGCGCGCGAGGCCGGGGTTTCGCTGGGCACGGTTTCCAACGCGCTCAACCACCCCGAAAAGCTGCGCCCCGAGACCCTCAAGCTCATCAACGAGACCATCAATCGCCTTGGCTACCTGCCCAACCAAAGCGCTCGTCAGCTCGCGGGCGGCGCCACCAAGTCCTTTGGCCTGGTGCTCCCCCGTCTCGACCACGGCTTTTCACTCCAAATCGCCAGCGGCGCCCACAACGAGGCCCGCAAGCACGGCTACGACTTGCTCATCGCCAACGCCGATAACGACGATATTCTCGAGGACCATTACCTGCGCTACTTTATGGGCACCCAGATGTCCGGCGTCATGGTTCAGCCCATGGCATCCCCCGACTGGCACCCCGCCATGGCCAAGATGCCCGTGCCGATCGTCCACCTGGACATCCATTGCTCCGAGCCCGGCTACTATGTAGTGGCCGACAACGAGGCCCAGGGTCGCATCATTGCCGAACTCGCCATCGCCCGCGGCGCGCACCATATTGTCGTCGTCGGCCGAGCAGCATTTATGCAACTCACCCTGCGCGTCCTTGGCATTCATAAGGCGCTCGCTCTGCACCCCGATATCAAGATCGAAGTCATCGACGCTGGCGAATGGAATACCGCCGCCGACGGCTACGGCATCGGCGCCCAAATCGCCGCGCGCCCCGCCGACGAACGCCCCGATTTTGTCGTCGGTCTGACCGACGTGCTGGCCTCGGGTGTCGTTTCGGCACTGGTCGACAAGGGCATCTCTGTCCCCGAGCAGGTACGCGTAGCAGGCTGCGATGGCAACCCGCTCGCTTGGAGCGGATCGGTCCCGCTCACTACGGTAGCGCCCCCGGGCTACGAGATTGGCCGCAAGGGCGTTCAATTGCTCATGGAGCAAATCGAGAACAAGACCCCGGCAAAGACCAAGCATATCCGCGTCGGCTCTGCAGCGCGCACCGTCACCGCAGTCACCGCCGCCGAGGATATCAACCGCCAAGAACTGGTACGTCCGTTCCTACTGGAGCGCGCCAGCACCCAGGCAAGCACCCAGACCGACGCCACGGCCATCAACCTCGGCGCGTATCTATAGCACGCCCGCAAGTATGCTATGTCGCCGCTTAAGCAAAAGGGGCCCGACCATTGCCGGGCCCCTTTTGCTTAAGCGCAAACGTGGGCAATTGCTCGTTTCAACACCGCAATTGTCTAGCGCACGGCCTTGACCGACGCCGCCAGGTCGAACAACGTATCGAGCACGGCCTCGCAGCCATCCACCACGTCTTGCGGCAGCGGCACGATATCGGGAACGGCAAAGACATGGCAGCCGGCCGTAATGCCCGAGACGCAGCCGTTGCGCGAATCCTCGACCACGGCACATTCCTCGGGGGCAAAACCCGCGCGCTCGCAGGCAAGCAGATACATCTCGGGGTCGGGCTTGCCGTGCGCGACGTCCTCGCCGCAGGTCACCGTTTCAAACTTGTCAAAAAGACCGAATGCTTTAAGGTTGCGCTCGGCCGTAACATGGCGCGATGACGTTGCAAGGCCTACGTGATAGCCCGCAGCCAACAGCTCGTCTATGCACTCGGCAGCGCCGGCCTTAAGCTCCAGATCGGTCTTGACCATCTCGTCGCGAATCTCCTTGTGGCGGACATAGACCGCCTCGGTGGTTTCGTGGCTGCCGTAATGCTTATCGAGGATGTCCATGACATCGGGCAGCGTGCGACCGATAAACTGATGGATCAGCGCTTCATCAATCGCGAGCCCCAGCTCAGCGGCGCCTGCCTTCCAGGCCTTAATCCCCAAACGCTCGGTATCGACCAGCGTTCCATCCATGTCAAAAATAACAGCCTTGATCATATCGGTCCCCCATCGACTCTCGCTGTCGCATTGCCGCAACTCTACCGCATTTGGCAACTTGTATATAACGTATATACCATATTGCACTTTCGTTACACAGATAGAAGTCTTATGGCAAGTAACGCATTAGGATTATAGTTTTCAATCGAGTACTCAACGATAAGGATCGTTTCATGATTTTAGACACCACGGCACCCGCAGAGGAGCTTCAAGACAAGCTATCGGCGCTCGAACAGCTGCTTTTGGCATACGGGCGCGTGGCTATCGGGTTTTCCGGTGGCGTCGACAGCAGCTTTTTGGCCGCCGTATGCGCCCGCATCATGCCTACCAATACCCTCCTCGTCCATCTCACCACGCCGCTCATCGGCACGCCCGAGCAGGCTTCGTTTGAGCGGTCCGTTGATGGACAAGCCAATGAAGGACCGCATTTTAAACTCCCCGTGCTCAATCTTTCGGTGGATCAGCTGCAGCTCCCCCAGGTAGCCTGCAACGATGCCAATCGCTGCTACCACTGCAAGCACGCCGGCTTTACCGCCATCGTCAACCACGCCAAGTCGCTCGGCTTTCCCACCGTCATCGATGGCAGCAATGCAAGCGATCGCGGTGACTACCGCCCCGGCATGCGTGCGGCAAAAGAGCTCGGCGTACGCTCCCCTCTCATGGAGGTCGGCTTTACCAAGGACGAAGAGCGCGAGCTGCTGCGCGCATGGGGCTATCCCGTTTGGAACCTGCCGGCGGGAGCATGTCTTGCCACGCGCGTTCCCACGGGCGAGGAGCTTACGCGCGAGAAGGTCGATTTAATCCGCGCCTGCGAGGATTACCTGCACGATCTTGATCTGGCACAGGTACGCGCGCGCTTGATCGGCGGCTGCATGCATATCGAGGCCGCACCCGCAGATGTTGCCAAGATTGCCGCCCTCGGCGGTGCCGCCATCGACGACAAGGGCAAGACCCCGCTGCCCGCCGTTATCGAGTCCGCGCTGCGCGAGCTGGGCTGCGACCATATCTCCCCCGAGGTCACCCCCTACATTCACGGCGCCATGAACCAGTAATCCGCATCCCGATAAGTTGCGGTGGAATAGTTCCTGTTTTGCGGCCTATCAGGCTCCAACAGGAACTATTCCACCGCAACTGCGTTTTGCGAGCATGGGCCCGCAAAAGAAAGAAACGGTTTTATTATTGAGCGCGTTTGCCCGGGCAAACGCGCGGCGACGCGCTAGGCGAACATCTTGACGCTCATATCGACGGGATTCGCCGTGTAGCAGGACGTGGTCACGAGGCCATCAACGCCAGTCGACGCGTACTCGGCAGCGTTGTCGGGGCGAATCCCTCCCGCCGCAACTAGGGCCACATGGGGGTCGATTCCATGCAGCTCCTCGACAAGCGGTCCCAGCTCGGCAACCGACACTTTGTCGAACTGAATACCGTCAACGCCCGCCTTCACCAGCCTGCGAGCATCATCGGCACCCGCCTCGACAAACAACTTTTTCTCGATGCAGCGTCGACGAATCTGGGGCAGAAGCTCAATAAACGCATCGAGTCCCGTCGCCCCAGAAGGCGCTGTCATAAACCTGGTATGGTTGTCGAACACTAACACGGTCTCGGAAAGGCCCATGCGATGCGGAAACGCTCCGCCCGCAACGATCGCCTTGGTCAGCAGATCTCTATTGCCCGGCGTGCTCTTTCGCGTCGTCAGCACCTCGCACATGGGATTGGCCGCATGCGCAGCGTCGACCATTTTGCGCGTCTTGGTTGCCACAGCCGAGTAGTGATCGAACATATTTAGGCCGACTTTCCATAGCAGATGCAAATTGGCGGCCGAACCGCGTACACGCATAAAAGACCGCCCGGCTTCAACCTTGGTTCCCGAGGGCTCAAACCACTCGACCGTCAGGTTCAGCATTGTGGCCATACGCGCAACCTCCTCCGTGCAACAAAGCACGCAGTTCTCGCGCATGTAATACTCCATCGCACCGAGCGCCTCACCGATTCCCAGGATATGCGTCGTAAGATCGATATAGGGGACATCCTCGGCGATAAGCTCCTCGAGCCGCGCGTCGCTTATATGGATAATGTCGGACAAGGGGCCTTCTCTCTCGCATTGCTCTCGGCAGAAAAAAGCATGTCGTTTTCCCAGCCTATACGGTACAACCTCATCAGTATCGCTTGCCTCACATCTTACGCATTCGACCGAGCAAACGTCCATGGGCGGCACCTGCTAGACTGGTAGGCCCCAACCGTCCATCCAGGAGCCTCCATGTCGCGCAAGTCCGCCTACAAGCAAGTACTTTCCATCGGCACCGCCGTGGTGCTGGGGTTTGCGCTGTTCACAGGGTCGCTCGACGGAGCGCCCAAGCTGTTGTCGCCGCAAAGCGATGAGCAGGCAGCGGCTCTGGCCGAAAAGCAAAACGAGAGTCCCAGCCGCACCGAGGACGAGGCAGGCCTGGTCGCTCGGCTCGAATCGGGAACGGCGAGCTCCGAGGACTCCGGCGATGGCTCCGAATCCGCCGCACCCGACACCGGTGATGCCGCTTCCGAGGACAGCTCCACCACCCCCATCGACGAGGTCGAAAACCCCGACCTTAACCGCGCCCGCGGCGTATACCTCAGCAGCATTCCCGACTACGCCGGCAACCCCTACGTTGCCCTTCGCGCCGACAGCACGCACCCGCTCGGCACGCCATCATTCACACTCGATGAATACGAGCGCGCCACCGAAGAGGGCTGCTTTAAGAAATTCTCCAAGCTCGACAGCCTGGGCCGCACTCGCAAGGCGCTCGCCTGCGTGGGCCCCGAGTCACTCGGTCAAGGCAAGCGCGGCGATATCTCGCGTATCCATCCTGCCGGTTGGCACCAGCAGCGCTACGACTTTATTCCGGGCCAGAGCCTCTACAACCGCTGCCACCTTATCGCCTGGTCACTCTGCGGCGAGAACGCCAATCGCAAGAATCTCCTCACCGGCACGCGTTATCTCAACGAGACGGGTATGCTGCCGTTTGAAGAGCAGATTCTTAACTACATCCGCGACACAGGCAACCATGTGCTCTACCGTGTCACGCCCATGTATAACGAAGAGGAACTTGTCTGCCGTGGCATGCGCCTTGAGGCGCAATCGGTCGAGGACCACGGCAAGACCCTCTGCTTCCACGTATATTGCTACAACCTGCAGCCGCATGTGCAGATCGACTACGCTACCGGCCGCAACCAGGCCTCGGGAGACTAGGACCGACCAAGCTGCCCCAAAACCTAAAATGATCCGTTTTCCTCCGTCCCCAAGGGATCAAAAAGGGCCGCCCCGGTTACCCAGAGCGGCCCTTGCATCGGCACGCATGTTGCAGGCAACGCCACACGCTACTTGGCGCGACCCTCCTCATAGCGCTCGACCAGCTTGGCCTGAACGTCATAGGGAACCTGCTCATAGCCAGCGGGCTTCATGGTAAAGTCGCCCGTGCCGCGCGTGATAGAGCGCAGGCGCGTCGAATAATCCGTCAGCTCGGCCAGCGGCGCCTGGGCGATGACCACGGTGTCGCCGCGCTCATCGGTCTCCATGCCCGTCACGCGGCCGCGCGATGCCGAGATGTCGCCCATCACAGCGCCGGCGTAGCTCTCGGGAATAGTCACCGTGATTTCCTCGATGGGCTCCAGCACCACCGGGTCGGCATCGGCGCACGCCTTGCGCAGGCCGATGCGAGCCGCCGCGCGGAACGCCATCTCGTTGGAGTCGACGCTGTGATACGAGCCGTCGTACACAGCCACGCGAATGCCCGTGAGCGGATAGCCGGCAATGATGCCGTCCTTCATGGTCTCCTGGACGCCCTTGTCCACGGCGGGGATCAGCGAGCGCGGAATGCGGCCGCCCACGACCTCATCCACAAACTCGTAGCCGTCGCTCGTGCCGTCGGGCCCAATGAGCGGCTCCACGCGTAGCCAGCAGTCGCCATACTGACCGGCACCACCGGTCTGCTTCTTGTGGCGGCCCTGGGCGCTCGCCGTGCGGCGGATGGTCTCGCGATACGGAATGCGGATCGGCACGCTCTTGGCCACGACCTTGGTGCGATCCTCCAGACGGTTGAGCAGCACCGAAACCTGCGCCTCACCCACGGCGGAGATGATAGTCTGGCCCGTCTCCTCGTCGCGGTCGATACTCATGGTCGGATCGGCCTTGCATGCTTTCTCGATAAACGTATAGAGCTTTTCCTCATCGCCGCGGTTCTCGGCCTCGATGGCAATGCGGTACTGCGAGTTGGGAAACTTAAACGCCGCGGCCTCGACCTTACCGGTAATCGAGAGCGTGTCGCCCGTCTCGGCAGCCAGCTTGGGCGCCACGATGATGTCGCCGGCATAGGCATGGCCAACCTCGGTCATATCGCGACCGCACATCACATACAGGTGAGCCAGACGATCGCTCTTGCGGGTACGCGCGTTGATCAGCTCAAGGCCCGGCTCAAGCGTGCCCGTCAGCACCTTGATAAAGCTGATGCGGCCCTGCTGCGGATCGGCCAGGGTCTTAAACACAAACGCCACCGGACGGTCATCGTCGCTCGAAATCTTGAGCGAATCGCCGTCGATGAGCGGCATCTCGCCGTAGTCCGTCGGCGCCGGGAAGTACGTGGCGATATCGTCCATCAGCGAGTTGACGCCCTGCTCCTTAATGCAATCGCCCGCAAAGACCGGCACAAAGATGCGCTCGGCAATCGCCTTCGACAGCAGGCCCTCAAGCTCCTCCTGCGTCAGCGTCTCCTCGCCTTCCAGGTACTTCATCATCAGTTCGTCGTCAGCCTCGGCCACCAGCTCGCACAGATGGTCATGGGCTTCCTCGGCCTGGGCACGATACTCCTCGGGAATCTCCGACTCAACGGCTTCGGTGCCGTTGCAATGGCGCGCCTTCATGCGCACCAGGTCGATGATGCCGTCAAAGTCCTCGCCCTCGCCCCAGGGAAGGGTCACGGCGCCCAGGCGCGTGCCAAAGCGCTCCTGCAGCAAGTCCATTGTGGTCGCAAAGCTGGCCTCGGAGCGCGACAGGCGGTTTACGAACACCGCACGCGCCAGACGCAGGTCCTCGGCGGCATACCAGAGCTTAACCGTCGTAGGCTGTGGGCCGGCCTCGGCGTCGACCACAAACAGAGCCGTCTCGCAGACGCTCATCGCGGCAAAGGCGTCGCCGATAAAATCGGGGTAGCACGGGGCATCGAGCACATTGATGCGCGCGCCCTTCCAGTCGATCGGCGCGATGGTCGTCGAGATGGAAAACGCACGCTTAACTTCTTCGGGGTCATAGTCGAGCGTGGGCTTGGTGCCGTCGTGGCCGCCCAGGCGGGCGGTCTTGCCGGAAAGGTGGAGCATGGCTTCGGCGAGTGAAGTCTTGCCCACCCCGCCTTGGCCTACGAGCACCACGTTCCTTACGTTACCGGTCTTGGGAGCACCCATGATGACCTCCTTGCAGGGCCGCGCGCAATGCGCGACGCCAACGGGGAGAGTTCGCGGTCGGTGCCATCCCGGGAGCAGCATGGTCGGCAGCCGAGCCGACTCACCCTCCAAATGTCCTATGCCACCACCCTACCCTCACGGGCGGCTGTCCATGCATACCTTTCGGCGCACGTATGAATACAGGCGGCGAGAGGAAGAGACAAGCTTGTGAGGCGATTATTGAACCCCGTCGATGCAAACAAAAAGCCGCCACAGACCGTAAGACCTGCGGCGGCTTCGCCTCAATTAATAGTTGAGTAAATACCTGAGCCTATCCCTCGATACGGCTCAAGAACTCACGGGTGCGCTGCTCGCGCGGATGGTCGATAACCTGATCGGCTGGCCCTTCCTCGACAATGCGGCCGCCATCCATAAAGACCACGCGATCGGCAACATCGCGCGCAAACTGCATTGCGTGGGTCACGATCACCATCGTCATATTCTGCGCCGCAAGGTCTTTAATGACACGCAGCACCTCGGCCGTTAGCTCGGGATCGAGCGCCGAGGTCGGCTCGTCAAAGAACAGGATCTCCGGGTCGAGCGCCAAGGCGCGGGCGATACTCACACGCTGTTGCTGGCCGCCCGAAAGCTCACATGGCACCTTGTTCTCGTTGCCCGTAAGCCCCATCTGCGCGATCAACTCGCGCGCACGAGCTTCCGCCTGTTCGCGCGGGCGCTTAAGCACGCGGATCGGCGCGTCGATGATGTTTTTCATCACGGTATAGTGCGGGAACAGGTTGTAATTTTGGAACACCAGGCCGAATCGCGAGCGTGCCCGCTTGGGCACATCGCCCTTCGCATAGACTGCGCCCGAACCCGCATCCGTCGCAACGGCAAGGCCACCAAACGAGAGCGAGCCTCCGTCGAGTGTCTCGAGCAGCGTGGCACACCGCAGCAGCGTGGACTTGCCGCCACCCGAAGGCCCGATAATCGCCACGACCTCGCCACGCTTGACCTCGAGCGAGATATCCTTGAGCACCTCATTGCCGCCAAACGCCTTGCGAGCGCTTTCGATTTTCATCACCGAGTTAGTCATGATAATAGTCCAGCTTCTTTTCGGCGGCGCCCAACAGCATCTCGACCACGAAGTTGAAAACCCAGTAGATCAGCGCCGCAATCGCAAACGGTACCATGCTCACCTGCGAGGCAACCAGGGCCTTGGCGGTCGAGAACATCTCCCCCACGCCGATGGCAAACGCCAGCGACGTATCCTTGACCAGCGTGATGATCTCGTTGCCCATCGCCGGCAAAATGCGCTTGGCAACCTGCGGCATCACGATATACAGAAACGTCTGCACGCGCGAATAGCCCAGCACCTCGGCGGCCTCGTATTGACCGCGCGGAATGGACTGCAAGCCCGAGCGATAGATCTCGGCAAAGTAACCGGCGTAGTTGATGATGAACGCCACGACGCACGCCGTCCACTTGGAATCGGGCGTGAGCGAAATGCCAAACACGTAGTACGGGGCAAAGTAGATGGCAAACATCTGCAGCATGAGCGGCGTACCGCGCATGACCGAAATGTAGATGCGCGCAATCCAGCGAAGCGGCGCGATTTTGCTCATGCGCATAAACGCCACGGGAATTCCCAGCGGAATCGACCCCAACAGCGTCAGCACAAACAACTGCAAACTGACCAAGAAACCCTGGCCAAGCATCTGCATCATGACCTGAATAGACATTACTTGAGCACCCAATTATCGAAAGACAAACCATAGCTTGAATATTTATCGCAGAGGTCCTTGACCGTGCCGTCCTCGTAGAGCGCCTTGAGCGACTCGGCTACAGCATCGGCCGACTTGGTGTCGCCCTTCTTAAAGCCAACGGCGTAGTGCTCGCTGGACAGCGGCTCATCAAGCTGCGTATAAGCATCGGGCTTGGCGGCAAGCTGATACTGGGCAATCGAAAGGTCGCAAGCCACGGCATCGACCGCGCCGCTCTCGAGCTGCATAAAGGCCGTGTTGTACTCGCCGATCGTGTCGAGCGTGGCAAACGTCGCCGCCAGATCCTTCTGGTCACCCTCGAGCACATCCTGCGCAGCGGAATCGGTCTGGGTAATCACGGTCTTGCCGGCAAGATCGTCCCAGCTCTTGATGCCCGCGTCCTTCTTGACCACGAGCACTTGCTCGTTGAGCATGTACGGCTCAGAGAACGTGTAGTCATCCTCGCGCCCCTCCATGGTAAAGCCGTTCCAGATGCAGTTGATGGCGCCCGAGTTAAGCAGCGTATCCTTGGCGTCCCAGTCGATGGCCTCGTATTTGACCTCCCAGTCCTGCTTATCGGCAACAGCCTTGGCCAGATCGAGATCAAAGCCGGTGTACTCACCATCGTCGCCCACAAAGCCGTACGGAGGATAGGACTTATCAAAGCCCACCACGAGCTTCTTGGACTCCGCAGCACCCTTCACATCCTTGGCCGCGGCAGAGCCAGCAGCGGAGCCCTTGCCGGCGCCACCGCCGCAACCGACAAGACCAAGGCCAAGCACCGTGGCGAGCGAGCCGGCTAGACCAACAAACTGACGACGAGACATATCGGTATTCATGGTATTCCCCCTTGATGGCACTTTAGTTAAGTAAAGTGAGTCGTGTAACGTCCAGAATCATACACTCTACCTTGATAAAGTACAAGGGAGGGTTTGCCCGGCATGGGCGGGGAGCAAACATCGTTGGACTTATCACTGACACGAAATGGACGCTTGCATATCGTCCGCTAGCTTGGCACGGTACAATGCTTTCAGATTTCAATTTGTAAATTAGTGGGGTTAATTCATGGCAGAATCTCGTGCGGAGCGTAAGGCTCGTCGTGCTTTGATCGAGGCGGCTGAGGGGTCGAAGGAGGAGAAATCTTCTACGAAATCCAAGTCTTCTAAAGCTGCAAAAAGCAAACCGACCAAGAGCAGAGCTAAGACCAAGCGTTCTGACTCTCGTCGAGGCGGGGATAAAGCGCCTCAGACTCGTTCCAAGCGCTCGCATAAAGATCGGGTTTCGTCTGCGCGTAAGGCCGTGGACCCCAAGTCTCCCTGTTCGATCATGAAATCTTGCGGTGGGTGCACGGCGCTCAATCGTCCTTATAAAAAGCAGTTGGCGGCTAAGCAGGCTGCTATGGAGGAGCTGTTTGCCGAGCTTTGTGAGCGCGAGAGCATTGCTGTCGATCCTATTCGCGGTATGGGCGTCACCCTTGGCGACCCGGGTAAATATCCTGCGCCGCGTGGCTTTCGTCATAAGGCTGCCACTCCCTTTGCTCCCGGTAAGGAGGGCGCTGTCCGTTGCGGTTTCTTTGAGCGCGGCACGCACAAGATCGTTGCCGTACCCGAATGCCCCGTCGAGGCGTCGGGCGCTCGTCAGATTCTCAACGGCATCGCACGCGAAGCTGAGCGGTTGCATATTCCCGCCTTTAACGAGGACAAGCATCTTGGTTTGCTTCGCTATGCCGTCATCCGCTGCGGTTGGCGTACCGACCAGGTCATGGTTACGCTCGTGACCGCCCAGCGTGACTTACCGCATGCGCAGGAATTCTTTGAGGCCGTCGCCGCACTCGATCCGCGCATCGTCACCGTCGCCCAAAACATCAACGGACGCCCCGGCAACGCCATCCTCGGCGAGGAAACCCGCATCGTGTATGGCGCCAAGTGCATGCGCGACCAGCTACTCGGCTGCGAGTTCGATATCTCCCCCACCGCGTTCTACCAGACCAACCCGCAACAGACCGAGCTGCTCTATCAGCTCGCTATCGACGGCATGGATTTGCACCAGGGCGATGTGCTCATGGATGCCTACTGTGGCAGCGGTACCATCGGTCTTTGCGCAGTTAAAGATGCCCAGAAAAAGGGCATCGGCATTATGCTGCTCGGCGTGGAGCGCAACCCGGCGGGCATTGCCGACGCACGTCGCAATGCCGAGCTCAACGGCCTCACCCGCAGCGCCTGGTTTATGGCCGACGACGCCACCGATTGCATCCTGGATGCCGCCGATAACAACGAGCGGGTCGATGTCCTTTCCATCGATCCGCCGCGCGCCGGCTCTACCCCCGAGTTCCTCGAAGCTGCCTGCGCGCTTAAGCCGCGCCGCATCACCTATATCAGCTGCAACCCCGTAACTCAAGAGCGCGACCTGCATCAGCTCCTCGACGGAGGCTATTGCCTGCTCAAGATCACACCCGTCGACATGTTCCCTCACACCGACCACACCGAAACCGTAGCGGTCCTCGAACGCCGCTAACCGACCTCAGTAGATTTTTGGGACAAGAAAGGGGGCGACCCGCCTGGGCCGCCCCCTTCGCTTGGTTTATAAACTCCGCCACATCCCATTGCTCAGATCGCACACGCCGGCTGCCGCCATCTCGCGCAGCAGCGTCTCGCGGTCGCGCGTCACGATCAAATCTAGCGGGAAGTGAATCTCGTCGAGCATCTTGCGCGCGTGATCGAGCTTGCCAATGGCCATGCCAATGTGGGCATCGGTTGACACGCCAATGCCCACGCCCAGCTCGGCGCAGCGCTCGGCGATCTTGCGGCATACGGCCCAATGCTCAGTGTCGACACCGTGTTCAAGACTATGGTTGTTGATCTCGATAATCTTGTGCTTGGCCTTAGCTGCCAACAGCACCTCGTCGATATCGAACGGCACGCCCGAACGTCCCGTGTGACCCAGCATGAACACCTTGGGGTACTCCAGGGCATTGATATACATCTCGGTCGTCTGGGCCAGCGTCGCGCCTTCAGCAATCTGCGGATTATGCACGCTCGCAACCAAATAATCCAAATTTCGCGTAACCAAATCGAACAGCGAATGCTGACGGCTGTACGAATCACCGGCAATATCGAGCGTGACAGGAGTGTCTTCGCCAAACAGGCTTCCGTCCAGCGAAACGATATCGGCCTCGGCACCACGCAGCACCAGCACGCCGCTCCAAATGCGCGGCCAGATATCCTGGTTGATAAAGAATTGGTAACTGCGCAGGTCATTGGGGCAAGCCGTAACCATAGAGCTCAGATGGTCGGCAGATCCGAGCACCTGCAGGCCACGCTCTGCCGCCCAGTACACATTCTCCTCAATGGTCGAATATGCATGCGCAGAGAATATCGTATGGGTATGAATGTCACAAGAAAGCAGGTAGGGCATCAGGTCTCCTTATCTGGCACGGCCGTCGCTTATATTCATTGTACGCATAGCCTTCGATAGTCGTAAAACCACTCCATCCCAAAGACACAACGTCCATGACAACGGGGTCTGGCTTAACACCAAACCCCGTTTCACGTAAAACATTGTAGGCAGAGCGCTTTACTTTTAACGATACTCGTCCGCCAACTGTTTCCAAGCGGGTAGCGAATTGATAATCGTTTCGTAACTCACGCAATAGCCCAGGCGGAACCAACCCGGCATACCAAAGCTGTCCGAGGGAACCGCAAGCAACTCATACTTCTTTGCACGCTCGCAAAACGCATTCGCATCGGGTTCCAGCGCCTTCACCCACAGGTAGAATGCACCATCCGGCTCAACATAGGTGTAGCCGTACTCCGCTAGTGCGTCGGTAAGCGCGGTGCGGTTGCGCGCATAGGCCTCGACATCGCTCGGCTCATCGATGCAATCGATGATTACGCGCTGGAAGAGTGCCGGTGCGCATACAAAACCTAGCGTACGGGCAGCACCCGCAACAGCCGGCATCAGACGGGCAGCCTGCGGATTGGTGTTGGGAACCAAGATCCACCCCACGCGCTCGCCCGGCAGCGACAGCGACTTGGAATACGAGTAGCACACGATGGTGTGCTCGTAGATCGAGGGCACCCAAGGCACCTCGGCACCGTACACAATCTCGCGGTACGGCTCATCCGAGATGAGCATAATCGGATTCTCGGGATCGCGCTGAGCGTTGGCCTCGCGCAGAACATTGGCCAGTCGCGTCAGCGTGTCGCGCGTATATACGGCACCGGTCGGGTTGTTGGGCGAGTCGATAATGACGGCTGCCGTCTTGTCGGTGATCGCCTTGAATACGTTATCCACGCTCAGCTGGAATGTGTCCTCGTTGGCAAGCGCCTCAACACACGTACAGCCGGCCTTCTCAATCCAAACGCGATACTCCGGAAAGTACGGGGCGATAACAATAACCTCGTCGCCCGGGTTCGTAACGGCGTTGAGCGTGCAGGTGAGCGAAGCCGCGGCACCCACCGTCATAAAGACGTCCTTACCCTCATAGTTCGTTCCAAAGCGGCGGTTGAGCGATTCGGCCACAGCGGCACGACATTGCGGCAGGCCCGGTGCGGGCGTGTAGCCGTGCAGCTGGTCGCTCGGCAGCTCCAGGGCCTTCTTAATCGACTCAGCCACAGCAGCGGGCGCCGGAACGCTCGGATTGCCCAGCGAAAAATCGAATACGTTTTCCGCACCGATCTGCGCCTTGCGCTCAAGGCCATAGCTAAAAATCTCACGGATGATGGAGCTTTCCGCGCCGCGAGCATACATAGTTTCGTTGATCATCTGTTCCCCTTTCGCATAGGCGCTATTGTACGCTTTAGCCGAGCAAAGTGCCGCAGCAATGTTAATTGGGGACACAATGTTGATTGGGGACAGACTTAAATGCGTGAAAATGCTCATTTAAGTCTGTCCCCAATCAACAGACGGCCCCATATCGCTCAAAAGAAAAAGCCTCCACAAGTTTCCCCGCGGAGGCTTTTGTTACAAGGACTATTTGTCGGCGTCGGTGTCGGCACCGGCATTGACGGCATGGTCATCGTCAGCATCATCGGATGCGACTTCGGCATCCTCCTGCATGGCCGCCTGCGCAAAGGCCGCGGCATCAGCCGCCAGCTCCTCCTCGCTCATTCGAAGCGCGCGCTTCTTGGTCGGCATGCCGGCCGCCTTGGCATTGCGCTCCTCCTTGGCCGCCAGGATATCGCCCTCGCGCTCAAGGTAGGCATTCCACTCGTTGTCGAGCAGGGCGTTCACGGCGTCGCCCTCGACGGTCTCGCGCTCAAGCAGCACCTTCGCCATCAGATCGAGCTGATCGCGACGGGCGTCCAGAATCTCGACCGCACGACGATGGGCCTCACGCATAATGCGCTGGACCTCAATGTCGATGCGACGCGCCGTCTCCTCAGAGTAGTCCTGATGATCGGCATAGTCGCGGCCCAGGAATACCTGATGCTGCGCCTCGCCAAACACTTGCGTGCCCAGCTCCTCGCTCATGCCCAGGCGCGTGACCATCTCGCGCGCCATCTTGGTTGCGCGCTCCAGATCGTTGCTCGCGCCCGACGTAATATCATCGCACATGAGCTCCTCGGCAACGCGACCGCCCAAGAACACGGCGAGCTCGTCGAGCATCTCGTTCTTGGTCTTGAGGAAGTGGTCCTCCTGCGGAAGCTGCAGCGTGTAGCCCAGCGCCTGGCCGCGGCTGACGATCGAGATCTTGTGGACCGGATCGGAGTGCTCCAGGATGTGGCCCACCAGGGCATGACCGCTCTCGTGGTAGGCAATCGTGGTGCGCTCGGCCTCGGTCATCACGCGACCCTTGCGTTGCGGTCCGGCAATCACGCGCTCCATCGACTCCTCGACCTCGTCCATCGAGATCACGGAACGATGGCGGCGAGCAGCCAGCAGCGCAGACTCGTTGAGCAGATTTGCCAGATCGGCACCGGTAAAGCCAACGGTCATCTGGGCGAGCTTCTCAAACTTAACGTCCTCGTCCATCGGCTTGTTCTCGGCATGTACGCGCAAGATCTGCTCGCGGCCCTTCACATCCGGACGGTCGACCGTAACCTGACGGTCAAAACGGCCGGGACGCAGCAATGCCGGATCCAGGATGTCAGGACGGTTGGTCGCAGCGATCAGGATGACCGACTCGCTCTCCTCAAAACCGTCCATCTCGACCAGCAGCTGGTTGAGCGTCTGCTCGCGCTCGTCGTGACCGCCGCCCAAGCCAGCTCCGCGCTGACGTCCCACGGCATCGATCTCATCGATGAAGATGATCGACGGGGCCTGGGACTTGGCCTCCTTAAAGAGGTCACGCACACGGCTGGCGCCGACACCTACGAACATCTCGACAAAGTCGGAACCCGAGATGCTAAAGAACGGCACGCCCGCCTCGCCGGCAACGGCCTTGGCCAGCAGCGTTTTACCGGTGCCCGGAGGGCCAACCAGCAACACGCCACGCGGGATCTTGGCGCCCAGCTTGCGATAGCGATCCGGATCGCTCAAAAAGTCACGGATCTCCTCGAGCTCCTCGACTGCCTCGTCCACGCCGGCAACGTCTTCAAACTTGACCTTGGGGCGTGTGGCCTCGTTGGTCTTGGCGTTGGTCTTGCCAAACTGCATGTTCCTGTTGTTGGCGCCCATCATCTGGCGCATAAAGTAGAACATGATGGCGATAAGGGCGATCGTCGGAAGCACACTCATCGCCAAGTCGCCCCAAAAATCGGGATCGTTGGTGTTGACGATGTACTTGGTATCGGGGTGCTCCGACATGAGCTCGGCAAGCGAATCGGAGCCGACATAGGTCGAGGAGAAGCTCTTGAGCTCGCTCGTATCGCCCTTGTCCTTCTTCGTCTTCCAGTAATGACCCGTCACGCTTCCGTCTTGAACCGTATAGGTCAGATCTTCGACGCGATCCTGCTTGATGGCGCTCACCATCTCGCTCGTCGCGAGCTTAACGGTATTGCTAGAATTGGCAAAGCCGGAGCCCATGTTAAAGAAGGCGTAGCCCAGAAGCGCGCAAGCCAAAATAAAATACAGCCAGCCCGTACGCGTGGGCTTCTTGCCTCCGGGCATCCCCGGGATCTTAGGCTCCCGGGGAGTCTGGGAATTGTTATCGTTATGGTCGTCGGGCATCTTACGAATAAACCTCCGGTTTCAAAATGCCCAGATACGGAAGGTTACGATAGCGCTCGGCATAGTCGAGGCCGTAGCCCACCACAAAGGCATCGGGGCAATGGGTTCCAACATACTTGGGCGTGATGGCCGAGGTGCGGTCCTCAACGTCCTTCCACAGGAAGGCAGCGACCTCCAGAGAAGCGGGCTTGCGGCTCTCGAGGTTCTTCATCAGATACTTGAGCGTCAGGCCCGAGTCCAGAATGTCCTCGACGATCAGCACGTCGCGACCGCGGATGTCGATATCCAGATCCTTAATGATACGCACGATACCCGAGGACTTCACACCGTCGCCATAGCTCGAAACAGCCATGAAATCGATGTTGGTCGGCAGCTCGATCTTGCGCATCAGGTCGCCCATAAAGACCACGGCACCGCGCAGGACCGCAATCAGCACCAAATCCTTACCCGCGTAGTCGCGCGTAATCTCCTCGCCCAGGCGAGAGACGATACCGTCGATATCCTCCTGCGTGAACAGAACCTTCTCGATATCCGGATGTTGAGAAGCCATGACAACCCTTTCTTGTGCTTATCGCCCACACACCGCCGTATGGACGCGAACTTCACATTCTAGCAGCGCACGGGGTAAATTTACCAGCCCGTGCGCCATCAGCGCGGGAATACCGTCAACGTCGCACAGAATAGCAGGCGTGGGACGCTATTCCGCATCGACCACGCGGAGCAGATATGCCACGCGCGTTGCGGCCGTGCACTTAAAACGCTCGTCCGCGCGAACTCCGGCGACCCACACCACGGCACCTCCCGGCGCCGTCCTCACCATGGGCACGCCGGCGCGCTCGGAAACGGGAATGCGAGCCTCGCCTAGCAAGTCGGATACTTTCTTGCTTCGGCCACTCATCCCTAACGGGCACATCACGTCTCCCGGTGCGGGACCGTCCACCCACAGGCGCGCCAATCGCGCCTCGACAGGGGTCTCGCCACGCGAGCCCGCCAGGATCCGCTCACTATCGCTGTCGGCAAAACCCAAGGCAGCCGCGTCTACCAAAGCTGTCACTTCCCCGGCGGCCGCAAGCTCACGGGCGCGGCGCACGATATCGCATCCCGGCTCAACGGCCATCGGCTCTGTGACCAGCATACGTCCCCCGCCCAACGGCAAACGACCGGGTACGGTAACCCAGTCCGCGACCAGGCCCTCGCGAGCCACCGGGGCCTTAAACGCCAACATGCCAAACTCAACGCGCGCGTCAATTCCCGCCGGAAGCGTGACCGAGCCGGCACCCTCGGCAACGCAGGAAAGGACTCGCTCAACATGCCGCATCTCGGGACGAGCGTCCGGATCGATGCGTTTGATCGCCAGTCGCACGATGCGCCGCGCGATTACCACCTCGGCCGCAGCAAGGCGCCTGGCATCGAGCACCAGTGCGCCCGCTGCCTCTTTGCGCAAACAGCTTCGAAACGCCTGTGCCGACAGCTGGGATAGAAACGCATCTTCATCACCCAAGATCTCACAGGCGGCGCCAATCGTCTTGCACACGCTCGCATTACGCTGTGCCACCACTGGCATTACCCGATGGCGCACGTAGTTTCGCAGATACGAGATATCCTCATTGCTCTCGTCTTCACGCCACGGCTGACCATGTACCTGTAGATAGCCCACGAGCTCGCCATGAGTTAGGTCGAGCAAGGGACGCACCACGATATTCCTCCGGCGAGGAATGCTCGATAGACCAGCGGGCCCTGAACCCTTAATCGCGTTCATCAAAAACGTTTCCGCGCGATCCGAAGACGTGTGCGCGGTGCAGATACGAGCCGCCGTTCGCGGCGCCCCCGTCTGGGCGCAGAGTTCGCGAACATACCTCCGCGCCGCGGCATAGCGCACCTCGCGGGCCGCGGCCTCAATATTGCCCGACTCCCCATCAAAATAAGCGTGCTCCACACACAGCGGTAAACCATATTGCGCGCAGAGCTCACGCACAAAGGCCTCGTCGCCATCGGACGCCTTGCCGCGCAGATGATGGTTTACATGCAGCACATGCAGGCGCTCGCGAGCAATGGGGGCAACACCGCGTCCGTCTTGGATATCCAGCTTTGATGTGCACGCCATAAGAAGCAGTGCCGTCGAGTCCGCGCCGCCTGATACCATGAGCACGACAGGAGCAGCCTGCTGTCTCGTCCGGGTCTCATCGACTGCCCCAGGCACGGCATGGTGTCCGTAATGCTGTGATACCGTTGGCATTCGCTTCCTCCTCTATTCGTCCGCACCCATTGTATCCTTTGGAATCTTATGTCTCGTCTGCACCTTCATATCCTCGGCAGTGGCTCTAAAGGCAACTGCGCACTCATCGAGGGCCCACAGGGGCTCATTATGGTCGATGACGGACTGTCTCGCCGCGAGACATTAAAGCGTATGGCAGAACTGGGGCTCTCGGCAGACAACGTCTCGGCTCTTCTCATTACTCATGAGCATAGCGATCACATCAAGGGTCTCGATGTCTGGTGCAAGCACTGGCACGGCCCCCTCTTTGCCAGCAGGGGCACACTTTCGAGCAAAGAAAATCTTTCGCATCTGCCTGTCGAGGAATTCGATCCCGGTGACACCCTATCCATTGCCGGCATCCACGTGCAAACCTACTCAACGTCACACGATGTCATCAATCCAGTCGGCTATCGATTCGACACCCTCGATGATTCCATCGGCTTTGCCACCGACACCGGAGAGCTATCGAGCCAAGCCATGAACACCCTCGAAGATTGTCGAGTCCTCGCACTCGAAAGCAACCACGATGTGACCATGCTGCGCGAGGGAGAATATCCCCGCTTTCTTCAGGAGCGCATCCTGTCTGCAAGGGGACACCTCTCCAATGGCCAAGCCGCCGAAGCCGCGCGCGAACTTGTTACCGATCGCACCGAACAGCTCATTGCCATGCATATCAGCCAAGATAACAATCGTCCGAGCCTTACCGTCAAAAGCTATGCCGAAGCTCTGGCCGCAACCCTGGATGACGAGGTCGGCAGCTCCGCAACCCTTCTCCAAGGATCGCGAAAACTCTCGATACGCCCCGCAAGCCAGCATCGGCCAGTAACCATTCAATAGACTGTCCTAGACAGCAAAAGGGGCCGAGAATCGCTTCCCAGCCCCTTTTGCTGTCTTTTTATAGCGCAGAACACCAACGAAGTTAGTCGATGGAGATCTTCGTAACGTTCTTCTTCTCGACGATCTTGGGGACCGTAACGGTCAGGATGCCGTCAGCGTACTTAGCCGAGAGGCCCTCGCTCGAAGCGTCCTTTAGATACACGCCACGCGTCGCGCTGTACGAGCTGAACTCCTTCTGCAGGAAGTTCTTGCCCTCGTTCTCCTCGTCTTCCTCGACATTCACGCTAATGGACAGACGGCCCTCGTTAAGCTCGACATCGATATCGTCCTTGGCGACGCCGGTCAGATAAGCCTTGACCTCATAGCCGTCGCCCTTATCCTCAACGTCAACGGGAAACGCCTTGGAAGCAATCGAGTTGTTTGCAAGGTCGGTCATATCATCAAACAGATCGAACAGCGAGCTAGCAGAAGGACGAACGCCAAAAACCGAACGATAAGGAACCATGCTTGCCATGTTTACCACTCCTTTTAGGACTGCCGAGCCATCTTCTAGGTGACTGGGACTTCTTTTGACGCTCATATATATGCCCACACAGTGCTTATATATACATTGACTATAAAGTTTTTTGAGTCAAGTACTATAAGCATATCTAAGTGTAATTGACTCATGTTTTAGTAAGGTTAAGGTTCTTTGAACCAGAGCTTAAATAACGAGTATGTTCGCAGCTACAAATAACAAGGGGCTTACAATGAGCGCGTACACGTTGTTGGTAACGAGCTAAAGGGCATCATGGACGACCAAAATCAGAACAAAATGTTTATGCAGACGCAGGGGGAAGAAACTTCCACGCAGCCGCCACGGTTCCATCGCCCCCACATCTCGCAAGAGCCCATTAATGATCCTGAGCCAGAGTATGTGACGAGAAATCGATATCAAACGCTCGAGGATGCCCAAACGGGACGCAAACATATGGGCGTCGCCTCGGGAGACCCTGTATATCTGAAAGACGCACCATTATCTAAAAACAGCGCAGCTAGTGATGAGCCGATGAAAGCATCCGCCGCTCATCAACAAAGAGGTCCTCGACCAAAGCAAACCTTGACGCATTCGGCTCGCTATCTCGAAACGCCAAAACAGGGAAAATCAATCTTCGTTTCATCAAGTAAACGACGCAAGCAGCATCGACTGACAATCCTGCTTTTGATCATTGCAGCCATAGCAATTGCCCTTGTTATTCGTTTTATTTTCTTTAAATAAAAGCTCAATACCAAAAAGAATTAAATGGTCTGGCGTAAATGAGTCATTTATGCCCGGTAAACGCAAAAAAGGGGGAGGCCGCGAGGCCTCCCCCTTCTCAGTTCAAGCGTACGGCTCGGTGCCGTCCACC
>NZ_WQPL01000023.1 GCF_018785245.1 Collinsella aerofaciens | reverse complement strand
CTCCCGACGGGAAACGAAAAAGCCCGGTTTCAAACCGGGCTCGAACGAACATGCCTATTGACAATGGCTTTCTCATATTAGAAAAAGGCCAGAGGCTTAACACCTCTGACCTGCGCTTTAGATGGTGGGCGATACAAGATTCGAACTTGTGACCCCATCCGTGTGAAGGATATGCTCTACCCCTGAGCCAATCGCCCGTCGCCTTTCGGCAAAAGAGATACTATCATAGCCGCGCGTGGTTTACCAAGTACTTTTTGCCCACGATTTTAAATTAGTGGGCGTTGGCCGCTCTGGCGCAGTCCAAATAAACAGCAAACCAGCAGCTCAACGCGCCTTTATCGCTTGATCCACGAGGTCTCGGGGCGGCAGATGAGTCGCGCATTGTTGTAGGCCATCTCGAGCGTGAGACAGGTGCGCGCGGCGTAGAAGCCGTCCTCGCGTTGGATGGTCAGCGCCAGCTCGGGCTTGTCGCCGGTTAGGCACAGCGGCAGAAGCAGTTGAATCCGGCCACCGTAGAACTGCGGCACGGCGAGCGTGTAGTTGGCGGCGGCGCGGCGGGCGGCCTCGACGACGGCGCCCTCAAAGGCGCGGCGCAGCAGCAGCGAGTTGCCCTCCCCCATCAGGCTGGCGGGGATGCGCGTGAGGTTTTCCTCGTCGCCCAGGATGTGGTCGATGTTGGAGCGGATCGGCAGACGGTAGTCAAAGACCAGCTCGGAGGGGTCCTCGGTAAAGCGCACACGGCACGGCAGGTACTCAAACGAGACCAGCATGGGGTCGCTTTCCTTAAAGAAGCCCTTCAAAAACCAGCGCTGGCGCGCGTCGGGCCTGGTGTTGGGCTCAAACAGACCGTAGATGGTCTCGTAGCGGCGCGTGTACAGGCCGGTGTTGAACAGGCAGCGGTCGCCGTCGAACACCAACGGCAGGTTGGACGGCGCGGTCTGGTTCACGTCGCGTTCGGTCAGAAACACCGCGCGGCTAAACGAGAACGACAGGTAATTCTTAAGGATACGGTTGTTGGGACCCCAGTCCTCGGGATCGGCGAGGTCTACCAGGCGGTCGTAACAGGGCTCGGGGCAAAACGCAAAGTCGTAGACATTGCTGCACAGGGTGTTGGGGATCTCCATGTGGCGTCCAATCCAATTGATAGCTGGCGGGCGGATGCTTTGATTCTATACGGGCGACACGTCGCCGGTACGCGCAACGCAATTGCATCGAGGTTTTTTGGCGAGTTAGGCCATCGCCGGCGTGATAAGGTTGGCCCCTCGGTACGGGCGTCGATCGTGCAGCCGTCGACCACCAGCGCTTGGGATACCAAAGGAGCCGCGTCAGCCAAGGCTGCATCAGCTCTGGCGCTGTCTGAAGATACGCAACGCTTTCTCTAGCTCAGGAATATCATCGACGATAACTTTCCACGCAAGGGATCGATCGACTTCTCGATATCCATGTGCTACGTATCCATGTGCTACGAAATTTCGAAAACCCCCAATATCGTTCCAAGGATACCCCGGAAAAGCCGATTGGATCTCATCGGAAAGATGGAGTGCATCCTCGGCGATTCTGTAGACGGGGCTCATGATAGCGTCGTAAGCAAGCTCACCTTCCTCGCTCCGATCGCTAACGAAAGAGTTTTCCGTGGCATCAAAATAATCGATTCGTCTAGCCAGAGTTTCGCAATCGGAAAGAATGACCCCGATGAGCTCCTCGTCCCGTTTACGCCGCTTCATAGAGACGCACCTCATCCTTTTCAATGCTCTTGCGAAATGCAGGGCGCATATGCTCGGGAGGGTTGGTGACAATCTCAACATCTCGCCCGAGCTCTTCTTCGAGCTCAAGGGAGAGTTCGTATAGCGTGCCGAACGTCATTGTTTCACCGCAGATAAGACGCAAATCAATATCGCTATCTGGCGTTTGCTCGCCACGGGCGAAGGAGCCAAATAGGTATGCCTCGCGGACGTCGTAACGAGACAGCACACGAGAAACAGCAGCGGATATGTCGACAAGCGTAATCATGTCTCAATTTACTTACCGATTGAAAGGATGGCAATCGCCATGCGCCCGTTCCACAGGCCGGTGATTAGAGAGGGGCTGTATCCGGTAGTATGCGGCAAAATCTGAAGATGCCATACGCGAGGGAGATTGGCAAAGTCTCTAACCGTGGTATTGTTGACAAAAATCGGGTTGTGCTCAGGGATTGCTAATTTTTCCTCGCGCTTCCGAAATATAGGCATTTTGGCAGCGATCTGAGGTGCCTTTGAGCGCCATGCCGATGTCGCCGAGCCAAGAGCAATTGGTTAACGGACAAGCTGGGGCACGCGTTCTAGTATTTCAATAGCCAATGCCGAGGGGACACGTTAAGATGAAGCCAGTAAACCCGCCCGGCCCCTGCTTAGCATGCACACTGGCGGGTCTTTTTTTCAAATTCTAGGAGCCGAGATGAAGTACGAGAAGCCATTCCTCACCTACGACGAGCAGGCGGACCTGCTGATCTCGCGCGGCCTCATGGCAGACCGAGAAGAACTCGTCGGCAAGCTCGAGCGCGTGGGATAACAGCAGGCACGCTCGGAGTTAGCGCCAAGGTGGCCGAATCCTGGCTCGTGGCGCTCAACACTGTGAGGAACTGCTGTGCCCACCATAGCCGCCTCTGGAACAAGACGCTCGGCACCAAACCCATGATCCCAAGGGATGACACCGCCTGGCACGAGGCCCACGAGGTCGGCAACCACAAGATGTTCGGCACGCTCACTGTACTCAGCTACATGCTCGAAACCATCGCGCCGGCCACCTCATGGAGGTCGCGCCTCCTCGATCTCATGGAAGAGAGGCTGCCTCGCGAGGAATGGCGAGCCATGGGCTTCGGAGACGGCCGGGAGAGGCACCCGCTCTGGTCTAAGTGGTTAGTCAACGAAAAGGTCGATGAAAGCTTCAACGAAGAGAGCCGGCAAAACGAAGGTCGGCAGGACCAGACAAAGGGGCCCGGCCAACAGCGTTGCCACGCCCCATGTCAGCTCTTGTTGCAGCCGCTCGCGCGTCATGCCAGGATCTCGTTCGCGCGCTTCTACACCGTTGAGCCTCACCATGCAGCCGAGACGGACAGAAGACCGTGAGCACGGCGAAGAAGACGCGACTGGCTCATCCTTCAATCAATCCAATATATGAAATCAGATGCAGCCCACTCCAAAGACAACTTCGAAGTTCTTGATTTAGCTACAGCTTTACTGTCACTTACAGCGCCTAAATCAGCATCAGCCCCTACCCGTTGCCTTGTTAATTTTCCTATACATCTTGGAAACATGGCCACTAATGGGATCATTCGGAAACGCCTTCTGAGCTCTTGCAACATATGAAAGATAGTTTCCATGGTGGCTTGGGTCCGAAGTGCCTCGCTTGTCACTCGATCTGTTCCCCTTCGGAGAGTAATGCTCGTACAATGCGCTTACGCGCTTTTTACTCGGATGCTTGTCCGGATTATCGGCCAGCCTGCCGATTGATTTAGCAGCACGATAAAACCTGCTGTAAAACCTGCCGACCGTAGATTGGCGAATTCGGACATCTTTACCGTCAAAATCAAATCCCAAAAACGAAACATGATTTCCAGCATGATGCGCGGTTCGCACAACTTCCATTTCTCCTGCGAGCAATGCACCAAGTGAAAGTTGCTCGACCCTCCCATCGTTTACACGGTGGATTTTGGTCTTTTCATCTTGTAGTTCAACTGCAGGAACTCCCTGTGCCAAAGCAAGTGCATTGCTTGCTGTTTTGAGATCCTTGGCTCGGACGATAATGATGAAGTCATCGCAATATCGTATATACCTGCCATTCACGCTGGCAACACACGCGTTAATCTGGGCATCGATATCAAACATATACATGTTCGCCAAGACGCCACTTGTTGCCAGCCCTTGGGGGATGCCCCTCGCATCATGACTTCTTTTCCAAGGCACAACAATCGAAGAACCCTTGTAAGCCGAAAACTCCGCAGGTGTCAAGATGCGCGGTAGCCTGTTAAGACTCCTTAACGCCTTGGATCGAACTTTGGACGCAGAATCGCCAAACGTGAACGGGTCGTCTGGCTGAAGATCAATCCAGCCAAGCCCATTCCTTCTCGCTAAATCGCCAACAGGCCAATAACAGTAATGCAATATGTTTTTCAGGACTTGGTAATGGTCCGGTGGAAGCACGCCCTCGTTAAAGAATCCTCTAACGGCCTTGCGTAAGTAACTATGGTCAAGGTTATCGAAAAAGTGGGTGAAGTCTCCCGTGATAACTAGCGAATCCCCCTGCCCGCGAATGGCATCGATTGCATCTGCAGCAACAGAGCAATTAGTGAGGTGAAATCCGCTTCGATAAGCCGTAGCAACACTGCCGATACCAGTTTCTAAGGCACGACGGTCATATAACTTGCCCCATTGCAGCGCATAATACTGAAAAATCCTATGATCCAAGTGAGATGCATATGCGATATCTCTCGTCTTCAGGATCTTCTTACCGTCCCTGAATCTCACATGGCAAAGCGTATTCGCAATCAAGGGAAGAAATGCGTGACGCTGAATAAAATCTACGTCACAAACCCTCGCCTCGACATCCTTGAATGCGACACGGTAATCGAAATGCGCGTAGCTCTTCTTTATCGCATACCCTGGAATACGAGGCGGGTCGAAATCGTCCACGGGCTCACCGCCTTTAATCAACCTGCTCGGTATATAGGAAGCGGCTCACCCAAACCGAGCAGGCTAACATAAGGTGAAGCGAGTTCACCAACGCAATGCGGCCGCCCATTCCAATGCTTGCCTATGGCATACTAGATGGAGATGCGGAGATAACCGATATGATTATCAGCGCCCTTGCCCAGCTATGCGCAGGCAACGTCGGCATCAATAGTGCGAACGTCGGAATTTCGTCGTTTGCGCTATTGACGGCGATAACGCACCTTTACGCCAAATGCGTAAAGCAATTTTATTGTACCGGAATGCTATCTTGAATCACGCGATCGCATCAGATCAGAAATATAGCCTACCTGAAAGAGAGTTATCGAAACTTACATTGGCATCAGATGCTTGAGGCCTTAGTGTCAATAAATACAGAGCAGCTGCCCACAGCCTAGCGGCGACATCCCGGTCTCGGACGGTCTAACGCTGCCCGAGACCTTCCTCTTATCAAAGCGCCACCGTAAGACGCATGGCTATATCATAAAATGGCACGTATAAACCTCCGTTGATCGAAAGAAAGTCGAGCATATGTCAAGAGTTGACGAAGTTAGAGCAGAGCTGGGCGAGGACAACGTCAACGAGCTTATGGACGCCTACTACACCTCTGGCCTCTCACTGAATGATCTGAGGGAGCTCTATGACCTCCCGAAGAGCTTCACAGACAAGAAGATCGTTGAGCTGTTCCCTATGATTGAGCTGGACGATGGCTGCCCCCTTTGCGGCGGTGCGCTCTTTGCGCCTAGAATCAGCAGGGGCATCAAGGACGTCTCGGCGGACTCGTACTATAAGGATCAGGTCTTCTGCCCAAATTGCGGTAAAACTAGACAGCAAGCAATGCGAGAGCTCGAAGAGTTTGAGCGGAAGTACAGGCTGCGTCGTGCATTCTCAATTGAGCCGAAAGAGTTCGAATGGGCCAAGCGCAATCCTGATAGCCTCACGAGCACAGTATTCGAGGTCCTGATCGAAGTAAGAGGCGGGGGTGGCAATACCTACCTTGGGCCCATCGCAGACCAACCGCTCTTGTTTGGCTTCATCGACGTCTGTAAGGCGCTCAGGGGCGAGGGGTACATTCAACCAACCGCAGCATTCGACAAATGGTTGAGCGGGTTTGAGGAAGAGGAAGACGGCTTCAGCTTCTATTGGTACAAGGTGCCCTTTGCAATCAAGTTGAAAGGCTACACTGCCCACGAGAGAAACCCCATCATCGTCGTAGGTGATCGCGAATACGTCGCGCTTGGTCAGGGTGAGCGCGAGTACTGGCTGCGAACCGCAAAAGGTCTCGTTCTAGCCTACCTCGATGTCCAGCTTGACGATGCGTGCTACGAGTATGAGGGACCGAAGCGCGAAGAGTTTGAAACTCTGCTCGACACCATGCTCCTAGAATACTCGCCCGCACAGATCACCTCGCTCATCTGGAACGCGATGGCGACTGCCGAAAAGCACGCAGAGGAGGGTCCTGCCTACAAAAGAACAGGCAATTGGGCAATGGGTGTCGTCCTCAACCGTGCTAAGAAGGCTCTCTCCGAGCATTGGGATTTGCATCCGAACTTCCCCTCAAGGACGGTTGAGGACACCGAGTTCGAGTGGAACTTCTTCGACGTCCATGTACCCATAGGCGAAACTTGGATGTACAGGAGCGTCCCCGAGGTCACGGGCGGCTGCATAGAAATCAAACATGCAAAGATGCCGAAAGGTGCCGATGCCGCAACAGCGGCCATGATAGCGAAAGCCCGAGAGATCGCTTGGAGAATCGGAACGGGCGAACCCGATTACCTCTCGTACGACGAGACCGACCGGTTCATCAAGCGGTACGAATAACGAAAAAAGAACGACGGTATGAAGTGACTAGCGCACAGCAATTCGCGTGCCACGAACAAGTACTTGATGAAAGCGGCTACCTCCAACGCTCCCGTTAAAAAGGAACAACCCCTGAAAAGACCCTAGGGGACAAGAATCAAGCATGGCTTCAGCAGCCTGGGGTGCCACTGTCCCGCGCCTCAAACAAGTAAATTTGCCGGAGAGAGCCCTCCGACTTCTTCGGGTTGATATTGCTCGCATAAACGTCGGCAAGCCGCGTATACTAACAATATCCGACCCCCTCCTGAGCGCCGTCGCGGTGCCCGCGCTTGACCTGGCCAAGCACCTCGGGGTCGAAGTCGTGGCGGTCGCGCGGCGGATATGCCACGCGGGGCAGCGCATGCACAGGCAGCGAAGCCGAATCCCGCGTTGAACATCTCTTCAATCTTTGGCACGGATAGATACGGGAGAAGTCTCCAGCATCCTCTACGATTTCTCCGAGACGCTTCTGATATCGGCTTCGTTGATATCAGAATGTGCCGAGATGAACCTCCTCTGATGAACCCCAATGCGGCGGTTTCCATTACTTGCTGGTGGCTGGCATGGCTGCGACACGAAATGATTCGATGGCCTCCTCTATTGCATTGGGGTTCATCACCTTGAGCTCGCCGCTGGCGCGCATCTCGCTGATCTCTTCCGAAAGATCATCAATAGCGTAATCCAGGGAATTCGATATTCGAATCGATATCTCTCGGTAAAGCGAGGAAAGGCGCTCCGTTCCTTTATTTTCTTGCGAGTAGAATCGACATCTTCCATTCCACCTTGGCAACCTGCCGTTTTCATTTGAATCCGGCAGGAGGAAGAAGCGCTCTTTTACGATGCCATTCTCGAGGCTAATGTAGCAGGTCGCTGAATTTTCGAAAGCTCTGTTATGGACGATCTCGTTTCTCAGTTCTTCTAAGTACACGGCTTCGGGAAAGTCGTTGCATATATGGCCTTCGTCGCCAGAGTGCGGACTCTTTGACCTGAATTTGGAATATAGGGCCGACTTGTCTGATCGGATTTTCTTGAAGGATTCGAATCGATTGGGAATCCGGTCCAGCTCAAATAGCAGATGGCTGAGAATATCCAATGAAGAATACACCCTAATTATGAACGACTCCACTTCTCTCATCATTGAATGAGACTTTGGAGAGGATACCTTGAATACTCCGTCCGAGATGTCTCCAATGGGCTCGATTTCCCCTAGTGCGCAGAATGCCATCCTCAGTGAGCCCACGGCCTGATCGTACGTTTCGCCAAAGCTATCGGTTAAATACCTTAGATCATCTAGATAGATGAGCCTTCGCGCCTCCTCGAATGAGAAACGTTTGACGTAATCAGCGAACGAATTCCTATCGAAAGTCATTTCGGGACTGAAGCCGCCCTCTGATATTGCAATCGGACAGAAGCGGATGATGGAATAGTAAATCGACTGATTTCCGAACAATCTTTCGATGATGAGATTGTCGAGGTCGATCAATCTCGAATGGATTTGCTCCTGAATGCTGTCATAGGAATCGTATAAAAGATCTTGCGACGGCAAGCTGTACACATAGAAGCCATCAGGTTCATCGTCCAGAGTCCCTTTTGATACTGTTCCTTGTTCAGAATAGTAAGTAATTAATGATCTATCAATCGTATTAGAGAGGTTGCTGGCGTTCAATTCCATGACTTATTCTCCTCTTGTGAATATGCGATTGCTGGGAGAAAGATAGTGTAATGAGTATCTGCTGCGTCCCCGGTATCCGTTTTGGCTGTCAAACAAACACGTGATTTATTTATGGCTTCCAAACGCTTAGCGTGTCTGGAAGCTCATTTATTTTATTGTCAGCAACCACGAAGCCAACGCTGAACCTCGCCCTAGTAATTGCAACATAGAGCTTGGAGCGCGTCTGCGGCTTCAGATCCGTTGAAGCGTCTTGCAACCAAGAGGCCATATCGGCAACTGGATAAATCAGAACATGGTCATATGTTCGGCCTTTTGCTTTGCCGAAGTTGCAGACCAATGAAGCGTTCGCGGTCTGAGTGGCGACGCTATGTCTCAAAATCACTGGATCCAAAAACTCGCAATACTTTTGTGCAAGTGACTTTGGAATAGCCCAAACTCCATTATGGGTTTCATTTGAAGCAGCACACAAAGATTCGGTTGGTGGGAACTCCGGATAGACCATGTTTGCGAATTCGATGACGCTCTTAGAGCAACGATGCGTTCCGTTGAGAGTCGCACGATCTATCTCGCAGAGCGACGTAAGCTTCTTTTTCTCGATATATTGCTCGAGGCTCAGACCCTTGTTCTTGTTTCCAGCATTGGTGCGATAGGTTGACTGCCTCTCATCGCCGCACATGACTACGGGCATGCCAGAGGATAGAAGCGCGGCGATAAAGTCATAGTCGTATCCGGCCATATCTTGTATTTCATCGATGAGCACAACGTCGAACA
The DNA here is from genome assembly GCF_018785245.1 of Collinsella aerofaciens. Lineage (GTDB taxonomy): Bacteria > Actinomycetota > Coriobacteriia > Coriobacteriales > Coriobacteriaceae > Collinsella > Collinsella aerofaciens_AD. The sequence goes on along the minus strand of NZ_WQPL01000023.1, from coordinate 14,807 downwards.
GCTCCTTGATCCTTTCGATAACCGCTCCGAAACTGCATTCATTGCATTTCAGCGCAAGCGCTGGAAGTTTGGCCGCATAAATCTCTTTCGATTTATTACAGTAATAACGAAGGGTTCCTTTCTTATAGAAATTCCTTCCTTCAGGATTCAGGTCAACCCCGCTGAATTTCTCTTTACCGAAGCCCGCAGCGCCTTGGAAAGGACGCACTCCGTGCTCAAGAAGGAAGGTGAACCACGGGAGTACAGTGATGTTGGAAGGGATGCAGCCATACTTCTGATAAATCATCTCCTTCGCCACCGCCGAATTTTCATCCGTAAAGGTGGTGTAAAGGATTTTTTGATCGGCATCCGAAAGACTATTGATTAAGAATGTGGTTTTTCCTGAGCCGGCAGCAGCTAAATAGATCTTAGATTTCATCTAATTCGCCTCGCACCCAAGCAATGGTTTGCATTATGTATTCCGGATACGACAAGGTTTCCACCGAATCAAATATCTTGAGCGCGACCTCTGTCTTGTTTTCCTCCATATACTTGAGTGCGGAATCTCGATCCTTGAACTCTTTGCCCAAGATTTTCGACAGCATTTCAGCGCCAATCGATTCGTACATCTCTGCTTCAAGCGTGTTGTAGTTGATTCCCTCCATGCTGCCCTTTTCAAGAAGCCTATTTGCGTACGAGACGACTTGCAGTTCATCTTCTTGAGCTAGGGTTACATACTTGTAGCCTTGATACTTCTTTTCCAGTGCCCCAATGTTTCCATCGTTGTCGGTCATGGCGATAACCCTCTTATTGATCACCTCTGCAACTTCAAGGAATCGAAGGAAGCTTGTTCCGACGGAAATGACATCGACACCATCCTGAATTGGAAGTTTTCCATCGGAGGCATCCATATATGCGCGCTGGACAACGAGCTCGTCAGCATCTCCCTCGACGAGAATAGCGGTATCGCACAGAAGAACCCTCAATGTCTTGTATCCAGGGGCCTTCATGAAGAACCTAGAGGTATCCTCGCTCAGGTCTCTCATCGAGGCAGAATTACCTCCGTTGAGAAGGATCAAGTTCCTAAGCTCGAGCTTGTTTGCAACGAAGCTGCTATGTGTCGTGATGATTAGCTGAACCCCCTCACATCGGCTCTTCACGCCCTCAAGGAACATATTCAACCTAGTATGTGAAAGATGGTTCTCGGGCTCTTCAAGCAATACCACGTTGCCGCCACGCTTTTCGCTCTTTGCCAAAGCGAGCTCTGTGCTGACGATGCTTTTGGTTCCATCTCCTACGTTGGAGAATGGAATATCCTCAAGTTTGGTGATGACTCCATTTTCCCAGGAGTTTACTGTGCCCGCTTCGAACCCAAACGTTACAGCCTTATTCGTGAGACTCTTTGCTCTTTCGGAAATCTTCTCATTTATACTTTTGACGGTTTGGTCGGCGGAAAAGCCAGTGCGCATTCTTCTATGCACTTGCGATATGGCTATCTGATCGGATCTTTCCAGCACGTCTCTTGCAATTCTTGTCACCATCGCTTTCGAACCAGGCCAAGCAAGAGAATTGCCAGCGCCAACTAGTGCCGACTTGAACTTGATGCCAGCAGGGCGGATGCTCTTTCTGGCAAATGTCGTCCATGAGCATGCGTAGTATTCGATAGGTAAACCATGGTGTGATTTCGCGGCAACAAAGTCTTGGTACTCATCGGAAAAAGACTCTGCGTCTATGGCGATATCTAGCTTGATTCCAGATTCAGCGACACCGCGACTATTAAAGTCGCCCTTATAAAGAGCAACTGTGTCCTCTTCGCCGGAAAATACCACCTCGATAACAATGCTCGGAGGATTGCAAGGCTTTCCGTTCTTCAGCAGGCAAAGATACTCGTCAACGATATCCTTGTTAAAGAGATCCTCGGAAATGCTCCTCATCAGCGGAGCTCCTCGATATTGACCATCGATTACTGCTGTTACCGCCTCAAGCAGCGTCGACTTTCCAGAATCATTATCTCCAACGACGATGTTTATTCCTTCGGAAAACGAGATGCTCGCCTCGCGAAATCTCTTAAATCCAAATACCCTGAGCTCTTTTATATGCACGGTTCCACCAACTCTCGCAGCTCAATTCGTTATTCTTTCTATTATCCGCCAAGAAAAAGCGTCACATAGGGATCGCATGTTGGTGTAAAGGGTCGCTTCCCCGGCCGTAGAAAGCACGATGCGGCTATCGCCTGGAATTCTAATTGCTGAAGTCAGGATTCGTGGAAAGGCAATAACCGCATATGAACAAGATGCACGAGATCGCGGGCGGCGGTGCCCTGATGCCGAGATTCGACGACGGCATGGTGAACATGGCCGAGCTCATAAGGGTGATGGCCGAGTCGCTCGTCAACAAGATCATGGACACCCAGGCCGACGAGGCATGCGAGGCCGGCAACCGGCCCCCTACATCTGGCTCGATGCTACCTGCATCAAGAGCCGCAGCGAGGGCCGGGCGCAGTCGACCGCGCCCGCCACGGTCACATAGCAGGTCCAAAGAAACGTCCGCATCTTCATCACGTCCTCCTGCTATTTCGCCTCCAATGCGCAAGGAGCCTACCAGCTTCTTCAGCAGAGACCTCGTTCCCACCATCATCGTCTCTATTCGCAACGCAGAAAGCTGCCGCAACCAGCTGGTAGTCTTCCGGCAACTCGAAAAAGCTGCCGTCTGCGCGCGCCTCAGTAAGAAGACCGTCGATCTTTGCGAGCTCGACCACCCTTGCGACACCAGCCTTATCGAATGAGAAGCTCGTTACTTCGCCGCTGTCAAGCGAGGTGTAGCGCCCCGACCCGAACGAGAGAAAAGACGCGCACCCCGCCCCGTCAACGTTGGCAACCCTTTTCGCATAAGCCATGAATTCATTGGCTTTACGCTCTTTGAGCAAGATCAACGCATAATGACACTCATCGTCTAGGAACAGGTTCCTCGTGGCGGCGTCCTCGATCACCTTGGCGCAAACGGCATCGGAAAGCTCGAAAATGTCGCCTTCGGGCAAAAGCGTCTTGCAGCCACCGTCTCCCCTGTCATTCAGGCTGTTCAGCTGCGATATCAAGAAAGGCGTGAGCGGACAGATCACTCTCCCCTGGCTCTCGTCCACCGACGCTCGCAGAATCTCGCCAGACTTAGCAGGCCCCAACTGTTTGAACAGCAACTCGATGAGTCTGAGGAGTTCCAGGTCGGCACTCGTCGAGGCCAAAGGGGCATAGTGCTTTTCCTTGCTCAGACCCAAGGCCAAAAGGCACGCTTTGGCGACGACTTCGGCACGTCCTTCCTCCAACGTCGATACGCGGGCCCTCATGGCCGACACAAAGTCAATCATGCTACCCGCTTCGGCGTGCCTGCGCAGGTCTTCGAGCAGCACTCCGCCCTCGCTCACATTCAACGCATCCTGTACCTCGTGAACATCGATTCCGTCCGGCATGTTCGAATGGAAGTATAGATCGAAGGAATCGGCCCGCCAGATAGCGTTCAAGGTCTCCCTCGAGTAAGAGACGCAATGACTCATGCCAGTTATATTTGCCACCCGCGGGAAAAGCCTGCAGACGGCCTCGACCGCCCACTTGGCCTCAGAGCTCGGGACTATCCCAGAAAACAGCTTCTCCAAATTGGCGAGGCTGTCTTTCGGATCCATGTTATTCATATACAACGAAGATCCGATCGTGCCGCAAAGGAGGTCCTTGTGCACGCGAATCCAATCAACGAGCTTTGGCACCTTGAGCTCCAGCACCGCCAAGGCGACGACGTCCTCGAAGCAGCAGAATCGCGGCAGGATGCTTAACTTCGCCTTTAACGCGTTCGAGAAGCGCCGAACCTCCCTTATGGTGAAGAACCGATTGTTCAGAAACGTCAGGCAGACGCCGTTCCACCTCTTGTCGTCAAGATCCTCCCGCCTGTAGGCAAACGCCTCAAAAATCGCGTTAATGTCCTTGAGAAGCATCCGCTCCAAATCGCCCGATGAAATGGACGGCAGGCGCACAGGGACCTGGACTACCTTCTCCAGGTATTCAGCGCCATCGCACTTCTGGACCTCACTTAAAGCCCGCGTAACCACCTCCTCATCGAAAGAAAGAAGGTAGTTTATCTTGGGAAGCTTCGCCAGAGAGGCGACGAGCTGAAACACCATACGCACCTGGTCGTTCGGCAGCCGATCGATGTCATCGATGATCACTACGACTCGCCCATCGAACTTGAGGAGCTCCTCCTCAAGTCTCTGTTTCTTCGAGGAGACGCTTCCCGCCCTAACTGCGGATTTCCTCAACCTGCTCGTCAAACGATTGCCGAAGGCGGGCACAGCAACGCCCGCAAGCGGCATGCCCGCCAAACTGGCAGCGGCGCCGGCGGTCATCAACAAGGCTTCAGAATATGCCGCGAAGGCATTGAGGACCTCGGGGCGCTTAGCGCGCAACTTTCCGAATAGCTTGCGCCGCCCATGTGCATCTTTATCAAGCGCACTCCCGACTTCCTTAAGGAACTGAGCGAGCAGCTGCTCGGCCGTGAGGTAATTCCAGGGCTCAAAACGGACGACAGAGACGCCCGCCTTTTCGTCATCGTCTTTTCGGGAGAGCGCATTTTCAACGAGGTTTATAACCGAAGTCTTGCCTGATCCCCAAGGTCCATACAAACCAATGACAAGCAACTCGGGCCCAGCTGCGGATTTCAGAATATCAGCCAGTCTCTCAGCGAAAGGGATCCTTCCGATAAGATCTTGCTCCCTCACCTTGATTGGTGTATCGGTGGCAAGAGATAGGTTGGGGTTATCCAAGGCCACTACCTCCCCAGTTCGTAGCTGCGCACGGCGGCCTCGGAAAGCCGCATTTTCTCTGTCAGGTCGAGCTGCGTCATTTCCAGCTCCTGGCATCTTCATCTGTTCTTTGTTCCGAAGCTGGCTCCCACAATACACATCTTGTCGTCTGCTGCCGCATCCGTTAGAAATCCATTTTATTAAAATCGATGGAATATCCCATTGACTTGAGTTCTTTCAAAAGGCCGAACTCCCAACTGTCTGTTCCGGTATAAACGACGCCCTGTAGATCGGAGGGAATCTCGATACCTTTGTCAACAAGAATTGCAACGTTTTCCCTGCCAAGCCGACCAATAAAGTATCCGGCTTCAAATACAACATTCTGTCTAGCCCTGGGATTTGCCGACTGTTCTGCCTTGGCCCTTCCTTCGTCGTCCGCCGTAAAAAGGCATACCGCTCCTGCTGCATCGCCTTCAATTTCCAGCTTTTCGATGATTGTCTTGCCCTGATTTGACTGCTCGTTCAGGACTACCGCCGTCAGGCCCTGCCTTTCGATGATTCTCGCGACCCTTTCTCTAAGCTCTCCGTTGTGGCCATGAACGATAAATACCTTCGAATAATCTCCGACATTTGCAGTCGATCCGGTTTCCCCTTCGGCTGAAAACTCATCAAGGTATGTCTCCAGCACAGCTTTTGCTTTGCGCAGGCCGTCCGCACAGGCATCAACAAAAGCCGATTTGGGCGTGCCGGGGGCGAAATAAGACAACGAATAGCTGATTTCGTTAAAACTTTTAAATTCGTAGCTGTCTTCTCCAAACCGCCTAATTAAAAGCCTGTCCGCCCTTGTCTTCCATGCTTTAAAGTCAGGCGAACTAGAGCGGATGTATTTCTTTGAAAGATCGTCTGCTGTTTCGCACAACTGTTGCAAAATTTCAAAATCAGACATTAAGCCTTCTTTCTATAACCAATAACGGAGCTAAGAAGCATCTTATTCCAATGGGCGGCCAAATCTCTTTACCGTTTCCTCAGTGCCCCTATCGGAGATGGACTTGCCCATTGCGAACTCAATAGCGTCCAGCAAAGCCATGGCGCGATCTTTGAAATAGGCATCAAAGTCATCATTAATGAACGCATCCCAGTCAATGAGATTCGATTCGATGACGGAGTTCACCCTGTTCGATTTCACTTTCTTAACGAATTTCGCTGAGCAGACGCTGGGAGTCAAGCCTCCAATTTCTCTGTCCGATTCAGGCAGCAGAGGCATCTTGTTGATGACCGAGTTCCACTTATGCCTTTCGTATCCCGTTTTTACGCAGTGGCTTTGCGGGAAGATGTGATGTATATCGGGAGCGGTTTCCATGCTGTTCACGATATCGATAGAGATGCCACGCATTAAATCGAGCCCCTTCCCCTTATAGAGGAGAGCCATGATTCCCTTATAGGCTGCCGATTGCCTCGACTAGAGTCGCAGGAGTCGGGTTGACTGGAAATGAGCATTGTTCACGGTTAGCATCTCGGATTCCGCATCTTCAATCTTGGCATTCACATCCTCTATGTCATAGCAATAGCGGGTCTCGTTTGAGCCGCCATGCATCTCTCCAAGGATTCCACATCAGAACCGACGAGTAATGTTATTTGGCTCTTTAGGTCTTTGAAGTCTTGCGGAACGACAGCCATCGGTCATCCCATATTATTCGGAGTTAGAATTATCGCCCCACGACGCTAAGCCGGTGACCATCCAGTGACTTTTGACATCGTTATAGACATCGCCAATTTGATTGTCCAAGCATTCATCGGACTCGTTACCTTGGGGGCCTTGATTGCCGCATTCTGGCAAAGTAACCAGAGCAAAAGGAACAGGGAGGACGACATTAAGCGGCATCAGCCATCCCGTATATCGGCATGGTAAGAAGAGCGTCGAAACCGAACCGATCAGCCCGAGGACAATCGATTCGTCTGGCACATCAACCTCAGGATTCCGAAGCTGCGCGCGGGAAGCTTCTTCCCCGAGGGCCTGATCGAGCGTTACCCGGGCGTGGACCGCGCGGTCGCCGCCGCGGTCTCCGAGATGGTGACCAACGGCGTGTCCGCCAGCAAGGTGAAGCGCGTGGCGCAGTCCATGGGCATAGACCGCATGAGCGCCAGCCAGGTGTCGAGGATGTGCTCCTCGCTCGACGACACGGTCGCCGACCTGCAGGAACGTGACCCTTCCGACGTCAGGTACCCCTACATCTGGCTCGACGCCACCCAACAGAGTTCATATCCCTCAACGAGACGCGCTGGCCGGTGTCGGAGATGTGCGCGGCGCTGAAGGCGGCGCGCCAGGGCTATTACGCCTGGAAGTCGCGCCCTCCGAGCGCGCACGCCTTGCGCGACGAGGAGCTTGCCATCGCGATATCCCAGCTCAGGGACGAGGTTCGGAGCATCTACGGCGCGCCCAAGACGCTCGTGCGGCTGCGCTCGCGCATGATGCGCACCTCGCGCAAGCGCGTGGCCCGCATCATGCGCGAGCGCGGATGGCGCGGAGTCACGCGCGCGCGTCAAGCGTCCCTCGGTCGACCAACGCGCCTCCAAGAGGGAGTCCCCAGACGACCTGGTCAAGCGCAGGTTCGAGGCCGGCGGCCCAAACGCGGCGTGGTTCGCGGACATCGCCTACGTCAAAACCCGCCAGGGCTGGCTGTATCTGGCGCTCGTGATGGACATATGGTCGCGCCGCATAGTGGGCTGGTCGATGGGGCCCGACATCACGGCCGAGCTGGCCGACGAGGCGCTGAAGATGGCCCTGGCCAGGCGAAACAACCCGAGGGGTTACGTGCATCATTCGGATCACGGATCCCAGTATGTGTCGTTGTTGCCGTCCAAGACCATGCGCGAGCATGGCGTGCGCCCGTCCATGGGCTCGATATCCTCTCCGTGGGACAACGCGGCCATGGAGTCGCTCATGGGCATCGTTAAGTCGAAGTGCGTGCACGCGCGCACCTAAGCCACGCGCGAGGAGGCCGCGCTGAATCTGTTCGAGTGCATCTAGGTCATCTACAACAGGGCCAGGATCCACTCGGCGCTGGGCTACCTCAGCCCGGCGGAGTTCGAGAAGGCCAATTGGCCTGCGGAAGATAGCCGCTCGAAGGCGGCGTAAAAGGTGACAATGGAATCGGGGTAGATTCAGATTCATCCCCTTTGTTAGCTTTTTGCTTGCCACAAACACCGGTCATAGACGGATAGGCACGTTCGCCGAGCGAGCCTTCGAAAACCCCTCGATGCCCGATGGGAATAGAGACTCCTCAGTGATTCCCTTTGCCGCCAGGTACCTTCTCACGGAAGGTTTCAGCTTTGGGAGAATCAAAATCGGACGAGCTTCGGAGTCGACCGTCTGACATATAAATAGGTTTGGGTCCGCCAACGAGCCGTCGAGCGATGTCATGATGAACGCACCATGCTGCACGACGATTCTCGGCTCATAGCTTCGCGGCTTCACGAGCAGGGGGCGCCCGCCGCGGCAACGATCGGTCAGATCATACCAGTCGGGGTCCTGACCGTTGGGCTGTTCTCCAATCGAGACGCGCATATCGGGATTAACCCTATAGGAATACACAACGCCAGCCACTTTGTCATGCCTGGATGACGCGAAGTAAAGCGCGACGTCGAGGCTCGAAGTTACATCAAGCAGACGCGTCGCACCGCCGAAATGCTGCATGCAGGCCATGAACTCCAAAACGGAGCCGCCGCAGCGAAGCAGCCCGTTGGCCCGCGCCTCCTCGAGAATCCTTGACTCGGCATGCCGAACCAACCCTTCGTCAATCTGCATATCGCTATACCCAGATCTTCTGATCCGCCTGTACAGCGTCGGAAAGGGCGTCCAGCAATAATTCGTCTGGCCTCTCCACATGTAATCGTCTGCTGCCGAGCCGGTAGGGAAGCAGCCAAGCAGCTCTTCCAAAGCCTACGGTACATCGGGCTGATAGACTTCGTCAATCGGATGCCCCAGATGATTAGCCGAAGCCATAGGCAACACCTCCTAGTTGTGGTTTCCTCAAATCGATTCCAACTTTGCTTCGCCTTTTCGAAGCAGCACATATCCTTCTCGAGTCAAGACCATGCGCGAGGTATGAGGTCCCCAAAGAGCATAAGGGCGAATTCGGCTTCATCAGGAGGACGCGGGGTCTTGTGCGCGTCTAAATCCGAATACTACGACTACGCGAAGAAGAGAATGCCCGACGCGCGAAGGGCTTGGCGCATGATTCAATCGCCAATAATCCGCCGAAGCCAGCGATTCGTTTTAGGCGAGTCAAGCTCACAATTTGTATCGGGTTATCTTCTTCCATTCAGCCGGAAAGCCCATGGCCCCAAGGAGACGCTCCTCACCGACGCTCTCGTCCAATAGCAGATATCCGTTAACGCACTTGACGAGCTTAGCCTTGAATGCTTTGAACTCGTCGTCGCGCAGGAGGTATCGAAGCGTGATCACTGCCGAGAAGACGTCTACCTTGCCACAAACGTAATCCGGCCCAATCTTTTCGATGCCGAGCTTGGCGTGTAAGGCCGTGTCAGGAATCTCAAAGTGGCACCTGTGGGAGAAGAGGCGCTCGCCATGCGCGCAGACGTTCCTGTAGAGGGCGAGCACACGGATAAACGAAGAGAGTTCCTTTGGGTTTCCGACCCCGAACCTCTTGGCGATCTTGGTTTTCTCGTTGTCCCTAAGTGCCGTGAGCATTTTCGAAATCTGTCCGAAGGTCATGGCGTTCACGGCGACCCATAGCGGCACGTTCTTATTTGCCCTGCGGGTAGTAGGCGAGGTATTCATGGCTGGTATCCTTGTTGGCGATATATTCAAGCATGTTTAGCAGCTTTGGGAGAACACGCTTCGCGCCCTTCGATGTCGCGTAGCAGCGAGCGTCTAGATATTTACTCTGGGACTCGCCATATGCAGCGCAGAACTTGTAGGCAAGCGCCGACCTGATCTTCGCCTCGACCTTGAGCAGTGCATCGAGCATTATCTCCCTGAGCTCTACGTCGAACTCGTAAAGCGCTAGGATGTCTTCAAAAGTGGCGCCATCGCGGTATACCCGGGTGCTCGGGTCGCGGAAAAACGACTGGTAACCGTTCACGACCGGGAAATACTGTACCAAGCAGGAAAAGCGTCACGGAAGCGGCGATCCAGTTGCTGTCGCCGGTCTTAGGGAGCGCTGTTGTGTTCGCGGCGATGCTCTTGGGCTTGGACGGCGTAGACACCGTGGTCTTGGTCACCGTCGTCTTGGCCGTTATGTTTGTCTTGGGAATCGCAGCTGCGGGTTTCACTGTGGGGTCCGTCGCGGGTTCTGCACCGGGCTGCCCCGCAGCAGGATCACCAACAGTCTCACCCGTCCCGCCGCCTGGCACGCCTTCTCCACCGGTCTCCCCCGCCGGGGGCGTGGCGCTCTCGGGCTCAATCACCACGTGCGGTGCCACCGCACCGGAGGTATCCACCACGCTGCCAGCATCAAAGGCCCCGCCAGCAGGCGCCACAAACCGCGCAGACATAAGCGACCCACCCAGGCACGCAACGTCGCCGTCGGCACCGGCCGCATCAAGCCACGAGGCATCGACGGAAAGCCGACAGCCGGCCGCGCCATCGCCAAGACCCGCGTCCTGCAGATACACGCCGTAAGCGCGCACGCCCGCCCCGGACCCGGCGCCCGCGGCAACGACGCGCCCGCCGCCGCGCACGGCCATGTCGCCGGCGATCACGCCGGCAACCGCCTCGTCAGTAATATCGGCCCCGTCCGCCCGGGCATCGACGGTGCAGCCGTATACCACGAGCGCCTGCGAGGCGTGGATCCCGCACTGCGAGCCCATCGCCGTTAGGGTCCCGGAGCCGCGAAGCGTCAGACAGCCCCACACCTCCATGCCGCACAGCGTGATGTCCACCACGAGCGCCTGCGACTCCGTTGCTGACTTCATTGGGGAATCGTAGTCCACCGCAAGCATGTCCTTGGCCTTCATATGATTCATAGAGCCTTGAAAGGAGCTAGCAGGTAGCTATTAGCGTCCTGAAAAATGGACGAGCAGATAAGCTGCTACCCCTGAATTCAACAGAAAACGATCTTATGTTCGTAATTGCGGTACACTACTCTTATAGAAAGCGCTGCCGATTGGAACAAGATGAATAATATCGACTCGTTAACCGTTCAACGTCTTTGTGATAAATCGCAAGAAGCTTTTATATTGTCAATCGAGCTTTATAACAGGCCAACACTTAAATATAGAGTTGAAGGATGTGCTTTCTTTCTTTGCAACGCATGGGAATTGCTCCTGAAAGCCCATCTCGTACAACGTAACGGCAACAGGGCCATATACTATTCTGACAAAGCCGATCGAACCTTGTCCCTAGAAGACTGTGTTAAAAAGGTTTTCACTAACGAAAAAGATCCCTTGCGGCGAAATTTGAGCAAAGTAATAGACTTGCGAAATACTAGCACCCATTTCGTTGTTCAAGAATATGAAGGAATCTATGCTCCGATCTTGCAAGCGTGTGTTGAGAATTACGATGAAAAAGCGCGCGAGCTCATGGGGATTGAGATAAGCGACCGCATCCCGGAAAACTATCTCGTGCTTTCGGTTAGACGCTCAGATGCAACGATTGAGGAATGTCGAGCGCGCTACTCTCCGGAAGTCATAAGTCGAATGATCGATGCCAGAAGTGGCGTGTTGACCTCGGCGGACGAAGAGGGCAATCGCCGATATGCACATACCTACACAACGGAACTACGTTTAACCAAAAAGAAAGATGCGGACCTGACTGTTCGTATTGACAAAAATGGAAATACGCCAGTTTCTATCATCAAACAGCTTGTTAAGCCTGAAGATAAATATCCCTATCGAACGAATTATGTAGTTGAAGAAATCCAGCGCAGGCTAAATGCAAATAGCATCCAGCTAAAAAGAAATGGCTGTCCTCAAGAATTCAACAGCTGGGTTTTTAACCTGTTTATAAAGATGTATGGGATGAAGGACGATCCTCGCTTTTCAATTAATACTTCGATGAAGGGAGAACAGCCGCGGTATGCCTATTCACAACAGACAATCGATGATATCTATGAGCTGATTAAACAGAATCCAGATGGAATCATCGAAGATCTAAGGTCAAAGGCGACGAACAAATAAAAACAGCCTTAGTAAGGGATGACCCCAGGAGCAAAGGAATTCTAAATCCAAAGGATCTACTCCCATTCGGGAACCCAGCTTTTACCCTTCCCAAGTCAACCCTTACTAAGGCTGTAACTTTATTATCCCAAATATGATTAGCATTCATACGCTAAATCTAAAAAATATCAAATAGGGGCGCTGCTGATCGGATTAAGAATCAATGCGCTTAACGGCCACACTCCCTATCAGGGCTTGAGACTTGGCCCCCTGTATGATATTCACGAATTGCTATTCTTCGAATGAGCATCTATTGGCCGAAATCTTACCCTACTGTTGAGCGAGGCCTGATTGATTTTTATAAGCCGTAATGCAGGAACTTATTTCATGTCCTAGTTAGAAGAGGAGCCACCTTCCATAGACTTCAGTTGAGCGGATACAATCCTTTAAAGGGAGAAATGATCCAAGTTGTCCATGTTCAGTTGCAGTATGTACTATGCCAACGACCTGGCCCAAACCATTAAACACCGGGCCACCACTCATTCCATGGCGAAATGAGCAATTCGTATAACAAAGTGTGCCCTCTTCACTTGGTTCCCCAATCCTGAGCAAATCTCCGCTGTGTAGCTCAAAGCTGAATCTAGATTCGGAAAAATGGTGTTGGTAAGCAGAAATCCTGTCGCCCTTGGTAAGCAAATCCATATTTGATGGAAGAAGGGGAATGTTCTTTAAGATCGCAGGAGGAACATCTTGTAATATTGCGGCATCGCGTTTGTTATCCTGAACCACCTCATTTCCAAACCTAAAAATTGCAAGCGGCGTCTTATCTGAGCTGAATAATTTAATTTCCCTGCTATTTTTATCACGGGAAACGGCATCGCATATCACATGCCAGGCCGTAACAAGACCGTAGCCACCCAAATAAAACCCGAGACCCTCAAATGAGTTTTGCTTGTCATCCTCTCCTTCTAGATATAGAAGCGAGTCTTGCTGAAGTGCAACTGGGAAAACAGGTGTGTCTTCTGGTTTCGTTTTATTGTACAGGCTGCCTAAACGCATAAGTGGACCCGATGTCCAGGGATCCTTAATAAGAGATTTGTAAAAATCAAGACTTCCGCGTAGAGACGCTTCAAACGACCCTCTTTCTGCATCGGTAAGCTTGGCAATGGTTTTACCGTAATAGCAGCCCATCGCGCCTTCAATGTCGCCATTGCTCAGTCGATGGAGCGTTGAGCGGAGTCGCCGATATTGCTCGCGTTTTATATTTGTCTTTTGATTGCAGACAACGCCCGTGACCAGTTGTCTTGAAAAACTGCAACTGTAAAACGATTTATCCTCGTTGAGCTCAAACGATTCGATTCCATGGAAGTTAGTGATTGCGTTTCGTAGCTTATTGGGCAACCTGAGCTTTCCACCTGAATAAAAATTTCGATAAAAGAAGTAAGAACTATTAAATGAGAACGTAAGATCATCGGCATATCGAGAGTATTGGTATCGATATTCTCGCGATAGGTGCATTAGCTGTTTATCCATCCCGAGGCAAATCATGTTCGAAATAATAGGAGATGAGGGAGCGCCTTGAGGGAGTCCTTTCGGTGTCGCAACAATCCTTGAAATACAGAATGCAACTTCAGGGGTTAGACCTAGCTTCTTGGAAACAAGAAGCCCGCACACTCGTCTTGACGAGATAGAAGGAAAGAAGTCCCTAATATCCAGGCCAACAATTACTTGCGAGCCAATGTGATTTTCAGCATTTGTTTTTATTGACCGTCCTTTGACAAAACCATGGACACAAGGCAATGGCTTATAGCCTTTTTCAAGCTCAGAGGCGATGAGTCTTTGAGCCCTTTTTAAATCAGATCTTGGGATTAATAGTTCTCGATAGCCACCGTTTCTTTTTGGGACCAATCTATTTCTATATAGGTCATACATGGAAGTTGGATATACAAAGAGATCAAGCTTTTCCAAGGACAGGCCAAGAAACCCAGCCAGATCGCCTTTCGACTGAAGTTCGTTGAGCATCAGATTATCCTTAAAGTTAATAGCCGGTTCCTCCGTAGAGTCGTACCTGATAGACACGTAGCAGAATATAATGTGCAAACAAAGCACTTCCGATTGCGATGCGCAAACGCTAATTCGAACCGGCTATAGGGTCATTTTACCAGTCTTTAATTTTGCGCAAAGGCTGAACCGCGCTTTATAACTCCGCGATGGGGCAAGTATGATGTTGGCGCGCCTTCCACGGTGTCGTCTGTGCAATGAGCCCCCTCGTGTCCTTTCAGGTAGAAACAGTAGCCTCCAGATTCCATCGATGCTGCAATCTGAGTTTCCGTGCTCACGTGTTTGCCTCGGATTTCCATCCAGAATAGGCATTCAGACGATGTCGTCCTTGAAGATGATTATGAATGGAGAGAAGAAATCTTTCTTGTTTGTCATAGGGCGCTATCAATGTCGCGAATTGAACTTATAGCCGACATGTGCTCGGCAAATGCTGAGAGATGATCTTCTTGGTGATGCGACGGCATGCTGCCAGTTGTAAGGTCATCGATTAGCGATAATCGGTGATTAGCAAATAGATGAGAAATCGATCACCGCATACTTCTGAAAATATGGCACCTCAGCAGCGATATGCGGCACCAAAAAGTGCCAATCCCAGCAGGAATAACGATAAAGAGGCGGCGATCCAGTTGTTGTCGCCGGCCTTGGGGAGCGTCGCGGTGGTCTCAGTGGCAGTCTTGGGCCTAGAGGACGTGGATATAGTGGTCTTGGTTATCGTCGTCTTGGACGTCGTTGTTGTCTTGGTTGTCGCGGCCGCGGGTTTCAGCGAGGGATTTGCCGTGGGCTCTGTGGTGGGCTCTCCGGCAGCGGGGTCGGCATCGGAGGAAGGCTCACCCGCCTCTCCGCCCGGCACGTCGCGCCCGCCAGT
>NZ_WQPL01000022.1:115736-182198 GCF_018785245.1 Collinsella aerofaciens | reverse complement strand
TTCCAGATTCTAGGACAGGGGCCGCTTGCGTTTGGCGGTCAGCCGTCGGCGCGCTTACACCAACATTTCCGACGCGATCTAACTTTAGGCTGATGCAAGGTCTGAGACCGCGAGAAGGGAGACACGATGGGTAAGTACACGAGGGGTCTCTTGGCGGTGATACTGGCCGTAGTGCTGGTGTTGCCAGCCGCAGCATTCGCCATGCTGCCCGAGGCCAACGCCAGGTCCAGCACAGGAATGGACGGACCGATAATGACCGGAAAGGTCGCCGACCCCGACACCAGCGGTCGCTGGGAAATCTGGGCGGCAGGCCACGGTGGCAATAAGGTAACGACCCAAAACGTCGGTCGAATCTGGACCGACAAGACGGTCAAGGCAACCGAGGAAAACGAAGAGTCGGACTTTTTGACCACGCTTTCGGCGATGTCCTCGACGTCTAATTCAACCGTGACGGTCACCACGCCGCTTGACATCGTGATGGTGCTGGATGCCTCTGGCTCGATGGATGATCCTATGGGTGGCGGAGATTCCACCAAGCGTATCGATGCACTGAAGAGCGCTGCGAACAGCTTTATCAATACCATTGCCAAGCAAAACGAGGGTATCGAGGGTGTCGATAGGCAGCACAGGGTTGCCATTGTTAAGTTTGCGGGTGATAAGACCAATAAGGTCGGCAATGACCAGTACAAGAAAGGGCAATTTTGGTACAACAACTCGCAGGTGATGAAGGGTTTGACCGATTGCTCTGGCGGCAACGTGAAAGTTCTTGAGGATACAGTTGCTGGAATCAAACCAAGCGGTGCCACGCGTGCCGACTATGGTCTGGAACTGGCCGGGGATATCACTTCTGGCCGCGCAGATGCCAAGAAGATCGTTGTGTTCTTTACCGACGGCAAGCCAACGAGCTTCAGCGAGTTTGATTCTGACGTCGCCAAGGGTGCCGTGACGGCTGCCAAGAAGATGAAGGATGGCAAAGCCACCGTTTATACCATCGGCATCTTTAGTGGAGCGGACCCCGCTGACGATCCCTCGAAAGAGGGGACAAGCGACGTCAACAAGTTTATGCACGCCGTGTCGAGTAATTATCCCGATGCCACGTCGTATGCGAGCGACAAGCTTGGCACACGCGCGGAAAACTCCGACTACTACAAGTCGGCGACCAACGCCGAAGAGCTCAAGAAGGTCTTCGACGACATCTCACAGGCCATCACATCGGAGGCGCCCTATCCGACCGAAATCCATAAGGGCTACGACGAGACCAAGTCCGGCTACATTACGTTTACCGACGAGCTGGGCGACTTTATGCAGGTCGACGGATTTACCGAAGTCGTCATCAACGGCACGCCGTTTACCGAGGCGAGCAAGACGTTCAACAAAGAAACCAATACCGACACATACGAGTTCACCGGCAAGGCAAAAGACCTGCTCATCACCGTGCAGCGTGCTGGCGCTGACAATCCCCAGAAGGGCGATATCGTAACGGTTAACATTCCTGCGTCGTTGATTCCGCTGAGCCACTTTAAGACCGTAGACGGCAAGCTTTCGGTCGACAACGTTAAGCCCATTCAGGTGAAGTATACCTCGAGCGTGAAGAGCGCCGCACTCGATAACCTGTTTACGCCTGAGAAGGTCACGGGACTCAAGGACTACATCGAGAGCAATGCGACTGTCGCCGATGACGGCGCCAAGACCGTTAGCTTCTACGCGAACAAGTGGGAGACCGGCGCGTTGGGTGATACGGTCGCGACCTTTGAGCCGGCCGACACCAACCGCTATTACTACTTCCAGAAGCAGACTCCAATTTACGCGGATAAGGACTGCACGCAGCCTGCAAAGAATTCGCTGACAGATACTGGCACCTATTATTACAAGGATGAGTTTGGGGAGCAGGGCTCGAACAACGAGGCCAAGCCCACCACCGCCGTCATCGAGTTTGTCGGCGGCGACGCAGCGAAGTTTGACGGCGCTCTTGTTGCCGACGAGGACGGCAACCTTTCGTTTGGCGTGGGAACCGCGCGTTTGGCCTTTATCGATGAGCTCCACACTACCAAGGGCAGCGTGGGCGGCAACAGCACTGGTACCGCGACCGACGTTCTCAACCCCAAGTGGAACAACATGTCCGCCAAGGCGGCCGCGACGCATGTCAATTCCTACCTGGGCAACAACGGCAAGATCAGCTTTGCGTATGACATGACGCCGGCAATGGTGAACACCAAAGCCAGCTTTGGTCTAACCAAGGTGCTCGAGGGCCGCGACTGGAGGGATACTGACGCGTTTGAGTTTGGCCTGACGTCCGAGAACGGCGCCCCGATGCCTGCGACTACGACTGCGATCGTGCGCAAGGCTGACCTGGACGACAAGGGCAAGGCTGTCATCGACTTCGGCACGGTCGAATACACCGAACCTGGCACGTACGTCTACAAGGTCAGTGAAAAGCACGCCGGGACCACGATTGACGGCATCGCCTACAGCGGTAACGTCGCGGAGATCACCGTGACGGTGAAGCCCAATAAGAAGGGCGAACTGAGCGCTGACGTGAAGGCGACCTCGGGTGAGACCGAGTTCAAGAACGCCTACGCTACGAATCCTGTTGAGTCCAGCGTAACCAGTCAGATTGCCGTGACCAAGTCTCTGACCGGGCGCGACCTTACGGTCGGTGAGTTCAGCTTTGAGCTGCGCGAGATTAAGGATGAGGACTCTGAGCTTATCGAGACCGTTAAGAACGCTGCCGACGGCAAGGTGACGTTCAGTGCCATCAAGTACACCGAGATCGGCCAGCACACCTACAAGCTGCATGAGGTTAAGGGCAACTCCGGCGGTATTGACTACGATGACGCGGTCTACACCATCGTGACGACCATCGCCGATAACGGCAAGGGCCAGCTGGTTGCCACGCACGAGCTGAAGGACGCCAAGGACGTCAAGAGCATCGAGTTCAAGAACGCCTACACCACGAATGCTACCGAGGCATCGCTTGCGGGTATCAAGAATCTGCAGGTTGACGACGCTCTGACCCCGGCTGATATCACCGGCAAGTTCACCTTTACCGTGACCGGTGAAGAGGGCGCACCTATGCCTGCGAGCACGAGCGTGCACAACGACGTTGACGGCAAGGTCGACTTTGGCAAGATTACCTTTACGCTCGACGACCTTAACAAGGCTGTGGGTGAGAAGCCCGAGAAGCGCGAGCACACCTTTACCTACACCGTGACCGAGTCCGGTGAGGTCGCTGGCGTGACCAACGACGCTAAGCCGTCGCGCGAGGTTTCCTTCACCGTGACCGATGACGGCAAGGGGAATCTGCGCGTATCCCGCAAGCCGGACGGTGATGCGGCCTTCACGTTCACCAATACCTATAACGTGACGCCTGTCGAGACGAGCGTCACCGACCAGATCACCGCGAACAAGGTCCTGACCGGGCGTGAGCTCAAGGAAGGCGAGTTCTCCTTCGAGCTCGTCGAGGGCGATAAGGTTGTCGCTACCGGCACTAACGCTGCCGACGGCGCGATCACGATGGGCAAGGTCGCATACGACAAGCCCGGCAAGCACGCCTACACGCTGCGCGAGATCAAGGGCGGAACCACCAGCAAGGGCATCACCTACAGTGACGCCAAGTACACCATCGAGACCACCATCACGGACAACGGCGACGGCACCCTCAAGGCCGAGCATGTCCTGAAGGACGCCACGGCTGCGACTTTCAAGAACACCTACAGCGTGGCCCCGCTCGATGCGGAGCTCGACTTTGACCTGAGCAAGGTCATCAGCGGCCGCGACTGGACGGATGCGGACGAGTTCGGCTTTACCATCACCGCCCCCGAGGGCACCCCGCTGCCCGATCCCGCAACCGTAACCGTGAGCAAGAAGGACGCGGAGGACGGCATCGCCGCCATCAAGTTCGGCAAGATTCGCTACACGGCTGCCGGAACCTACAAGTACGAGATCCGCGAGAACGCGGGCAACGCGGCCGGCATGACGTATGACGGGCATGTTGCGACCGCTGAAGTAATCGTGACTGAGGACGGCGAGGGCAAGCTGCTCGCCAGCGTCACCAAGAAGGAAAACGGCCGCTTCACCAACACGTACCGCTCCGAGCTCGACTATGCCGCGGCCGGCGGCCTCAAGCTCAGCAAGAGCCTCTCCGGACGTCCCATGACCGAGGGCCTGTTCACCTTTACCGTGACGCCCGCCGACGAGGCTTCGGCCAAGGCGCTCGGCCTGCTGCCCGGCGCCAACAACTTCAAGTCCCCTGCGACGGCAGAGGCAACGGTCGGTCTGATTGACATTCTGGCGGGCCATGAGGTCAAGTTTACGCAGGCTGACGCCGGCAAGACCTTTGCGTACACCGTGTCCGAGAAGAATGACGGCAAGCCCGGTTACACCTACGATGACGCCGAGCGCACCGTGACGATCGCCATTGCCGATGACGGCGCCAGCACGCTCACCGCCACGACGACCGTCTCCGGCGGTCCCGAGGGCACGCTGGTGACCGAGTACAAGACCGGCGCGGCTGCGGTCGAGAGCGCCGTGGTCCCGTTCGTCAATAGCTATAGTGCGACGACTAACACGCCTGGTGGCACCGCTGCTCAGGTCGTTGCCGCCAAGACCCTGACCGGTCGCCCGATGGTTGACGGCGAGTTCTGGTTCGGCATTGCCTATCAGGGTGAGCTTGTGGGTTACGAAAACCTCAAGCCCAATATCGGCGGGCATGTGAGCTTTGATGCGCTGCACTACGACACCAAGATGCTTGCTAATCTTGAGGCGGCAGGGCTTGCCCATCGCACTGACAAGGACGGTAAGCTCGCTTGGACCATTAACTACATTGCCTACGAAGCTATAAACGGGCTGCCGAATGGCGTTTCCGCTACAACGTGGTACTTTGGCTTTAAGGTCATCGTCGTCGACAACGGCGACGGCATCCTGACGGCAACGGTCGACTACGGTGGCGTCGAGCCCTTGTTCGAGAACGTCTACGGCGCCGATGCCGTTGACGCTGCGCTCGCCGGCACCAAGAAGCTCCAGGCTGCCGAGGGCCTGACCCCGGCCGACATCACGGGCAAGTTCACCTTTACCGTGACTGCCGACGAAGCGGGCGCCCCGATGCCCGAGCGCGCGACCGCAACCAACGACGAGGTCGGCAACGTGGACTTTGGCAAGATCCACTTTACGCTCGAGGACCTCAACCGCGCCCTGGGCGTGACGACCGACGCTTCTGACGACGTGCCGAGCGACGCTGAGGCCAACGCTGACAAGGCCGAAGTTGACGCCGATGAGAACGCCGCCAATGAGAACGACGCCGAGGTCGATGGCGACGAGTCCGACGCCAACGACGAGCCCGAGCCCGCAGCCCCCACCGCTCCGCGCTCGCACACCTTTACTTACACGGTGACCGAGTCCGGTAGTGCCCCTGGCGTGACCAATGACACCAACGCCACGCGCAAGGTTTCCTACACCGTGTCTGACGACGGTGCCGGGCATCTGAGCGTCAAGCGCGAAGGCGACGACGGTGCTGCCTTCACGTTTACCAACACCTACGGCGTGGCACCTACCGATTCGTCCGTGACCGATCAGGTCAAGACAGTCAAGCGTCTGACCGGACGCGACCTTGCAGCAGGCGAGTTCACGTTTGAGCTGCTCGAGGACGGCGTGGTTGTCGCGACCGGCACCAACGACGCCAATGGCACCGTCGCGCTGAGCCCGATCCGCTACGAGGCACCTGGCGCGCACACGTACATGCTGCGCGAGGCTTGCCCCAACGCGCTCGGCCTGTACAAGGGCGTCACCTATGACGGCACGACCTACACCGTCGTGACCACCGTCTCCGACAACGGCGACGGCACGCTGACCGCGACGCACAAGATCGAGGGAACTACTGAGTCGGCTGGCTTTACCAACAAGTATCATGCCATGCCCACGCAGGTCTCCATCGGTGCCATCAAGGTGCTCGAGGGACGCGAGCTCAAGAAGGACGAGTTTAGCTTTAAGCTCGTTGGCGAGGACATCGAGTCCACCGTCACCAACGATGCCGACGGTAAGATCAGCTTCGATAAGTTCGAGTACAGCGAGCCCGGCACGCACGTCTACACCATCAGCGAGGTCAAGGGCGACGAGCCCGGTATGACCTATGACAAGTCCGTCTTTACCGCGACCGTCAACGTGGTCGACGACGGTGAGGGTAACCTCAAGGCGAGCGTTACCTATACTAAGGGCGACAAGAGCGTCGAGGGTATCGTGTTCAACAACGCGTACAAGAAGCCCGAGACGCCCGTGCCGATGCCCGATCCCGGCACGCCCAAGACCGTGACGAACATCGTCAAGACGGTTAAGGGTTTCCTGCCCACCACGGGTGACCAGCAGGCCGCCGCACTGCTCATGGCATTTGTTATCGCCATGGCCGGCGTCGGAGCCCTGGTCTGGGGTATCCGTAAGCGCTAGGCACGCTGGCAGCGCCCGGGGCCAAAAGGCCCCGGGCGGCCGGCGGGGAGCCAGAACATAGCCCCCACCCCACCCCCGGCCGTCACGGAGGTATCTCCCTCCTCCGTGACGGCGCTTTTGTGTGCCGGGGGAGGAGGGTGCGCCACGAAATCGGCCCATCTACTACGTTTGGCCCCTTACCCCCAACCATGCCGAAAAACGCGAAAACAAAACCGCAGGTAGAACGCCTGCGGTTTTGCTCAAAACGAAGGCATGGTCAGGGGTACCGAGTCAAACGTAGTAGATGGGCCGGTTTCGTGGCGGGCACCGTCAAATGATCCCCCGGGGACTGAGGGAAACGGGTCATCTTGGTTTCACGAGGCTTGCGGAGGCACTCGTCCAGGGCCGCCCGAACAAAACTATGCCGGTTTACGGGGCTGAGTTACGAGTCTCCAACCATGCCGATATTCGTGAAAATAAAACCGCAGGTAGACGAGCCGTCATTTTGCAGAAAACGCGGGTATGGATGGGGGTCCTGAGTTTGGCCCCGTAAACCGGCATAGTTTTGAAATGGCCTTAAATCGGTAGCAGCCATTTTGCTATGCCGGAACGGTCGGTCTTCGGGCAACTACCCTCGCAGGTAGGCGATAGCGATCTGCGTGCGGTTGCGCAGGCCCATCTTTGCCAGGATTGAGCTGATGTGGTTGCGCACGGTGCCTTCGCCCATGTAGGCGGTGGCGGCGATCTCTTTGTTGTCGAGGCCGCGGGCGATGAGTTCGGCGACTTCGAACTCGCGGTCGGTCAGGCTGGCGAAGGCTGCGGGCCGGCGGGGCGTGCCCGCCTCGACGTCCGTTCCGTCAAAATCGATGTCCTCGATCGCCTTGCCCTCGAGCACGCGCTTGCCAGCCATGACCTGCGCCAACGCTGGTGGAATGGCGGCGACATCGGTTTTAATCAGGTAGCCGCGGGCGCCCAGTTTAAGCGCCGACACAATGTACTCGTCATCCGAGAATGTCGTCAAAAACACCACGCGTGCCGTGGGTTCGTGCTCAAGGATCTCGCGTGCCGCCGATAGGCCGTCGCGTTCCGGCATCTGAATGTCGAGCAGCGCGATATCGGGTGCGTGTTCGGCATAGAGCGAAACCGCGTCGTTGCCGTTGGCGCCGGTACCCACTACCTCGATCTGCGGCTGGGCGCCCAGGATAATCTTGAGCGAATCGACCACTAAGCGGTCGTCGTCGACAACGATGAGCCTCATCGGTCCTCATCTCCTTGCTGTTTGGGGACGGTGGCAAACACGCGCCAGCCGGGGGCGCCGGCGCGCAGGCCGGCGGTGAAGGTTCCGCCAAGCGCCTCGACGCGCTCGCGCATGGAGGCGAGCCCCATGCCTTCTACGACGTTGCTGCTGCTCGCCGGGGTCGCGTCCGCGCCATCATCGGTAACGATGAGCTGGTAAAACGACGGATGCTCCATGCATCGTACGGTGACGGTCTGGGCGCAAGCGTGGCGCATGGCGTTGGAAAGCGCCTCGCGCAGGACCGCCGCAAAACAGTTGGCGACGTTTGCGGGTGCATGCTCGGCCAAAACTTCAAGCTCAATCTGCGGGCCGCCGTCCGAGCGCGCGCCTTCAACAATGCGTTCGAGCTGCACGGAAAGGTCGACGGCGTTGTCGTTGAGCGCGTGGACGCTGGTGCGCACAAGCTGGAGCGCCTCGTCAACCGTGCGTTTGACGTCGGCGAAATCGGCGGCAACCCTGGGCTCGTCGGCGTGGACCACGCGTAGGGCTTCGGCCTGCAGTGAGGCGCGCGTGAGCTGGTGCCCGACGTTATCGTGGATCTCGCGCGCGATGCGGGCGCGTTCGGCGAGCGTCGCGAGCTCGACTTCGTAGTCCTGGCGGTCGGCAAGGTCACGGTTGCGCGCTTCGAGCGCGAGGGCTCGTTCTTGCAGCTCGTCGCGGGTACGGCGCATGCGCTGCTGTTCGCGCTCCAACTGGGCGGTACGTAGCGATAGCAAGGTGGCGGCAACCGAAAGGATAGCGGTCAGCAGGAGCGTTCGGGTGGTGAGCGCGCCGCCGCGAAGGTCCGCGGCAAGCGCGCAGACAAACACGGCGCCAATCGCCAGCGCGGGCCAGATGCGTTCACGGCGCACGCGTCGCGCGATGTCATAGAGGGCGAGAGGCGCAAACGGCACAAACGTCGGCACGAAGACAGCCGCGATGATGTAAGCGTAACTTGCGGTCTCGCTTGCGTGGCGTGTGCGTTCCCCCTGTACGACCTCGGCCAGCGAGGTGGCAATAACGCCAAGGCAAAACGCCGCGACCAGGCGAGCGTCCACAGCAAGGCCCATGGCGGCCGCAATGCAGCACGCCAGCACGATCGATTTGTCGAAAAGCCTGTTCATACGGGTATTGTACGCGAACCCGCGCGTGGTGGAGGAGCCGCCTGCGCAACCGTGACATTCCTCCCGTGCGGCAAAGCGGGGACGTCGGCGGGCCGCACGGCCAAGCCCCGCACTCGTGACAAAGCTCACTGGCGTGCGCCGGCGGCTCCTGCGATGATGCAATCGTACCGGGCCGCAATCAACGGAAGGGCCGCCTCATGACAGACATCGTCCACGTCGAAAACCTCGTCAAGCGCTATGACGATCTTATCGCGCTCGACCACTTTAACCTCAGCATCGCCCCCGGCGAGATCTTTGGCCTGCTCGGCCCCAACGGCTCGGGCAAAACCACGTCCATCAACTGTATCCTGCAGCTGCTTGCCTACGACAAAGGCACCATCGAGCTCTTTGGCGAGCCCATGACGCCCGCCCGCTACGACCTCAAGCGCCGCATCGGCGTGGTGCCGCAACAGGTGGCGGTGTTCGACGAGCTCACCGTGCGCGAGAACATCGACTATTTCTGCAGTCTCTACGTCAACGACCGCAAGCGCCGCCGCGCGCTGGTGGACGAGGCGATCGACTTTGTCGGCTTGGGCGACTTTACGAAGTTCCGCCCCGGCAAGCTCTCGGGCGGCCTGGCGCGTCGCCTCAACATCGCCTGCGGCATCGCGCACAAGCCCGAGCTCATCTTCTTTGACGAGCCCACGGTGGCGGTCGACCCGCAGAGTCGCAACGCCATCCTGGAGGGCATCTGCCGCCTGCGCGACGAGGGCGCCACGGTGGTGTATACCAGCCATTATATGGAGGAAGTCGAGCAGATCTGCAGCCGCATCATGATCATGGACGGCGGGCGCGTGCTGGCGCAGGGCACCAACGACGAACTCAAGCGCATGATTCAGATGGGCGAGCGCGTGACTGCCGAGGTCGGCGCCGTCGAGGCCGCCACGGTCGAGCGCCTGCGTGCCCACGAGCACGTGCTTTCGGTTGAGCTTTCCGGCGGCGAACTCGTCTGCAACTGCGAGGCGAGCCCGCACAATCTGGTCGACATCCTCGACACGCTGCGCGCCGCCGATGTGGCGCTCGGCCGCGTGTGGAGCGAGCCGCCGACCCTCAACGACGTGTTCCTCGAGATCACCGGCCGCGAGCTGCGCGACTAGGGGGCAGTCATGTTCAACACCATCATCACTACGGTCAAGACGCTGTTGCGCCGGCCGAGCACGTGGGTCTGGGGCGCTCTCTTTCCCATCGCACTTTCCACGATGTTCATGTTTATGTTTGCGAATCTGAGCTCCGACGGCACGGTCGACCCGGTACCGGTTGCCGTCATAGCGGACGAGGCCTGGGACGCCTCGACCTTTAAGGACGTGGCGACGTCGCTTGCCAAGGAGAGCGACAATCAGCTGCTCGAGATCCACGAGTGCGACGACGCAGCCGATGCGAACCGTGCGCTTAAGGCCGGCGAGGTCGCGGGCATCTATACGGTCGACGACGCAGGCGCACCCAAGCTCACACTGCTATCGAGCTACGACAGCTCGCGCGCATCATCGGTGCTCACCGATCGCAGCATCCTGGAGACGGTGGCAAGCTCGTATACACAAAATGCCGAGCTCATGTCCCAGATTGCCCAGGACAACCCGGCGGCACTCGCCGACCCCGAGGCGGTTGCGCGCGCCCTGTCGCTCGAGGGCGGCACCCGTCGCGTGAGCCTTACGCGCACCACACCCGACGGCACAGTCATCTACTATTACGCGCTCTTTGGCCTGGTCGCGATGATGTCTGCCGAGTTTGCCGCCTTGAGCGTCATCGACCTGCAGCCCAATCTGTCGGGTCTTGGCGCGCGTCGCTGCGTGGGCGGTCTTTCCAAAACGGCGTCGCTGGCCGGTATCTTTGTGGGCTCGTGGCTGGTCTCCTTTGCCTCGATGGCGATCGCGATCGGCTACGTGCGCCTGGTCGTGGGCGTCGACTTTGGCGGGCGCGAGGGGCTGTGTCTGGTGGGCGGCGCCGCTTCCGCGCTTGCCGCCACGGGCTTGGGCCTTTTTGTGGGCACGCTTCCCGTTAAGGGCGGCAAGGCGTCCAAGTCCGGCATCCTCACGGGCTTTGCTACCACGTGCGCCCTGTTCGCCGGCCTCTACGGCGAGCCGGCGATGGCGCTTGCCGATGACGTCGCCCGCGCCTACCCGGCCGAGTGCTGGCTCAACCCCGTCAAGCTTATCTGTGACATGTTCAATCGCCTGTATTTCTTTGAGGACCTGGGCCCCTTTGTCGTTCGCGCCGGCGCGCTGGTCCTTATGGCGCTGCTGTTCGTTGCCGTCGCCACGCTGATCTTTGGAAGGAGCCGCTATGAGCACCTTTAAGACTGCGCTTCGCATGGCGCTTGCGCACCCGTTCTACCTGCTCATCTATACGGTGTTCATCTCGCTCATGGGCGTGTTCATTGCGGCATCGGTGAGCTGGAACTCGTCGCAGCTCACCGAGTACGAGCCCTACGATGCCAAAGTGATCGTGGTCGACCGCGACGACAGCGACCTTTCGCGTGCGCTTACCAAGCATCTGGGTTCGCGTTTTGAGCTGGTCACGGGCATCGGCGACGATACGTACGATCTTGCGGACGCGCTCTCCAAGAGCAATAGTGCCAAGGGCAGCGCCGACTGCGTGTTCTTTATCCCGGAGGGGTTTGAGGACGACCTGATCGCGGCCGCCCGTGCGGGGGAGACCTTGCCCAAGCTCGACGTGACCTACGGCTCCGGCACCATGGCGGCGGCGCTTTCGTCTGCCGAAGCCTCGCGCTGGATCTCGCTCGCGGGCGCTGCGGCGGCGCTTGAGCCCGCCGCCTCTAACGGCAGCGTCGCCAAGGCCGCCGAGCATGCCGCTGCAAAGCGCGCGGAGGTCCAGATCGAGCAGGTCAAGGTCGACTCGACTGCTGCTGCCACGCTCGAGTCGTACTTCAACTTTGGCGCGTACGCGATTATCTCGTCGGTCATCGTATCGGTGGGATTGGTGTTCTCGGGCATGAACGAGCCCGAGCGCGTGCGTCGTATGGATGCCGGCCCAATTTCCGAGCGCCGGCGTTCGCTTGCCGTGTTTGCGGCCGCCGCTGTGCTCACCGTCTGCATCTGGTTTGTGTCGAGCATGATGGGCGTCGTGGGCTTTGCCGGCGCGGTTGCCGAGGTCGGCGCGGGTCGTGTGTGTCTGGCGCTGGCGGCGACGTTTGCCCTGGCGTGCACGCCGCTGGCCGTTGGCTTTACGCTGTCGAGCTTGGGCGCGCGCGAGGAGCTGCTCAACGGCGTGGGCAACTTACTCGGCATGCTCATGACGTTTTTGGGCGGCGCCTGGATGCCGCTGTCGCTCATGGGCTCGGCCGTGCTGACCTCGGCGCATTTTGTGCCGACGTATTGGGTGAACGACGCGACCGGCAAGGCGCTCGCCGCGGACCTGACGTCCACCGTGCTGGGCGATATCGCCTGCGACCTGGGCGTCACCGTGCTCTTCGCCGCCGCCATCGCCGCCGTAGGCCTAGCCCTCGCCCACAACAAATCCCACGCCTAGACACCTACTCATTGGGGACAGACTTAAACGACCAAAAGTATTCATTGGGGACAGACTTAAATGACTAGCCATCGGGGGCAGATAAGGAGCGTCCCCAACTGCCGGGTGGCGAAAGAGCGTCCCTTGTGACTGGTCATTTAAGAACGTCCCCAATGACTAGTCTGAAACAAATCCCCACTCTCGCCCCAAAATAGTTCGCCAAGGTTTACTATTACGTTCATAAAGTAGTACGAGGCTAACAATGGGGGATACCATGGCAACGCAGGAAGCCTACGTCCAGGTTAAGGATCTCAAAAAGCACTACGGCGACGGTGATGCGCGCCTGACGGTACTCGATGGCATCGACGCGTCCATCAACCGCGGCGAGATCTGCGTCATGCTGGGGCCCTCGGGCTCGGGCAAGTCGACCTTTCTCAACCTGATCGGCGGCCTGGAGGATGCCGACGGCGGTTCCATCATGGTGGACGGCTGCGACCTCACGGTGCTCAAGCCCGCCGACCTGGGCGAGTATCGCCGCCGCGAGCTGGGCTTTGTCTTCCAGTTCTACAACCTGGCGCCTGATCTCACCATCAAGGAAAACATCGAGGTCACGGCGCACCTGTCCAAAAACCCGCTCAGCGTCGACGACCTGCTGCGCTCGCTGGGCCTCTACGAGCACCGCAACAAGTTCCCGCGCCAGGTCTCGGGTGGCCAGCAGCAGCGCTGCGCCATCGGCCGTGCGCTCGTCAAAAACCCGGGCCTGCTGCTGTGCGACGAGCCCACCGGTGCGCTCGACTATAAGACGTCCAAGGAAATCTTGCAGCTCATGGAGGATGTCAACCGCACCTACGGCTGCACCATCATCATCGTCACACACAACGCCGCCATCGCCCGCATGGCCAATCGCGTGCTGCGCCTGCGCGACGGGCGCATCGTCGAGGATGAGCTCAACGAGTCGCCCGTCGCGGCCGCCGAGCTCGATTGGTAGGCGGCGCCATGACACCTCTCGCAAAACGTCTCCCGCGCGAGCTGCGCCGCAATATCGGTAAGTACCTGGGCATCTTTTTGCTTATGTGCGGAAGCATTGCCCTTACATCGGGCTTTTTGCTCGCGGCGCATTCCATCGGCTGCCTTATCGACGACATGCGCGATGCGTACGCGATCGAGGACGGCCGCGTGACCACCTCCTTCGAGGCCACCAAAGACCAGCTCAAGGCAGCCGAGGACGCGGCAGACGACGTCGGCGGCGTCACGCTCTACAAGAATTTCTCCATCGATGCCATCATCAAAAAGACCGCCGGCGACGACGGCACCAAGCGCACGCTGCGCACCTATGCGCACCGCACCAAGGTCGATATCGCGTCCTACTGCGAAGGCAGGCAGCCTAAGGCGGACGATGAGGTGGCAATCGACCGTGTCTTCGCCACCAATAACAACCTGTCCGTGGGCGATAAAGTCGAGCTCGAGGGTCGCACCTACACCATCTGCGGCATCATGACCCAGCCCGATAGCCAGGCGCTGTTCCTCAACAATTCGGACTTTACGGTGAACACCATCACGTACGGTGTGGCCGAGGTCACCGACGCCGGCTTTGCCGCGCTTAAGGACGCCGGCGGCGCGCCTGCCTACACCTACTCCTTTACCTTTACCGATCGCGATCTCTCCGCCGCGGATCGCGTCGATGCGGAGCAGGATATGGTGGAGGCGCTCACCGATGCCGATGCACGCGTGGATGACCTCATCGACGCCGATTCCAACCAGGGCATTGGCTACGCGCGCGACGACGTAGACGGCGACTCCATGATGTGGATGACGCTGCTCGACATCATCATCGTGATCATGGCGTTCGTCTTTGTGGTCCTTACCGACGCCACCATCGAGGAGGAGAGCGCCATCATCGGCACGCTGCTCGCCAGCGGCTATCGTCGACGCGAGATCGTGCTGCACTACCTTGCGCTTCCCGCCATCGTGGGCGTGGTCGCGGCGCTTTTGGGCACTGCGCTCGGCGTCGTGTTCTTTACCGAGCCCATGCGCAGCCTCTATTACGGCTCGTACAGCCTGCCGCCCTTCCAGGTGTACTGGAGCTGGGAGATCTTTGTGAAGTGCGCCGTGGTTCCCGCCGCTGCGCTCATCCTCATCACGCTGGTGGGTCTGCTTCGCAAGATGGGCAAGACGCCGTTGCAGTTTCTTCGCCACGAGGCGAGCGGCAAGTCTGGCACCAAGCGCGGCCTGCAGCTGCCGGAGCGCATGGGCTTTGTCTCGCGCTTCCGCCTGCGTATCTTCCTGCGCAACCTGGGCAACTTCGCCACGCTCTTCGTGGGCATTGCGTTTGCCTCGCTGCTGCTGCTCTTTGGCCTGGCGATTCTGCCCACGATGACGCACTACGCGGACAACCTCGAGACGAGCCTGGTCGCCGAGCACCAGTACACGCTCAAGGCTCCGCTGGAGCTCGAGGGCACTGCCGAGGAGCGCGAGCAGTGGTCGGCACTCGAGTGCTTGCAGTCGGTTGACGGCGCGCTGCTTTCTGCCGCCCAAGATGCCGATGACGAGCTTGACGACGCGGCCGATGCGGCGCAGGCGGCAGCCGATGCCGCGACCAGCGCTCCGTCTGCCGAGAGCCTTGCCGCGGCGCAGGACGCGCTCGCCAAGGTCCAGGACAAGAAGGATGCGCTTTATGCGCGCCTCGATGACCTTGCCGATGCCCTCGGCTGCAACCGCGACGAGGCTATCGACCTGATCGACAAGGCCTCTAAGATCGACACCGACAACGACGACATTCACCCGGTCAACACGATCGACAACGGTGCAGGCACAATCGCGCAGGCCGAGAAATACGCCGTCTACCAGTTGCAATACGACCGCGGCGACGAAAATGGCGAGGAGACGATTTCCGTCTACGGCATTTCATCCGATTCGCGCTACTGGAAAGACCTCAACGTCGGCGATGGGCGCGTCGTCTTTGGCGGCGGTCTGCTCGATAAGTTTGGCTGGAGCGAGGGTCAGAAGGTCACGCTCAGCGACAAGTACGAGGGCAAGCATTATTCCCTTGAGTACGCGGGCAAGGACTGTGCCTGGGGCTCCAAGTCGGACATGAATATCTATATGAGTATCGACGACTTTAACGAGCTGTTTGACAACGATGCGGCCTACTTTAACGGCTATGTGAGCGATGAGAAGCTCGACCTTGATTCGCGCTACTTTGCCGGCGACACCACGCCCGACGACATGCGCGCCGTGGGCGACCAGTTCATCGGCATGATGAGCAAAATGATCGGCATGATGGTTGGGCTTGCAGTGTTCATCTTCTTGCTGTTTATGTACCTGCTGACCAAGGCTGTGATCGACCACAGCGCTCGTTCGATCAGCTACATGAAAGTCTTTGGCTATCGCGATAGCGAGATCTCGCACCTGTACATCCGCTCGATCACGCTGTGCGTGGCGGCGTCGCTCGTGCTGAGCCTGCCGGTGATCATCGGCTCGCTCACGGCTATCTTCCGCTCCATGTTGCTTGCCTACAACGGCAATATCGAGATCTACGTGCCCGCTTGGTCCATGGCTGCATGCGTCGGCATTGGCTTTGCGACCTACCTGGTCGTGGCGCTGCTGCACACACGCTCCATCAAACGCGTCAGCCTCGCCGAGGCGCTCAAGGTTCAGGAATAGGAGGGCTCATGGCTAGATCGGCAGAAGAGCTCAAGCAGCTTTCCGTCAAAGAGTTCACCGAGGCGGCAAAGGTCTACGAATCTGGCCATGCCGGCATTTACGAGATGTGCAAGGACGACTATCCGCAAATGCTCGAGGAGCTTGAGCTCGAACCCTTCGAGGACGTGTTCGACGTGGGCTGTGGAACCGGAGCCGTCCTAGAACTGCTCCACGCCCGGTACCCCAACAAGCACTTGACTGGACTCGACCTTACACCCGGGATGATCGACGTCGCCCGGGCAAAGCAGCTCGATAACGTCAGCTTTGTCGTCGGAGACGCGGAGGCACTGCCCTTCGAGCCCCGGAGCTTCGACGCCGTGCTCTGCTCCAACAGCTTCCACCACTACCCGCATCCGGAGAGGTTCTTCGCCGAGGTGGCACGCGTCCTCCGCCCCGGCGGGCGACTGGTCCTCCGCGACTACACCTCGAACGATGTCGCGGTCTGGCTCATGAACAACATCGAGCTACCGCTGGCACGCCTCTTGGGCCATGGCGACGTGCGCATCCTCAAGCTGTCCGAGCTACGCGCGCTCGTCGAGGAATCCGGGCTCGCCCCGCTCAAGCTCGAGGCACAGAAGGGATTCCGCGCGCATCTGGTCGCGCGAAAGGGCTAGCGGTCCGCGCCAGGACGCTCCGTCACGCCAGGGCACGCCATCAAACCAGATTGTGGCCACGCCAGAACGCGCCGCCAAACCAAGGCGCGCCGCCACAAACGTGACGGCGCGTCCCTCTTACCAGATGCCGATGATTCGCCGGTCTGCCGGCCGGCTGGAAAGGACTGTCCCCAGCTGCCGGCAGGAAAGGAACGTCCCTAGCTGCCAGGTGGCGAGGCGCTCATTTAAGTCCGTCCCCAATGAGTGGTTTCAGCCATTTAAGTCTGTCCCCAATGAGTACCCAATGACTGGGCGCCGTGCTTGACATTAACCCCGCTTTAACGGGTACCATCCTCTATGTCTGTAACGCCATATAGACAGAGGGGATATATCTATGACCGCAACTGCACCCGCCGCACCCGCCAAGGTGTACTTTACGAACCTGCGCACGCATGCTCGCGAGAGCCAGCTCGACAAGCTCAAGCGCCTCATTCGCCGCGCCGGTATTGAGCAGATCGACTTTGAGAACAAGTTCGTTGCTATCAAGATTCACTTTGGCGAGCTGGGCAACCTGAGCTTTTTGCGCCCCAACTACGCCCGCGCCGTCGCGGACGTCGTAAAAGAGCTGGGCGGCAAGCCCTTCCTCACCGACTGCAACACGCTCTACGTCGGTAGCCGCAAAAACGCGCTCGAGCACATCGACACCGCCTACCAGAACGGCTTCACCCCGTATGCCACGGGCTGTCAGATTATCATCGCCGACGGCCTCAAAGGCACCGATGAGGCACTCGTTCCGGTCGAGGGCGGTGAGTACGTGCACGAGGCCAAGATCGGCCAGGCACTCATGGACGCCGACATCGTGATCAGCCTCACCCACTTTAAGGGCCATGAGCAGGCCGGATTTGGCGGCGCCATGAAGAACCTGGGCATGGGAGGCGGCAGCCGTGCTGGCAAGATGGAGCAGCACGCCGCCGGCAAGCCGAATGTCGATACCACCAACTGCGTGGGCTGCCACGCCTGCGAAAAGATCTGCGCGCACAACGCCGTCTCGTTTGACGACACCCGCGAGCGCGAGCTTGCCAACGGTAGTACTCGCACGGTACACGTGGCCGCCATCGACCACAATCGCTGCGTGGGGTGTGGGCGCTGCATTGCGGCGTGCAACCAGGACTGCATCAAGCCCGGCTATGACGCTGCGGCCGATGTGCTCAACTACAAGATCGCCGAGTACACGAAGGCTGTCGTCGACGGCCGCCCGAGTTTCCACATCTCGCTCGCTATGGACATTAGTCCCAACTGCGATTGCCATCCCGAAAACGACACGCCCATCGTCAACGATATCGGTATGTTCGCGAGCTTCGACCCGGTCGCCATCGACCAGGCTTGCGCCGACGCCGTCATGGCATCCGAGCCGCTGCCCAACACCGAGCTCACCGATAGCGCCGCTAAGATGGAGCACAATCACGAGCACCTGGAGGGCGAGCAGGCACACGACCCCTTCTGCATCACGCATCCCGACACCGACTGGCGCGCGTGCATCGCGCACGCCGAAAAGATTGGCCTGGGCACGAGCGAGTATGAGCTCATCGAGGTCAAGTAGCGTCCGGTTATTGGACAAATCGCGTTCTTTTAGCAGCGCAACGTAAGTAAAAGCCGCCCGTGAGCACAGCGCTCACGGGCGGCTTTTCGGAAGCGAGGTGAAAAATCGAATACCGCCGACCACAAGGCGTTTTAGGCAACAAAACCCCAGACGTTGCTTTTTGCCTAAAAGTGCTCGTCGAGGAAGTTATTGACTGTGTTCCAGTAGAGCTCGGGGTCAACTTGCGCACTCTTGGCGTGGGTGGCGCCATGGATGGTGAGCTTTTGCTTGACCTTGCTGGCGCACGCCTCGTAGTTTTGGTCGAGCATACTGTACGGTACAAAGGTGTCCTGGTCGCCGTGGATAAACAGCATGGGAACCGTCGCGTGTTTGAGTTGCTCCACACTGCTCGCCTTATGAAAGTCGTAGCCCGCGCGCACGTTGCACACCAAGTTTGCTACATCGAGCAAGGGAAAGCTGGGCAGGCCGAACACATCCTTGAGCTGCAGGGAAAACTCGTCCCAAACGCTCGTATAACCGCAGTCCTCGATAATGCATTTTACGTTTGCGGGCAGAGATTCCCCCGCGACGTTCATGGCGGTTGCCGCACCCATCGACTCGCCAAAGACCAGGATGCGCGCCTCGGGGTCAGCCTGAACGATTCGCTCGATCCATGCGACGATGTCGAGGCGCTCGGGCCAGCCCATGCCGATATAGTCGCCGCCGGAGCGCTCGTGGGCGCGGGCGGCTGGTGCGAGTACGTTCATGCCGCGGTCGTGGAATCGTTTGGCGTATCGGGCCATACCGATGGGCTCGTTGGTATATCCATGCAGGCAGACGGCGTAGTCGTGCGTGCTCTCCGGTGCAGCAAAATACCAAGCGGCGAGCTCGGTTCCGTCATCTGCGGTGAGGCTGCTGCTCTCGCGGTTCTCTTTAAACCACGCCCGCGCCTCGGTTTCCTCGGCATCCGGCTGCTCACCTTTTTTGTCGGCCTTACCATCCTGCATCATCTTCATGGTGTAGGGCGCTTGGGGGTTCAGGGCAAAGTCAAACAAAAAGTTTCCGGCAAACCCCAGCAGCGCGACAACGAGCACCAGCGCAACAACGACGGTTATCTTAAGCTTTCGATGGGAACGTGCGTTTTGAGACATAAGAAGCTTTCCTATAAGATGTTAATACATCAACATTTAATGCAAGCGCATTATGGGCGTTTGCCGTTGATGCGTCAACAAGCAAAGAATGGGTAAACAAAGGGTCACATATGGTGCAAATTTCGCACGTATCTAGACGCTTTGATATAGTGTTGAGAACTCTTTACGTTGGAGGATGTAACCGGCATGTCCGATTCGAGCGACAGTTCTAAGCCGCGACCCAAGACCGCGGCCGTTCCGCACTACACGGTGGGCGAGGAGATCATGAACTCCGTCACCCATGGTGTCGGTTGCCTGCTGGGCATCGCAGGCCTTGTGCTCCTGATCGTATTTGCCGCTCTTCGCGGTGGCGGTCCGGCGCATATGGCCGCGGCAATCGTCTACGGTGCCAGCATTATTCTCGAATACCTTGCCTCCACGCTCTACCATGCGATTCAGCCCGCGGGTGCCAAGCGTGTGTTTCGCATTATCGACCACAGCTGCATCTACCTGCTCATAGCTGGCAGCTATACGCCGTTTTGCCTCATCACGCTCGCAAACGACGGTGGCCCCGTGCTGTTTTTTGCCGTATGGGCCATCGCCATTATCGGCATCGCCCTCGAGTGCTTTTTGCGTGAGCGCCAGCCGCATTGGGTAAGCGGTCTGGTCTATCTGCTGATGGGCTGGCTCGTCGTCTTTAAGCTGCCCGAGCTCGTGTCGCTGCTCAACCCCGTGGCACTTGCCCTGCTCGCTGTCGGCGGCGTGTGCTACACCGTGGGCGTGCCGTTCTACATCGCCAAAAACGTGCGTTATCTGCACAGTGTGTTTCACCTGTGGGTGCTCGCCGGCAGTATCTTCCAGTTCATGGCGGTGATCCTCTTCGTAATCTAGCGATCGCGTCTGTGCCCGCGGGCCCATCCAAGCGGCCGCTGGGCGCAACTGCCCTATCCGTCACCTACGCTTACTACCTAACATCCCGAATCTTGGAGGTTCGAGAAACTCCCGATGGACATAACCATCTCCCTTATCACCACCCTCGTTTTGACCCTCATCAACGGCTACTTCTCTATGTCTGAGATGGCGCTCACCACGGCCAAGCGCGCCGTGCTGGAACACGAGGCAGAGGAAGGCGACAAGCGCGCCGAGCGTGCCATTAAGCTGGCTGCTGACTCCGACCAGCTGCTCGCCACCATCCAGGTCGCCATCACGCTCGTGGGCTTCGCCTCGTCCGCCGTCGCCTCGACGAGTCTGTCCGACCCGCTCGCCACGTGGCTCATGAGCTTTGGCATCGCGCCGCTCTCCGCCATCGCGCGCGGCCTGGCGCCGGTCATCATCACCGTCGCGGTCGCCTTTGTGTCCATCGTGATCGGCGAGCTCGTCCCCAAGCGCATCGGCCTGGCCAATGCCGAGGGCGTGTCCAAGCAGGTCGTGGGCCCGCTTTCCGTGTTCCAAAAGATTGCCCGTCCGCTCGTGTGGCTGACTGGCGCTTGCTCCGATGGCCTGGCCCGCATCCTGCGCATCAAGAGCGCCGACGACCGCCAGAACGTCTCGGAAGAAGAGATCAAGTACATGGTCTCGGAGCAGGACGACCTGCTCGACGAGGAAAAGCGCATGATCCACGAGATCTTCGACCTGGGCGACACCGTTGCCCGCGAGGTCATGGTGCCGCGCGTGGACACCACCATGTGCGAGGACGACGAGACGGTCGCTAGCGTGCTATCCACCATGCGCCAGACCGGCTTTAGCCGCATCCCCGTCTATCACGAGGACCCCGACAACGTCGCCGGCATCGCGCACATCAAGGACCTGATCCAACCCGCGCTCGACGGCAAGGGCGACCAGCCCATCGCCGGCTTTTTGCGCGACGCCACCTTTGTGCCCGACACCAAGGACATCCTGCCGCTGCTGTCCGAGATGCAGACCTCGCACGACCAGATCGTGGTGGTCGTGGACGAGTACGGCGGCACGGCCGGCATTATCACCATCGAGGATATCGTCGAGGAGATCGTCGGCGAGATCGAGGACGAGTTCGACCCCGACAACAAGTATCTCACGCGCCTTTCGCGCCGCGAGTGGCTCGTTGATGGGCGTTTTTCGTGCGATGACGCGATTGAGCTTGGTTGGCCGCTCGAGGAAAGCGATGATTATGAGACCATCGCCGGCTGGATTTTGGAGCTTTGCGACTCGGTGCCCGACATCGGAGAGGTGTTTGAGGTCGCGGGGTACAAGTTTAAAGTTCAGTCGATGCGTGGCCAGCGCATCTCGCTCATTCGCGTGATCGCTCCGGCCGAAACCGATAAGAAGGATTCCGAGTCTTCGGTAGACGAGCCGACGACGTCGGGTGCGGGTTCCGCGAATCCGCACGACGGCGACGAGTAGGACAAGGAAGAGTAGGGGAGAGTTATGGCAGGCCTGTTCAACATCCTTAAGGTCACCGTCAGTGAGGACAAGATCTGCGCGCATGTGCTGGTGAACCCCGGCATGCCGCTCATGACCTCGGAGGACATCGAGGCCACGGCGCGCGTGTACTACCTGGTGCCCGCGATTGCCAAGCACCTGTGCCTGGGCGATTCCGGTCGCGAGTTCCAGGACTGCATGGGCCAGACCGAGCTCTGCCATCTGCTGGAGCACGTGACGGTCGAGCTCATGAACGAGACCGGTCTTGCCGGCAGCATCTCGTGCGGCCGCACGCGCGTAAGTGAGCACGACGAGCGCGTCTTTGAGGTTGAGCTTTCGTGCCCCGACGACGCGCTGGCCATCGGTGCGCTGTCGTCAGCGACCTTTATGATGGACTGGGCGTACTTGCACGCCGACCAGCCTGCCCCCGACGTGGAAGGCACGGTCGCGGGCCTGCGCAACCTGGTGCTGGGCATGCGCGCCGAGGCCGAGGGCAAGGATCCTCACGAGGCCGTCGCCGCTGCGAACGGCGAAGATGCTGCCGAGGACGAGGGCGCTGACGAGGGCGATGTGCCGGTCGACGCCGAGCCCGCTGCCGATGTGACCGCCGAGCCCGTTCCCACCGAGCCCCAGGGCGTCCCCAACTTTGACGACGAGCCTCAGGTGGCGATTGATACCGAGGGCGCGGTTGCCGAGAACCACGAGGCTTCCGCGGCTGTCTTTGGCGGTGCGGCGACGGTTCCGGCAGGACCTGCGCATGAGGGCGGCCTGCCGCTCGTGGACGGCGCCGGCGAGGACCCGGGTGCCACAGTGGCCATGCCGGCTATGCCTCAGGAGTAGGCCTACTCGTTTACCACCATCACGTACCTGCGCTTTTGCCGTACGCAGATGAGCGGAGCGGCAAGTGATGCGCTGCGGGTATAATGGACAGCATTCAAACGGTGGGCACCGACGTGCCCGCAGGAGAGGAATGATCATGGGTAAGACTTTCAGCTTTGTCTCCGGCGCACTTTTTGGTGCCGCTGCCGGCGCTATTATCGGCGTTGCTCTGGCCCCGCGCTCGGGCGCCGAGACCCGCGCCATGGCTGCCGATATCGCCAACGACGCCTGGGACAATATGCGCGACACCTACGAGCACGGCGCCGAGGAGGCCCGTGCTGCGGTGAATGACTTTGGCCCGATGGTCGATGCCAAGACCGACGACCTGCGCGCCAAGGTCGACCTGGCCCGCGAGCGCATGGACCAGCTGCGCGAGCAGCTCAACGACGCCATTTCGGGCGGCAACGTGACGCCTGCCGCCGACGTCGTGGTCGAGAACGCCGTCGAGGCTGATACCGAGGCTGCGGAGCCCTCGACCGAGGCATAATGCGCGCCGGGGATTTTGTCGGCGCCAAGATCTATCGCAAGCCTACCGAGGACAAGCGCACCAAAAAGGACGGCACGCCGCGCAGCCCTAAAAAGCTCGGAAAGATTCACTTTCCGGTCTTTACCCCGGGCGGTACGCGCGTGGTCGGCTTTATGGTCCGCCAGTCCGATATCGCGGGCATGATCGAGCGCCCCGACCGATTCGTAGCGCTCGACGCCATTGGTGTCTACGAGGGCGCCATTGCGGTCGATGACGTCAAAGGCACGTACGATGCCACCGCCGCCAAGCGCCTCGACATCAACCTGGACGATTGCATCATCTGGGTCGGTATGGACGTGCGCACGGAATCGGGCGACGTCGTGGGCTATTGCTCGGACGTTGAGTTCAAGCCACGCTCGGGCATCGTGCAGGCATTCTATGTGACCGCCGGTGCTGCTTCGAGTGTTTTGGTTGGTGACACGCAGGTGCCGCCGACGATGCTGCGCGGCTACGAGAACGGCGCGATGGTCGTCTCGGACGAGGTCAAGTCGCTCGGGTATTCGGGCGGTGCGGCCGCCAAGGCCGCCGAGGCCAGCGTCGTGGTGGGCGATAAGGTCAAGAAGGGCGCCAAGGTGCTCGACGACAAGGGATCGGTTGCCGTGGACAAGGGCAGCCGCGCACTGGGCAAGCAGCTCGGCAAGACGCGCGGCATGTTCAAGGCCTTTAAGGACGAATACCAAAAGGCGAGCGGAGGCTCGTCAAAAGCTACAAAATAGCGACGTACCAAATGATGGGAGGCAAGCCGGAGACCTGTTGCTCCGGCTTGCTGTGTTTATGGGGGAGGGCACATGCGCCAAAACGGATCCAACTTAAACGGGCGTTCGGGTGCGCGTCCGACGGCGCGCCGCGACCTGGGGCAGCTACCCAGCGGTCAGCGCCGCCGTCACCGTAAGCCCGGCGCGATGTACCTCAACCATAGCCGCGGCTTTAGCGATCGCAGCGCGCGCATCGGCAACAGCCGCACGCCCCGTCGTTCGTCTCGCCTGCCCTATGCGCTCATCGCCGTGGGTTGCGCGCTCGTGTTGTTTATCGCCGCCGTCGTGGGCTACGTCAACCGCAGTGTGGACGTGGAGCTCAACGGCCAGAAGACCGCGGTACGTGTAGGCTCTACGCTGCAGAATCTCATCGACGACCAGGAGTTGACTGACACCTACGACGCAGGCGACCTGCTAGCCGTCGATGACAGCGTGCTCAAGCGCCATGGGGGCGAAAAGCTGTCGGTGAAGGTCGACGGCAAGCGCGTGAAGCAGGGCAAATGGGATAGCCGCGAACTTGAGGGCGGCGAGAAGGTGACGGTCAAGGACGGCCGCGACACGTATGAGAAGCACGAGGTCCAGGCGACGGTTATCGAGCCCAAGCTCAAGGTTGAGGGCACGGGTGCCATCGAGTACGTCAAGACGTGGGGTGTCCAGGGCCGATCCGAGGTGTGGGTTGGTGAGCAGTCGGGCAAAACGCAGGACCGCGGCGAGGTCGTGCCCGCCACCGATTGCGTTGTTGCGTGCGCCAGCGTGGCGCCCAAGGGCAACGAAAAGTACGTGGCGCTGACGTTTGATGAGGGCCCGAGCGGTGCCACCAAACAGATCTTGCAGGTGCTCAAGGAAAAGGGCGTCACCGCGACGTTCTTCCTTTCGGGCGATGCGGCCGAGGCCTCGCCTGCCACGGCCAAGGCGATTGTCGATGCCGGGTGCGAGATCGGATCCAACAGCTACAGCGACGATTCGCTCAAGGGTCAGGACCGTGAGGCGGTACGCGAACAGATCACGAAAGGCACCGATGCGATTAAGTCGGCGACCGGCGTGAAGACGATGCTGCTGCGTGCTCCCTACGCTGCCTTTGACGAGCAAAACTGGATTGATGCGATGGACCTGGTCTCCGCCGTGGTCTCGTGGAATATTGACTCGGGCGACTGGCTGCTAAACGGTGCCGACGAGCAGGTCTCGACGGTGCTCGATTCGGTGACGCCGGGCAATATCGTGCTGCTCACCGATAGAGACGAATGCGCCGAGCAGACGCTCGAGGCGCTGCCGCAGATCATCGACGGCCTCATTGCCGACGGCTACAAGATCGTGACGCTCAGCGACCTGGTCAAGACGGACACGTCTCTGAGCAAAAAGCTCACCTCGCTGACGAAGGTCACCATGCCCAAGGACGCCGTGTTCCCCCAACTTGCCGAGGACGACGACACCACAGAGTAGTTATCGGGTAGTCATTTAAGAACGTCCCCAATGACTATGTCACGGATGCGTCAGCGTTTGGTATGCCTGCAATGTGCAGCGCATAAATTCGATGCCGCAGGGCGAAGCTGATGCTATAGTTACTGCGGTTAATGAGGGTCAAGAGAAAGGTTACAGGTGAAATCCAAACCTCGACCATACAGTCGATGACCCCATGCAGGTGCTTTTGCGCATGCACGGGGTGTAAGCGTCGAGCGGCGTGCCGCCCGCGCATGCGTATACATATCCAGAAGCCCCCGGACGCCGCACGCGCGGCCGCGTCCGGAGGAATAATGATGGGGAGCACCATTGAATTATCTGAGTGAGATGCTCAAATTGCCGGTCTTGGACGTCGACGGCGAAAAGCTCGGCGTGGTCAACGATTTTGGTATTGCTACCGGCGAAGTTTTTCCGCACGTGACGTCGCTCGCGTTCCGCGGACCCGGCAAGACGCCGTTTATGATTAGCTGGCGCAAATGGGTCGACCGTATCGACGAGACGGGTGTACACCTTAAGACGTCGGCCACCGAAATTCGTTTTTCGTACCTGCAGCCGACCGAACTTTTGCTTGCCCGCGACGTGCTCAACAAGCAGATTGTCGACACGCAGGGCATGAAGGTCGTGCGCGTAAACGACATCAAGTTTTCCATGTCGGGCGAAAACCAGCTGCGCCTGCTGGGCGCCGAGGTCGGTGCCCGCGGTCTGCTACGCGCCATCAGCCCCGCG
Source organism: Collinsella aerofaciens (assembly GCF_018785245.1). GTDB lineage: Bacteria > Actinomycetota > Coriobacteriia > Coriobacteriales > Coriobacteriaceae > Collinsella > Collinsella aerofaciens_AD. The sequence continues at coordinate 156,135 of NZ_WQPL01000022.1, read as the reverse complement.
CTCGAGCATATCGTCGAAGGCTTTATGAAGCACCTGGGCAAGCCGCTCAGTGAGGACATCATCGCTTGGTCCTACATGGACCTGCTCGACCGCTCGACCAAGAACATTCAACTCTCGGTGTCGCACAAGACGCTCGGCGAGCTGCACCCTGCCGACATCGCCGACATTATCGAGCAACTCGACCCGCGCCTACGTGCGCAGGTGTTCGCGCAGCTCGATACTGCCCAGGCCGCCGAGGCCATCTCGGAGTTCGATGACGACGAGCTTATGACCGAGATGCTCGAGGGCCTGTCCGACACGGACGCATCGTCGATGCTGGCCATGATGGACCCGGACGATGCAGCCGACCTGATCGACGAGCTCGATTACGAGAAGGCCGAGAAGCTCCTACGCCTGATGGGCGTCAAGGAGGAGAAGGCGATTCGTAATCTGCTGGGCTACGAGGACAACACCGCCGGTCGCATCATGACCTCGGAGTTTGTCTCGCTGCCCGCCACGGCGACGGTCGGCGACGCCATCGAGGCGATTCGCAAGCTCGACGAGGACTTTGAGAGCGTCTATTACGTCTATACCGAGGACCCGAGCGGCATGCTGACGGGCGTGCTTTCGCTGCGCACGCTGATCGTAGCCGACCGCGACGCCACGCTGGGTCAGCTGGCCTATCGCGACCTGGTCTATGTGTCGCCCGACGAGGACCAGGAAGACGTGACGGACGAGATGACCAAGTACGACCTGGTTGCCATCCCTGTCTGCGACGAGAACCGCCATATCCTGGGTATCGTGACCTTCGACGACGCCATGGACGTTATCGCCGAGGAGCACCAGGAGGACCTGCAGATCGCCGGTGTCGGCTCGGGCGATAGCGCGTCGGACGACTCGACGAACGTGCTCAGCTGGTTTGTGCATCGCCAGTACTGGGTTGTCGTATGGGGCATCGCGTCGTGCATCATGGCGACCGTGCTGGGAACGGCGCTCGGCTCCGCGCATCTGGTGGTGTTCCCCATGTGCGCCATGCCACTCGTGCTGCTGGCGGCCTCGCGCATGGTGTCGTTCGTCAAGAACTACTTCCTGGAGTATGACGGTCACGACGACGAGCCCAAGCCGTATCTGGGGTTCTTCTTCCAGAGCACGGGCATGGGCCTGATTCTGTCATTCGTGACCTACCTGTGCGCCCAGCTGGTGCGCACCGCTGCGTTCCCCGATGCACCCATGTTTGAGGAGCAGCTCTTTACCGGCTGCTTTAACATCGCGGCCATCGTTTGTCTGATTGGCAACATGAGCGCCGTGATTTACCTGATGGTGCTGTTCTGGCGTGACGAGCATGACCTCAACACGTCGGGCACCGCCATGAACGTTGTTGCCGTCATGATCTCGTGCGTGGCGTACTGCGCCGCTGCGGTGCTGCTCACCATGTCGGTCATGGGTTAGGTGGTCGCGTGCAAAATACCAAGCAAAAGTCGGGCACCAAGCAAAAGTTGACCATCGCGGCCATCTTTGGCGCTATGGGTCCCGGTCTGCTGGCGGCGCTTTCGGGCAATGACGCCGGCGGCATTGCAACGTATTCCAGCGCGGGCGCCAGCTATGGCTACAAGATGCTCTGGATGCTTCCCGTCATGACTGTACTGCTCATCGTGACGCAGGAGACCGCGGCGCGCTGCGGCTGCGTCACGGGCAAGGGCCTGGCATCGCTTATTCGCGAGCGCTTTGGCGTGCGCAAGAGTGTACTTGCTATGGCGGCGCTGTTGATCGCCAACACGGCGGTGACCATTTCGGAGTTTGCGGGCATCGCCAGCGGCCTTGCTCTCTTTGGCGTGCCGGCGAGCATCTCGGTGCCGTTGGTGGCGCTGCTGGTGTGGATGCTTACCATGTCGGGTAGTTTCCAGCGCATCGAGAAGATTCTGCTGCTGGTGAGCTGCGTGTTCGTGACCTATATCGTCGCCGCGTTTATGGCTGGCCCCAACTGGGGCGAGGTGGCAGTCGACCTGGTTGTGCCTAACATTCAAAACGACCCCAGCTACGTGTCGCTCGTGGTCGCAACGATCGGTACTACCATTGCGCCGTGGATGATTTTCTTGGCGCAGAACAACGTGGTCGATAAGAACGCGGGCGAGGACGATATCGTGCTGCAGCGCATCGATACCGTGAGCGGCTCGCTTGCTGCCGATGTCATTGCCGGCTTTATTATCATCACGACCGGTACGGTGTTGTTCCCGGCGGGTATTCAGATTAGCGATGCTGCCGATGCCGCCCGCGCGTTGGAGCCTATTGCGGGTCAGTGGTCCACGGTACTGTTTGCCTCGGGCCTGGTCGCGGCGAGCTTCTTGGCTGCCTGCGTGCTGCCGGGCGTTACGTCGAGCGCTATCTGCGAGGCATTTGGCTGGGAGCGCGGTGCCGACCGCAGCTGGGACGAGGCCCCGGTCTATCGCGGTATCATTACGGCCATCATCGGTATCTCTGCCGTGCTAGTGCTTATGCCCGGCGTCGATCTGTTCCAGATTATGATGACCTCACAGGTCATCAATGGCGTGCTGCTGCCCGTGGTTCTGGTGTTCCAGGTGGTTATCGCCGCCGACCGTCACATCATGGGTGCCAACCGCAACGGCCGCGTGTGGAATGTGCTCACGTGGGCGACTATCGGTGTGATTACGGTGCTCACGGTTGTCATGTTTGTTCTGCAGGCGATGGGTTACAGCGCTTAGCGCCTCTTTTGGATTCCAAACAGGCCGCAGCGATGGGCTGCGGCCTGTTTTTGTCTGCTATAGGGTGTTAGTTATATGGCAGTGGGCAAAAAATGCCAAATATGAGTACTGTTGCTAAGTGAATAGCATTTACATTCAAGAAGATAATAAACATAACCTATAGTATGTTCATTAAAATTGGCTCCAATACGCCTTAAACCAGTCAGGTTGGCTGCTTTAGGGGGTTGTAGGGTTCGCTCGGACGTCATTTTGGGTGGTTTTGCCTGCTACTAAAATGGTAGCAGTACTCATATTTGCCCTTTTTTGCCCACAGACCTTTGAGGGTGCGGCGAAAAGGGCTTGTTTTGATTGTTTGGGGCAGGCGCGAGGCGCGGAAACGATGTCTGGAGCGACGGAGCGGCCTGGAATTCATCCGTAGAGGTCTTCATTGGCTGCGCCAGGAGTGTCCCTAGGTACCGGCACATAAGGAACGTCCCTAACTGCCGGAGGGGGCGTCGGTTGTGGCCGACGCCCCCTCCGGGTGCAAGCGGATTTGACGGTGTGCTACTTGTCGGTGCCTAGTTTGTGCGGTTTGAAGGCGAGGGCGTTAACGAGCGCGTCGGTGGCAGACTTGACGGCTGCCGGCTGCGGATCGTTGACGTGATCCTCGGGATGCACGGGCAGGTCCTTCTTGACTGCATCGTGGATCAAGTTGAGGTACTCAGTCACGCCAGTGGTCGATAGATGCGTGCCATCGCCATCGAACAGGTCGTTGCGGTTGGCACTGTATCCGTACCAGTCGATAACGCGCACGTTCTTGTAGCGCGTAGCGGCGTTGGCGATGGCCTGGTTGGTAGAGCCAACCCACGGCTGCGGGCTGCGCGTGTTCACAAACACCACCATACGCTTATCTCCCGCATCGGCCATGATGGCGTCGATCTGGTCGTCGGTTACCAAGCCGTTGGTGCCCAGGGCAAAGACCACGATCTTGCCGGCAAGGTTCTGCTGGATATAGCCCTCAAATGTCGCGCGCCCCGCATCAAACTGGCGGCCCTTTTCGGCATCGATATGGCTGTGCGGGAACACGCCGTCAAAGGTGTCTACGGCACGCAGCGACACGGAGTCGCCGATCATAAGCAGATCGTAGGAGCCATCGGGGAAGCCGTCGTTGTCCTTGTCGGTGTCGTCGGCCGCCTGCTGGTCGGTGGGCGCGGTGTTCTTGGCTTCCTTGTTCAGAACTTCGGCGCCCTCGCCGCTCAGCGCAGACGTCTCGGGAACAAAGATCAGGCCGCCCAGCGCAACGACCAACACGACAGCGCAGGCTGCGCAGACGGGGACGTGCGCGCGTGCCCAGTTGGCGGGCGTGGTGGTGCCATCGCGGAATTCGGCGACGGTGCGCCCAAAGGCGCCCTTCCTAAACGGCGTCTCGATAAAGCGATATGAGCATTCGGCCACGGCGACCACCAACAGCACCTGCAAAATGTACTGCCACCACGGTGTATCGTTGATGTTGGCGACCGGGTTCATAGGCAACAGCAGCGGATAGTGCCACAGGTAGATGCTGTACGAGCGCTTGCCAACCCACACGAGCGGCTCGGCGGACAGCGCGCGGGCAACCATTCCCTGGGGCTGCACGCAGGCCGCGATGACCATGAGCGTGAGGATCGAGCACAGCAGCGTGCCTCCGCGATACTGGAAGGCGGTGTAGCCGTTGGTGAGCGCGACCATGGCGGCAAGGCCAACCAGACCCACGACGCCCAACACATCGATGGATGCGGGCGAGGACCAAAAACGCACGAGGGCGCTCGGCTGTGCCGGGGCGGTCTCGGCTGCTTCGTCGGCCTTCTCGCCAGGCTTGCCCTCGGCGTTCTTGCCGTGCTTGGCGGCGCCAGCTAGGCGATTGAGCCCCAAACGACGAGCGAGACGCACCGGCGCCAGGTCGCGATCGGGGATAAAGGCCATCCAGGCACCCAGCAGCAGCGAGAACACGCGGGTGTCGGTGCCGTAGTACACGCGGCTGGGGTCGGCGGCAGGGTTGTAAAGCACCATCATGGCGAGGGCAGATACCGCGGCAAGGCCCAGAACCACGCGGCGCGTGTTGGGTTTGCTCACATGCATGGATACCATGGCAAACAGCAGTGGCGGCCAAATCAGGTAGAACTGTTCCTCGATGGCAAGCGACCAAAAGTGCGTGAGCGGCGAGGGGTCGCCCAGAGCATTGAAGTACGAGACGTTTTGGGCAATCTGCCACCAGTTGTTGAAGAACAACAGCGACGGCAGGATGTCGGGGCGCATCTTGGTGAGCATCACGTGGTTGAAGACGGTGCACAGAGCACAGGTCACCACCACGACGGTCACCACGGCGGGGACCAGGCGACGGATGCGGCGGATCCAGAAGCTCTTGAGGTCGATGCGGCCGGTCTTAGCGACTTCGTTGAGCAGCAAGCGCGTGATCAGATAGCCCGAAAGCACAAAGAAGATCGTGACGCCGAGCAGGCCGCCCTGAGCCCACGTGAGGTTAAGGTGATAGAGCACCACCGCGACGACGGCGAGCGTACGCAGGCCGTCGAGTGCAGGGATGTAGCGGGACTTGGGGCGAGCAGGCGTCTGCTCCGCGGCGGGAGTGTTGGCGCGGCCCGCGTTGTTGGCAGAAGCGCGATGGGGGCTCGTGGTGCGTCGCGGCTCGTTGGCACGGCGTTCGCTCTTCACGCGTTCGTGCGGCGCCGGCTCGTTGCCCGTGCGGCGTCGACCGCGCGAGCCCGATTGCGAGAATTGTTCCATAAAACATCATCCAATGACGAGAATAATCAGCACGTATTCATTGTAGCTGCCTGCTCCTGTGAATGCTTGCTGCTGGCGCAACCTCAAGGGTGCGTTCACATCAAAGTGAACTAAAGTTATAGAGGTGCGAAGGCGCGCAATCGACGGTCGACGGTGGGTGCAAAGCCCGCAGATGAGGAGGTTTCCATGGCAGATCGCGGCATCGTTGCGGTGTTCGGCAGCATGAACATGGACCTTTCGGTGGCGTGCGAGCGCATGCCGCGCGCGGGCGAGACAGTCGGTGGTAGCGGTTTTATCACCAACGCCGGTGGCAAGGGCGCTAACCAGGCCGTCGCCGCCGCGCGCATGGGTGCGCGCACGTGCATGATCGGCGCTGTCGGTCGCGACGCGTTCGGCGCGTCGCTCGTGGCGGGGCTTCAAGACGCCGGCGTGGACTGTGACTTTGTAGTGCATCGCGATGACGTGGAGACGGGAACGGCGACCATCATTCGCTGCGAGGGCGACAACCGCATCATCCTGTCACCGGGCGCCAACCATGCGCTTGCGGGCGGGGACGTTGCCTGCGCGCTGAGGCGTCTGGTGGCCCATGAGCTCGACGGAGACGGCAGTGAGATTGCCCCGGCTGCCGGAAGCGTCTTTATCGCCCAGGGTGAATGTGACCTTGCAGCGACGGCCGATGCGCTTGTTTGCGCTCACGAGCTGGGGTTCTATACGGTCTTTAATCCAGCGCCCGCCTGTGAGTTGCCTGCGGAGGTCTGGCCTGCGGTCGACTTGGTCTGCCCCAACGAGACCGAGTGCCAGGTGCTGACGGGTATCCTGCCCAAGGACGATGAGAGCTGCGCCGCTGCGCTCAGCGCCCTGCTTGCTAAGGGCGCCGGCGCCGCGGTCATCACGCTGGGCGGCGCCGGCTCGGTTACGCTCGGCGATGGCGGTGAGCCGCTGCGCATGCCGGCACTTTCGAGCGCGGTAGTCGATACCACGGCCGCGGGCGATACGTTTATCGGCGCGTTGGCGGCGGCTCGCCTAGAGGGCTTGCCGCTCTTTGAGTGCATGGCCGCGGGCGCTCGCGCCTCGGCAGTGACGGTGTCGCGCCTGGGCGCTCAGCAATCGATTCCCACGCGCGCCGAAGTTGAACATTGGTTTGGTTAAACGATAAAGACGGAGAAGCGGAGTAGAACAATGGCAATCAAGAAGCTGATCCTTGATCTGGATATGGGTGTGGACGATGCGATGGCGCTGGCCTATGCCATCGCGAGCCCCGAGGTGGAGCTCGTGGGCATTACCACGTGCTTTGGCAACGCGCGCGTCGAGCAATCGGCGCACAATTGCCTGGCGGTGCTCGATCTGCTGGGTCGCCCCGAGGTTCCGGTGTACCTGGGTGCCGACCGTCCTCTGCAGGCGACTGAGCCCTATACGCCGCCGGCGTCCACCGCGCTCATTCACGGCAAGAACGGCATCGGCGGCGCGAGCGTGCCCGCGTCGCCCTACGAGCCGGTGGGGGCGACCTCGGCCGACGGCAACGCTGCGGTCGATTATCTGATCGATGCCGCGCGCACCTATGGTCCCGATCTGGTCTACGTAGCGACTGGCCCGCTCTCCAACCTGGCGCTCGCCCTGGAGCGCGATGCGGCGGCGATGATGTCCATCGGCCGCGTGGTCGTGATGGGCGGCGCCCTTACCGTGCCCGGTAACGTGAGCGCGGGCGCCGAGGCCAACATGGCGAGCGACCCCGAGGCAGCCGACGCGGTGCTGCGCTCAGGTCGCAAGCTCACCATGGTGGGCCTGGATGTAACGCACCGCGTGGTGCTCACACGCCGCGACGTTGCCGGCTGGACGGGCTCGGGCACTATGGCTGGCTGCGCATTTGCGAGCATGGTCGAGCACTACATTGGTTCGTACGAAATGAACGCGCCCTACCTGGGCGGCTGCGCGCTGCACGATCCGCTGGCGGTTGCCGTGGCGATCGACCCCACGCTCGTAGGTGCGCTCGCTTGCAACCTGCGTGTTGACTTGCTGGGCGAGTATCGCGGCCGCACCATCTGCGATGAGCGCCGCCTATCCGATCCGGACAAGAGCGCGCTTGTGGCACTGACCGTGGATGCTCCGCGCTTCCTGTCCGAGTTCAAGACACGTATGGCCCGCGTCTTGGGCTAAGTTGTCTTTTTGGGACGGGGCTTTTTGACTGGTATGATTGGTGCGACCAATCGAACCAGCTAAAAGAGCCCCGTCCCAATTTGACTATCGAGAGGATCTGCCATGGAGCGCATCGCCAGCTTTTCCGTTGATCATCTGCTGCTTGAGCCCGGCGTGTATGTGAGCCGCATCGACCGCGATCCGGCGACCGGTGCCGCCGTCACTACGTTTGACCTGCGCCTGACCACGCCCAACAAGGAGCCGGTCATGAACACCGCCGAGTGCCACACCATCGAGCACCTGGGCGCGACGTTCCTTCGCAATCATGCCGAGTGGTCGAGCCGCATTGTCTACTTTGGCCCCATGGGCTGCCGCACGGGCTTTTATCTGGTTGTCTTTGGCGAGCTGACGAGCGAGAAGGTCTTGCCGCTCGTCCGCGAGCTGTTTGAGTTTGTCGCCGGCTTCGAGGGCGATGTCCCCGGTGCCGCTCCCGAGGAGTGCGGCAACTACCTGGACCAGAACCCCCCCCATGGCAAACTGGCTCGCGCGCCGCTATCTCGACCGTGACCTGGCCGATATCGATGAGAAGCACCTGCATTATCAGCAGGCGTAAGTCCCTCGCAGGAATAGCGTTTGTACTAGAAGCGCTCCCGCTCTTTGCGGAGCGCTTTTTTATGCCGAGTGCTCAAAACAGAACAAGATTGTTCTAGAATGTTCATACTGTCACACAAACGAACAGGAGCGAACATGCATATCTACTCTGTCTCTGATCCCGAGTTCAAGTCCTATGGCAACGTTTGGGATAACGTTCCGTCCGAGCTTACGTCGCCCGTGCTCGAGGCACTTGTCTCCACGCCCATCCCCGAGGGCAGCAAGTATGTGGCCTCTGCGCCCGAGCTCGAGGGCGTCAAGGATGCCGACAAGCTTGGCTTTCTCATGTTTGGTGGTCGTCCCTTCCAGCTTGGCTGGTGCAACGGCCACAACACGCAGCTCAACTGCCTGGAGTATCACCGCGCCAGCGAGTTTAACCTGGGCGCCCGCGACTTTATCCTGCTCGTGGCGCATCGCTGGGAGATCGAGGACGGCAAGCTCGACACCGCGTGCGTCAAGGCGTTCCGCGTGCCGGCCGGCACGCTTGTTGAGGTTTTCAACACCACGCTCCACTACACGCCGTGCATGGTCGACGACGGCGGCTTCCAGGTGATGGTGGCGCTGCCCGCCGGCACCAACGGCCCGCGCCCCGAGGCTGCAGCCGACATGCCTGCCACCGGTGACAGCTACTGCTACTGGAAGGCCGACAAGTGGGTCCTCTGCCATGCTGACAGCCCCAAGGCAGCCGAGGGCGGCTACGTAGGCCTCATCGGCAAAAACCTCGACATCACCGTGGACTAGCGCATCGCCCCAAACCACCACAAAGGTGCCTGTCCCCTTTGCGGTGGTTTGGGGCGGGCGGATATCGGGAAGTGCCAGACGGGGGAGGCTGCCGGGCGCCTTGCCGTCTGCGGATTTTGGGACATGTGGCCCGCTTTTTGAGCCTGCCTGTCGGTACACTAAAAGCACTATGGGTACCCGCGAGCGACATATCGGCCACGCGGCCGCCCGATCCGCACCCGTGGCGGATCCCAGGGGCGGCAGGCTCTTCGCCATGCCGCGATTCCTTGTTGGCATAACACATCAGGCGTACCGTCACCGCGTCTTCGCTATCGCCGGCGCCATCACCGCACTGTTCCTCATGCTTTTGGCAGTCTTGCCGGCACTGTTCGCCTTCGACCCCAAACTTTCTAACGCCGCGCCCGCCTATAGCGAGGTGTCCGAAGAGGTCGTGGACGCGCTCGTCCATTCGAGCTCTCTCCCGCTGCTTGTCGTCGCAATTGTATTTTCAATTTGGGGCGTATCGGTCTATCTGCGCTGTTTGGACTATGTGTTGCGCCGCCGCCTTGTTGCCATCGCCACCATCTGCGCCCTGTGGATGATCGAAGTCATTCTCAAGTACAAGTCGTTCACGCCGTTCTATGCCACCGTGCTGTGGTACCTGTACTACGTGCCCATGACGCTCATTCCGCTGCTCTACCAGTTGTGTGGTTTGCGCCTTGCGGGTCTGGAGCAACACCGCCTGGGTCGCCGCTACTGCGCTGCGCTGTGGATTGTGGCCATCCTGCTTATCGGATTTGTGCTCACCAACGATTTTCACCAGCAGGTCTTCCGCTTTGACCGTACAAGCGACACCTGGAGCAACGATTACACGTACGACTGGGGTTATTTCGCTGTCTTAGTGTGGACGGCCTTTAACTTCGTGGCCTTTTTTATCCTGGTGGGCCGGTCCTCGTCCTTTCGCATCCAGCGTTTCTCGGGCACGGCGGCGCTCGTACTGCTGGGTGGCGCATTCTTTGCCATCTCGTATGCGTTGCGCGTGCCCTGGGCATGGAGGCTCAACTTCTCGCTCGTCTATTGCGTCCTGTGCGTGGTGGCGATGGAAATCTGTCTCGATTGTGGTGTCATTCCGTCGTATCACGACATCGCCGGCATTTTCGACACCTTGCCGCTCGACCTCAAAGTTCTAACGCGCGACCTGCAGGAGGTCTATGCCACGCCGGTGTCAAAGCCAATGCCGGTAGGCGTGCGCGAGGAGTTGCGGACCCAGGAGCACGGCCACGCCCATGCCTTTGCCGTGGCGTCCGATCCCGATGTGATGTACCGTGCCTTTCCACTGCTGGGCGGATCGGCCCTGCTTGCCCAAGACGTGTCGGAGCTCAACGAGCTTAACCGTGAGCTGGCACATCGTCGCATGGAGCTGCAGCGTCAAAACGAGCTGCTCGCCGCCGACTACGACCTTAAGACGCATTTGGCAGATCAAGAGGCCGAGACCTTGCTGGTCCAAGACGTGGACCAGGCGATTGCCCGCGCGCTCGAAGGGATGTACGACCTGCTGAGCTCGCTGCCGCCGTTGACCGACGAGGCGTCTTCGCACGAGCGTTACCGCATGCTGCAGCGCGCAAAGATGCTCATCGCCTATTGCAAGCGCAAGGGGTCGCTCACGTTGGCACAGCATGGGGAGAGCGGTTTTGATCGCGACCGCATTCAACTCATTGCCAACGAGCTCGCAAGCGACCTGCGCACCATCGATATCGATTGCGCCTCGATTATCGCCATACGGCGCCCGATGCACGCCAGTACGGTAAGCGCCCTGTACGACTGCGTGTATGACTTTGCGTTTTTTGCCTACACCACCGACCATCCGGCGCTTATGTATCACTTGGGCGACCATGACCGATGCAGTGTCGAGCTGCGCGCCACGCTTTTTTCCAACGATGATGCAGATCTTTCGCAGACGCCCGCTGCGCAAGAGCTCGAAAGCGCTCTGCAAGGGCGCAACGTGGCATACCGCCTTGAGGGCGAGCCCGGCCAGCTGCGCATGATCGTCTTGATGCCGAGGGCGGGTGAGTGACGATGCAGATTTCGCTCATCCTTCCCCAAATCGTTGCGCTCGATGTTGTCTTTGCCCTGGCTGCGTGTCTGCAGACGATCCACGTCCCGCTCATTTCATCGCGCCGCTCGTCCTATAACCGTAAGGTGATTTGTGCCTACGAGGCGAGCCTTGTGCTTCACCTAGTTATTTCGGCGCTCATCTTGTTCGCGTCGTCTGGCTCATATCTGGTGGCGCCGCTTGACGTTTGTGCCAGGGCAATGGGCGGAGCGCTGTGGCTCAATGCCGCAATCTTTGCCTACGGCGCGGTGCTTATGGCGCACTATCGTCGCCCCGTCATGCTGGCCGAGCTGCTGCTCGTTGCAGCCGCGACGCCGCCGGTGGTGTGCCTCATGGGCTCGGCGTGGACCGTGGTCCTTATTGCAGAGGGTGCGTTTTTCCTATTTCGCTCCATCGCGGCGCTTTTGATGGATGTCCGCAACCGTCAGGAAGACATTACCGCGTTCTCGACCATCGAAACCATCAACGTGATCCCTGTGGGCATCTTGTATCTGGACCCAAAGGGTCGCCCGCTGCTCATGAACCGCTGCATGCGCAAAAACCTGGTGGAGCTTCGCATGCCCACCGACCTGCGCGACATGAGCGGCACGTGGAGTGACCTTCGCAAGCTCAGCATGCAGACGCCCGAAAGCAGCGCAAATCGCGCCCATATTGACCTTGACCGCTTTGGCCACGACCGTGCCGTGGTCGAGATCTCTCCTTCTGAGATTCGTCTGTTCGTGCGTGACTCCGTTACGGTCTCGGGCCGTCCGTTCGAGCGCGTCGTCGGCTTGGACGTGACGGAATACGCACACGCCTACGACCGCTTGGCGCAAGCAAACCACCTGCTTGAGCTTGCGGGCCAAGAGCTCCAAGCCCAGATCGAAGAAGTCAAAAAAGTTGCTGACAATGCGGCCTATCTGCGTATGCGCGCTCGCGTGCACGACGTGATCGGGCAGCGCCTGTCCATTCTCCATCGTTATCTGGAGGAAGGGCGCCTGGATGACGAGTCACTCGAGCAGATCGACCCGCTGCTGCGCTCAATCGCTGCCGATCTGCGCAGCGGGGGCGACAGCGAACCGGCAGAGCAACTGGGCGATATCGTCCATGCCTTTGGCCTGGTGAGCGTGCAGATCGATGTGGAGGGCGAGCTGCCAAACGACGCGCGTGTCGCCGCAGCATTTTTGCAGATTATCCGCGAAGCCTCGACCAATGCCACCAAGCATGCACAAGCCCATCAGGTCCATGTGCGCCTGTGGCAGGAGGGGACAGAAGACGGCGCTGTCGCGCGGATGGTCGTTTCTAACGACGGCGCGCCTGCACCCGTATCGTATCGCGAGGGAACGGGTATCCCAGGTATGAGGCATGTCGCACAGAATCTGGGCGGCAGCCTGGAAGTCCACACCGCCCCGCCCTTCACGCTTACGGTGTCCATCCCGCTCGCCTCCAGCGCCACGGCCCAAAGGAGAAGTTCATGATTCGCGTGTTAATCGTCGAAGACCAGGCTATCTTGCGCGAGAGCCTCGCGCGCTCCGTCGGTGACCAGCCCGACATGACGGTTGTTGCCGCGATCGCCGACGCCTCGGATGCCTTGGACGTTGTGCTTAAGGAGCGCCCGGACATGATACTGATGGACGTGTGCACCGAGCAGGATTCCAACGGCATCGTGGCGGCGGCGCGCATCAAAGAACAACTGCCCGAGTGCCGCGTCATTATCATGACGGGTATGCCCGAAATCACCTTTGTGGACCAGGCACGCGAGGCGGGCGTCGACAGCTTTGTGTACAAGAACGTCGGTATCGACGAGCTTTTCGCCGTGATGCGCTCCACGCTGGCGGGTTACTGCACGTTTCCCAAGCCGCCCGAGAGCATCTTCTCGGGCACGGCGGCCCTCGACGATGTCGAGCTGTCGATCTTGCGCCTTGCCTGCGAGGGTAAAAGCCGCCGCGAGATCGCGGCCGAGCTGTTTATGAGCGAGGGCACCATCAAACGCCGCATCTCGGAGATTCTCAATAAGACCGGCTACGACAACATCATGCGCTTGGCCGTGCGCGCAGTAACGGAGGGCAGCATCGTTCCCAACATGGAGCGCTAGCGCTCGTTACGCATCGGCATAAAGCGGTGGGGCCGCAGGATCAACTCCTGCGGCCCCGTCTGGCATGTGCGCGGATGTGTCCGCCAATCCGCGGCTGTCGGTGTCTGCCGTTACGCGATGGTTGCGCTGTAGGAGGCGACGTCCTCGTAGGAATCGGTCAGGTAGGCGTCGATGCCGATGGTCGTATTGACGAGGTCGTCAAGGCTATCGAGCGTGCCCTTCGAGAACGTGAATTCCTCGGTGGCGTTGGTGCCGGGCATCAAGTGAGCCGAGAACCAGGCTTCCTTCATGGTGCCGTTGACGTTGGTCTTGCCGGAAGGAGCGTAGAAGGTCAGGTCCTTGTCGCTCTTGTTGGTGATGTTGACGACAAAGCCGATGTCGCCCCAGTCGTCCTTGAACTTCTCGGTGATGGTGATGGTGCACAGGTCGTCATCGGCGACGGTGACGGCGGGGGAGATTTCGATGCTCTGGACGTCGTCGTCTTCGACGGCCTCATCGATCTCTTCTTCCTTCTCGGCGTTCTCGCGATCCTTCTTCACCGTACCGGACAGATCCTTGTCGGACTTCGTAAAGATAAGCTTGTCGCCTTCCACCTCGAGGACGAGCTTGTCGTCCTTGAGTTTCAGGTCGTGCGACTCATCTTCGGCGGTAATCGTTACGGTGGTGGCGTCCTTGGCCTCCCATTTCAGGTCGGCGACCTCAAGGAACATGTCGAGGACGCCCGTGCCGTCTTCGTCGAGGATCAGGATACAGTTGAGGCCCCACTCCTTGAGCATATCCATGTACTCATCGGTGAGCTCTTCGCCGTCCAAGGTTCCACCCGAGAGTTCCCAGCTGCCGACGAAGTTGGCCTTGGGGTCTTTGCCGCCGCCGCTGCAGCCCGTCAGGGCAAAGGCGAGCGCCAGGACGCATGTCAGAAATGCGAGTACGGACTTTTTGAACGTTGTCTTCATGGTGTCCTCCTTCATCGAACGAAACCCATAGAAGCAAATGCGGGGGTGGCGGATCCCCCGCCAATTACCAGATAGAGGGGCTAGGGCCGGGGCGTTCCGCAGTTGCTGCAGAACTTGCCGCCGTTTTCGCTGCCGCAGTTGGGGCAGAACCACTTTGCCGGTGCCGGGGCGGGTGCGGGACTGCCGCACTCGGAGCAGAACTTGCCGGTGTTGGTGTCGCCGCAGCTGCAAGTCCACGTGCCGGCCGCAGGTGCGGCGGCGGGAGCCGGTGCGGGGGCGGGAGCCGGAGCCGGCTGCGGGGCGGCCTGCTGCTGTGCCTGGCCGGCGGCGAACAGCTGGCTGGCGTTCATGCCGCCCATGCCACCTGCCATGCCCATGCCCATAAAGCCTGCCATCGCGCCGTTGGGGTTGGCGGCTGCCGCGCGCATCGCATCGCTCTGGGCGCTGGCGATGTTGGCTGCCGCCATGGTGGGATCGCGCATGACCGCGGCTTTCTGCAGGTCCTTGATCATCTGCTCGTCTTCTTGCGAGGCGGCGATGGAGTTGACGCCAAAGCTTACGATCTCAACGCCGCGCAGGTCACGCCAGTCGGCAGAGAGGACCTCGTTGAGCGCGCGGGCGAGCTCGGTGGTGTGGCCGGGGATGGCGCTGTAGCGGATGCCCATCTCCGAGATCTTGGCAAAGGCGGGCTGCAGGGCGGTGAGCAGCTCGGACTTAAGCTGGCTGTCGATCTTGTCGCGCGTGTAGCTATCGGTCACGTTGCCGCACACGTTGGTGTAGAACAGCAGCGGGTTGGTGATGCGGTACGAATACTCGCCGTTGCAGCGCACGGAGATGTCGACGTCCAGACCGATGTTGTTGTCGACCACGCGGAAGGGCACGGGCGAGGCGGTGCCGTACTTGTTGCCGATGATCTCCTTGGTGTTGATGAAGTAGACGCGCTGGTCTTTGCCCGCGTCGCCGCCAAAGGTAAAGCGGCTGCCGATATTGGCGAAGGTCTCCTTGATGGAATCGCCCAGGTTGCCGCTAAAGACGCTCGGCTCGCTGCCGGTATCGAAGACGAACTCACCGGGCTCCAGCGCGACTTCGATGATCTTGCCGTTTTGCACCACGAGCATGCCCTGGCCGTCGTTGACGGCGATGACCGAGCCGTTGGAGATGACGTTGTCCTCGCCGCGCGTGTTGGAGCTGCGGCCGCCGGTGCGCTTGCTGCCCTTGCAGGCCAAGACGTCAGCGGGCATCGATTCGCAGTAGATAAATTCCTTCCACTGGTCGGCCATGACGCCGCCGGCAGCACCCAATCCAGCTTTCAAGAGTCCCATGGTGATCTTCCTTTCTCGTCAAAGGCCGGGTGGTATTGGTCAGGATGGTTAATCGTCCTTGTCGTCCTTCATGACAACGGTGGTCTCGGTGTGGCTGAAGGTGTCGTGCTTCTCGGTCAGGTCGAGCTCGCCACAGTAGCAATCGGCGTGGGTGGCCTCGTTGGCCGTCTTGAGCTGGCCCACCAGCAGCACGTCTGCGATGACCACGATGATCAGCGGCGCGACGATGTTGATGAGGATGCCCTCGATATCAAAGGTGAGGTAATCCGGATCGAAGGCGTTCTCACCCATGAAGAGGATCTGGGAGAGGACAAATCCGATCACAAAGAACAGCACCGAGGCGATAGCGAGCTTGGGCTTGGAGCAAGGAAGCTCGCCGACCATACGGCCGGTTTGGCCGTTCATGGCAAACAGGTAGCTCTTGCCGTTCCACGAGGTGGAAAGCATCCACACGGGGAACAGGGCATAGTCGCTGTCTTCCCAGGTGTAGTCGAGCTGCTTGCTTTCGACCGTGGCATCGTCATATTCGTCGACGACGGTTTCGCGCAGGGCCGAGATTGTGCTTTCTTCCATACGGCGCTCGGCGCGCGCCTTGCAAGTCTCGCAGTCCTCGTCGTAACGGTTGGCGATGTAGCCGGGCATATATGCGACCGAGAACGGACGCAGTGCGTCGTAGTCAAACGGCTCGATGGCGTCCATGTGGCCGTCGGGCATCTTGGATGATCCGTCGACGGGCACGCGCTTAAACGAGATATTGCCCTTGCGATAGGCATCGTAGTGGTCGGTGGTCGTGACGGTGCGGTCGGATTCCTCGGTCACGGTCTCGTTGGTCGCGTCAAAGTACACTTCGCCGTCAACGCGGGCGCCGTAGAGCCAAAACGGCACGTAGACACCTTGGACCTCGTCGATGTGGTTGCCGGTGACAAAGCTCTTGGGCAGCAAGATCTTGCCCTTGTAGTGTTCCTTGAGTGCGGCCGTGACGTCATCGCGCCCGAGCTTAAACGGAATCACCAGGTCGGGCGAGAAGTCGCCAGAGAGCTGGCCGGGCGCCACGGCGGAGTTGCCGCAGTACGGGCAGGTGGTGACGGCGACGGTGCCGTCGGACACGAGTTCGGCACCGCACGACGAGCAGATGTAGCCGGCGTTTTGGGCGAGCTCCTGCACCGCGTCGTCGGCAGCAGGTTTGGGAGCCGCGGCTACCGCATCGGCTTTGGCATCGGCCTTGTCCTGGCGCTCGCGATAGAGGGCCTCGACTTCTTCGACTTCAAAGCGCGAGTCACAGTAGTCGCAGACGAGCTTTTGCTCGGCGCTGGCAAAATGCAGGGGGCCACCGCAGGCAGGGCACTGATAGTTAACGCTCTCGAAGGCCATGATCGGTCCTTTCCGTGCCGGGTGCTATGCGCCGATGGCGCCGCCGCAGTATTCGCAGCGCCCGCTGGCATCGGGAATGGTGGTGGCTCCGCAGAAGGGGCAGGTCACCGCGGTCTTGGGGGCCTTGGCGGCCACGACGCTGTCGCGCGTCTCCTGGCGCAGCTGCACCAGCGCATCGCGGACCTCGGTTGCCTGGCGCTTGGCCTCGCGGTATTCGATGGAGCCGCGCTGATCGATGGTGGAGTCGTTCACGCGCAGGTTGATCTCGGTAAAGTACGGCGTGTTGACATGGATGGTCAGATTAAAGTCGTAATCTAGGTCGTAGCGCGGCGGGTTGTAGCTCTCGCGCTCGCCGTCCTTGGTCTCGCGATAGATCTCGGTGCGCTGCTCGTCGATATCCATATCGCAGCCGAGTACCTGCGAGAACTCGATGATGTCGGGATTGGCGTCGCGCCAGCGGCTCTGCGAAGTGATGATCAGCAGGCCCGCGTCCTCATCGAGCATAATATTGGTGCGCCCGGCAGAAAGCGTACGCGTGGGGTTGAACGACGCCAGGCGCTCGGCATTGGCCTCGCGGTAGGCGAGTTGCTCACGGATATCGTCCGCGGTGCTGGAGCGATAGCCGCCAAAGAAGGGGGAGAGCTTGCCGGCGCACTCTTTGCACAGGTAGCCCTCATTGATTTTTGTCTTACCTAGAAGTCCCAGCTCGGTACCGCAAATCGCGCACTCTTTCTTCTCAAACATCTTGTCAAAGAAGCCCATGGCTGCCTCCCATCAACTGGTAGCGTGTGTCACTTTTGATGATGGGGGAGTGCGCGATCCTTCGCGATACCCAGACGGCTCAAGGAGTCTCCACAACTGGGACACATGGCCCATTTTTTGATTGGACGCCGGGGACACTCTTCGGCCACTCATTGGGGACGTACTTAAATGAGTGGTAGTTGGAGACACTCCTGGCCGAGCTAGAGATCGCGCGCGTCCCTTCTGGTCCATGCGGCTCAAAATCGCGGCGTGATGTGGACGGCTGGGGTCGAATTGGCAACATTTCGAGCCTGGCTTCGATATTGAGACTGGTTCTTTATTAAAATAGATTTCCAGACAATTGAGCGGCTGGGGGGTTAACCATGAGGGGCATGGGAGACACAACCGCATATTTGCGTCGGGGCATTCGGGAGATTATATGCCTGGCGCTGTTCTTCTTCACGTTTTTGGCGTGCGAGTATCTCTTTGATGTGCGCATGGCCGAGTTCGTGCCATCGAGTGAGGTCGTCATCTACGAGAGCATCGTTGTCGGCGCGAGCGTGATTGGCTTTTTCGTGCGCCCATTTCTGTACTATCGCCTTCCCCAGACGATCGATGCGACGAGCGATATTACAGGCATGCTGTTGGTATCGGCGTTGCTGCTGATGATTACGGCAGTGCGGTTTGAGGTAGTAATTGCCGGCGGCCTGGTGGCGTGCTGCGCCCTGGGCTATTGCGGATCGACCGCCCATGCCAATCTTGCGCGGCGTTTTGCGCAGACGCCCTGCCTGGCGCGCGCCGCCGCACTTTCCTATGCCATGGGCGTTCTGGTACAGGTGATCAACCACATGGTGATGCCTGTCGGCATTCCTCAGCAGGCTGTTCTGGTCGTCTGTGCGATCGCGCAGGTGGCGTTGCTCCACGGTGCCCGACGCGCCAAGCTGCGCGACGAGTCCGATCCCAGCTTTGAACCCAGTGTTGCCGGGCTTTCGGTAGATGCTTTGGAATATGGCGCCAAGTGGCAAGACGATCCCGAGGCAAAGGCGGCATTCCGTCGTGCCGTAGTTCGCCTGACCGTGGCGACGGCGTATCTTTCCGGCGTATTCGCCGCTCTCAACGCGGGCTTCACGACCTTGCATGCTGTCGGAGCCGTCGATTTGGGCGATTGGCCGCGCCTGCTGCTTGTCGTGAGCTCGTTGGCCGCTGGCGCACTATTTGACCTGCACGGCCGTTCGTATATGAATATCGGCATGACATGCGCCGCCATACTGTCCACGCTTTCGTTCTTTGTGCTCATCGTCGATGGCAATGGCGGCAACGAGCTTGCTGCCACGATCATCTTTTATCTGGGCTCGGGCTTTTTCGTGGTGTTCTTTACCACAAAATATGCCGCCGTCTCGCTCTATGCGCGCTGGTCATATTTTTGGCCGTGCATGGGTCGCGTCGTCAACAACGTGTGCTCGATGTTCGTGACGGCGCCGGCAGTGGCGATTATCTCGAGTCAAAATGTGCTGGCTGCGGTCGGTGCAGCGCTCGTGATGTTTGTGGGCATTGCGATTACGCTGCTGGGGCAGTTGGGGCAACGAGCCGATGATGCCGTGATGCAGGATGGCCTGCCGCTTGCCACCGACGATCTTGGTGGGGATCTTGCGCCCACATGCCCCGACCCCGAGCCCGTGGAGGCGGCGGAGCTCACGTCCGATGAACGCCTCGATGCTTTCGTCGCCACCTTTGGGCTTACAGAGCGCGAGCACGATATTCTTGAGGTCTTGGTCGTTTCGGACCAGAGCGTTCAGGACATCGCCACAACGCTTTTCCTTTCGCGCTCCACGCTCTATCGTCACATTTCCTCGATCAACAAAAAGACCGGCACCGCCTCGCGCGTGGCCCTCATCAACTTCTTCTGGTCCTGGACACCCAAGGACTAGCTAATCTCCCAATAAGTTGCGGTGGAATAGTCCCTAAATTAAAGTCACGGGGCTTTAAACAGGAACTATTTCACCGCAACTGCTGGGGGGATAGACTGCGGCGGCGGCAGAGGCAACGGCAGCGGCGTTGGCAGCTGTGGTAGTGGCAACGGCAGCTGGCAGGGTGTTTTCCGTCTACTTGCTACAGCAGCTCGCCGTGGCGGGCAATGTAGCGGCGCTTTGCCAGCTGGGTGAGCGCGATATAGGCGGTAACGATGCCAATGAGCAGCCCAAAAAAGCTCGTGGGCAGCGGCATGAGGCCGAGCGCATCGGCGATGGGGCTTGCCGACAGCCAGGTGACGAGCGCCAGGCCCAGCACGGTAAGAACGCACAATGCGGGCGCGGCGTGGTCGCGCGGGCTCGGCAGATGCGGGGAGCGCAACATGTGGACCACGAGTGTCTGCGACCACATGGACTCGACAAACCAGCCGCTCTGGAAGAGCGCAGCAAAGGTCGCCATACCCGCGACGTCGCCCGCGGCGGCAAGCTCGGACCAGCTTGCGTCCACGGCGGCGGGGCACACGACAAAGAAGAGCGCGGCGAAGGTCACGATGTCAAACAGCGAGCTCACGGGGCCCAGCTCGAGCATAAAGCCCTTGATGGACGCAGCGTCCCAGGCACGCGGACGGGCGGTCCAGGCGTCATCGACGGTGTCCCACGGCAGTGCGATACACACGATCTCGTAGACGAGCGACAGCAGTACCAGCTGCAGGGCGCTCATGGGCAAAAACGGCAAGAACAGGCTCGCGACGGTCACGGACAGCACATTGCCAAAGTTGGAGCTCACCGTGGTCTTGAGGTACTTGAGCAGGTTGCCGTAAGTGCGGCGGCCTTCGATGATGCCGCGCTCGAGCACGCCCAGGTCCTTCTGAAGCAAGATGATATCGGCGGATTCCTTGGCAATATCGACGGCCGAATCGACCGAGATGCCGCAATCGCTCGCACGCATGGCGGCGGCGTCGTTGATGCCGTCGCCCATAAAGCCCACGGTGTGGCCGAGCATCTCGCGCATGACACGTACCAGGCGCGCCTTCTGCAGCGGCGAGAGCTTGGCGAAGAGGTGGGTTTTCTCGGCGCGCTCGGCAAGTTCGGCGTCATCGAGCGTATCGATCTCGGAGCCGAGCAAGACGTTGCTCGCATCGATACCAATCTGCTCGCAGACGGTGGCGGCGACGCGGTCGTTGTCGCCGGTTAGGACCTTGACCGCCACGCCCTTGGCCTCGAGGGTGGCGACGGCGCCCGCGGCACTTGCTTTGGGCGGATCGAGGAAGGCCAAAAAGCCCATCAGCACCATGTCGCACTCGTCGGCGATGCCAAACTCGCCCACGCAGCGCGGATTGGTCTTCTGCGCCACGGCAATTACGCGTAGGCCCTCGGCGTTAAGTCCGGCGATCTGCTTGCGAATCTGGGCGAGCTTCTCGTCGGTGAGCGGCTGAGCGATGCCATCGATCTCGACAAAGGAGCAGATCTCGAGCATTTCCTCGGCAGCGCCCTTGGTAACCATCTGGGTTTTGCCTTGGGCGTCGGCGACAACTACGCTCAGGCGACGGCGCGAGAAATCGAAGGGAACCTCGTCGACCTTGGTATAGCAGTCGCGCAGACTCTGGCCCAGCATAGAATCGGGCACGACGGTCGAGGGCGTCACATCGGCACGGTCGATTACGGCCAGGTCGATAAGATTTTTGAGGCCGGTTTGGAAGAAGCTATTCAAAAATGCATGGCGCAGCACGCGTGCGTCTTCGTTGCCGTCGGTGCTGAGATAGCGCTCGAGCACGATGCGGTCTTCGGTGAGGGTGCCGGTCTTGTCGCAGCACAGGACGTCCATCGCGCCGAGGTTTTGAATCGCCGGCAGCTCCTTGACGATTACTTGGCGGCGGGCGAGGTCCTTGGCGCCCTGCGACAGGCTCGTGGTCACGATGACGGGAAGCATCTGCGGCGTGATGCCCACGGCCACGCTCGTGGCGAACAGCAGCGCGTCGATGGCGTTGCCCTTGGTGGCGGCGTTGATGGCAAAGACGGCCGGCGCCATAACGAGCATGAGGCGTACGAGCAACATGGAGACGCTCGAGACGCCGCGGTCAAACGCGCTCTTCTCGCCGCGCCCGTTGAGCATCTTGGCGATGCCACCCAGGTAAGTATCCGAACCGGTGGCAACGACAAGCGCAATGGCGGTGCCGTTTTGCACGGAGGTGCCGGTAAAGACGATGTTCTTGCAGGCAGAGAGTGGCAGCGCGGAGCCGTCGGCACTCTCGACGACGGTGATGGCGGTGGTCTTCTCGACGGCCTCGCTCTCGCCAGTGAGTGCGGACTCGATCACAAACAGGTCGCGCGCGGTGATGACGCGGGCATCGGCCGGCACCATATCTCCGGCAGAGAGGCGGATCACATCACCGGGGACGAGCTCGTCGAAGGGGATCTCGACGCGCTCGCCGTCGCGCAGGGCGGTGCAAGTGTTGGAGACCAGGTCCTTGAGGGCCTCGGCCGCATTGCCGCTGCGGGCTTCTTGGATAAACTTCATACCGCCCGATACCAGCAACATGATGCCGATGACGATGACCGTGGAGGGGTCGCGCTGCGGCTCGGGCACGGCGAGCACGTCGATGTAGAGCGAGACCAGCGCGAGCGCGGCGAGGATGCCGGCGAAGGGGTCGACAAAGGCGTCGGCGATACGGCGGGCGAGCGTTTTGGTCGGTGCCTCGATGGTGTTGGGGCCGGAGGCGTCCAGACGCTCGGTTGCCTGCTTGGCGGTGAGGCCGTTTGCCGTGGCATCGAGCAGAACGAGGGCGTCATCGGCGCTATGGGTGGCGGCGAATATGGTGTTCTTGGACAGGCCGGTGTGAGCGGCAGGGCGCGCCGTGCGGCGGCGCTTGGAGATAGCTTCGAGTACCGTGGCGGTTTTGAGCATCAGCATAGGGTCCTCCTTGTCGAAGGGAGTTAGCGTACGTGTCGTATTGAATTGCAAAAAACCTAGATGTCGCTCACGTCATGCTCGCGAACCACCACAAAGGGGGCAGGCATCTTTGTGGTGGTTTTGACGATCTGTTGTTGGTGGTTATGCGGATGCGGAGTCCTCGCGGCGTGCCAAGGGCGACATGCAGGTTTTTCGACTAGGACTGCCTTCCATGGCACACCTCCTAAAGGCTGAGCGCAGCGCGCTTTGGGTATCTCGTACCCCTTTTTAAGCCGCCCGTATTCTTGATGAGGGGGTTTGACATGTCAACCCCATTGTTCGGAAAACCATTCCCTCTGACAAAGCCCTTGCAGAATGCCGTGGCCCCAAAGCGCACCCGCATCTACGCTTCGCCTGCGCTAAACTGGAAGGCACGTACGCGATTACGAGAGGAGCCCGCATGGAGGCTTACAAGCAAGAGTTCATCAAGTTTATGGTCGAGTCCGACGTCCTTAAGTTCGGCAGCTTTACGCTCAAGAGCGGCCGTCAGTCCCCGTTCTTTATGAACGCCGGTGCTTACGTGACGGGCTACCAGCTCAAGAAGCTGGGCGAGTATTACGCCCAGGCCATCCACGATAACTTTGGCGACGACTTTGACGTGCTGTTTGGGCCGGCCTACAAGGGCATTCCCCTGGCCGTCGTGACCGCGATTGCCTACCACGAGCTGTACGGCAAGGAGGTCAAGTACTGCTGCGACCGCAAGGAGGCCAAGGACCACGGTGCCGATAAGGGCAACCTGCTGGGTTATGAGCCCAAGGACGGCGACCGTGTGGTCATGGTCGAGGACGTTACCACCAGCGGCAAGTCCATCGACGAGACCTATCCCAAGGTTAAGGCTGCTGCTGATGTTGAGATCAAGGGCCTGATCGTGTCCCTCAACCGCATGGAGGTCGGCAAGGGTGGCGTGACCACCGCGCAGAAGGAGATCGAGGCCAAGTACGGTTTCCCCGTCGCGAGCATCGTTTCCATGGCCGAGGTCGTCGAGACTCTCTACAACCACGAGATCGACGGCAAGGTCGTCATCGACGACGAGCTCAAGGCCGCCATCGACGCCTACTACGAGCAGTACGGAGCTCGGGAGTAGTTACGGCGTTTTACCAAACGCCGTAACCGGCCGACGCTGCAAGCCCGCCAGAGCGGCAATCTGCCTTTCAACTTCGGCGGCATGACCAGAAGGTCAATGCCTCGCCTTTTTCATGCCAACTTGTTCGCCCTGGACGTCGCTCGCTGTCCGTCCTCTACTTGCGGCGTTGTCTTACTCCGGATGGGTAGTCATTGGGGACGTTCTTAAACGACTAGTCGTTGGGGACGTTCTTGTTTGACTAGTCATTTAAGAACGTCCCCAATGACTACTTGCTCTCGTTAGATAGACGTCCGAGAACCACGCTCGTCGCTACTTAAGCCCCGGGAGGCGGGTGTAGGGGAATGAGCGCTCTAGGAATTCGGAGCAGCGGGCGTAATCTTTGGCGAAGTAGCTGCTGTAGAGCGAATCGAGCACGTATTGCACGGCGATGTGGCTCGCGAACTGTGTGATGCGATGCGTCATGCTCTCGTGGTCACTCACCGTAAGGTAGGCGGCAAAGCCGGGGTGAATGCGAGCGCAATAAGGCGTGCCGATGACGATGACTGGGACATGCCGACTGCTGAGGATCGGCAAGATGTCCTTGAGGTTGGGGGCAAGGCCGCTGTAGGAGATGACGATTGCCACATGGCCGGGGTCCGAGGCGAGCGCCGTTCGCACCTGGGCCTCGGCACCGTCGTGGCACGTCGCGCTTTTACCGGCGGAGAGCAGGCGGTCGCGGAACATTCCCGCTGGATAGAGGTTGTGCGAGCCCGTGTAGATGTCCACGGTGCCGGCGCGCATGATAAGCTTGGCGGCGTGGTCGAGCTGCGCGGGGTCGAGCAGCTCCTGCGTCTCGGCCAGCGTGGTCTGGTAGAGTCCCTCCATGCGCTCCATAACCTGCGCAGGGGTGGACGTGGCGTCGAAGGGAAAGTTGATGTCCACGTCGCGTCGGTTGCCCGATTCGGTTGCCAGGCGGATGAGCTCGACCTTGAGATCTTTGAAGCCCTCGAGGCCGAGCTTTTTGCAAAAACGGTGGACGCTCGCAACAGAAACGTTGGTGCGCGCGGCAAATTCCTTGATGGAGAGCCCACGGGCGTCTTCGCCCATGGCAAGGGCCGAGATGCCGAGCTGTTGCTCGGTAGGGGTAAGGCCCTGTGCCTCGGAAATCTTGCGTTTGATATCCATACGAACTCCCACACTCAACAAACCTGCCAAAAAAGACAGGTTTATTTTGGCACGTTTCGGTCGGTATCAGGAAGTATCAGGGACGGGGCGGCGGCGGTCCGTGGGCGCGAAAAGAAGTGTCGGGTTTGGCACCCCTGCCCCTGCCTGCCGCGCGCGTGGGCGATACTCGGCTCATCGACCCGCGATGTAAAGGAGATGCTCATGGCAAACATCAAGTTCCCCGAGGGCTTCTATTGGGGTGGCGCCACCGCCGCCAACCAGTTTGAGGGCGCTTGGAACGTGGACGGCCGCGGTCCTTCCGTCGACGACCACTTCCTGGGCGGCAGCTACAAGGAGCCGCGTCAGATCACGATCGATATCGACCCCGATCGTTTCTACCCCAACCATGACGGCATCGATTTCTACCATCACTATGAGGAGGACATCGCGCTGTTCGCCGAGATGGGCTTCAACATGTTCCGCATGTCCATCTCTTGGAGCCGCATCTTCCCCAACGGCGATGACGCCGAGCCCAACGAGGCCGGCCTCGCCTTCTACGACCGCGTCTTCGACTGCTTGCGCGCCCACAACATCGAGCCGCTCGTGACCCTCTCGCACTACGAGATGCCCTATCACCTGGTCGAGAAATACAACGGCTGGGCGAGCCGCGAGCTCATCGGCTTCTTTGAGAAGTATTGCCAAACCGTCTTCGACCGTTACCAGGACAAGGTCAAGTTCTGGCTCACCTTCAACGAGATCAACTGTGGCACTCAGGACATGGGCAACCTCTTCGAGACCAGCATGATTCAGGGCTTCGAGGGCCCGGCTTCGGCGGTTCACACCACGCCGCAGGCCCGTATGCAGGCGCTGCATCACCAGTTTGTCGCCAGCGGTCGCGTCGTGCGCTATGCCCACGAGCATTACCCGCAGTTCAAGATGGGCAACATGGACTGCTTTATCCTTTCCTATGCCGCCACGTGCGATCCGGCCGACGTGTTCGCCACGCAGCAGGAGATGAACGCCATGAACTGGTACTGCTCCGACGTGCAGGTGCGCGGAAAGTACCCGTTCTATGCCAAGCGCTTCTGGGCCGAGAACGATGTTGAGCTTGTGATGGAGGACGGCGACCTGCAGGATATCGCCGACGGCAAGGTCGACTTCTATTCCTTTAGCTATTACATGTCCGGCACCGTGGGCACCCACAAGGACCACGAGATGACCGAGGGCAACATGACCTTTGGCGGCAAGAATCCCTATCTGGAGTCCACCGACTGGGGCTGGCAGATCGACCCGCTGGGCCTGCGCATCGCCCTCAACGAGATTTATGCTCGCTACGAGATTCCGCTGATGGTGGTCGAGAACGGCATGGGCGCTTACGACGAGGTCGAGGAGGACGGTTCCATCCATGACCCGTATCGCATCGCCTACTTGCGCAGCCACATCAAGGCCATGGGCGAGGCCATTGCCGACGGCGTCGACCTGATCGCCTACACCTGGTGGGGCCCCATCGACCTGGTGTCCGCCGGCACCGGCGAGATGCGCAAGCGCTACGGCTTCATCCATGTCGATAAGTACGACGACGGCACCGGTACCTACGAGCGCCGCCGCAAGGACAGCTTCTTCGCGTACCAGAAGATCATCAAGTCCAACGGCACCGAGGGCTTGGAGTAATTGAGTTCCGGCGATTGAGTTTCGGCGTTCTGCCGAATGTCGGACCGGCAGCCGATTACATGACCACCGACGTCGATGACGACGGCATCTGGAATGCTTTTGTTCGTCTGGGGCTTATCGAGGATTAATCGACAATATGAGTGCCACTGGGGAAATGGTTTTGGGAAGGGCTTGGAAGGGCTTGCGATTCGAGCCCTCACCTTAGCAATTTGATCATTTGGCACTATAATCACCATAGGCATGCGCATAACGTTGCGCTTAATCAAGAGGAGAAAACGTATGGGTCTGTTTGACATGTTTAAGAAGAAGGCTGAGCCTGCCGCTGCTGCAGCTCCCGCCTCCATCTCTGCTTCTGCCGGCGCCGACGTGCTGTGCTCGCCCGTCAAGGGCAAGGTCATCAAGATGGCCGACGTGCCCGATCCCGTCTTTGGCGGCGAGGTCCTGGGCAAGGGCTGCGCCGTGTGGCCCGAGGACGATCTGGTCTACGCTCCCTGCGACGGCAAGGTGACCGTCACCATGGGTCACGCCGTGGGCCTGCAGTCCGATAGCGGCATCGAGGTCCTGGTGCACGTTGGTGTCGATACCGTCAACATGAACGGTGACGGCTTCGAGGGCTTCGTCAAGGCCGACGACGTCGTGAAGGCCGGCCAGCCCTTGCTCAAGATCGACCGCGCCAAGATCGCTGCTGCCGGCTACAAGGACTGCGTCGTCGTGGCTGTGTCCAACACCGCCGAGTTCGCCGACGTCGAGCTTACCGTCGAGGCCGAGTCTGCCGTCGCTGCTGGTGACGCCATCGTTAAGGTCGTCCGCAAGTAGACTGCGACATCCAGAAGATGCACAAGGGTGGTCGGGTTATCCGGCCACCCTTTTTTAATAGGCTGAGCAGGCGCATTTTATTGCAGGGGGCTTGCTTTATGGGCCATTCACTCGTCAAATTGAGCCGCCCGCGCTTTTGCGACGTAGGGGTTTGGGCGGAGCCGCTAATATGGACTTACTGTCACGACGTGCGCTGTGTGGGGAACGCAGCGCCGCTTGTTTGGAGGAATGTCATGAAAAAGAAGCTGCTGCTTGCGCCCCTGATGGCTGCCCTGGTCGCGTGCGTGGTTTTGCTTTCCGGCTGCGGAGGGCCTTCGGTGGAGGAGCTCATCACCAACGACCTTACGAGCCAGTTTGACGAGATTAAGAACGGCGGCGATGACTTCCTCTCCGGCCTGGAAGAGGCTTCGGGCGACGAGTTTGAGCAGCTGGGCATCGATCCCAAGGAGTATGCCAAGAGCTATCTCGAGGGCTTTGATTACAAGATCGGTGATGTGACGGTCGATGAGGACAAGGGTACCGCGACCGCCGAGGTTACCATCACCTGCAAGTCCATGAACAAGATCGTCGAAGATTTCGCCACCCAGTATCAGGAGAAGATCGCCGCACTCGATACGATGCCTTCCGAGGACGACCTGTACAAGATGGCCGGTCAGGTGATGGTCGACGTGACCAAGGCCGCTAAGACCAAGGACACCAAGGTCACCTTTAAGTATTCCGCCAACAAGGATAACGAGTGGTCTGCCGATGATTCTGCAACCACCGAGATGATGAATGCGATGATGAGCTAGTTCGTTGCGGCGTTTTACCAAACGCCGCAACTGCTCGACGCTGCGCGGGCACCAGAGCGACAACTTGTCATTCAAAGAGGGCGGCATGACCAGAAGGTCTATGCCGTCCTCTTTTCATGCCAATTTGTTCGCTCTGGTGCCCGCTCGCTGTCCGTCCTCTACCTGCGTCGTTGCCATGGTGCGGCAGTCGGGGACATTTCTTTGTTGCGGGGGCAGCTAAAAGAGTCCCGTCCCACATTAGCTACCCGTGGAAGGGATGAGCGGTTACTCGCCCAGAATCAGCGCCGCGAGCTCTGCCTGGCTGTCCACCACGTAGTCGGCGCCGGCTGCCTCCAGCTCTGCGCGGCCGCGGAAGCCCCAGCTGACGCCCGCGCTCTTAAGGCCGGCGTTGTGGCCGGTTAGGATATCGACATTGGAATCGCCCACATAGAGCGTGGTTGCCGGATCGGCGCCCAGCTCCTCCATCACATGCAGCGTGACGGGTGCTTCGGGCTTGGGCGGAAACGCATCGACACGGCCCTGTACCAGCGCAAAGCGCTCGGAACCAAAATACTTCTCGATAAGAGGAGCCGCCGAGACGTGGTCCTTGTTAGTGAGCACGGCAAGCTGCACACCCGCGGCGCGCAAACGGTCGAGCATCTCGATCGTGCCGGCATAGGGGGCGGTGTGGTCCTCCTTGTGCTCGCCGTAATAAGCCCTAAACTCGGCAAGCGTCTGCTCAAACATACGGCCGTCGCCCGCATACTCGGCAGGCATAAAGCGCTCAACCAGCTTGAGCATACCGTTTCCCACCTTGTAGCGGTACTCGTCGACGGCAAACGTGGGCCAGCCGTGCATCTCGCAGGTATGGTTGCCGGCGGCCGCCAGGTCCTCGAGCGTGTTGAGGATGGTGCCGTCCAGATCAAAGATCACATGGGAAAAAGCTGCTGCCATGAAAGCTCCCGTCATTGGCTTTAAAAACGCACCTCATAATACTGGGCTTCCGCGTTGGGCGAGCTTGGAATCTGAACATCTCCAGGGATATCAAGTCGCATCGCGCCGGCCGCAAGCTTTTGCCGTTAGCAAATCCTCGGCAGCTGCTCTCCCACGAGCATGTCGAGGATACGAGTCGAGCCCCAGCCGGTGCGCACGCGCACGGCGGGACGGGCGCCTGACTCAAGCGGCAGCACGCGACCGATGATGGCGGCATTCTCGCCGTAGCGGGCGGCGCGCATGGCGCTCAGCGCGGCATCGGCTTGCTCGGCCGGCACGACGGCGACCATCTTGCCCTCGTTTGCCACCTGCAGCACATCGTAGCCGAGCATTTCGCAGGCGGCCTGCACGTCGGGACGCACGGGCACGGCATCCTCGTCGACCTCTATGGCAACACCGCTGGCCTGGGCAAACTCGTTGAGTGTGGACGCCAGGCCACCGCGCGTGGGGTCGCGAAAGCAACGCGTGCCGGGCGCTGCGGCCAAAACGTCGGCAATCAGGTGGTTGAGCGGCGCGGCGTCGCTTTCGATCGTGCTCGAAAACGCCAAGCCCTCGCGTTGGCTCATGATGGCGATGCCGTGGTCGCCCAGCGTACCCGATACCAGAATGACGTCGCCGGGCTGGCAGTTGGCGCCGCTGAGTGCCACGCCCGCGGGCACCTCGCCCACGCCGGCGGTATTGATATAGACGCCGTCGGCCCCGCCGCGCTCGACCACCTTGGTGTCGCCCGTGATTATGGACACGCCCGCCTCGTGCGCCGTTTTGGCCATCGTCTGCACAATCTGGTGGAGCTTATCCATGGGATAGCCCTCTTCGAGGATAAAGCCGCACGACAGGTAGCGCACGTTGGCGCCCGAGGTCGCGACGTCGTTGACGGTTCCGCACACGGCGAGGCGGCCGATGTTGCCACCGGGGAAGAACTGCGGCGAGACTACAAAGCTGTCGGTCGACATGGCGATGCGCCCGCTCGCGGGCAGCGCGGCGACGCCGGCGTCGTTGCCCTCGAGCAGCTCGGGCGACCCAAACGCATCCAAAAAGACCTCATCGATGATGCGCTTCATCATCTGACCGCCAGAGCCGTGGCCCAACAGGACGGTGCTATCGGTGATGCTATGGGACATATCCAAAACTCCAATCGTGGGTGGTGCCGGTGTGCGGGTGCGTCCGGGCTAGTTACGGTAGCGGTAGTACGCCGCACAGCTGCCCTCGGAGCTCACCATGCACGGGCCGACGGGGTGTTCGGGCGTGCAGGTGCGGCCAAAGAGCGGACAGCTGCTCGGCGTAATGGCCCCGCGCAGCACGTCGCCGCAGCGGCACCCACGCGGCTCGACCGTCTCCTCGACGGGCACGTCAAAGCGGGTACGGGCATCAAAGCGCGAGAACTCGGGGCGGATGGAAAGGCCCGAGTTGGCAATCGGCCCCAGCCCGCGCCACGTGGTGTCGCACGGCTCAAACACCTGCTCGACCAGCTGGCGCGCCACGGGATTGCCGTCGGCATTGACGCCGCGACGGTAGGCGTTGTCGATTGCGGGCCTGTCCTCGACAACCATCTGGACCAGCATGCAGATGCCTTGCAGGATATCGACCGGTTCAAATCCCGTGACCACACCCGGGGTATCGAACTCATCGACCAAAAAGCTAAAGGGCGCCAAGCCCGTGATGGTGGCGACGTGGCCCGGCAGGATGAAGCCGTCGATGGCGGTCTCGGGGTCGTTGGCGATGGCGCGCAACGCCGGCGGCGTGGTCTTGTGGGCGCAATAGACCGAGAAGTTCAAAAGCCCGCGCGCCTCGGCCTCCAAGATAGCGGCGGCGATGGTGGGCGTTGTGGTCTCAAAGCCCACGCCCATAAAAATGACCGGACGATCGGGGTTTTGCTCGGCAATGTCGAGCGCGTCGAGCGGGGAGTAGACGATGCGGATGTCGCGCCCTGCCGCCTTTTGCGCAGCGAGCGAGGTGGACGATCCGGGCACGCGCATCATGTCGCCAAAGGTGGTGATGATGGCGCCGTCTATGTTGGCGAGCGCGATTGCGTGGTCGATGTCGCGGTTGGCGGTAACGCAGACGGGGCAGCCCGGTCCGCTCAGCAGCTTGAGCCCGGCCGGCATAATGGAGCGAAAGCCATAGCGGCCGATGCTCACGGTGTGCGTGCCGCAGACTTCCATAAGGTTGATGGTGCGATCGCCGACGAGTTCATGGATGCGTTCGATGAGCTCGCGGGCCAGCTTGGAATCGCGAAATGCCGAAAAGTCGATACCGGAGCGAGCCGGCTGTCCGGCCGCCACTAGTATGCCTCGGCCGGGTTGCTGGCCAGCTGGTCTTCTTCGACTAACTCGGTCATGGTATTAACGAGCTCGAGCGTTTCTTGCGCTTCCTGCTCGTCGACAATCTGGATGCCAAAGCCGGCGTGTACGAGAATATAGTCGCCAACCTGCGCCGTCGGCACGAGTCGCAGCGACACGGGGCGCTCGATGCCCATCATGTCGACGGTGGCCTTGAGGTCGTCGTCGCGTTTGACTACTTTGCCGGGAACGGCAAGGCACATATTGTTCCCCTTTTATACGCTTTGCGCTGGATGGGCGCTTAATAATCCATCAGTTGATGGTAGCGCTCACGGGGTTTGCGGGCAAACGCGTTACGCCTGTGAGACGGCTGGGCACAGCGGCGTGCGAGGGCGAGCTACTGCGATGCGATCTGCGCAAGACGAGCGCTTGCGACCGCCGCCTGACCGTAGGCGATGCAGCCATCGTTGACGGGCACGGTATGGGGGACAAGGACAGTAAGGCCTGCGTTTTTGAGCTCGCGGGTGAGGAGCTGAAGCAGGAGTCGGTTCATGAACACGCCGCCCGAGAGCGCGACGGTGTCGATGCCCTTGCGCACGCAGATATCGCTGGCGATGCGCGCCGAGGAGCGCGCGACGGCGACATGGAAGTCGAGTGCGAGCCTGTCGGCGGGCGCTCCGGCTTCAATTCCCTCCAAAAGCGCCTCAAAGAGTGCTTTCTGGTCCAGAACATCGGGGCCGTCCAGCCACGATGGGTCAGATGCGAAATGGCCGGCGTTGTCGTCGGGAAAACGGGCGATTTCGCTGTCCAGCGCACGCCAGGCGGCGGCTTCGAGCTCGATGGCGGGTTCGCCCTCGTAGGTTGCCTGACCGCAAATGCCCAAAATCGCGGCTGCGGCATCAAACAGGCGACCCATGCTGCTGGTGCGCGGACTGTTGATGCCGCGCTCGACCATCGTTGCCGTTATGCTGCGCGTTTGCTCGTCAAGGCTGTTCAAGAGCCCCACGGCTCCCGGGTGCTCGAGTAGGTCGAGCTCACTTAGCAGGGTAAAGGCGTTGCGGCGGGCATCGTGTACGGATGCCGCGCCACCGGGAAGTGCCCAGGTGCGCAGATGCGCGACGCGCTCAAAATCGGAGAGACGGGAGATAAGAAACTCACCGCCCCATATGGTGCCATCGGTGCCGGCGCCCGTGCCGTCGAAGGCGATGCCGAGGACGCGTGCATCGGGCGCAAGCCGGCCTGCGGCAATCGCCTCTGCCATTACGCTCGCGATGTGCGCATGATGGTGCTGGACTTCGATAAGCGGCAGATTGTGCTCCCGTGCCTGTTCGCGCGCCCATTGGCTCGACAGATAGCTGGGATGCATGTCGCATGCCAAGGCGGCGGGCGCCAGGTCAAAGAGGTTTTCCAGACGCGAGCGTGCGGCGCTCCAAGCATCGAAAGTCGCGCCGTTTTCGACATCGCCGATATGCTGCGACACAAAACAGGCCGCATGGCCGTCGGCGTCCTCGCGCGTGAGTGCCACCGTGGCTTTTTGCTGAGGACCGCAGGCGAGCACGCAGGGTGTGGTGCCGTCGAGCGCCGGCAACGACAGCGGCTGCGTCGCATATCCGCGTGCGCGACGCACGGGCATGACGTCGCCGTCGACCACGCGTACCACGGAGTCGTCGTAGCGCGACAGAATCGCGCGGTCGTTACCGAGCAGCGCATCGGCGATGCCGGCGGCAACAAGGTGCTCCCATGCAAGGGCATCGTCGGTCTCGATGGGCTCTTCGCTCAGGTTTCCGCTGGTCATGACGAGTGCGCTCATGCCGCGCGCCGCGGCCGCGGCGAGCAATAAATGTTGAAGCGGGGTGTAGGGGAGCATGACGCCGAGCTCGGGCAAGTCGTGCGCGACGGATGGCGCGAGCTCAGGGTCGTCGGGGGAGCCGTGGGTGTCGCTGCCGGTTGCGCGGCGACGCAACAGCACAATGGGACGAACGCTGCCGGCCAGCAGGTCGCGCTCAACGCCATCGATATGACACAGGCGCTCGGCGTCGGCAAGGTCGCGCACCATAACGGCAAGCGGCTTGTTGCTGCGACGCTTGCGACGACGCAACTCGCGCACTGCTTGTTCGTTGCTGGCATCGCAGGCAAGGTGGAATCCGCCCAGACCCTTGATGGCGACGATGCCGCCGCCTGCCAGCAGCTCGACGCAGCGTTCGATGATGGCATCGCTGGCCTCGCGCGTGGAGCCGACGGCTGGTGTTGCGTCAACGCCCGCTGGCGCAACACCGCGATTGGCCTCACGCCACATAATATGCGGTCCGCAATCAAAGCAGGCATCGGGCTGCGCGTGAAACCGCCGATCGAGCGGGTCGGCATACTCTGCGGCGCAGGTGGGGCACATGGGAAAGCGATCCATCGAGGTTGCCGCTCGGTCATAGGGCAGCGAGCGAATGATGGTAAAGCGCGGCCCGCAGTTGGTGCAGTTGATAAAGGGGTAGTGATAGCGTCGGTCGGCGGGGTCGAACAGTTCGCGCAGACAGTCGTCACAGGTGGCGATATCGGGGGAGATGAGCGTCGTGTGGGCAGTTTGATCCTGCGACGCCACAATGCGAAAGCCCTGCTCATCGTCGGTATCCCAAGCGTCGGGCTCCAGGTCTGCGACAGCGACATGCTCAACGCGGGCCGCGGCAGGCGCGTGCTCCGACAGCGCGGCGACAAAGCCGTCGAGCGCCTCGACCGAAGCATGCGCCTCGATGTGCACGCCATCGCCCGCGTTGAGCACCCAGCCGCAAATGCCATGCGCCATGGCCTCGCGATACACAAATGGCCGCATGCCAACGCCCTGCACAATGCCCGTTACATGGATATGCACATGCCGCATGCGATCCTCCTTCATTGAAATGTGTGCTGTTACAGCCCCAGGCTCTGCTCGGTGGCGGCACAGGTGAGCTCGCCGTGTTTAACCCCGCGCAGTCCCAGCAGACGGTCTGCCAGCTCGTAGACGCGTTTGCCGCGACCCTTGAGCGCCAGAATCTCCAGGCAGTTGTGGTGGTCCAGATGCACGTGCATGGTCGAGACAATCTCGTCGGTGTAGTCGTGCTGCACCTCGTCCAGACGGCGCGTCAGGTCGCCGGTGTGATGGTCGTAAATCATGGTGAGCGACCCGATGACCTGCTCGTTGGGCGTTCGCATCTGCTCCTTGGCGATCGAGGCGCGAATCAGATCGCGTACGGCCTCGGAACGGTTGGCCACGTCACCGCGGCGCGCGATCTGCTCGTCAAAGCGGCGCAGCAGGTCGTCGGGCGCGGTGACCGAAAAGCGGACCAGTTCGGAGGTGGAGCCGCTGCAACGGCAGTCCGCGTCGCCAGTCGGCCCGTGCGAATGCTCGTGTCCGTGATCGCAGGTGTGCTCGTGCTCGGTCACGCTACACCAGCTTTACGGAGCCAACGGAGTTATGGTCGGCCTCGATGGCCTCCTCGTAGCCCTCGAGTGCGTCGTGCGCCTCGTGGAGCGCCGCCATGGCGGCCTCGAGTTTGGCACCAATGCGCTCCATATCAAAGTTCTCGGTCGCATGCAGCAGCTGATGGCTCCACTCGTGGGCGAGCTCGATCGTGTCGTCGACCTGCTTGACGCTCATGGCAAGCTGGCTCATGTTCATTCCGACGTCATGCATGGGAAATCTCCTTTTATACGGGTCTAATCAGTGGTTCAGATTCTACTACGCCCGCTTTGCGCATCGCCGCATAAGAAAACGGGTGCGAGTCTGTCTGACCCGCACCCGTTCACTGGGGGCTGTTTGTGACTACCATACTATCCGTGGTCGCGGGCGCAGCGCCCGGCTCTCCGGTGAGCGGCGCAAAACCGCTCATGGACGGCAGCACATGACCGGCGTATTACAGGTGCTTCTCAAGCAGCGCCTGCAGCCTGGCCTTGGGTAGCGCGCCAACGGAGCGGTCAATTTCCTCGCCGTTCTTAAATACAACCAGCGTGGGGATGCTCATGACGCCAAACTTCATGGCCAGGTCCTGATTGTCGTCGACGTTGCATTTGGCGACGGCAAGTTTGCCGGCCAGCTCGTCGGCCACTTCGTCAACGATGGGCGAGAGCGAACGACAGGGACCGCACCACGGTGCCCAAAAATCAACCAGCACGGGAAGGCTGCCGTTAACGACGGAATCGAAGTTCTCGGGGGTAATCTGCTTAATGTCAGCCATGGTGACCTCCATAGTGCGACGCGGCTCGGCCGCGTAAAACTCAGTACGACCGTGCTTATACCCAACGGCCCGCAATGCAACCACTCGCGGGCGGCTCTTTTATATAATGGTGGGCACGCAAACGATTGGAGAGCGCATGTCCACGTCACAAAGCCAGAAAAAAGAAGCTATCGCCCAGGCGACCGAGCAGGAGCTCGCATCGCTCGCGGGTCGCGGCGTGCGTATCGCGGGCAACGCGTGCTCGCCGATTGTGCTGGTAAAAGGTGATTTAGACGATGCCGAGCGTGCGGGCGGCGAGCTGGCTGCCGGTCCGGACGGTGCCGCGCTGCGCAAGGCGCTCGGTGCCATCGGCTACGCGCCCGAGGATTTCTGCGTGCTGGCAAGCGTTGCCGGCGCGGGCGACGGAGCGGTTGCGATAGGCGAGGGCCTGCCGTGCGAGCTGTTCCGCGAGGCGCTCGAGGCCTTGGACCCCGAGGCGGTCCTGCTGTTGGACGATCGCGCGGCCGATACCATGCGCGAGACCTATGCCGACATGCTCGTGGCAATCGACGACTTTGATACCGCTATGCTCAAGCCCGGCTTGGTCGCCCATGTGCAGGGTCGTCGCGTGCTCGCGCTCGACGGTTTTGAGGCGGCGCTCACTGACAAAGCTGCCAAGCAGCGCATGTGGGCATACATCAAGCAGCTGACCCCGGCAGCCGCGCCGCTGTAGCGGACTGGCGCCGGCAAGGCGGCCCTGACGGGTCGAGCGCGGCGCCGGCTTGTCGCGCCCTTACATCACGGCGCGCAGCTCAAACCGGTTGCCGTTGATGCGGAACTGGCAGTTGCCGTTCATGCGCTCGACGGCAAGCTTAATGCTCTTGGTTCCAAAGCCGTGTCCGGTGTGCCCGGCTACGGGCATGCCGTCGACCATGCGCGGCGGGCGCCTAAAGATGCCTCCTGCGCTATCGAGAGCTCGACCATCCTCAGCTTGCCAGTTCGAAAATGGACCTGCCGCATGATTGAATCTTTATTTCAACTTTACACCTAGGTTTACAGCTGTCTTGTCAGCTGTAAACCTAGGTGTCATACTAAAGCCCCAAGATTCGCCAAAAGAGAGGGGCCTTGATGGCACAGAGCGCGAACATGGATGCGTCGGAGCTTGCGCGCGATATCGCGGCCGGCCTAGCATCGGCAACGACGGCAACGGAGCGCGCGGCACTGGTGCCCGCAGAGCTCGTCGAGGCCATTCAGCAACTAAAAACCCAACGTGACGCGGTGATCCTGGCACACTACTATGTGGCGCCCGAGGTCCAAGCCGTTGCCGATTACGTCGGCGATAGCTTCTACCTGGCAAAGCTTGCCAAGAGCCTGCCGCAGCAGACGATCGTGCTGTGCGGCGTGGAGTTTATGGGCGAGAGCGCCAAGCTGCTCAACCCCACCAAAACCGTGCTGCTGCCCGAGCCGGGTGCGGATTGCCCCATGGCTCATATGGTCAAGCACGAGACGGTCGACGCGGCGCGCGCCGAGTATGGCGACGACCTTGCCGTGGTCTGCTACGTCAACTCGACGGTTGAGATCAAGAGCTGGAGTGACGTGTGCGTCACCAGCTCCAACGCCGTCAAGATCGTGTCCGAGCTGCCACAGCAGCATGTCCTGTTCATTCCCGACCAAAACCTCGGTCGCTTCGTAGCCGAGCAGGTGCCGCAAAAGCACGTCATCCTCAACAACGGCTACTGCCCGCGCCATCACATCATCACCGTCGAGCAGATCGTCGACGCGACGGAGGCCCACCCCGACGCGCTCGTGCTGGCGCACCCCGAGTGCAAGGCCGACGTCCTGGCCGAGGCCGACTACATCGGCTCCACCGCCGGTATTATCAAGTTCGCCGAGGAGTCGGACGCGAGCGAGTTCATCATCGTGACGGTCCGCGGCGTGCTCTACGAGCTCGAGCGCCGCTGCCAGGGCACCGGCAAGAAGTTCTACTTCCCGGCGGTGCAGCCCACCTGCGTCAACATGGATCTCATCACGCTCGAAAAGCTCGTGCACTGCCTGGAGACGGGCGAGGGCGAGGTGCAGATCGGCGTGTCGGACGAGGCTGCCGACCAGGCCAAACTTACGCTCGACCGCATGCTCGAGTACGCGGCGCGCTAAGCCAATGTGACATGAGGGACAGTTCCTTATGTCACATTACAAGGGAGAGGATTCCTGTGGAAACCAAACAATACCCCGATATGGAGTGTGACGTCGTCATTGCCGGTTGCGGCGTGGCGGGTCTGTACGCGGCTCTCAATCTGCCGACGAGCACGCGCGTGGTCATGCTCTCCAAGGGTGCTGTCGACGAGTGCGATTCGATGCTCGCTCAGGGCGGCATTTGTGTGCTGCCCGAAGGCTCTGACTACGATGCCTTCTTTGAGGACACCATGCACGCCGGCCACTACGAGAACCGCCGCGAGAGCGTCGACATCATGATCCGCTCGAGCCGCTCGGTCATCAACGACCTGCTAGCGATGGGCGTGGATTTTGAGCGCAAGGCCGACGGCAGCCTCGACTTTACCCGCGAGGGCGCACACAGCCGCCCGCGCATTGCCTTCCATGCCGACATTACGGGCAAGGAGATCACAACCAAGCTGCTTCAGGCCGTCCGCAAGCTGGATAACGTGCAGATTTTGGAGCACGTGGCCATGACCGACATCCTGACGGCTGAGCGCGATGGGGCCACGGTGTGCACCGGCGTCGTTGCCGTTCCCGTGGATGAGGACAACTCGGTTCGTCCCGCCGACGAGCTGGCAAACGCCGCCGAGGGCGTGCATGCCAGCGAGCCGTTTAAGATTCATGCCCGCCACACACTGTGGGCGACGGGCGGTATCGGAGGCGTATACGACCATTCGACCAACTACCCGCAGCTCACGGGCGATGCCTGCTACATTGCTCAGGAGCATGGCATTAAGATGGAGCACCTGGACTACGTGCAGATTCACCCCACGGGACTGTTCTCGCCGCAGCCGGGCCGCACCTTCCTGATCAGCGAGAGCTGCCGCGGCGAGGGGGCGATTTTGCTTAACGCCGCCGGCGAGCGCTTTACCGATGAGCTCCAGCCGCGCGATGTGGTCGCAGCCGCCATTCGCGAGCAGATGAAGCAGGACGGCACCGAGCACGAGTGGCTGAGCTTTGCCCCCGTCGAGCGCGATGTGGTGACCGGGCACTTTGCCAACATCCGCGCGCGCTGCCTGGAGGACGGCCGCGACATCTTGGACGAGCCCATCCCCGTTACGCCCACGCAGCACTACTTTATGGGCGGCGTGTGGGTCGACAAGGACGGTCGCACCTCGATGCCCGAGCTCTACGCCGCGGGCGAGACGGCTTGCAACGGTGTTCACGGCAAGAACCGCCTAGCTTCCAACAGCTTGCTCGAGTCCCTAGTCTGGGGTCGTCGCGCCGCGTGGTACATGCGCACCGGCGAGTCGCTGGCCGTGGAGCAGGCGGGCGATCCCGCGCTCGATGGCCGTCATCGCGCCCTGAGCGCCGACGCCCTGGCAATCGATGATTTGGCCCGTGCCGCCGGCACACAGGCCGTGGAGGAGTAGACCATGAATCCCATTACCATGAAGCTCGTCGTCGATGATCTGATTTTGCAGGCTCTGCGCGAGGACATTACCTTTGAGGACGTGAGCACGGCGAGCGTGTGTCCCACGGCGCGTCCCGCCACGGTGGAGCTTATCGCCAAGGCCGATGGCATCATCGCGGGTCTGGATGTGTTCGCTCGCACCTTTGAGCTGCTGGATTCGCAGAGTTCGGTGCTGTTTGATGTTGCCGACGGTGACGAGGTTCACGCCGGCGACCACGTGGGGCAGGTGCGTGGCGATGCGCGCGTGCTGCTTTCGGGCGAGCGCGTGGCGCTCAACTACCTGCAGCGCATGAGCGGCATCGCTACCTATACGCACCAGATGGCCGCGGCGCTCGAGGGCACCAAGACCGTGCTTGTCGACACACGCAAGACCACGCCGGGCATGCGCGTCTTCGAGAAGGCCGCGGTCGAGATCGGCGGCGGCAGCAACCACCGCTATAACCTGTCGACGGCTGTCATGCTCAAGGACAACCACATCGATGCCGCCGGTGGCGTGACGCGTGCGATCGAGATGGCGCGCGCCCATGCATCGTTTACCACGACGGTCGAGATCGAGTGCGAGAACCTGGACATGGTGCGCGAGGCTGTGGAGGCCGGCGCCGACATCATCATGTTCGACAACATGACCCACGACGATATGGCTGCCGCGATTGAGCTTATCGCCGGCCGTGCCAAGACCGAGTGCTCGGGCAACGTGGATGCCAACAATATCCGCGCGCTCGCCGACCTGGGCGTTGACTTTATTAGCTCGGGGGCGTTGACGCACTCTGCGCCGATTCTCGACCTCTCGCTCAAGCACCTGCGTCTGTTGGACGGTAAATAATGGACGCCCGCGAGCGTCGTCGTGCCATCATGGGCGTGCTCGAGGAAGCCAAGGAGCCCGTTTCGGGCAGCGCACTTGCCCGCGAGGTGGGTGTGAGCCGCCAGATTGTCGTGCAAGACATCGCT
The DNA here is from genome assembly GCF_018785245.1 of Collinsella aerofaciens. GTDB lineage: Bacteria > Actinomycetota > Coriobacteriia > Coriobacteriales > Coriobacteriaceae > Collinsella > Collinsella aerofaciens_AD. The sequence continues at coordinate 116,168 of NZ_WQPL01000022.1, read as the reverse complement.
CTGCTGCGCGCCGACGGGCACGATATCGTGGCGACCAATCGCGGCTACGTGCTGCAGGAGGCCTCCAGCAGCCCCGCTGTGCCCACGCGCTTGGTCAAGGTTCGCCACGGCGTGGAGCAGGCAGGCGATGAGCTCACGAGTATCGTCGACGCCGGAGGCGCCGTGCTCAACGTGATTGTCAATCACCGCGTGTACGGTAAGATCACGGCCGACCTGGACATCCGCAATCGTCGCGATGTTGAGCGCTACCTGCACGATATCGAGAGCGGCAAGAGTTTCCCGCTGCTGACGGTGACGAGCGGCTACCACTTCCATCGCATCGCGGCGGAGGATGAGCAAACCCTCGACGAGATCGAGGCCATGCTCAAGGAAAAGGGCTATCTGGCAGATCTGATGCCCTACGAAGATGACCTGTCCTAGTAACGACGAATG
>NZ_WQPL01000022.1:0-115587 GCF_018785245.1 Collinsella aerofaciens | reverse complement strand
GGGGGGGGGGAGTTGTTACTCCTCGACGATCTCGGTGATCGCGCCAGCGGGGCAAGCGTCCTGGCAAGCGCCACAGGCGACGCAGGAGTCCTCGTCAGCGACGGTAGCGACGTCCTGGAGCTCCAGAACGCCAGCGGGGCAGGAGTCGACGCAAACGCCACAAGCGATGCACTCGTCGGCATCAATTACGGGATGAGCCATGGTAGTTTCCTCTCTGTTGACCGACGCTACAGGCGATGCGCGCCGGTTTGATTCGGGCAAAAACATACCACGGGAGCGACCGTTTGCAATACCCTCTGACCGGCATCTTCATACCGTTCGCCGAGTATGTCGCGGCTTACTAAAAAACATGCAGGTGAAGCCGTTGAGCTGCGCAAATGTTAGCTAAAGGTGACTCGTAATATTGAGCGATTGAGCGAGCTTTTGGAAAGCGTGTCCCGGAATCGACGCTCAAAACGGGTCACGCCTTCCTCGGGGTAGCCCCAAGACCACTCCGTGTGGCTCCGGCCCAAACCTCAGCCATCTCTACATAGATCTCGATAGATTTGCCGAGAACTCAAACAGTGCGTCTACCTGCGTATTTGCGAACCTAAACTCTCGGCAATAAGAAATCTTATATGAATTGACTTAGATTTTGTATATTCCGGCCCATAAGGGGATACACTACATCCTGAAAGACAAGCCGAAACACTGCTCGGCAGACCGCCGAGTCGGTGCAAACGCACAAGAGAGAGGGAATTTCTAATGGGCAAGATTCTTGGTATCGACCTTGGTACTACTAACTCCGCTATGGCCGTTCTCGAGGGCGGTTCTCCGACCATTATCGTGAACGCCGAGGGCGACCGCACCACCCCGTCCGTCGTGGGCTTCCGTGCCGACGGCGACCGCGTCGTGGGTAAGGCCGCTAAGAACCAGGCTGTCACCAACCCCAAGAACACCGTGTTCTCCATCAAGCGCTTCATGGGCCGCAAGTACTCCGAGTGCACCTCCGAGATCAAGACCGTGCCGTATGAGGTCAAGGAGGGCCAGGGCGGCCGTGCCGTCGTCGACATCGAGGGCAAGGATTACACCGCCGAGCAGGTGAGCGCCATGACGCTCGCGAAGATGAAGGCTGACGCCGAGAAGTATCTGGGCGAGACCGTTACCGACGCCGTCATCACCGTCCCGGCCTACTTCAACGACGCCCAGCGTCAGGCCACCAAGGACGCCGGTAAGATCGCTGGCCTCAACGTCAAGCGTATCGTCAACGAGCCGACCGCTGCTGCTCTTGCCTATGGCCTGGACAAGCAGGGCACCGACCAGCGCATCCTGGTCTTCGACCTGGGCGGCGGCACCTTCGACGTCTCCATCCTCGACCTCGCCGACGGCGTGTTTGAGGTTCTGTCCACCTCGGGCGATAACCACCTGGGCGGCGACGACTGGGATCAGCGCGTCATCGACTGGATGGCCGATAAGTTCCAGCAGGAGAACGGTGTCGACCTGCGTCAGGACCCCATGGCCCTGCAGCGTCTGAAGGAGGCCGCCGAGAACGCCAAGAAGGAGCTCTCCGCCGCCCAGCAGACCACCATCAACCTGCCGTTCATCACCATGAACCAGTCCGGCCCGCTGCACCTCAACTACACGTTGACCCGCGCCGAGTTCGAGAAGATCACCCGCGACCTGCTCGAGCGCTGCAAGCAGCCTGTCACCAACGCCCTGCGCGACGCCAAGCTTAAGCTCTCCGATCTGACCGAGGTCATCCTCGTCGGCGGCTCCACCCGTATGCCCGCCGTCCAGGAGCTCGTCAAGACCATGACCGGCAAGCAGCCCAACATGTCCGTGAACCCCGACGAGGTCGTTGCCGACGGTGCTGCCGTCCAGGGCGGCGTGCTCACCGGCGACGTCGAGGGCATCCTGCTGCTCGACGTTACCCCGCTGTCGCTGGGCGTCGAGACCATGGGCGGCATCATGACCAAGATGATCGACCGCAACACCACGATCCCGACCTCCAAGACCGAGGTCTACTCCACCGCTGCCGACAACCAGACCAGCGTCGAGATCAACGTGCTCCAGGGCGAGCGCGAGCTTGCTCGCGACAACAAGTCGCTCGGTAAGTTCCAGCTGACCGGCATCCCGGCTGCCCGCCGCGGCGTGCCGCAGATCGAGGTTACCTTCGACATCGACGCCAACGGCATCGTCAAGGTCTCCGCTAAGGACAAGGGCACCGGCAAGGAGCAGCAGATCACTATCTCCGGCTCCACCGCGCTTTCCGACGACGAAGTCGATCGTATGGTCAAGGACGCCGAGGCTCATGCCGAGGAGGACAAGAAGCAGAAGGAAGAGGTCGAGGTCCGCAACCAGACCGACAGCCTGTGCTACTCCACCGAGCAGACCCTCAACGAGCTGGGCGACAAGGTTTCCGCCGACGTGAAGTCCAAGGCCGAGACCGCTATCGCCGACGCCAAGAAGGCGCTCGAGGGCTCTGACGTCGAGGCTATCAAGGCCGCCGGCGAGTCCCTGCAGTCCGTGGCCTACGAGCTGGCCCAGGTTGTCTACGCCGACGCTCAGCAGCAGACCGACGGTGCCGCTGGTGCCCAGCCTGCCGACGATGACGTTGTCGACGCCGACTACGAGGTTGTGGACGACGAGGACAAATAATCATGTCCGCCCGTAAAGCTCGCACGGAGGCGGCCGCCGCTGGCGCCGCCCCCGTTGACTCTGAGGAGAAGGACGTGAAGATTCCCGTAGAGGCCGTCGACGATACCGAGGCCAACGAGGCCGCGGCCGCCGAGGCTGTCGAGAACCAGGTAGAGGATTCCAACAAGGAGGCGACGATGACCGAGGACGAGATGGTGGAAGCTGCTATCCGCGCCGGTGAGGAAGCCGCCGACAACGACTTTAAGCTCAAGTTCGAGCAGGCTCAGAAAGAGCTTGCCGACGTGCGCAACGAGCTCGATGCTGCGGCAGAGGCCCAGAAGGCCGCCGAGGACAAGGCGAAGGACGCCACCGAGCGCACCGCCCGTCTGCAGGCCGACTGGGAGAACTTCCGTCGCCGCACCGCCAATGAGCGTATCGCCGAGCGCGAGCGCGCGACCGAGAAGCTCGTCACCGCGCTGCTGCCGGTGGTCGACGATATCGAGCGTGCGATCGACCATGCCCGCAGCCAGGAGCTTGCCGACGACTTTAAGCAGTTCGTCGACGGTGTCGACGCGGTGCATGCCAAGCTGCTCGATGTGTTTGCGCACGAGGGCGTTGAGCCCATCGACCCCAAGGGCGAGGCGTTCGATCCGCTCGAGCACCAGGCTGTGGGTCGCGTCGAGGACGCATCGCAGTACGACGAGACCGTCAACGATGTGTACCAGAAGGGCTACCGCATGGCGGATCGCATCCTGCGTTCCGCGATGGTGACGGTGACCTACGGTGGCGAGAAGCGCCCCGCACCGGAGCCCGAAGCGGCGCCCGAGGATGCTACGGCCGATACGGCCGAGAGCACCGAGGAGTAATTGAGAAGGGCCCCGGGGCAACACCCGGGGCCCTTTCTGACCTAGTGCCATATGAAAGCATGGGCCGCCGCCCGCATGGACGGCGGACGTAACAGGAGAGGAGCTACGATGGCTGCAGGCAAAACCTTCTATGACATCCTGGGCGTATCCAAGAGCGCCTCCGACAAAGAGATCAAGAGCGCGTTTCGCAAGCTCGCGCAAAAATATCACCCCGATGCCGGCGGCGACGAGGCCAAGTTTAAGGAGATCAGCGAGGCCTACGAGACGCTTTCGGACGAGAAGAAGCGCAAAGAGTACGACCAGATGCTCATGTTTGGCGGCATGCCGGGCGCGGGCGGCGCGTATGGCGGCGGCTACGGTGCCGGCGCGGGCGCGAGCGGCTGGGGCGACATCTTCGAGAGCATCTTCAGCGGCAACGGCGCCTGGGGCAGCGACTGGGGCTCGGGCTTTGCCGGTGCCGCGGGTGCTGCCGGTGCGGGCGCGGGCCGCAACCGCGCACGCAAGGGCGGCGACCTGTCGCTGACCGTCGATGTGACGGCCGAGGACGCGTTTCGCGGCGTGACGCACAAGGTTACCTACCGCATTCCCTCGACGGGCGAGCAGCAGACCATTACGGTCTCGGTGCCTGCGGGCGCGGTCGACGGAGGCAAGCTGCGTTACAAACGTCGCGGCGAGTACGGCGTTGCCGGAGGCGAGCGCGGCGACCTGGTCGTGACCACGCATGTGGAGGAGCACCCGCTGTTTAAGCGCAAGGGTGCCGATGTGACCATGGAGGTGCCGATCTCGGTCTACGAGGCGGCGCTCGGCTGCACGGTTGATGTGCCCACGCCCGGCGGCGCGACGGTTCGTCTGAAGGTGCCCGCTGGCACCCAGACGGGCAAGAAGTTCCGCTTTAAGGAAATGGGGGCGCCCGACGTTAAGCACCGTGGCCGCACGGGTGCGCTGCTCGTCGAGATCAAGGTGCAGGTTCCCTCGAACCTGTCCGACGATGAGCGCGATGCCATGACCAAGCTGCGCGAGGCCGACACGCGCGATTATCGCGAGAAGGTCAACCGTTACAAGGCGACGTTCTAGGGCGGTCGTGGCGCACGCCCGCGCCCGCGGGCTTATGATGGACGATAACGAGACGGAAAGGGGTCAGGTAGCATGGCCGAGGACAATAGGAACAAACCGCTGTACATGATCAGCGTGGCGGCCGAGCTGACCGGCATGCATCCGCAGACTCTGCGCGTCTACGAGTCCAAGGGTCTGGTGAATCCTCAGCGCTCGGGCGGTAACACGCGTCTGTATTCGCGTGCCGATATTGAGCGTCTGGAGCTCATCAACCAACTGACCGACGAGGGCATCAACCTCGCCGGCGTGGTGCGCATCCTCGATATGAAGGAGCGTGCCGAGGAGCGCGATCGCGAGAACGAGAAGCTCCGCGCCCGCGTGCGCCAGCTCGAGGACGAGCTGCACGAGTACAAGATGCAGAAGAAGATCACCGCCCTGGCCCCGCGCGACGGCTCAGTCAACCCCGAGCAAGTCATGCGCAAGCTGCTAGGCGCGGGAACCGATCTTTAGTTACGGCGGCTCTACGACGCAAATCCTAACAATATGAGAGTGGATAATCTCCCACTTTTGGTCCGCTTGAGGGCTAGAAACGGGGGATTATCCACTCCCATTTTTGGCTGGCGCTTGGGGACGTTCCTTTTGTGCCGGCACTTGGGGACGTTCCTTTTGTGCCGGCACTTTGGGACACTCCTTGCACCAAGTCTGATGTCACTACACCGGGCTCGTTCTATGCTTTACCGAGATAAAGTGAACGTGCAGATTCGTAACCCACTCGCAACCGTTCTATGGCACGATATTGAACGAATGTATGCTATGCGCCCGAGCCTTTCGGGCAGAGTGGGAGACAGTATGGTTAAGCTGTACGAGGACGGCATCTACCTGCGCGGCGGCAGCGAGGTCGTGCCTGCGGCCGAGGCTGCCGAGCGCGGCATTACGCAGACGCCTGAGGACGCCAAGCGCGGCACCATCGCGTATTCGATCTTCCAGGCACACAATACGTCTGGAGATCCCGAGGCGCTCAAGATTCGTTTCGATGCCATGGCGAGCCACGACATCACCTTTGTCGGCATCATCCAGACGGCGCGCGCCTCGGGCATGGAGCAGTTCCCACTGCCCTACGTGCTCACCAACTGCCACAACTCGCTGTGCGCCGTGGGCGGCACTATCAACGAGGACGACCACGTCTTCGGTCTCTCGGCTGCCAAAAAGTACGGCGGCATCTTCGTTCCGCCCCATATCGCGGTCATCCATTCCTTTATGCGCGAGAACTTCGCCGGCTGCGGCAAGATGATTTTGGGCTCCGACTCGCACACCCGCTACGGCGCCCTGGGCACCATGGCCGTGGGCGAGGGCGGCGGCGAGCTGGCAAAGCAGCTGCTGCGTGACACCTACGACGTCGCCTATCCCGGCGTCGTCGCCATCTACCTCACGGGCGCCCCGCGTCCCGGCGTCGGCCCGCACGATGTGGCGCTCGCCATCATCCGAGCCGTCTTTGCCAAGGGCTACGTTAAGAACAAGGTCATGGAGTTTGTGGGCCCCGGCATCGCGAGCATGACGACCGACTACCGCAACGGCATCGACGTCATGACCACCGAGACCACCTGCCTGTCGAGCATCTGGGCCACCGACGAGGACGCGCACGCGTTTTTGACCATGCACGGCCGCGGCGACGACTACCGCGAACTCAAGCCCGCCGATGTTGCCTACTACGACGGCTGCGTCGAGGTCGATCTGTCGAGCATCAAGCCCATGATCGCGCTGCCGTTCCATCCTTCCAACGGCTTTGAGATCGACGAACTCAACGAGAATCTCGAGGACATCCTGCATGAGGTGGAGCTCGAGGCCGCCAAGATCGGCGAGGGCAAGACGCACTTTAGCCTGCTCGACAAGATCGTCGACGGAAAGCTGCACGTGCAGCAGGGCGTTATCGCCGGCTGCTCGGGCGGCAACTACGACTCCGTGGTCCAGGCTGCCCGCGTGCTCAAGGGCGCCAACACCGGCTGCGGCGAGTTCTCGCTGTCGGTCTATCCCACAAGCCAACCCGTGGCGCTCGAGCTTACACGCCGCGGCTACATCTACGACCTTATGGAGGCCGGCGCGATCGTGCGCACGGCATTCTGCGGCCCGTGCTTTGGCGCCGGCGACACGCCTGCCAACAACGGCCTGTCCATCCGCCACACTACGCGCAACTTCCCCAACCGCGAGGGCTCCAAGCCGGGTAATGGCCAGCTGAGCGCCGTGGCCCTGATGGACGCCCGTTCCATTGCGGCGACGGCTGCCAACGGCGGCGTCCTGACGCCGGCGACCGACCTGCCCGAGGAGACTTGGGACGAGGCCTGCGAGTACACCTTTGACGACGCGCCGTACAAAAAGCGCGTGTACTGGGGCTTTGGCAAGGCCGAGCCTGCCGACGAGCTGGTCGAAGGCCCCAACATCAAGCCGTGGCCCGCGATGGAACCTCTCAGCGACGATATCCTGCTCAAGGTGTGCTCCAAGATCATGGACCCGGTCACCACGACCGACGAGCTTATTCCTTCGGGCGAGACGAGCTCTTTCCGCTCCAACCCGCTGGGCCTGGCCGAGTTTACGCTCAGCCGCCGCGACCCTGCCTACGTGGGTCGCTCCAAGGAGGTCGACGTCGTGGAGAAGCGCCGCGTTGCCGGTGAAGCCGCGGGCGACCTGGCGGCACTCGATGCTGAGCTTGCCAGCGTGTTTGAGGCACTGGCCGGCGCGGGTGTCACGGCCGATGCCAAGGCGACCGAGTACGGCTCTATGCTCTATGCCAAGAAGCCCGGCGACGGTTCCGCCCGCGAGCAGGCCGCGAGCTGCCAGCGCGTGATTGGCGGCCTGGCCAACATCGTCCACGAGTACGCCACCAAGCGCTATCGCTCCAACGTGATGAACTGGGGCATGGTGCCCTTCCAGATGGAGGCGGAGCCCAACTTTGAGGTGGGCGACTACGTCTTTGTGCCGGGTATCCGTGCCGCGCTCGATGGCGACCTGAAGAACATCGCTGCCTACGTGGTGCGTGCCGACGGTGCGGTTGAGCAGATTGAGCTCTACATTGCCGATATGACGGCAGAGGAGCGTGCCATCGTCAAGGCCGGCTGCCTGATCAACTACAACAAGTTCAAGGCCGCTGCCGAGTAACTCTGCTGTACGCCCCGGCCACACCTTTCCCTCGTGCTCACGCGCTTCGCGAGGGTCGCCCGAGGGAAAGGTGTGGCCGGGGCTACCGCGACGTTCTCGTTGGGTCTTGAGGGACGCTAATAAATAGACTTGCTTGACGCCGCCTCTGTTAATGGGGCGGCTTCTTTTTGTCGAAAACCACCACAAAGGGGACAGGCATCTTTGTGGTGGTCCGCGGTTTGTCTCGTTCTGTAACGGGTAGACCCTTATTTGCCGAGTAGTTGCTACAGATTTAGATAAACGGGAACTGCTGAACATTTCGTCTCGATCTGTAACATCTGAGGTCCAAAACGGCAGCTAGTTGTTACAGATCGAGACAGTTGAGCGCCAGGGTCGAAAACCACCACAAAGGGGCCTGTCCCATTCGTGGTGGTGGGGGCGAGCTCGATGCTGCCGTGCTCGTTAAGCGGCAATTTAATGGTCGGTTCTACAGAATTTCATCCGGGCTGGCGGGTTTGGTTGTTTTGGGGATGCCGAGTTTGGATGACGCGAAATCGTCAACATTGTCCTTAATTCCGTCTTTGGTGTAGACGGTGACCATATAGGTGCTGTGTCCGAATTCGCCCTTGTCGCGTGTTGCCCAGGCATCCCAGTAGGCGGCCCCGTTTCGCCCTTTGATTTTTCCGACACGGCGGAGTTCTGTTCGCTTTAATTTCCGGTTGCTATAGATGGTTCGACCGGCTTCCGCGGTGAGCCCGCACTGTCCAAGCAGCTTGTCGAGGACTTGGTTCATGTGGCGCTCATCGGTGTTTGGTGCGTAGTCGTAGGCGAGGGTGATGGAGTCGAGTGGCTGGTCGTCGATCAGATAGTTTAGCGCCTGAGGTTCAAGGCAGAAATAGGGGGAGCATCCGTCGACCTTGCCGAGCAACGGTAACTTGGACTGCCAACTTCCGGTGGGAATTGCATATTCGTAGAACACGCCACGGCAGACAAAGGAGAGCGAGGTGGCACGCGAGCCGGCGTCGATCATCCCGCAAAGATCGAAGGGCGAGGCGATACCAAAAGAAAAGGGCGTGATGACGATAAGGAAGAGCATCACGATGGGTATGGCGAGAATGGCGATGACGTTGCGACCGGTGGAATGAGACGGCTTCATATGCGCTCCTCGAGACAAAGATCTGTTGAGGATAGGCAGAAATGGATATGTTCAGAGAACAATTCAAGTTTAATCTCATGGCGCGAGATGGTCGACCGTTAGCGTCGAAAACCACCACAAAGGTGCCTGTCCCCCTTGTGGTGGTGAGGAGCACGCGGCTTCTTTTGGTAATAGTGTTAGCTGGCAGTATCATTAGTGCAGGTGGCGAAGGTTTGCATTGTGGGGTGTTTTGCCGTGAGCCGTTCTGCCCGTATTGGATTGATTGTCTTGGCGTTTGCGATCGCTGTGGTTGGCGCGGGCGCTGTCGGTATGGCATTTCTACCTGCTGCGGTGACGGAGCCGGTGGTCAAGCCTGTGACTCAATCTGTCGAACTTCTGACCGGCGACGACAAGCCCGAGACCATTACCGTTGATTTTGATGAGCAGCCGGCTGTGCTGGGTATTAGCAATTATCCGCGTATTCAGCTTGGGGCCATGCGCTATACCACGGATACAAGCCTGATCGATAGGGCGTCTGAGCTACTCAAGGGCAAAACATTTAAGCGTTGGTACGGATATGCGTCCTATCGGGCAAAAGCGAACGACATGGTTGGCGGATGCCACTCTTCCATCGAGCTGGACACTGCAAACGGCGCAAAGTTATGTGATGTCTCGTACGATCCGGGCTACGAGGGCAATGAGGGTCCGGGCATCTACATCATGGACGGCGATGTCGCCTATGTCATGGAGGGCGACCAGACCGAGCTCAACGATTTTATGGGTCAGTGTATCCAAGATGCCTATAAACAGACCTGCTTGCCTGACCCGCAGACTGCACGCGATAGTGGGTCTGCCCGTACATGGCTGTTCGAGGATGAGATGCCCTGGACCGTCGAATCGGGAAGTACGGGTTCGGCGAAGGAGTAGAGACCGCGACCACCACAAAGGTGCCTGCCCTCTTTGTGGTGGTTTTCGGTCTGTCTCGATCTGTAACATCTTGGCCGCTAAAAGTGGGCCTGGTGTTACAGATTTAGATTTTTGATCCGGGTGTTTTCTGTTCGTCTCGATTTGTAACAGATAGAGCTCTATTTGCTGACTAGATGTTACAGATTGAGATAGTAAGGGGACGAGGCCGTAGCGGGTGAGCGCACCTGCTTCCTATCTTTCAATCACTCAGAAAATCTTATATATAGAGACTTAGATTTGTGTATAAGATCGCGCAAAGCTGGCAACAATACTTCTCGAACAACGTGAAGCCGCCCCGTAGGGCGGCCGCCCCAAGAGAGGTGATTCCATGAGAATCGATAAGCTAGCAATGACGTCGCGCGAGGCGCTGCAGACCGCCATGAGCACGGCTGCCGACGCGCAGGCCGGCGCGGTAGAGCCGATTCACCTGCTGTCCGCCCTGCTCGGTGCCGGCGAGCGCAATATCTCCGTGATCATAGAGCGCATCGGTGCCGACCCGGCTCAGCTCGCACGCTCCACACAGGATGCCATCGACCACGCGCCCAAGGTTTCGGGCGAGGGTCAGCAGATGGGTCTGTCTAACGAGCTCGTCCGTGTCATCGAAAAGGCCGAGAAGAAGGCCACCAAGATGGGCGACAGCTTTGTGGTGACCGAGCATCTGCTGATGGCACTTGCCGAGGACAAGGGCGAGGCGGGCCGTGTGCTGCGCGATGCCGGCGTGACCAAGGAGCGCATCGAGCAGGTCTACGAGGAGCTGCGTGGCGATGACCGCGTGACGTCTGCCGAGGACAAGACCCAGTTTGAGGCACTGGAACAGTACGGCCGCAATATCTGCGACCTTGCCCGCGCCGGCAAGCTCGACCCGGTCATCGGCCGTACCGACGAGATTCGTCGTACCATCCAGGTCCTGTCCCGTCGCACCAAGAACAACCCCGTGCTCATCGGTGAGCCGGGCGTCGGCAAGACGGCCATCGTCGAGGGCATCGCCCAGCGTATCGTGGCCGGCGACGTGCCGAGCACGCTGCGCGATCGCGACCTCATCGAGCTCGACATGAGCGCGCTGGTCGCCGGTGCCAAGTACCGTGGTGAGTTCGAGGACCGCTTGAAGGCCGTGCTCAAGGAGGTACAGAAGTCCGAGGGCAAGGTCATCCTGTTCATCGATGAGCTCCACACCATCGTGGGCGCGGGTGCCACCGAGGGCTCCATGGACGCCGGCAACATCCTGAAGCCCGCACTCGCCCGTGGCGACCTGCACGCGATCGGCGCGACCACGCTTGACGAGTACCGCAAGTACATCGAGAAGGACGCGGCGCTCGCGCGTCGTTTCCAGACCGTTATGGTGAGCGAGCCTACCGTCGAGGACACCATCTCGATCCTGCGTGGCCTCAAGGAGAAGTACGAGATCTTCCACGGCGTGCATATCACCGATAGCGCGCTCGTGGCGGCTGCCGACCTCTCCGATCGCTACATCGCCGACCGTTTCCTGCCCGACAAGGCCATCGACCTGGTCGATGAGGCCGCAAGCCGCCTGCGCATGGAGCTCGACAGCATGCCGGTCGAGATCGACGCCACCACGCGTCAGCTCACCCAGCTGCAGATCGAGGAGCAGGCACTCATGAAGGAGACCGATGACGCCTCCAAGGAGCGTCTGGAGGCCCTACGTCAGGAGATCGCCGAGGTCCAGGAAAAGCTCAACGTGCAAAAGGCCGGCTGGCTCAACCAAAAGAACGCCATCGACCACGTGCAGGAGCTTAAGGGCCAGCTTGACGAGGCCAAGAGCGAAGAGGAGCGTGCAACGCGCAACGGCGACCTGGGCCGTGCGTCCGAGCTGCGCTTCTCCGTGATTCCGGGCCTGCAGCAGCAGATTCAGGATTCCGAGGCTGCGCTCGAGGCACAAAAGCAGCAGGACGGCGAGGGCCTCAACGAGCAGGTGACCTCCGACGAGATCGCCGAGGTCGTGAGTGCCTGGACCGGCGTGCCCGTGTCCAAGATGATGCAGGGCGAGCTCGACAAGCTGAAGGGCCTGGAGGGCGAGCTGCATAAGCGCGTCATCGGTCAGGACGAGGCCGTCTCCGCCGTCGCCGCGGCTGTGCGTCGCAGCCGTGCGGGCCTCTCCGATCCGGACAAGCCCATCGGCAGCTTCTTCTTCCTGGGCCCCACTGGCGTGGGCAAGACCGAGCTCGCCAAGGCGCTTGCCGAGTGCCTGTTCGACGACGAGCGCGCGCTCGTGCGTATCGATATGTCCGAGTACATGGAGAAGTTCAGCGTCCAGCGTCTGATCGGTGCGCCCCCGGGATACGTGGGTTACGACGAGGGCGGCCAGCTCACCGAGGCCGTGCGCCGTCGTCCCTACTCCGTGATCTTGCTCGACGAGATGGAGAAGGCCCATCCGGATGTCTTTAACGTGCTGTTGCAGGTGCTCGACGACGGCCGTCTGACCGATGGCCAGGGTCGCCAGGTGTCCTTCAAGAACACGATTATCATCATGACGTCCAACGTGGGCTCCAAAGCCATCGCCGATCTGTCCGGTAAGGACGAGGAGGAGATGCGCCATCAGGTCGACGCTGCCATGGCTCAGACCTTCCGCCCCGAGTTCCTCAACCGTATCGACGACATCGTGGTGTTCCATCCGCTCGGCATGGCGCAGATCGAGAAGATCGTCGACATCCAGCTTGCCGACGTCCGCGCGCGTCTGGCCAAGGAGCGCATGACGCTTGCCATCACCCCGGCGGCCAAGCAGATGCTCGCCGTGGGCGGCCTGGACCCGGTCTTTGGCGCCCGTCCGCTCAAGCGTCTGGTCCAGCGCGAGGTCGTGGACGCTATCGCCGCCGCCATCATCGACGGCACGGTGCGCGAGGGCGATCAGGTGACGGTCGATGTCGATAAGGACGGCGGCTTTACCGTCGTGTGCGATAACACGCCGGCGGCCACCTACGAGGTCCCCGATGCCGAGTAGATTTTTGGGACATGCCTTAAAATCTGCCAGCCGTTTCTAAACGCCAAGGGCGGCGGATCCAATTGGGTCCGCCGCCCTTTTTCGTGCGACAATCGATGATGTCGAGCACGATTGCATGGCAAGGAGATATGCAGATGATAGACAAGAACAAGACAAGCGCGCCGGCGACCGATGCCGCACCCGCCGCACCCAAGCCTGCGCCTAAGCCGGCGCCCAAGCCGCGCGACCCCTACATCCGTGCCGAGAACGAGGACGACGACGGCTACGATCCCTACAGCGATCGCCGCCCCGAGCGCGAGCCGATGTTCGAAGCCGACCCGTGGCGCTGAGTGCCATCCCAAAAAGTTTCCAATAAGTTGCGGTGAAATAGGGACTGTTTTGTGGTTTGACCAGCAAAAACAGTCCCTATTTCACCGCAACTGCGTTGGGGATTTTTCTACAGGGGGAGGGTAGTCATAAAAGCCCCGTCCCAAATTGACTGCTCGGGGAGTCGCATTCGAGCTCGGTTGTCCTCTTAGCCACTCGATATCCTTCGGAGCAATAATAGTGAAAAACTTGCTTAAGTGTTAATCAAGCTACACACAATCTTGCTCTCTAATTAATCAAGAATCAGTATAATTTTGATTAGCTAGAGAGCAAGATTGGAGAATCATGGCATTCAACGACTTGATCGCCCAGAAAATAAAGGACTTTGAACAGCAGGGGGTTCCGCAGGTCTTTGAGCGAGACCTTGATCTGGGAAACCCACAGGAGCCAAAGCGCGACAACATCGTAAATGTGGTTGTGGGGGCCCGCCGTTGTGGAAAGACGTATCGCCTGTATCAGGAGATGCGGCGGCTTCAGGGCCGGGGCGTCGAGCTTGACCGGATGCTTTACTTTAATATTGAGGACGAGCGCTTGCGCCCGTATGAGCCATCGCTGCTGGCGGACGTGCTTGACACGTTCTATGCGCTGCATCCTGCTGCTCGAACCGAGGGCGCTTACATTTTCTTTGACGAGATCCAGGAAATTCCCGAATGGGGTGCGTTTCTGCGGCGTGTAGTCGATACGGAGAAAGCGACCGTCTATGTGACGGGATCCTCTTCTAAGATGCTGTCCTCAGAACTTAAGAGCGAGTTCAGGGGTCGTTCTCTTATACGAGAGCTTTTTCCGTTGAGTTTTTCGGAATACGTTCGATATAAGACGGGGAGCGTTTTCGAGCCAGATGCGACCTTTTCCCCAAGCGATGCGGCGCTGCTTCGACATCATCTGATCGGATATCTTGAACGAGGGGGATTCATCGCGACACTTGAGCAGACGCCCGCAGACGCGATTCAGCTGCTACAGGAATATGCTTCGCGAACGGTCGCCATGGACGTCGTTGAACGTTACGACGTCAAGAACCCTCGCCTGGCATCTCTGTTCCTGACGCGGTGTATGGCATCTTCGGGACGAGAGCTGTCGGTGAACAAAGTGTACAACGAGTTCAAGAGCAGGCAGATACCCGTCAGTCGTAATTCGCTCAGCGACTTACTTGAGTATTATGAGGATGCCTACCTGCTGTTCTCCGTGCCGGAGTTCACGCGTTCACTGGCAAATAACATGCGGTCTGCGTCTAAGGTCTACGCTGTCGATCCTGCGATGTTTGGAGCATTCTCTCCCGCATCGGCATTGGACCAGGGCCAGAGGCTCGAGACCGCAGTGTTCAACGCGCTTAGAAGAAGGACTCCCGCGGTGAGGGTCGGATCGGTCTGCCGCTTGCTGATCAAAGAGAAGAGCAAAAACCATGAGGTGGACTTTGTGGCTGGGGACGCACTTCTCATGCGGGCTTATAGCCTGATTCAGGTGAGTGTGGATATGGCAAGTGAGAAAACGCGCGAGCGCGAAATTGCCGCGCTTGATGCCTCGATGGCCCAGTTCGATCTTGGCGAGTCGGCAATCGTTACCATGGATGAGCAGGCCGATATTCCATGCGAGCACGGTGTGGTACACGTTGTTCCCGCATGGAAGTGGCTCCTTGCCTAATCATCTACGGATCTGTGGGGCCAGGACCTCCTGGCCCCTTTATCACGGTTGGGGAGCACCATGATGCGCCCGGCTAGTCTTGGGCTTTGATGCTCGGCATCAGAATCTGGGCGAGGTAGTCGCATTCGAGCTTGGTGGCGGCGTCGGCCTTGCCGTCTTTGCCGACCAGCACGTTCTTGATCTGGCTATAGGTGTAGCGGTTGCCGGTCGTGAGCTCGACAAGCTCAATCGCCGTATCCATGGGGTAGGTCGACACGGGGCTCTGCGTGCGCCCGTTGATGGTTTGCGGGATCACATACGGATAGACAGGACCGCTCGCATAGACGGTGTAGCCGTTGCCTAGGCTGACCGTGCCCAAAACCGTATCGCCGTCGTCGGGGGTAAAGGTCTCGCCGTCGCGCACCGCGACGAGCGTCACAATCGGCGTATCGCTGTCGCCGGCAAGATAGATGCACAGCGTGCTGCCGTTTTGCCAAGTCGCGACTTTGCCGTACCACTCAACGGGAATATCGAGCTGATACAGGTCCGTTGCTTTATGTCGAGCATCGGCGTCGCGGGCCGCCTGCGCCTTGCGGGAGCTCACGGCGTTGGTTGCGGCGTCGCGTCGCGCGGTTGCCGCCTGCTGGAGCACCTTTGCGACCGCGGCGGAATTCACCCCGCCTTCCTCGGCATACTTGGCGGCGGTATCGATCTGGTCGTCAGTTACCGTGTCGGCCGAAGGCACCTTGAGCTTAAAGGTGGCCTGGGCACTCAAATCCTGCCCATCGCTCTTAATGGTGACCTGCGCCTTGGTAGTCGGGACAGTGTAGATGGTGCCGTCTTCCGCGATGGGGGATCCAGCAATGGAGAGCGTGTAATCGCCGGGCAGCAGCTTAATGCCGCGACCATGCTCGTCAACGTAGAGCGTTTCGCTCACGGAAGAACCGTCGGAATCCTGCCCGCTCACCTGTACGGGAATCTTGGAGCCGGTTGAGCAGTCGAGCCCTGCGGCATGCACGCCAATCTGCACCGACATCATCGTGTGTGCACTGGCGGCGACAGCGGCAGCCTGCTCTTGCTGATATCCGTTCCAGGCAGCATAGCCTGCGCCGCCGGCGACGAGCGCGACGGCCACAACGCCGGCAACCATCAGGTTGCGGCGCTTGGGCGGCATCTTACGATGACGAACCTCGGCTTCGCGTGCCGAAGGAACAGACGGTAGGGGAATATCGCCCATGGCGATGGTCTCGTCCACGGCAGGCGCGGAGCCCAGGCCGGGAAGCTCGCGGGTCAGCGAATCTTCGGCCGGCAAGCTGTCGAGCAAGATGGTTTCCTCGCTCGTGTCGGATTCGGGCTGGTCGTCGGCCTCGCATTCGGATTCCTCGTGCCCCGCCTCGTCCTCGGTGGGCGCGGCGCCATCGTCTTTTGCATCCTGATCATCGGGCTCCGCCTCGATTTTCGGCTCATCCCGCACATCAACGCTCGAATCGTCAAACGCAATCTCGGCCAGTGCGATCTGGTCTAGGCTCTCCAGGGCCTCGGCACACGCTTCTGCATCTTGGGCCGCATCCTCTTGGCCCATCGTCTCATCTTTCATATATCCCCCAAGCTCAATATCGGCTCAACACTGTACCCAAAAATGGAGCCATATAAAGCGCGTATGAAATATAAGATTTGATTTAACCTGAGCGCATCGTTCGGCCGCATCCTCGCGGCAGCAAAAGGCCCCCGGAACGCGAACGAATCACATTCCGGGGGCTCTGCAATGCGTTGAGTTGCGCGGAGCCGGCTATGCTGCTTCGCGCTCAAGCGATGTCTGCGCCAGGCACGTTACTCGGCGTGCGCGTAATCGACCTTGGCGCGACGAGCGGTGGCCTTCTCCCAATCGCTGGTGCCCTCAAAGACATCCTGCTTGTAGGGATTGCGGCCGAGCTTCTTGGCGCGGTAGGCGATGTAGATGATCGCGGCGACGTTGGCGACCAGCGCGGCAATCGAGACCGCGGTGGCGGCGCCGGGGTCGAGCGTGGAGTGGGTCACAAAGATGGACTCCTCCTGGAAGTAGGGGAACACCTGGGCAAACATGCACCAAATGGCCAGCGTAAAGGCGCGGTTCTGGATCCAGCCGCCCTTGTTCCAGATAAAGGCGGCGACGGTGGGCGCCAGCAGCAGCGCAAAGCCGCAGAACCAGGAGTGGGTGGGCAGGCAGTTGTAGGTGTAGCAGAAGTTCCAGATATCGTAGGCGATGATGTAGACCCAGGTCATATCGGGCCACAGCATGTCGGTCTGATCCTCGGAGGCGTAGACGCTCCACCAACCGGTCATGCAGAAGATGTTGATGATACCGGCGATGCCGTTGAACACGTTGTTCCAGCCGGCCAGCTGCGTGGCACCTTCGGAGGTGACCCAGGTGGACTCGCCCAGGACAAAGAAGTGATAGGCGCTCTCGAAGTCGGACACGACGGCGATCATGATGTTGATGGCGACGATCACAAACGGCCATGCGCGGAACCAATGCGCCTTGCCGATCTTTCCCCACTGGTACTTAATGGCAATGAAGCCCCAGCAACCGGCGAGCGCCGCGTATACCTTGGCGTAGTGGAACCAGCTGTTCTGGTACACATGGGTGGGGTTGGTGAGCGCCCACTCGGCACCCTGCGAAACGCCCACGGCGATGGCGACGCAGTAGATGGTCATGGCCAGCGGAGCCACGCCAAAGATGATGGCCGCGCCGAGCTTGGTGCGGCGGCCGACCTCGTTGAGCACGATCAGGCCAATAAAGACCATGGCCCAGCCGGCCCAGTGGATAAGGGTATCGCTACCCCAAACATCGAACAGCATGCTGCTCTCCTTTCACACGCCCGCGGCCCCTCTTCTGATCGCGGACAGTTTGGCCAAATGTCGTCAGTTCTGGGGCTTGCGCTCCGGATACTTGGCGGTATAGCCCTCGATGTGGAGCGTCGAGGCGATGATTTCCTTGACCGTCTCGTCGGGCACATCGGGGTGCGTGCGGATATACATCAAAAGACCCATGATGAGGGTGTAGAACGTTTCGTAGACATGGTCGATGCGCAGCTCGTGATGGGTGACAAAATCAACCACGGTGGTGTCGCAGATGTACTGAGCCACGCGCTGAACCACGTTGTGCAGAAAGCCGCCGTAGAGCGCGCCGCTGCTCGAGGTCAGGGTACTCGGCAGCTCGTGGCCGCTGGCGACCAGGCGCTTAAAGAGCGGGGCGACGGTGTCGAGCGCGCCCTCAATATCACCGACGATGCGGTTGGCATTCCACTGCTCGAGCTCGGAGATAAAACCGTCAATTGCCTCGTCCATGACGGCGGTGACGGCGGCGTCCATGTCGGCGAAGTAATGGTAGAACAATGAACGCGTGCAGCCGGCTCGCTTGGTCACGGCCGATACCGATAGGTGGGACACGCCCAGCTCGGAGCTTACGGTGCGCACGGCATCGAGGATCTCGCGACGGCGTTCGTCGCCCGTCAGGCGCTTTGCCGCGCTATCGGATGCGGGGACGGCATTGACCGCAGAGGTATCTGCTGTGTTGTTGCCCATGCGTTTGCCGCCTTTCATCCGTTTGAGCCTGACCGTTCGCCTAACAGTCTTGAATATTGTTGACGGTTCGTCAATACTGTTTTTGACACAATGTCAACTAATGGCGGGTGAACGGCATGGGGGCATGCCCGGCCTGCAAAAAAGAGGGGTGCCGCGGTCTCGCCGGGCTGTGGCAAGAGAAGGGACAACCATGATTCTCAACGGACCGGGGATTAGCTACACCGAGCCCGACATCGGTTCGGAGTTCGTGCCGCCGCTGCCGGAGCATCCGCGCGAGGCCATCGTCAAGCTGTGCGAGCACTGCACCAACCGTCTGCTGCATCGCGATGAGCTGCTGGGCTACGAGTACTGGTCGTTTGCCGAGGCCGCGACTGACGAGCAGGCCGAAGTGCTCTGCAAGATGAAGATGCGCCGTCCCTATACGCTGCCCGAGATGGTCAAGCTCACCGGCATGCCCGAAGCCGATATCGAGAAGATGCTCGACGACATGAGCTACACGGGTCTGCTCGAGTACAACTGGGAAAACCCCGAGCGCGCCAAGCAGTGGGTGCTGCCCATGCTGGTGCCGGGTTCCGCTGAGTTTCTCAACATGCGCGTGAGCCAGCTCGAGGAGCATCCGGTCTATGCCAAGTTCTTTGAGCAGGCGTCCAAGGGACCGCTGTCCAAGGCCACGCCGATGGTGCCGCCCGGTGGCGCCGGCATCGGCATGCATGTCATTCCGGTCGAGAAGGCTATCGATGCCGCGAGCACGTCGGTGCCGATCGAGCATATCGAGCATTGGCTCGACAAATACGATGGCAAATATGCCGCCAGCACCTGCAGCTGCCGCGCGAGCCGTCGCGTGATGGGCGAGGGCTGCGCCGACGACCCCGCCGACTGGTGCATTGCCGTGGGCGATATGGCCGACTATGTGGTTGAGACCGACCGCGGCCATTACGTGACGCGCGACGAGGTTTACGACATCCTGCGCCAGGCCGAGGACAACGGCTTTGTGCACCAGATCACCAATATCGACGGCGAGAACAAGATCTTCGCCATCTGCAACTGCAACGTCAACGTGTGCTACGCCCTGCGCACCTCGCAGCTGTTCAACACGCCCAACCTGTCGCGCTCGGCCTATGTCGCCAAGGTCGAGAAGGACAAGTGCGTGGCCTGCGGTCGCTGCGTTGAGGTGTGCCCGGCCGGCGCCGCCAAGCTCGGCCAGAAGCTCTGCAGCAAAAAGGCCGGCGGACAGGTGCCCGAGTATCCGCGCCAGGAGCTGCCCGACGCCACCAAGTGGGACCACACCAAGTGGTCGCCCAACTACCGCAACGACAACCGCATCGAGACGCATGAGTCCGGCACCGCTCCCTGCAAGACGGCCTGCCCCGCGCACGTTGCCGTTCAGGGCTATCTGAAGCTTGCGGCTCAGGGTCGCTATGACGAGGCCCTAGCACTCATTAAGCGCGAGAACCCGCTGCCCGCTATCTGCGGCCGTGTGTGCAACCGCCGCTGCGAGGATGCCTGCACCCGCGGCCGTGTGGACGCCGCCGTGGCTATCGACGAGGTCAAGAAGTTTATCGCCCAGCGCGATCTGGACGCCGCGACCCGCTATGTCCCACCTGTGGTGACCCCGACGCGCGCTGGCGGCTTCGATCAGAAGATTGCCATCATCGGTGCCGGCCCGGCTGGCCTGTCCTGTGCTTTCTATCTTGCCGAGAAGGGCTACAAGCCCGTCGTGTTCGAGAAAAACGAGCGCCCGGGCGGCATGCTCACCTACGGCATTCCCAGCTTTAAGCTGCAGAAGGACGTCATTGAGACCGAGGTCGAGGTCATTCGCCTGATGGGTGCCGAGTTCCGCTATGGCGTGGAAGTCGGTCGAGACGTGACGCTCGACGAGCTGCGCGCGCAGGGCTTCAAGGCCTTCTACGTTGCCATTGGCTGCCAGGGCGGCCGCCTTGCCGGCATTCCGGGCGAGGATGCCGAGGACGTGACCGTGGCCGTCGACTTCCTTCGCGAGGTTAACAGCGGCAAGATCGATACCCTGTCCGGCCGCACCATTGTGGTGGGCGGCGGCAACGTGGCCATCGACGTTGCCCGCAACGCCTGCCGTCTGGGCTCTGAGCATGTTGAGATGTTCTGTCTGGAGGGCGAGGCCCAGATGCCCGCCAGCGAGGAGGAGCGTCGCGAGGCCGTTGAGGACGGCGCTCACATCAGCTGCGGCTGGGGCCCCAAGGAGGTTCACCTGGACGAGGTCGGTCGCGTGTGCGGTATCACCTTCAAGCGCTGCACGCGTGTCTTTGACGACGAGGGCCGGTTTGCGCCCGAGTACGACGAGAACGATCTGCGCCGTGTCGATGCCGACCGTGTCGTCATGTCGATTGGCCAGTCCATTGTGTGGGGTGACCTGCTAGCTGGTTCCCAGGTGGAGCTTGGCCGCGGTCAGGGTGCCCTTGCCGATCCCCAGACCTACCAGACCGCCGAACCCGACATCTTTGTGGGTGGTGACGTCTACACTGGTCCCAGCTTTGCCATCGACGCTATCGCCGCCGGTCACGAGGCCGCGGTGTCCATCCATCGCTTTGTGCAGCCGGGCTCCACGCTCACCATCGGCCGCAACCAGCGCCGCTACACCGCGCTCGACCGCGACGATGTCGTGATCGGAAGCTACGACAACGCGAGCCGCGAGGTTGCCCACGTGGACCGCGAACGCGAGAAGGCTGCGCCGTTTAGCGAGTATGTTGAGACCTTTACCGAGGAGCAGGTGCGCGCCGAGACCGCCCGCTGCTTGGGCTGCGGCGCCTCGATCGTCGACCCCAACAAGTGCATCGGCTGCGGCCTGTGCACCACCAAGTGCGCGTTTGACGCCATCCATCTGGATCGCGACCGCCCCGAGTGCTCCACGATGGTCAAATACGAGCAAAAGCTTCCAAGCCTGGGCAAGTACGCGCTCAAGCGCGCCATCAAGATCAAATTCGGGAAGAAGTAAGAAACGCAACAAGCAGGAGAACGGCGCAGAGAGCGGTTGGACAGCGAGCGAGTCCCAGGCGTGGCGAGGTGCCTTGAAAGAGGAGGGCATAGGGCTTTTGCCCATGCCCGACGATTGAAAGGCAGATCGCCCGTCTGGGGCTCGCGCAGCGTCAAGCCGACCGCCGTTCGGTAGAACGGCGGAAGGAATTAAAAGTGCACGAGCTCGGAATCGTCTATCACATCATTCGCGATGTTGAGAATGTGGCGCGCGCTCATGGCGTGCGTCGCGTTTCGAGCGTGACGTTGCTGTTGGGCGAGGTCTCGGGCGTCGTTCCCGACTTGCTGCTCGACGCTTGGCGCTGGGCAGCAGATAAAAAGCCTATCGCGCAGGGCGCGGAGCTTATCGTGGAGCCCGTCGAGGCCGTGACACATTGCGAGGCGTGCGGCCGCGACTACGCGACGGTCGAGCACGGCAAGACCTGTCCCCATTGCGGTAGCGGCGAGACCTATTTGCTGCAGGGCCAAGAGGTAATGATCAAACAGATCGAGACCCCCGACGAGGACCCGGCAGACGCTGCTCCTGACGGCCTCTCCGACGCCCCCGATGCCGTCGACGCCGCCAACCCCCTCCACATCGCCTAACATCTAATGTCTACATGGGCTAGAGTTCTAAACATACTTGCTTCGGTTAGTCAAGTCATGTCTGTTTAAACAAAATGGTGGCACGCAGACGCATTGGGATTCACCTAAAAGCGGTCTTAACGAACGGTGCACCTTTATATGTCTTTGAAAGCAATCAGCAAATCACGTTTTAACAGGCAATGAGCTATAAGCCAGCAACGTAATCAATTTGTAACAAACATAGACGTTTAAACAAATAATCCAACCTTTTGCGATTTTAGCTATAATTCCACAATCCAAACAGGTATACTCCTTTCATGTCGTGTAGGAAATACGTAGACAAAAAGGAGGTTATGTGATGGTAAGTATTGTTCTTGCTAGCCACGGGGACTTGGCAGCTGGAATCAAGCAGACGGGCTCGATGGTCTTTGGCGATCAGCCGTCTGTTGCCGTGGTCTCGCTCGAGCCGAGCATGGGCCCCGACGATTTCCGTGCCAAGGTCGAGGAAGCAGTCGCTTCCTTCGAGGACCAGGAGCAGGTGCTCTTCCTCGTTGATCTGTGGGGCGGCACGCCGTTCAACCAGATCAGCGGGCTCATCGAGGGCCACGATTCCTGGGCTATCGTCACCGGTGTCAACCTGCCTATGCTCATCGAGGCATATTCGCAGCGCTTTGACGCAAAGAACACTGCACATGCGATCGCAAAACATCTCGTGACTGAGGCTAAGGCTGGCGTGCGCGTCAAGCCCGAGTCTCTGGAGCCCGAGGAGAAGAAGCCGGCTGCGGCCGCCGCTGCTCCTGCAGGCGCCATCCCTCCGGGAACGGTCATCGGCGACGGGCACATCAAGATTGCCCACGTCCGTATCGACACCCGTCTGCTTCATGGTCAGGTGGCCACCACGTGGACCAAGCAGATCAACCCCAACCGCATCATCGTGGTTTCCGACGGCGTTGCTCACGACGAGCTCCGCAAGACCATGATCGAGCAGGCTGCCCCTCCGGGAGTCCATGCCAACGTCGTGCCCATCAAGAAGATGGCCGAGGTCGTCAAGGACACGCGCTTTGGTGACACCAAGGCCATGCTGCTCTTCGAGAACCCGCAGGATCTGCTCAAGGCCATCGAGGCCGGCGTCGACATCAAGGAAGTCAACATCGGTTCCATGGCTCACTCCAAGGGCAAGGTCGTCGTCACCAACGCCGTCGCCATGGGCGATGACGACGTTAAGACTCTCGAGGCCCTCAAGGCCAAGGGCGTCAAGTTCGAGGTCCGCAAGGTTCCTTCGGATTCCTCCGAGGATCTCGACGCCATGTTGAAGAAAGCTAAGGCCGAACTGGCCGCTCAAGCATAGTAAAGGAGGGTCCGATACATGTCTGCAATCACTATTCTGCTTGTTGCGATTGTCGCGTTGCTTGCCGGTATGGAAGGCATTCTGGATGAGTTCCAGTTCCATCAGCCGCTCGTGGCATGCACGCTTATCGGTCTCGTAACCGGTCACCTTCAGGAGGGCATCCTCCTGGGCGGCTCGCTCCAGATGATGGCCCTTGGCTGGGCTAACGTCGGCGCCGCTGTCGCGCCTGACGCCGCTCTGGCCTCGGTCGCTTCTTCGATCATCATGGTGCTCGCCCTCAACGGTGGCGCCACCGATTCGGCCAAGGCCGTTACCGCCGCTATCGCCGTCGCCGTCCCGCTGTCGGTCGCTGGTCTGTTCCTGACCATGATCTGCCGTACCCTGGCTACCGCTATCGCTCACGCCATGGACGGTTGCGCCGAGAAGGGCGACTTCGCCGGCATCGAGCGCTGGCAGTACATTGCCATCCTTATGCAGGGCCTTCGTATCGCCATTCCGGCAGTGCTTCTGTGCATCATCCCGGCCGAGGCCGTTACCAACGCGCTTAACGCTATGCCCGACTGGCTGTCCGGCGGCATGGCTGTCGGCGGCGGCATGGTCGCTTCCGTCGGTTACGCCATGGTCATCAACATGATGGCCACCAAGGAGACCTGGCCGTTCTTCATCCTCGGCTTTGTCCTTGCTGCCATCCCTCAGCTCACGCTTATCGCCCTTGGCCTCATCGGCATCTCCCTTGCCCTCATCTACCTTGGCCTTAAGGATCTGGCCAAGCAGGGTGGCGGCATGGGCGGTGGCTCCGGCGACCCACTCGGCGACATTCTGAACGATTACGAGTAGGAGGGGAGTGATACATATGGCAGAGAACAAGATTCAGCTCACCAAGGCTGACCGTAAGAAGGTTTGCTTCCGTCATCAGTTCCTTCAGGGCTCGTGGAACTACGAGCGTATGCAGAACGGCGGCTGGTGCTTCGCAATGATCCCTGCGATCAAGAAGCTCTACACCAGCAAGGATGACCAGATTGCCGCTCTTAAGCGCCACCTGGAGTTCTATAACACCCACCCCTATGTTTCCGCCCCCGTCATTGGCGTTACCCTCGCTCTCGAGGAGGAGCGCGCCAACGGTGCTCCGATTGACGACGTCGCCATTCAGGGCGTCAAGGTCGGTATGATGGGCCCGCTCGCCGGCGTCGGCGACCCCGCCTTCTGGTTCACCCTTCGCCCGATTCTGGGCGCTCTGGGCGCTTCCCTGGCCCTGTCCGGCAGCATTGCCGGTCCGCTGCTGTTCTTCTTCGCGTGGAACATCATCCGTTACGCCTTCCTGTGGTACACGCAGGAGTTTGGCTACAAGGTCGGCTCCTCCATCGCCAAGGACCTCTCCGGCGGTCTGATGGGCAAGGTCACCGAGGGTGCTTCCATCCTGGGTATGTTCATCATCGGCGCCCTGGTCGAGCGCTGGGTGTCCATCTCCTTCACCCCGGTCGTCTCCAAGGTCACGCAGTCTGCTGGCGCCTTTATCGACTGGGCTAACCTGCCCTCTGGTTCTGAGGGTGTCAAGGAAGCACTGACGATGTATAACTCCATCGGTGCTAACGCCCTTGATCAGGTGAAGGTCACCACGCTTCAGGCCAACCTCGATCAGCTCATCCCCGGCCTTGCCGCCGTGTGCCTGACCCTGCTGGTCTGCAAGCTCCTCAAGAAGAAGGTCAGCCCGATCGTCATCATCCTGGCTCTCTTCGCCATCGGCATCATCGGTCGCGTCTGCGGCTTCATGTAAGCACGTTTCGGCTTAAGACCGAGAATTGCTAGGCAAGGGCTTTTGAGCCATTGAAACGGACCGCACCCGGTGGGTACACTGGATGCGGTCCGATTGTTTTATTTGGAGGGCGAGGTGCGCATGGCGCAATCTCAGAACAGCACGGTCGATCTGGCAACGCCGGCAACCTGCCTGATGGGGCTTACCAGCCACGGTAACGTGATGGTGGGCAATAAGGCGTTCGAGTATTACAACGAGCGCAATCCCGAGGATTATATTCAAATCCCGTGGGACGAGGTCGACTATATTGCCGCCGAGGTTTTACGCGGCACCAAGAAGATCACGCGTTTTGCCATCTTCACCAAGGACAACGGTCACTTTACGTTTTCGACGCGCGACGACAAAGAGACGTTGCGCGCGGTCCGCAAGTACGTCGACGAGGATAAGCTTGTGCGTTCGCCCGACTTTATCGATGTGACGGCCAAGGGCGCCAAGAGCATCCCCTCCGTTATCAAAAACCTCTTCCACAAAGGCAACTAGTCATTAAAGAGCGCCCCCCAAGTGGGACGCAGTTTCCCATGGGGCTCGATCGGGAAAGTGCATCCCAGTTCGAGCGCCGATTCCGGGATGTAGTTTCCGGAACGGGGTCGTTTGGGAAACTGGGTCCCGTTTCGAGCCGAAATTCTGGGACACAGTTTCCAGCGAGGTCCCATTGGGAAAGTTTGACCCAGAATTTGCCTGGATAGTGGGACACACTTTCCGGAGGGCTGTTCCACTGCAACTTCGAAGAGTGGCTATACGCTGTATTACAACGGCGTAAATCTGCTACACTAGTACAACATGCCTCCGTAGCTCAGGGGATAGAGCACCGCTCTCCTAAAGCGGGTGTCGACGGTTCGAATCCGCCCGGGGGCACCAGAAAAATCGCAGGTCAGGAGTTAATTTTGCTTCTGACCTGTTCTGGTTTTAGGGTTAAGAACTGCTTTTGTTTGTAAATCTGGTAAGTAAATAATTTAACTTACCGAGTTTTCCACTGAAAACAGGAAATCACCATTTTGGGGATAAAAAGTTTTCAACAGCCGTTAGTCGGTTCCATTTTGGTGAAGCGCTTCCTCAATTTGGGTAAAAAATTTCACCATTTTGATGATTCGGCTGCTTTGAGTTTTTGATAAAAATGCCTGTTCAGAAGCTTGAGCTATACCCATTTTGGTGAAACCAATTAATAGAGAAATATACTATAAAGATATAGGGACGGCGATGCCGTCCTCTTCGCTCGCGAAGCTCGCTGCGCGGCCACGTACCGTGTCCTTGCCGCCGGCTGTGCCGTCGATTGATTCGCTCACTGCGTTCGCTGATTGATTGATTGATGGACTAATCCGTTTTCTCAGTCACACCAGTCATGAGTGCAGCGATTGTCATGTCGAATCCGTTAGCAATTTTACAGAGGTTAGAAAGACTGACATTTCTTCGTCCGACCTCTATCGAGGCGTAGTAAGACCTGTCCATGCCGATGCGATTCGCAAATTGTACTTGAGAGTAACCAGACTTTGATCTTAATTCTTTGCAGCGTAGACCAAAGGATCGTTGTAGCGGCGAGATATCCATGACAAAAAGAGTCATGGATTGTTGTATAAAAGCCAACGGACTATATACAACAATCCCAGTTAAGGCGCATAATTATCTCTATTGGAAAGCACTCTGATGCCCAGTCGGATAGGGCACGGAAAAGGAATGGAACAGCACAATGACTCAGGGAAAGCATTTCGCTG
This sequence comes from Collinsella aerofaciens, assembly GCF_018785245.1. Taxonomy (GTDB): domain Bacteria; phylum Actinomycetota; class Coriobacteriia; order Coriobacteriales; family Coriobacteriaceae; genus Collinsella; species Collinsella aerofaciens_AD. Next base: position 88,879 of record NZ_WQPL01000022.1, on the reverse strand, counting down.
CCGGTGGCGATCACTTCGCCGCACTGCCAAGCAAAAAGATTCACGCCCCGAAGGGGATCGCGCGTCTGACCGTCACCGCGGCGACCATGGCCGCCATGACCGGATCGAGCCTCATCTCACCGTTCACGGCATTCGCCCAGACCGGTGACGGGGGCACACAGCACCCCGCCGTGATGTCGCCGATCGCCGCCCACGCCGGCGCGGCATCCGGTACCGGCGCGAAATCCGCCGCACAGACCATCGCGGACCTGCAGAAGGCAGTCAACGAGGCGAAGGCGAAGGAGGACGCCGCCAAGGCAGCCTACGATGAGGCCGCCGGTCCCTACAACGAGGCGGCTTCCGCCCGCGACCAGGCCAAGGCATCCTACGATTCTGCAGTCAACGCCGGTACGGCAGCTGACCGAGCGGCAATGGACGAGTACGCCCGTCAGGTCGCAGAGGGCAAGGACGCCGCCGATGCCGCCGGCAAGGACCTCGAGCAGGCGAAGGCGGGTCTCGCAGACGCCAAGGCGGATGCGTCCGAGAAGGACGAAGCGTACCAGTCCGCCCTCAAGGCGGCCCAGGATGCCAAGGACGCCCTCGATAAGGCCAAGGCAGATGCCGTAAGCGCCACCCCGGAGGCAATCAGTGCCGCCGAACAGGCCGTGCGCGACGCCCAGGCTGCCGTGGAAAGGGCACAGGCCGGCCTCGCCAACGCCAACGCGACGCTTGCCGATGCCCAGTCCAAGCTGGTTGCGGCCCAGTCTGCAAAGGATTCCGCCGATTCTGTCCTCACTGCAGCCAGGCAGAACAAGGACGCGGCGGATGCGAAGGCCGCAGCCGCCAGCGCCGCCTACGAGAAGGCGAAAGCAGACCTCGCCGCAGCGGAGGCAGGCGCGAGCGGCCCGGAGTACGATGCGGCAAAACAGAAGGTCGCGGACGCGGAGGCAGCCCTCGCTGCCGCACAAGCGACACAGTCCCAGTGCGAGTCCGAGCTCGAGCAGGTACAGTCCGCTGCGGCAACGGCACAGGCCGACCTGAATGATGCCCAGGTGGCCCTCTCCGTAAAGCAGCAGGCCGCGGCCGATGCCGAAACCGGTGTGAACGCCGCTCAGTCCGCTCTCGATGTCGCGAACGCCGGCCTCGATGCGGCCAAGCAGGCGAATGCCGACGCCGTCGCCAAGCTGGATGCCGCGAAGCAGGCTGTCAAGGACGCCGAGTCCGCCAAGGCAGCCGCCGACGTAGAGCTCGCGAACGCCAAGGCCGCAAAGGATACCGCAGACGCCGCCGTGACCGCCGCCCAGCAGAAGGTCGACGAGGCACAGGCGAAACTCGATTCCGCCGACGCGCAACTCAAGCAGGGAGCCATCGGCTTCTTCCGTGCCATGGGTGCCGATGACGCAGTCAACATCATCCTGAACGCCAAATATGTCGGAAAGACCGAAGTCGGCAACTCCAAGGACGCCACGTCCCTTGATAACATGCTCAATGCGATCAGGTGGATGAAGTCCGTCAACGACTACCGCAAGTCGGTCGGCCTGTCCGAGCTCCAGGTCACCTACAAGCTCATCGCCGGAGCCATTGCGGATGCCAACTACAGTGACACTGTGCTCGATCATGCCCGTCAATATGATTTTGCCGAAAACCTGGCATGGAATTACGGAATCGATCCGAGTGGGCAGTGGATCGAGCAGGAGAAGGGCTTTTTCGACAAGGCAACGGAGGCCCTTTATGGAGTCACCGGTCTTGTCGGCAAGGATGCCTATGATTTCTATGCAAAGAACGGTGTCGCAATCAACCACTGGATTGCAGACAACTGCCACTGGGAGAACGGCAGTAGCGGCACCGTCGGCCATTACATGAACATCATCAATCCCGAACTCGCCGTTATGGGAATGGCAACCTGCACCAAGGGCACCATGTCCGGGCTTCAGACGCAGTGCTACACCGCAGAGATCTCCGGCTGGTCCGGCTCCGGTTGGAACACGAACCCCATCTCCGTCGACGAGTACGAGCAAAAGCTGACCTCCTATATCAACGGCCTCAAGAACGCCAAGAGCGCACTCGACGTAGCCAAGGCCGATCTCGCATCCAAGCAGCAGGCAGCCGCCGGCGCCGCCGCAACCGTCCAGCAGAAGCAGGACGCAGCGGATTTCGCACAGGCAGACGTCGATGCCGCGAAGCAGGACGTCACCGATGCCCAGCGTGCCGTCGATGCCGCCAAGGCTGATGTCGCCGCCAAGCAGCAGGGCGTCACCGATGCCCAGACCGAGCTTGATGCGGCGAAATCGGACCTCGATGCCGCCAACGCGGCAGTCGATACGGCAAAGTCGACCGTCCAGCAGAAGCAGGTTGTTTTTGATGCTGCCAACGCAGCCGTAACGACCGTACAATCTAAGTTGGATGCCGCAAAGGCCGACACCTCTGCCAAGCAGCAGAGCGTTGCCGATGCGAACGCCGATCTCGCGAAGTTCTTCCAGGACGTCGCCGACGCCAAGAAGGCGCTCGATACAGCAAAGAGCGTCCATGACTCGGCGGTAGCCGATCAGACCGAGAAAGCGACCGTCCTCGCCGCCGCCGAGCAAAAGGCGGACGCCACCGCACGCGCCCTCGCGGATGCCCAGCGTGCCGTCGATGCCGCAAAGACCGACGCCGGCGTTGCCGCCGACAGGCTTACCGGCTCCCAGACCGATCTCGATGACGCACAGTCGAACCTCGACATCCTCACCGGTCTTGCCGCGAAGCTCGCAGAGGCACAGCAGCGCGAGCAGGATGCAGTAAAGGCCGTCAATGACACCAAGGCCGCCCTCGATGCCGCGAAGGCGGATACCGCCGCCGCCGAGTCCCTGGTCTCCGCCGCCGAACAGGCGAAGGCGCTGGCAGACGCCAAGCTGTCGAAGCTGAACTCCATCGATGCCGGCGCGGCGATCGCTTCCGGCCATGATGTGAACGCGGATGACGCCCTCAACGCGCTTTTCGCCGCAGCAGTCGAGGCACGTGCCAAGGTCGCGCCCGCCAAGGCCATCCTGGACGAGAAGCAGGCCGCGGTGGACGAGCTCCAGCCCGTCTACGATGCGACACTCACCGCCTACGAGTTGGCGAAGTCCGACCGCATCGCAACGGAGCAGAAGCTTTCCGATGAGATCGCACGACAGGAGGCAGAGGAGGTCGCAAAGCAGCAGGCGGCATACACCCCGAAGCACCTCGCCGGCACGGATACCGCTAAGCCCGGCAGCCTCGCCCAGCCCGGCAGCCTCGCCCAGACCGGTGACCGCGCGGGACTCATCGGCGAGACGTTCGCCATCGGCGGTACCGTCCTCGTGGCGGCCGGCGTCTTCCTCGACCGGAAGAAGCGCCGCGAGCAGATGTAAAAGCGAGTCGGGCGTTGGATATCGGCTAGTGTCCAACGCCCGGTTTCATGGACAGGGAGATCGGTGTGAGAACAAAGGCTATTATCGTTGCGCTTCTGGTGTGCCTTTCGGCACCTCAACTTGGATGTGCCAGCGTTGCAAAGCAAGGAAGCGGCTCTACGGAAAGGGCCGCCACAGCGGTAAAGAATAAAGACAAAAAGAAGCCAAGCGAAGAAAAGGCGGCGCAAACCTCTGGAACCAAGAACGAGGAGAAGAAAGAATCCGACGGCAAGGACCAGAAGTCCGATGACTCCAAGAAAGAGGATAACAAGTCTTCCGACTCGTCGAAGTCTGACAGCAAGGGAAACTCCTCCGACTCCAAGCAGAATTCCAGCAATTCGCAGAGTTCCGGCAGCAACAATTCCTCTTCCAACGGCGGTAGCCAGAAGAAGTGGGTTGCCGAGCAGGGACACTGGGAGACAGATTACAGCCAGGTCTGGGTGCCGAATGTAGTGTATACGCGCCATCCTCGTTTCTGGGTCAACCATGGTGGTACTATGGTAGGGCCCTTCGATTCCGAAGATGCCGCCTACGCTTGGATTATTAACGATGGCGAAAACGGCGGTATCGGTGGATCCGTTGTAGATGATTCGTATACCACATCTGAGGACCAGGGACATTATGAACAGCAGGCTACGGGACAGCATTGGGTTGTCGACGTCGCCGGTCACTGGGAGTAATGTACATCGTTCCTCTCCTCTTACATTCGGTAAATGTTTATTTATTTGTGGGCGGCCGGTTCGGCCGCCTTTTTAGACGCCCAGTCTGGGAGCAAACGATAGGAAAGCAATCAAACGAGAGGCCGTTCCAAAAGAATCCGGCGGTGCCGGATTCTTCGGGCAAAACCTCCCGCAAATCGGTAAGGTCTTCCATCAACTTGCTCTAGCCCTCGCCCGGAGTCCGCTGCGCGGGACTTCAAATTCTCGGCATCTCTCGCATTCGTATTACCGCTCCGCTCTCGCTACAGCGAATCTCTAACACTCAGCATCCTTCGCGTTAAAAATTCGCTTCCGCTCACGGTCTCCGCTGACACTACGACACCGCGAAGCCTTTCGCTCGAAACGAGGCCTCTCATTTCGTGTCTACGCTCCGCTCCGCCCAATCGCCGTTCCGGTGATTGCAAGATTGGTGTTGGGCTAGATAAATGGGGCCATACTCGGCCCCTTTATCTGCCAAAACATCTTGTTTATCGCCTCCCACGGCGATAAAGTTAGAAATGAAGTTACGCCTTCATTTCTAAGGGAAGCGACGGCGTCACTTCAAAAATCGGCGCGACGTCAGTCGCTCCCAAAAAAAGGAAAGCAATCTCATATTGGTTTTGAATCGGTGGCCTCACCGATTCGCTCTGCTTTCCTGGGGGCATGATGAGTTGCAAGCGTCCACACACCGTTAAGGCGACACTCACTTCTGAAGAATACGAAACGTTTTCCGCTTTGGCGGACAAGGCAGGCATGACGAAGGCCGAACTCATTCGCTATGCCTTGATTCATCGGAGTGATTCACTCGATGATCTAGTCATTTCTAAAAATGATGACGGTGGCCGCAGTAAAAAGCTGCAACCCGTTTCAGGTGATTCGGACAAAAAGCGTTCGAAGGTCATTTACGTTAAAGTCAGCGATGACGAACACGAGGCAATCTGCAAACAGGCGGATGCACTCGGTGCGACCGTCAGTGCGTATGCCCGCCGCGTGATGCTTGCCGGGAAAATCGAGAAAATCGATTTCGATATGAGCCAGGTCGCGAAAATCTATCGCGAGCTGTATCACGAGGGAACGAATCTCAATCAGCTGATGTACTTTATGAACGCACAGGGTCTTCCGGCCTACAACGAGAAAGCTGTTTTCCGCACACTCGAAAAGGTTTACCAAAATGCCCGTAAAGTCACTCTCTTCATCGAAGAGCTCGAACAGCGCTATTTCACCGATGGCGGTGAGCTCGATGACCGTCGTTAAGCAGAAAGGTGTTTCGTCCGAGCGCTACGCGAAGAATGTGCGCGAGTACATTAACGGCAAGCACGCTTTGGCCCGCGGCGGCTGGAACCTCGCGAACCGAAAGCACTGGTTTTCCGAGATGGCTATGACGCGGAAGATGTTTCATCACGACAGGCCCGCGCGTGCCGGCGCGAAGAACATAACGATGCTTCATCAGGTTCTTGCGTTTCTTCCCGAGGAGTGCAGCTGCAACGGAGGCAAGATGACCCCCGATGCATGTATGGCCTACGCGGAGCAATGGCTTGCGAAACACTACCCGCATCAACAAGTGATTGTCGCCTTGCATGAGGAAAGCGATAAGGCGGGAAAACGTTACGCGGTCCATATGGCGATTAACCGCACGGATCTTTTGACGGGTAAGCGTTGCGAGACGGGTGGGCGTCGCGGAAAGTACGAACGCGCTGCGTGGGTTCGTGAAATGGACGAGGCCTGGAATCTCGCTCAGCTCGAAAAGGGAAAGAAGAACTCGAAGATTCGAGACCGACAGCCGCGCGACACTGAAAAGAAAATCGTTGAGCGGGGAGAGTACAGTTATAAAAACAATCTGCGCGAGTTGATCCATCTTGCAATCAACGAAGGTCATCCGAAGAATATGGAGCAGTTTAAAAAGTTACTTGCCTCATGGGGCGTAGACATTTTCATCAAGAACAATCGAGTCTATGCGACAGATCTCGATATCAAGGAGGCCGGCAACCCGAAGTGCACTTTCAACCTGGCTCGTCTTGACGGGAGGTTTGCGGTCAAGCAACTTGAGGCGGCCTTCAAAAATAACGTGCTGGAGGCCGAGCGAGCCCTTCCTTATGAGAGGCGTTGCGAGATTTACATTCAACGGCTTAAGAAGGCGTATTCGGCGTGGGTCGAGCAGGCAAAGGCGAGCAAGGGCGTCGCCTACAATCTCTTTCCTAAGTTCATCGCACCGAAGTGCGATGAAGATCTGCTCGAGGATCCGGCGGTTCGTGATGAGCTTCTTGCCCGGCGCGGTTACGCAAGGGAGATTCGCAACCGTTACGCCGGCGCCGTTCCCGATGCTGGCGATGACCGCGTTCGCGCCGCAGGACGAGCCCATGGTGGCAACGGCGACATCTCGCCGCAGGTCGATCGTGCGGTCGACCGAGGCGATTACGATCGCGGCGACGCGCCTCGCTAGTTTTGGAAAGCCTATCGTCGGTGCCCTAGCGCGCTGCCATCCAGTGCCGATTCTGCCATACTCGCAATTCGGCGAGGATGAGGAGTATGAATTGATCGGCGGGGGTCAGCCGCTCTGATAGAATCGTCCTTGCTGTCGGCAGCCCTCGTGCCGGGCAGAGCCCTCCATTTGATGGGAGGTGATGCCCATGACCGATTTCACCGAGCTCGTGAAGCTCCTGACCGCTATGGTCTCGCTCCTCACGGCCCTTGTCGGCCTTTCCAAGGCACTCAAGCAGGGTTCGAAGCCCAAAAAGAAAGGCCACCGTCGCTAAGACGATGACCCAACTTCATTAAGCAACGGCTCTGCCCAGCTCTCTACAACTTGGGCTGCCGTCGGCACCATTTTACCCTCCTGACGAGGAATTCGTCCATATTTCAAAAATCAAATCCTGTTCGCGCGTGGGCGTAAACTTATATAGTTGGGCAAATCCGGCAGATTGGAGCTTGAAACATGAGGGATATGCACCTCATGTCGCTCATAAAACGTCTCCTGACCTCGAAGGAGAACGTTTTTTAGCGATAAAAGGAGACATAAAAATGATCTGGTTTACCAGCGACACCCACTTCGGGCATGAGAACGTGCTGAAGTTCACCGACCGCCCGTGGGAGACGATTTGGCAGATGAACGACGCCATCGTCGACAACATCAATGGCAAGGTTGCCGTGGACGACGAGCTCTACATCCTGGGGGATTTCTCATTCAAGATGACCGCCCAGGACGCCTACGGGCTGCGCAAGCGGATCGCCTGCAGGCGCATCCACCTCGTCCCGGGAAACCACGACAAGGACTGGACCCAGCCGGCGGTCGCGGGCGCCTTCACCGTGGAGCCGCCGATTTGCGTGCTCAAGATCGACGGGCAGAAGATCGTCCTGAGCCATTACCCCATGGCCGACTGGCAGGGCATGAACCATGGATCGTGGCACCTCCACGGGCACATCCACAGCAGCGGCGGCGCGTACAACGAGTTCAACCGCAAGCAGGGCCTTCTGCGCTACGACGTCGGTTGCGATGCCAACGGGCACTCCCCGGTGAGCCTCGATGAGCTGAGGGAATGGTTCTCCGGAGTCGACGAGCCGTGCGGCCGGGTGAAATGGCCCTGGTGGGTCAACGAGACCGGCGACAGGCAGGTCGAGCGCGAGCTGGCGGCGTACAAGAGGGAAGAGGTGATTCGATGACGGTCTATGTGACGGGCGACATCCACGGTGGGCTCGACATGCAAAAGCTCCGCGACTGGGAGCTTGGGGATAGTCTTGGCAGCGACGACTATCTGATCATCGCCGGCGACTTTGGCTTTCCGTGGGATTTCTCTGCCGAGGAATGCGCCGACATCGCCTGGCTGGAGTCGCGCCCCTACACGGTACTGTTCGTCGACGGCAACCACGAGCGCTTCGACCACTGGGGGGAGCGCCCCATGGAGCCGTGGCGCGGCGGGCTGACGCAACGTTTATCGGATACTTCGCCCATCCGCCGCCTCATGCGCGGGGAGGTCTTCGAGCTCGACGGATCGACGGTCTTCACCATGGGCGGTGCCACGAGCGTGGACAGGGAATACCGCGTGCCGTATTCCAGCTGGTGGCCTCAGGAGCTCCCGGACGAGCGCGATTTCGATACCGCGCGGACAAAGCTCGACGAGGTCGGCTGGAAGGTCGACTGCGTCATCACCCATACCTGCTCGACGCGCATGCTCTCGCCGACGCTCTACCCGGACCCAGGCTGGGAGCGCCCTGATGTGGACCGGCTGACCGAATTCCTCGACGAGCTCGAGGACCGCCTGGACTACAAGCGCTGGTATTACGGCCATTTTCACCAAGACGGCAACCCGGACGAACGTCATACCGTGCTGTACGACCGGATCGTGAGGCTCGGGGACAAACTCCTGCCGTGGGGTTCGTTCTGATGGCTATCTATGTGACAGGCGACGTGCACGGCAGGGCCGAGTACGGGGCCAGCAGGTTCGCCTTCAGGTCTTGGCCGCTGGGCCGGACCCTGACGCGCGATGACGCGGTGATCGTGGCCGGCGATTTCGGCTTTGTCTGGGATGGATCCAACGCCGAGAAATACTGGCTCGACTGGTTCGAATCGAAGCCGTGGACCACGTGTTTCGTAGACGGCAACCATGAGAACCACCACGCCCTGGCAGAACTGCCGGTGCGGGAGTGGAACGGCGGGCTCGTCCATGAGGCGCGACCGCACGTGCTGCACCTGATGCGTGGAGAGGTGTTCGACATCGACGGGCTCACGGTCCTTGCCATGGGCGGTGCCGCGAGCAACGACAGGCAGTATCGCAGGGAGGGGAGGAGCTGGTGGCCCGAGGAGATGCCGAGCGAGGAGGAGATGGACCACTGCCGCGCCTCGCTCGACCGCGTAGGCTGGAGGGCCGATTACGTGATGACGCATGAGGCCCCTGCTGCCCTGGCAGAGAAGCTGTGCCGCGACCGCGGACGCGAGTATCGAGACGACCTGCTGCAACGATTCCTGGGCGAACTCGACGAACGGCTCGGCTACCGCGTCTGGTTCTTCGGCCACTACCACGGCGACAAATGGTGCGACGCCAGGCATCGCCTTATCTACCGAGACATCGTGCCGATCGAAGATGCTGCACCCGGCTCTAGGAACCTTCTAGAAGTGCTCTAGAAGGTTCCTAGAAATCAGCCGCCTGACAGGAGAGGTGCGGGGCTACTCACCTTTCATTCATGACCTCGATCTTGGCCTCGGCCACGGCCGCACGCTGCTCGGAGGCGGCAAGGCAGTCCTTGAGGGCGGCGACCTCGGCCATCAGGTCGCGCTGGGCCAGGAGTGCGTCGTTCAACTCGGCTTGGGCTTTCAGCGCGGCATCACGCTCGCCGCGCAGTCGCTCGATCTCATCGACCATGCCCACGGCCTCGGCATGGAGCTGGACGACCTGCCTGTCGAGTTCCCGAGCATCGGCGAGATATCTGACGCTCGCGGCATGGAGCTCGTTGTTCTCGATCTCGAGGCTCGCGGTATCGAGTTCGAACTTCTCCTCTATAAAGGCAATCCGCTCATTGCAGTCGGCCTCAATCTTTTCATTCCGATCCGTCGCCTCGGCGAGCTTGCGGCTGAATTCATCCACCTGGGCCATGAGCAGTGCGTTCTCGGTCATGAGGTTGCCCGTCTCGCGCAGCAGCTTCTCCCGCCATGTCGCCTCGATCCGCTCGGCGGCCTCATCGAGGACGGACTTCACGCCGGGCGTCTCGCTGATTTTTCTCTCGTTTGGGTTGTCTGTCATCGTGCGGCACTCCAATCAACAATGGGCATGGCTCCGCCATGCCGTACGGCTGGGAACAAATACGCTGCCGCTGTTGAGTTGTGTTTGTCCTGCGCTTGGTGAGTTCTAAAAGCGTCTCAAGTCATACGTTCATGCAGGTTTTCGGTTGGAGAAATACCGCACGTTTTCATGGTATCACGCGCCTTAAAGACCATGAATGGACGGCCATATCGATTCGTTGTAAATGGCTCCTACGACGTGTTGGTGGCGGGAGAGTGATGGCGTTAAAGATGTCGAGAATGATTATGGGATTGTTTTAGATGCGGGCATGAAAAAGGGTCGAATCGAAGTGTCTGGCCGGACGCCAATTGTCCGGGAACTGTTTCGGTTCGACCCTGTTTCATTTTACATCCGCGGCATGCTCTTATAGACGCCCGGCGATTACCGACCTTCACGACCTCGATAGTCGGGCTATGGACTTAAGATTTCTTGGGCTCCCAGCCGTTTTCGATTGCGGCGGGGTAGACTGCGGCGTAATTAAGCATCCAGCTGCCATCGCCCGCTTTTTGAATAAACCCTTTATCCTTCAAAGAGGTATAGGCCCGGGAGATCGTGTTCTTACTCAGGTGGTAGCGCTCCTCAATCCATTTGCTTTTTGCGTAAAAGCCCATGGCTCGTTTGTTTTTGGAAGGATTTCCAAGCTTCCATACTAGGCCGAGGATGAGGCGCTCGGCAGCGACAGTGGTGGCACAACACGCCCAGTCGGGCACCGAAATAAAACTCGCGTTATCCATTTTCCTTCTAATCTCTCGTTGCTCAGTAACATCATCGGAATATTTGTCGGAAATCGACGGTAGCTCGCTCATGTTTACCGCCTAGTCAAGGTGGGCGGTACGACCTTCGAGCTGCTTGAAAAGTTCGTAGAACGAGCTTTCAAACATGTAATTCGAGCGATGGATTTGGATGAGCTTGCCGGACTCGCGCATAAACTTGCGCGCGGTATTTTCGCTCCAGCCAGTGAGTTCGCGGATATCGTTAACGCGGAGCAACCGATCGCACTGAGCGGCACCAGTGGGGAAAGTCGGTGTGGACGCCTGAGTGCTAATCTGTGGAGTAGCCATGATGAGCTATCCTTTCAATGAGGGCCCTCCCTGTGCTTGTAAGACTTACCAGGTTCATAAGCACTTGGGGGGCCGGTTTTTATGACTACATGCGTAGCCATCTGACAGCTTTAGAATCTATTAAAACTCATTAGATGTCAATCAAATAAAGCGTCTACCTGCGGAAATAGTAGTATAGTACCGTAATATTATTGATGAAACGATGAATGAATAACATGCTATTTCTCGCTTTTCTGTATATAGGCGTTGATGAAGTCTTCGTAGCCTTTAACTGCTTTTATTTCTGATTGTTGAACGAGGCTTGTATACGTTTTGAGCGTGATATTGGGGTCCGCGTGGCCAAGAACACCTTGCACGCTTCTAACGTCCGATCCGTTCGCCAGCATAAAAGTGCTTACACAATGCCTGAGCTGATGCGGGCAGATGCCCTTATATAGTTTTCCGCCAGTCGAATTGTTCGGCTCATAGATTCCAAGATTGCAGCTAACTGCGAAATCGCGAAACCAATGGTTGAAGATGTAGTTTTTCATGTGACAGACAGTAGGGACCCCCTGCTTGACAGCAATATCGCTAATGATGGGAGTGCTGCCAGTCTGGGACAGCCCCAGAGAGGCCAGGAGCTCTTTTTGTATGGCTGACCATGATTGAAGACGTTCGGCCAAGGTTTCTCCAACGGGGATTTTGCGTTGGCTTTCTTGTGACTTGGGTGCCCTCAGTTCATGGTCGTTGGTGTACTGCCTGTCAATTTTCAAGGTTTTATTGGCAGGGTCCCAATCGCGCCATTCGAGGCCCAGCATCTCGCCTTTCCGCATACCCGTATACACTAGTACTAGCGTACCAACAGCTTCGGCGGTGAGCTCAATGTGTTGAAGATGTGTGCATAGGGTAGCTACTTGGTCGATTGTCAGTGATTCTCTTTTGTTGCGTGGTCTGCGAACATGAACGGTAGCGCAGGGGTTTCGGTCAATTATTCTCTTTGCGACTGCATTTGACAGAATCTGACGCAGTTTCGAATTGATTCGTACAAGCTCTGATGGTTTGTATTTTCCCGTACGACGAGCTTCGGCATATGCTTCTTCGATTAGATCGGGAGTTAGCCCCTCTATTGTCTGAAACGCACCGAATAGGTCTTCGATATGCCTGCAATCGTACGCTTCTCTTTCATAGCTCGTTGGCGCAAGCTCGGTGTCCCTATTTTCATGAAAGGCCCAGCAGTAGGACGCAAGCAAAGTGGGCTTTTTAGTTTTAGTGATCGTGCCAGAGGAGTTGATTTCAGCCAGCTTGGCCTGCATTGCAGCCTTAGCTTCTGTTTTAGTCTTGCAACGAACCGTATAAGTTGGGGATCGTTTGTAGCGCCCTGTCTTCGGGTCCTTGACTCCAAGGGAAAAATAATAGCGATAGGTGTTAGGTGATCTCTTGTCTTTCCAACACGTGCCTCTTCCGCTAATTAGTGGCTGTTCTGACATCTTTGCACTCCGTTTCTTTGAATAGTTTTCAACAATTCATTGAGTGCAGTTTAGCTAAAGCCGTTAGTAATATGTTTGTAAAAGCATAGGCGCAGCTACCGGAGGCAAAAGACACAAACTGCTATGTTTATCTGCGGTTATATGATGTTCAATGATGCTTGATGAATGGTAGGGGGTAGCATTAAATCATATCTCCTAAAGCGGGTGTCGACGGTTCGAATCCGCCCGGGGGCACCAGAGGAATATCGAGCCCGGTACCGCTACGGTGCCGGGCTCTTCTGGTTCAATGCCATGTCAAAAACGAAGCGCCCGCTTGCTGGGGGAGCAAGCGGGCGCCTGTGAGCGAATATGTTTGCGGCGAAAGCCGCGATGAGCGGTGGGGTGGCGACTAGTTGGTCGTACCGGAATCGTCGCCCGTGCTCGTGCCCGAGCCCGAGCCCGAACCAGAAAGTGCGACCGTCAGCGTAATCGTGCTGTCGGTGGACTGCTTGCCAGTGGGGGAGACGCCCGTAACGGTGGCATCCTCGTTACCGCTTACGGGATTGCCGTTCTGGTCACAGAAGCCAATGTTATAGAAACCGGCGTTGTTGAGCGCGGTAACGGCGGCGGAGATGCTCTTGCCGTACAGGTTGCCCGGGACGGTGGCCTTGCCGGACTTCTTGGCAATGACGACGGTAATCGTGGCGCCGGGCTTCTGCTTGCCGCTGGGGTTCCAGCTGATCACGGTGCCCTCGGTAACCGAGTCGTTCTCCTGGTAGCTCACGTCGACGCCAAAGCCTGCCATATCGAGGGCGTTGCGCGCCTGGGCCTCGGTCATGTCGGTCAGGTCGGGGACGGACGTGGTATCCGGGCCGCTCGAGACCTTGTACGAGATGGTCGTGCCCTTCGCGACTTCCTTACCGGCTTCGGTGCCCTGCTCAAAGACCTGGCCCTCATCAGCCTCGTTGGCCTCCTCGGAGGCGTTGCCCTTCAGGCCAACGCTTGCCAGTGCGGCTTCTGCTTGGTCCTTGGTCAGGCCGACAAGTTTGGGAACCTCAACCTTTTCGGAGGGCTTGGGGCCCTTGGAGATTACCAGGTTCACCTTGGTGCCCTTGGCCTTCTTGGTGTTGCCGTTGGGCGTCTGCTCGGCGACCTTGCCCTCGTCGACATCGTCGTTGTAGCTTTGGTCGATGGTGCCGACCTCGAGGCCGGCTTCCTTGATCAGCTCGACGGCAGTCTGCTGGTCCTTACCCAGCACATCGGGCACGGTGACCTGCTCGCCGCCAAAGAGTCCTGTGGCAAAGGCCACCACGATGCCGATGGCGGCAACGGCTGCCACCACGGCGGCGATGATCTTGTTCTTGTTGGATTTGGGCTCTTCGATCTCGTAGGAGCCGGTGGAGCCCGAAACCGAGCTACGGGCGGTATTCTGGCCGCTTACGCCCGAGACGGGACGCACCATGGCGCGCGTCTGATCGGAAAGCTCGCGAGTCTTGGTGGCGCCCAACTCACCGGGGGCACCGATGATGCGCGTGGGCTCCGAGACGTTGACGGCACGGCCCGACAGGTAGCTGTTGAGCACCTGACGCAGCTCGTCGGCGGTCTGGAAGCGGTTTGCGGGGTCCTTCTCCATGCACTTGAGGATGATGCGCTCAAGGTCGGCGTCGACACCGGAGTTGATCTGGCTCGGCGGAATAGGCAGCTCGTTGACCTGCTTGAGTGCGACCGAGATAGCGTCGTCACCGTCAAAGGGAACGCGACCGGTGGCGCACTCGTACATCACGACGCCCAGCGAGTAGATATCCGAGGTGGGGCCGAGGTCCTGACCGCGGGTCTGCTCGGGGCTGACGTAGTGGGCGGTTCCCAGCACGTTGTTGTCTTGCGTGAGGTGGCTGTTCTTGGCGCGCGCAATGCCAAAGTCCATCACCTTGATATTGCCGTCGGGCAGCACCATGATGTTCTGCGGCTTAATGTCGCGGTGGATGATTTCGTGCTTGTGGGCGACCGAAAGCGCGGAGCTGATCTGCGAGCCGATCTGGGCGACCTTCTTGGGGTCGAGGGCGCCGTGGCTCTTGATGCCGCTCTTAAGGTCGGTTCCGCGCAGGTACTCCATGACGATGTAATAGGTGTCGCCGTCCTTGCCCCAATCGTAGACGCCCACGATATAGGGGGAGGAGAGACCGGCTGCTGCCTGGGCCTCCTGTTTAAAGCGTGCGGCGAAGGTTGCGTCGCCGGCATACTGCGGCAGCATGATCTTGACGGCAACCGTGCGGTCGAGGACCTGGTCCTGTGCACGGTAGACGGTCGCCATGCCGCCTGTCCCCACCTTATCCTTGAGGAGGTATCTTCCCCCGAGGACCCTCTGTTCCATTCTTGCTCCTAACATAACTATTCGCTCAACGATGTGTGTAGTACCTACGATGTGGCCGCTGGGGCCGTGTGGCGCGTTGCCGCCAGCTCTTCGGCCGCGGCGCGCCTCGGGTGTCCGATTCGATCATGGGCATCACGCTCCCTGTGCGGCAAGCGCCGCGGTCAGGACGATACCGGCGATCTTGGCGGCCTTGACGTCATGCTTGTCGAAATCCTCCAAGGCCACCGAGATGGCGACCGTGGGTGAATCGTAAGGTGCAAAGCCAACGAACATAGAGTTGACGTTGGTGCCGCCAGTCTCGGCCGAGCCGGTCTTGCCGGCGACCTTGACGCCGGGGATCTGGGCATCGGTGCCGGTACCGGACTGGACGACGGCAAGCATGGCCTGCTTGACCTGGTCGGCCGTGGCGGAGCTGACGGCCTGACCCAGCGAGCGGGACTGCGTGGTCTTGACCACGGTTCCGTCCGGGGCGAGTACCTGGGCTACAAAGTACGGGTCCATGACCACGCCGCTGTTAGCGATGGCGGCGGCAATCACGGCGTTTTGCATGACGGTGGTCTGCGGGCCGGGCGTATGGTCCATGCCGACAGGCTGGCCGGCGCCGGCCCAGGCGGTCTCCCACTCGGTCATGAGCGACGGGTCGGCCATGATGGAGGCCGCGGAGGTCAGGTCTTGGCCGAGCTTTTGGCCGTAGCCAAAGGCGTTGGCAAACTGTACGAGCGTGTTTGCGCCAACTTCGTTTGCCACCTGGCCAAAGACGACGTTGGAGGACACGGCAAAGGCCTGCTGCAGGCTGATGGTGCCGTAGCTCTCGTTGGCATAGTTGGTGACCGGTGCGTTGCCGATGTCCATGGAGCCGGGCGCCTGGTAGGTGCTGGTAAGGCTGGCGGTACCGGTCTCGAGTGCCGCGGAAAGCGTAACGACCTTAAACGTTGAGCCCGGCGTGTACAGCGCGTCCATGGCGCGATTGTACATGGAGCCGTCCTCGCCGCCGCCCGTCTGCAGCAGGGCATCGATGTTGGTGTTGTCGTAGGTGGGCGAGCTGGCACATGCAAGCACCGCGCCGGTACGCGGGTCGATGACCACTACAGCGCCCTTAAAGCCCTTCAGCGCCTGCTCAGCAGCCGTCTGGATGCGCGAGTCGATGGTGAGCTTGGCGGTGTTGCCCGGCTGGGTCTGGCCCGCGAGCGACGCGATGGCGTTGTTCCAGCTGGAGTAATCCTTAGAGCCGGTGAGCGTGTCGTTCATGACGCTCTCGATGGCGGTGGTGCCATACTGCTGGCTCACATAGCCAACCACGTGCGCTGCCAGGTTACCGTTGGGGTAGGAGCGTACGTAGGTGCCGTCCTCCTGCTGCAGCGACTCGGCCAGCGTCACGCCGTCGGACGTGATGATGGAACCGCGCTGGATGTACTTGGAGCGGGCGATGGTGTGGTTGTTGGTCGGCATGTCCTGATAGTCCTTGGCCTTGATGACCTGGACATAGGTGAGGTTGCCGATAAGGATGGCGAACAGCGCCGTAAAGGCGAGCACCGCGCGGGTTAGACGGTTGGCAAGAGCAACGCGGCCGAGCACACCGGATTCAGGCGTGTCGAGCAGGCGACGGCGCATACGCGAGCCGATGGAATGGCTGCCGCTGCCGTAGGAAGACGAGGTGGCAAAGCGCGTGCCCGTCGGGGCGGCGGCAGATGCGACCTGATCATCGGTGATGGCGGCCATGGTGCCGGTGCCGGTAAGCTCGGCCTCGCGTCCGGTCGCCTCGTCACCGGCGCGCAGCAGGAGCGCGACGATGATAAAGCTCGCCAGCAGAGAGGAGCCGCCCTGGCTCATAAAGGGCAGGGTGACGCCGGTCAGCGGGATCAGGCGGGTTACGCCGCCAACGATCAAGAAGGCCTGGAAGCTGATGGCGGCCGTAAGGCCTGTGGCACTAAAGGCGGCGAGGTCGGATTTAGCGCGGGCAGCCGTGGTGAGGCCACGCACGGCAAAGAGCATAAACAGGATGAGCACGGCGCCGCCGCCCAAAAGGCCCATCTCCTCGCCGATAGCCGAGAAGATAAAGTCGGACTCGACGACAGGGATGTTGTTGGCCATGCCGTTGCCGATGCCAACACCGACCAGACCGCCATCGGCAAGCGAGAAGAGCGACTGGACGATCTGGTAGCCCTGGCCCTGGGCGTCCTTAAACGGATCGAGCCAAACCTGGAAACGCACCTGAACGTGAGACAGGAACTTGTAGGCGCCCACGGCTCCAACGGCTAAGAGCGCAAGGCCGATAACGACATACGAAAAGCGCCCCGTGGCAACGTAGAGCATCAGCAAGAAGATGGTGTAGAACAGCACGGCCGAACCCAGGTCGCGTTCGAAGACGACGACGAGCAGGCACACACCCCACACGGCAAACAGCGGCAGCAGTAGTCGCAGGCGAGGGATCTTAAAGCCCAGGATCTTGCGGTTGGAGATGGAGAGCAGCTCGCGGTTCTCGGCCAGGTACCCAGCTAGGAACAGCACGATAAAGACCTTGGCGAACTCGCCGGGCTGGATGGTAAAGCCCGCGATGCGAATCCACAGCTTGGAGCCCGAGATCGTGGTGCCGATAAAGATAGGCAGCATCAGCAGGATGATGCCGATAATGCCAAAGGTGTACTTGTAGCGCATGACCACGTCGAGGTTTTTGACTAATGCAAGCGTTCCCACCATGAGCGCCACCGAGACAAACAGGATGATGAGCTGTGAGATGGCGAGAGCGGGGGCGAGACGCGTCACGAACGTGATGCCGATGCCCGAAAGTATAAATACGATGGGCAGGATGGCGGGGTCGGCACCGGGCGCCAAGATGCGCACGGCAATGTGGGCCGCGGCAAAGGCGGCAAAGAGGCCGATCGGTACGGCGAGCGTCTCAAAGGAGATGGCAGCGCCCGCGGTGAGGACGTACATCGCATACAGCAGGATGACGGGGAACGCCGAGGCGATGAGCAAGAGCAGCTCGGTGTTGCGGCGACTCATAAGCGGCACTCCCTTTCTAATTCTTATCGGAGGCTTCGGCCTCGGCGGACTGTTCGGCGGTTTTCTCGGAATCTGATTCGGAGGTCGATCCCTGATTGGTGTTGTTGCGAATCGTTTGCGCGTCGATCACCTGGCGGGTCTGCTCCTCGTCGATCTGGTGGCGGTACTTGGATATCGTGTCCTGCGCATCGTCGACACTTGTTTGCGGAATGCCCGCCTTGAGGCGGTTTTGCGTGTCTTCGGGCAGGTCGGACAGCTTAATGCTGGTTTCGCTTTCGAGCCAGTGGAGCTTGAGTCCGAGCGGCTTGCCGGGCAGGCCGCGCCAGACGGCGACATTGCCCTGGTAGGTACCCAGGTAGTACGAGCCGGTGACACCCGTGTAGGCCCAGATGCCGGCTGCCAGCACAAAGACGAGGGCCAGGATGGCGGCGATAGTAATGTTGCGGCGACGCACGCGCTGCGCCTCGCGCATAACGCCATCGTCAACCAGGTCAACGACTACTACGGTCACGTTGTCGTGGCCGCCGGCGGCAAGCGCCGCGTCCACTAGGTTGTCGACGCAGATTTGCGCGGTTGAGGACTGCGTGGCGATGTTCTCGATATCGCTATCGGGAATCATGCTCGAAAGGCCGTCGGAGCACAGGATCAGACGGTCGCCTTCCTCGATATGCAGAGTGAAGTGGTCGGCATACATGGCGGGGTCCGAGCCCAGTGCGCGGGTGATGACCGAACGGTTGGGGTGGACGCGAGCCTCGTCTGCCGTGATCTCGCCGGCGTCCACGAGCTCCTCCACGTAGGAGTGGTCGCGGGTCACGCGGATGAGCGTGCCCTCGTGGAGCAGATAGGCGCGAGAGTCGCCCACGTGGGCGATGGCGAGCGTGTCGTTTTCGATGTAGGCGCAGGTGGCTGTGCAGCCCATGCCGGGCTTGCCCAGGCCGTTCAGGGCCGCCTCGATTACGGCGGCGTTGGCTGCCTCGACGGCTGCGGCCAGGCGTGCTGCGTCGGCGGACTGTGGGGCCGTCTTGGCAATAGTCTCGACGGCGATGGAAGAGGCTACCTCGCCGGCAGCGTGACCACCCATGCCGTCGCATACGCAAAAGAGCGGCGACTGCACCAGGTAGGAATCCTCATTGTGCGGGCGCACGCAGCCAACGTCGGAGCGGGCGCCCCACATAAGTTGCGTGGTGGTGCCGGCATCATAGGTCGAGTCGGTCTCGATGCGCTCCTCGGTCAGGGGCTCAAAGCTCATGGTCGAGCCGGGGTCTTTGAGCTTGGCCTCAACGGCGGCAACGTCGATTTCGGCGGTGTCACCGGGAGAGACGGTGTCGGTCACGGCGTTTGATTCGGAATCACCGGTGTCCGGGGAGTCGGGCTCCTCGGACACGCGGGCGGTCGACTCGTCGTCTTGCGGGCTGACGTCTATAGGCTCGGGCGCCGGCGTAGACGCGGGCGCAACCTCGGACGCCGGGGCCATGGGAAACGCCGGCGCGGCGGGCTCGGGTGCCGCAAACACCGCAGCGCTCTCGTTGATTGCCGCGGCGACGGGCTCTGCAAAGTGAGCCGGCGCCGGGGTTGCTTCGGGCGCTGTGGGCTGTTCCGCAGCATGTGCGCCGATGGGCGCCGCTACGGCATCCTCTTCGTCCTCGTTATCGGCGAGATCCGAAATATCATGCGTTACATGCGAAAGAGGCAGGGAGAACACGGTGTCCTCGGGCTCCACGGGTGCGGAGCCCGCCGGAGCGGCGTGGGCCGGCGCAGCTGTGGCGGCGGCCGGTGCCTCGGTCATAGTTGCGGACTTGTTCTCCTCGTCGATCATCGACGGTTCACCTTCATGACCACGTCGCCAATCTGGACTTCGTCGCCCTCACGCAGCGTCGCGGGCTCCACGAGTTGGCGGCCGTTGACGAGCGTGCCGTTAAGTGAGTTGAGGTCCTCGATGATGAGCGCCGGGCCCTGCAGCGAAAAGCGCGCGTGCGAGGCTGAAACGAACGGTTCGTTGATGCAGATGTCCGAAGATGGCGAGCGACCGACGATGACGGGGCCGAGCATGTCTACGTGGATGCCGCGGATACCGCGCGGACCCTTGTCCACATCGATCGTCCAGATAGCCGAGTCGCGGCGCTGTCCACGCACAAGTCCCACGCCGGTCTTCATGACGGCGAACAGAAAGATATAGAGCAGGGCGACCAGGACGATGCGGCCTGCAAAAAGGACGATATCGATGTTCATAAGCGACTATCCCCTAAATTCAAAGGTACTCAGGCCAAACGTCAGCAGATCGCCGTTGCGCAGCGGGCAGCGCGTAATGCGGCGGTTGTTGACGAGCGTGCCGTTGGTGGAATTGAGATCCTCGATCGACCAATCCGAGCCCGTAAAGGTGAGCTGGGCGTGGCGGCGCGACACGTTGGGGTCGCGCAGGGCAATGTCGGAAACTGAGCGCTCGCGACCGATGGTCACCTGTGCGGAGGTGATGCTATGGCTCTCGCCGCTCACGACGTCGACGAGCTGGGCGAGCGGACGCTGCGGGGCGCGAGTGCTCGCCATGTTGGAGGCGATGCCGGCTGCGGCGCCTAGGCCCACGGCGGCACCGGTCGCGGCGGCTCCGCCCATGCCGGCAAGCGCGTCACGCGAGACGGTCTGCGGCACCGGGATGGGAGCGGCGGGGTCGGGGATGCTAGGCGCGAAGGGGTCTGCCACGGCAAGCGGGTCGGGAGCGGCGGCGCGAGGCGTCGGCTGCTGCTGGGGCATGGCGGCGGGGCGCTGCTGCTGCGGGGCAGCAAACTGCTGCTGGCCGGCGCGCGGGGCGCTGGCGGCACGGCTTGCGGCCGAGTTGTTCTGTCCCAGGCCGTTTTGGTAGGCGCGCTCTTCCTCGTACAGGCGGCCGAGCGTGGGCGCATCGACGTTCTCGGCAAAGACCGAGAACTTGCCGGCGCGCAGCTGCGGATCGATCATAAAGCGCACGAGGGGCTCGCCGACAAAGACATAGCGGCGCTTTTCGGCCTGCGCCTTCACAAACTCGCGGACCTCGCGCGAAAGCTCGGGGTAGAACGGGGCGAGCATGGGATCGTCGTCGGCGGCGATAAGGATGGTATAGAGTGCCGGCGCCGTGTTGACGCCGTTGATCACCAGAGTCTGATCCTCCATGTCGCGAGCGGCCTGCTTGGCAAGCTTCTTAAAGGAGAACGGGGCACGGGTGGCACCGAAGATGCCGGCCACGTGGTCCTCGAAGATGTTCAGGAAGTTCACGAAAGATCACTCTCCGTATAGGTTCTTTGGTATCCGAGCAAATATAGGCATATCCCAACGATTATAGAGGATAGGATTCCCGCAACCGCCGCCTTGGCGATGACCGCGACTGCAAGGCTGGCAATTTCCATATGGTGTGCAAGACAGGACGCCGCTGCGCAGCCGATGCCGGTGACAGCGATGGCGGCGATTGCGGCAAGGTTTGAGCCCTGATCGGCACGCTTGGCATGGGCATTGAGCAGCGCGGATGACGCTGCGGCAGTTGCCGCGACCAGCCCAAAGGCAGCCCAAAGGAGCGGGTCTCCCAGCGCTGCGGCAACGTTACCGAGCCCCAGCACGCCTCCGGCTGAAAGCGCGACCGTGGCCAGACGGGCAAAAAGCGCGCCCATGCCCGTTGCCGCGGCGGCGCTTGCCGGGCCGAGCCAAAATGACGCGACGCCGCCGGCGACCCCAGCTGCCAGGAAGGTATTGCCGGTCAGACAGCCAAGCGCGAGTGCACAGGTGAGCGCGGCGCTCGCGGCAGCCTCGGTGCGACCCCAGGCGATCCACCAACCGGACATGGCAGCGGCAAAGATCACCGCGACCGGCAGCATCGACAGGATGCCCTGCGCCTGCATGGTGGCGTTGGCCATGAGCACCAAAAAGCCCACAGCCGAGATGGCCGAGCCGATCTGGGGGGCCAGGCCAGCCGCCGCTCCGATCGCGATAGCCGCAATGACCAGGCCGGGAAGCGTCGCGACTCCGGCCGTTTGCATCAGCAAAAAGCTAAAGGTGCCGCACGCCAGCGCCGAGATAGCGCGCATGGTGTAGTCGCGCGCATGGCTCCAGCGCGTGCCCGCCCAGCCAAGTGCGGGGTCGACCTCGATGGCTTCGTCCTCGTAGTGCGACGGCTCGATATCGTCGAGCTCCTGCTCGTCATCCGAAAGCTCGCCAACCATTTGTTCCAGGCTGCGACGGCCCTCGCGTACGCTGCCCAGACCGGCAAGGAGCTGGTCGCAAAATGCCTCGATGCTGCTGGGGCGGTCCTGCGGCATGGGGGAGAGCGCGCTCATGAGCGCGGCCTCGGCTCCCGGGGGAAAGTGCGGTATCAGCTCGCTGGGATAGGTGGCGCCGCCGATGATGCGGTCGAGCGAGTCGGCGGGCGTGGCCGCCATAAAGGGAGCGCTGCCGCACAGGCCCTCATAGATTACACAGGCGAGGGCAAAGACATCGGCGCGCTCATCGACCGTGCCGGTCTCGATATCGAGCTGCTCGGGTGGCATGTAGCCGATGGTGCCGCCGCGCGAGCCGCCAAAGCCACCGGCAGACGACAGTCGCGCCATGCCAAAGTCGGTGAGCTTTACATTGCCCGAGTGGTCGATGAGCACGTTGGCGGGCTTAATGTCCAGGTGGAGTACGCCATTACTATGGGCGAAGGTGAGCGCCTGGCCTAGGGCATCGGCAATGGCCGCGGCCTCGTCAAAGGTAAGTGAGTGACCGTCCACGCGGTGCAAAAACTCGGCCAGCGACATGCCATCGACATATTCCATAACCAGGTAGGCATAGGCTGTGTCGTGCGTAAAGTCGATGACCTGCACGATGTTGGGATGTTGAAGCATGGCGGCAGTGTGCGCCTCGCGCAGGACATCCATGATGTCGCTGGCGGGCATGCCGACACCGTTAATAAGGGGGATGCGCTTAATGGCGACGCGGCGGCGCAGGTGCGTGTCGCGGCAGATCTCGATGGAGCCAAAACCGCCGGTCGCAAGTGTCTCGAGCGGCTGGTACCGCTTGAGCAGCTCGCGAGAGCTGGTGCCCTCCAAAGGAACGTCCGGCGAGAACCGGGCGGTATGTTGCGAGAAAAGCGGCATGGCCAACCCTCGTGCGTTTAAAGTTCGTTTGCGAGCGGCGGGCGCGGGGCCGAGCCGTTCGCGGTGGCATAGATGCTGCTAGTGTAGCACGCGCAGATGGGCGACATTCAATTTAAGCTCCGTCTGGGGTCTGGACCCTGCGTCCGGCCTAGCGATTCTTCTTGTTCTTCTTCTGCTTGCGCTGCTTGCCCTTGGCCTCCTGGGGCTTGTCGCCCTGCTTGGCCTCGGCGGCGGCCTTCTCGGCCTTCATTTTCTTCTTCTTGGTCTCGATGCGGAGTTTTTTGTTGATGCGCGCCTTAAGGAAGGGACCGAACTGCTCGGCATCGCCGCGGACAAAGGTGTCCTTAGGGATCGTCACGCCCTGGTCGGCGAACATGGCCACAAAGATGCGCTCGCCGTCGAGCACGTGGTCGAGCTTTTCAAACGGGAAGAACTGCGACTTGCCGCTCTTGCCCCATACCATCAGGCCGTCCTCGTTGGCGGCGACGCGGCGATAGCGGCCACCCATGGACTCGTCGGCCTCGACGGCGTCGATAAAGTCGCGGGCGAGGGTGTGGTGCAGGTTTTTGCTCCACCAGGCCAAAAAGGCGCCGAACACGATCAGGACGACGCCAAACTTGATCCGGTTGCCGCCGGCCACCAGCATGCCGATGCCGATGAGCGCGGCAATTGCCGCGGCGACATACAGCGAGCCGCGACGCCTGGGCGAGGCGACCAGGCGGGCGAAGTCGGTGACCAGGTCGTTTTCGTACTGGTACTCGTTGAGGTACAGGATGCCGTCGTCGGCTGCGGCCTGCTCCTCGAGCGCGACCTCGACCTGGTCGGCTGCTTCGGAGGGGACGAGGTTGCTCTCTGCGTCTGCCATGCTCTTCGGACTCCTATCGCGGCGGGCTCGCCGTACGGGTATTATGGAATGCAGTATGCCGTGCGACCGCATGGCCGCCGCGGCAACAAGACTCAGTATACCCGGGGGAGCACCCATGGAATCGTTGTACCGAAAGTATCGCCCGCTCACCTTCGACTCCGTGGTGGGCCAGCAGCATATCGTCTCGACGCTCGAGCACGCCATCACCGAGGGGCGCCTGTCCCACGCCTACCTGTTCTGCGGACCGCGCGGCACGGGCAAGACCACCATGGCGCGCATCCTGGCCAAGGCGCTGCTGTGCCGCAATGCGGAGGCGGCGCGCGCCGAGGGTGCAAGCGGCTGCATGCCCGACGGTACTTGCGAGGAGTGCGAGCTCATTGCCGAGGGTAACCACCCCGATGTCTACGAGCTCGATGCCGCCTCCCGCACGGGCGTGGACAATGTGCGCGAGGAAATCATCAACTCCGTCAACTTTGCCCCGGTGCGCGGCAAGTACAAGATTTATATCATCGACGAGGTCCACATGCTCACAACGGCGGCGTTTAACGCGCTGCTCAAGACGCTCGAGGAGCCGCCGGCACACGTGATCTTTGTGCTGTGCACCACCGACCCGCAAAAGATTCTGGAGACCATTCTCTCACGCTGCCAGCGCTTCGATTTCCACCGCATCGGCAACGAGGATATCGAGCATCGCCTGTCTTACGTGTGCGAGCAGGAGGGCTTCGATTACGACGACGAGGCACTCGCCATTGTGGCGCGCCATGCCAAGGGCGGTATGCGCGACGCGCTTTCCACGCTGGAGCAGCTGAGCGTCTTTGGCAACGGTTCTGTGCATGCGGACGACGCCCGCTCGCTTTTGGGCGAGGTTTCGGACCAGATTCTGGGCGAGTTTTCCCGCGCCATTGCCGATCGCGATGTTGCCGAGCTCTATGGACTGATCCGTGCGCAGGTCGAGGAGGGCAATGACCTGCTGGAGCTGACGCGCGACCTGGTGGCGCATGTGCGTGACGTGTACGTTGCCTGCGTTGCCGGTGCCCGTGCCGAGCTGTTTGAGGGCGGCTCCGAGCAGGCCGAGGCGCTTGCTGCCGAGGCCGCTGCCTTTGGCGAGCATCCTGCCGACCGCCTGGCCCGCGTGCTGACGGTGCTCGACGATGCCGCACTGGAGATGAGGGGCGCGAGCGACGTGCGCCTGGTGCTCGAGATTGCCTGCACGCGTCTGGCGCGTCCCGAGGCTGATTTAACGATTGAGGCATTGGCCGAGCGCGTGGCACGTCTGGAGGCCATGGTTGCCAACGGCGCCGTGCCGGCGAGCGTGGCTGCTGCTCAGGCCGCCGCGCCTGCAGCATCCGTACCCGCTGCTGCCCAACAGCCGACGCTCATTTCGGGCGCCCGTGCTGCCGCTCCGGCGGCATCCGCTGCCCCCGCTGCTACGTCCGCGCGCCAGGGCGGTATGCCTTGGGACCGCGGCGCTGCTGTTCCGGCTGCCCAGCCTGCGCCCAAGTCCGCGGCTCCTGCGCCGGCGCCCAGACCTGTAACGCCTGCACCTCAGCCCGTTGCGGCTCCGGCTTCCGCGCCTGCTGCATCGACCGTGTCGGTGTCCAAGCCCAACAACGCCGCCCAGGTTGCCGCCGCCGGTGCTGCCGAGACCCCCGCGGTTGAGGACGCCGGCGAGCTCCAGCGCAAATGGGCCGAGGTCGTCGAGCGCGTCAAGGCTCGTCAGGCCTCCTACGCAGGGCTTTTGCTCAACGCCCGCGCCACGGTCGACGACGGCTCCAAGCTCACGGTCTCGTTCCCCGCGGGTTCGACTTTTGCCATCAAGATGCTCGGTCGCGCCGATACGCAGTCGGTGGTCCTGCCGACGGTCTGCGCGGTCTTCGGTCGTCGTACCGTCGACTATGTCCTGGATGGGGGTGGCACGCCGGCTCCTCAACATGAGGAGCATTCTCCATCTGCACGGGCTGCGGTATCTGCGGACCCGCAACCCGTGTCCTCGGTGCCCCCTGCATCCTCGAGCGCCAGCGCGACGCAGCCAAAAGCGGCGCCGGTAGCGGCACCGACCCCGTCGGCGCCTGAACCCGCTGCGCCCAAACCGGCTGCTCCGATCCCCGCGCCCAAGTCCGCTGCCGCGCCTGCGCCCAAGTCATCCGACCTGGCCAAGGCCCCTTGGCTGCGCTCCGACAACCCTGCCGGTGCTCCTGCCACGGGCAAGCTCCCGACCGAGCCCGCGCCCCGAGCGCCCGAGCGCGCGTCCGTCCCCATGACTCAGCCGCCTGCGCAGGCTGCGCCATGGGAATCCGAGCAGGTGCCCTACGACGATGCTATGGTCGGTGGTTTTGCTGCCGATGCCGGCGGGGACGATCTGCCCCCGTTCGACGTGCCGGGTGCGGCGTCCGCGACCAAGGCCGCTGCTGTGGCACCCGCAGCCTCTGCAAACGACGACGTCCCCGCCGCTCCCTGGGAATCCAATCCCGGTGCTGGCAGCCCCTTCGGCCATCAGGGCGCAGCCCCGAGCATCCCGCAGACCGAGGACGAGGCCAAGGCCCTCATCCGCAGCGTCTTTGGCCAGGCCACCATCTTCAAGCCGGTGGAGTAGCTGCGCAGGCGGGTATACTGCTCAAGAAGAGGACCCCTTGTCCGGGCGCATCTGTATTTCGGACATGTGTAGTGTGGTGCCGCGTATGTCGCATTTGAGCAGACAGGTGCGTGACGGTCGGCCTAGGATGCTGAGGTCGATACGATACGTCGCATGGCTGTCCGTGTACTCGACTTGCTCGGCGTTAATGGTTGCTCCGATTGCCAAATAAACGCCTAGCTCGGCATCGACAATCTTGAAGTCCTTTATCTTGACCTTGAACTCTTGATAGAGGGACGGGCTGTTGTAGTAGACGGTTCGGGTTCCGTCGGTGCACTCATCGGTCGTCTCCCATTTGACGACGGGCTGGTCCGAGCTGGCTATCAGCAGTTCTGCTCCAAAAGCTATGGCATGGGTGATGACAACCAGCAATGCCCAGCCGACAAAGAGATAGAGAACCACATATGCAACGGGGTGTTTTGAGCGGATATTTTGGAGCGCGTTGGGGGCATTCATGGGGCACCTCCAAATTACTATCTATGGCAATCAAATTATACCCTGCCGCCATGTGCGCCGCCTCGAGTAGTGGCTCGGCATTTAGCCATTTAGTGGTACGCATTAAATGTCGGATTCCGGCTCTACAAGATTTAGCTTTAAATATTATGCAGATGCGAATTATTCAACTTTGCATAATCTATGGGTGCGGCTTGCGCTCCAGGACATGTATATCGACTGAGGTAACACGTCCGCCCCGCTCGCTGGCCTCGCGCCGTGGTACGATTTTTGAGTTTGAAAGTCCCGCCGTGCTCCGGCTGCCCTTGCAGCTCGGCGTGCGGCCGCACGTAAAGGAGCCATCATGGCCGGTATGAACATGCAGCAGATGATGAAGCAGGCTCGCAAGATGCAGGAGCAGCTTGCCGCCGCGCAGGAGAACCTCAAGTCCCAGACCGTCGACGCCTCTGCCGGCGGCGGCATGGTCAAGGTGACCGTTAACGGCGAGATGGAGCTCGTCAACCTCACCATCGATCCCGATGCCCTCGATCCCGAGGACGTCGATATGCTGCAGGATATGATCATGGCTGCCGTCAACGAGGCCGTCCGCGGCGTCAACGAGCTCGCCAACAAGCAGATGGGCGCCATCACCGGCGGCCTCAACATCCCGGGCATGCCGTTCTAAGACACGCATATATATGAGTGCGAATCACAGTCTGCAAAAACTGCTCGATGAGCTGGGCCGTCTGCCGGGCATTGGTCCCAAGTCGGCCCAGCGCATCGCCTATTACCTGCTCGAGGCCGATGCCGAGGAGGCCCGCCGCCTGGCCGAGGCCATCCTGGAGGTCAAGCAGGAGGTCCACTTTTGCAGCCGTTGCTTTAACTACGCCACGGCCGACGAGTGCTCCATCTGCCAGGACCCGATGCGCGATACCACTCGCATTTGCGTGGTGGGCGAGCCGCGCGATGTCCAGGCGATCGAGCGCACGGGCAGCTACCACGGCCTCTACCACGTATTGGGCGGCGTGATCAGTCCCATGGACAAGATTGGCCCCGAGCAGCTGCACATTCGAGAGCTGCTGGCACGCTTGGGCCACGAGGACATCCACGAGGTCATCATCGCCACCAACCCCAATATTGAGGGCGAGACCACGGCGAGCTATCTGGCCCGTACCATCAAGCCGTTGGGCGTCGAGGTGTCGCGTCTGGCAAGCGGCCTTCCCGTGGGCGGCGACTTGGAGTATGCCGACGAGCTTACGCTTGGCCGCGCTATCGAGGCCCGTCGCACGATTTAGGTGGCGAGCCTGCTCCTGCCGTATGTTTTCCTCGCGACGCACGGGGTAGTCATAATTTCCCCGTGCGACTGTGAGTTTGTTGTGCAACAAAGATGCTTCGTATCCGCTTATCGCATGGATGCTTCCGCTCGCATCCTTAATTTGTCCATTCGTTGCGCAACCTTTTTGGTTCGCTGATACACTCAAATATGGATTCGAATGAATGCGCCGCTCCCGAGCGGCGTGTTTTTGTTGGAGGAGAACGCATGCGGCCCGGTGGCACTCAGACAAAGCGCGGCGCCGCGGTGCGCATACGACGCCGACTGGGCTTGGCGCCGCGGGCGTACGCACTGCTATCGTGCTCGCTGGTGCTGGTCATAGCTGGCGTTTCTGCCTATGGCATGACCGTGCCGTCCATGATGCAGGCGCATGCCGCACGCGAACCGCGCGTGGGGCATGAGGTCAAAAGCGATCTGGGCACCACGACTGGATATGCTTGGGCAAGTGTGGTCGGGCATATTGTGTTTGGCACCGACGATGCGGACGGCGCCGAGGCCCCGGACAACGAAGTCACGCTTGCCAATGGCAAAACCATCGTGCTCACCAACACCAAGATCATCGATCGGTTGTCCAACAATAGCGTGGCGGCAACGGTGAATAAGGTCGAGCAGCAGAAGGAGCAGGACGCCCAGCAGTTCGGAAAGCCCGGTAGCTCGGATACTTCTGGCTCTGGCTCGGATTCATCGAGTTCGGGCGGTGGCTCTGGGTCGGGTTCCTCTACCGGAGGGCCTGGAAACGGCGGCTCGACGGGCGGCAACACTGACAACGATGCAAACTCCGGCGGCCTTTCCGCTGCTGAGGAAGAGAGCATTCACAGTTGGCTTGTGACCAAGTACAACATGCTCGACGGCTATGTTTCTCGTGCCAATGACGTGGTCTCGACCTATAACTCTACGGGAGATCCCAGGCCGTGCGACAGCCTGGTCGGGGAGATGTTTGTCATTCGAGCCGAGTTCGGTCGTCAGACATTCTCGCCCCGGTCAAAGTGGTATCAGCAGTATGCCAATCTGTGGGGCTGTTACACCAACCTATGTCAATGGGTCGGCCATTACGGCGATGATGATGTCGCGCTCGGTAACTTCAACAATAACGTGGCGGCGCTTGCCCTATGATGACCGATCTTGCATCTACCACACCACAATCGCTCGGTCGCGATCCCATGGTCGGCCTGCGCCTGGCGCGTGTCGACGGGTTTGAGCCGGCCATTGCGCTCGGTCAGGACGAACTGCCTACCTATCTGCGTCGTTTTACGATGCTGTTTGCCGACGATGCCACCATGCGCCGTGGCGGTATCGGCCGCGTGACGCGTGCCGTCAACGCCCAAGGCGAGGCAGTGGCACTCAAGCAGCTCATCTTGCCGACGCGCGATGAGTTTGATGACGATGCCGCTCACGAGGCGCTGGTCGCCAAGTTCAAGGCGGCGTTTCGCGAGGAATACGAATGCCATCGCGCCCTTTCGGGCCTTAAGGGCTTTCCCCGCCTCTATGGCTGGGGCGAGGTCGACGGTGTGCCTGCAATTGTCATGGAATGGGTCGAGGGCGAGACGCTTGCCCGCTTGCGTTCGCGACTTGCCGTGGACGATGCCGGACGCCTGTCGCCACTTGTGGCGGCGCGTCTGGGTCGCGACCTGTTCGATCTGCTCTGCCGTATGAGCCTGGTGGGCGAGGGCTTTGTCCATCGCGATATCTCGCCCGCTAATATTATGGTGCGCACGGCGCGTCTACCGCTTGACCGGCAGCTTGCCGAGGGCACCTTTGACCTGTGCTTGATCGATTTTGGCTCGTCGCTGGCGCTCGAGCCCGCCTCTGCGGTGGCCGGCACCGGCGGCAAGGCGTCGTTTACCGAACGCTATGCCACGTTGCGCCGTGCGACGGTGGCCTACGCCCCGCCCGAGATGCTCACCGACGATATCCCCGACCTGCGCATACTTCGCATGTCGCCGGCGATTGATGTCTATGCAGCGGCGAGCACGGTTTACGAGCTCATCGCCGGTGTCGCGCCGTACGAAGTGGCGCCGGGTGCGTCGGGTACTTCGGGCTCGCGCAAAAGGACGCGCGATATCGCCAGCCCTTATCGCCTCAAGATGGATACGCTGCCCGATTATCCCGTCGGCGCCCACGCGCCCGGCTGCGACTTGACGCAGCTTCTGCGACGCGAGCCCGATGTGGCACTTGCCGCGGCCGAACAGGCTCAGCAGCTGGGGCTCGATCCAAATTCCGAGGACCTGCGCGATGCGCTGGCGTTTGTCGACGCTCAGCTGTTCGACGTGGTGATGGCCTGCCTGTCCTGCCATCAGGAAGATCGTCCCGAGCCGGCTGCGGTGGAAGCGGCGCTCTCGGCATTTTGCGACCACTATGCGCAAAATGTCGCCCGCTCGCTTCGAGCCGAGCCGCTCATGCCGTGCCCGATGGAGGTATCGGGGCACACAGCCCGGCGTGCGGCGATGGTTGGTGCGACGGCGGTATGCGGCGTGCTTTGGGCTGTGGTCGTGGTATCAGCGGCGCTGTTGGCGTCGGGCGCCCATGTGACGCTCGTCGTGGGACCGCTTATGTGGTCCGGGAAGCTCCCGGCCATTATCGCCGCGCTGGCGTTGGCGCTGCCGGGCATGGTGGGCATCGCTGCCGGGGCCTTGGCGCGCGACCGCCGTGCGGGATTCCTGCAGGGCGTGTTGGCCCTTTCCGCCTGCGAGGTTCCGGCTCTGGCCGCACTCGCATGTGCCGTGTTTTCCCAGCATGCCGTGGCGGGTGGCCTGGTGGCCGCCATAATTGCAACCTATGCGCTCACGTGGTTTTTGCTGGCGATGGGGTTTGCCTTTGAGCTTCCCGTCGTGTCAGCACGACGTGCGAAAATTCCCATGGCGACGCCGCTTGCCGGCGGAGCCGCGGCTGCCCGCGCCTTTGGCGGGCCGGCCGAAGTATCCGACACGATCTCTGCGACCAAGGAGGGCTAAGCCATGGCTTCTCAAGCTGAGCTCACCCCGTGCGGGGCAATGTTTGACATCTTTAAGCGCGCAGCGCACCTGAGCCATATCGAACTTTGCGGCCTGGTGCTCTCGAGCCGCCCACTCGCCGACGGCCGTAGTCCGCAGAGCCGTGCCGCCGATCGCTCCTGGGTTTCGCGCTTTATCGTGCGCGCGCCGGTCGGCACGCTTCAGGAACGTTATTTTGCCGATTGCGGCACCTCGGCCGCGCGCATTATGTCGCAGCTGGCCCTGCGCCGTCGCAACCCCATGGACGCCGCGGCCGTGACCAATATGGTGTGCGGCCCCGCTGGCGAGCCCATGGTGCGGGCACTCGAGGAATGCCACCAGGACACGAATCTCTATCGCAATGCGCTCGAGCGCCTGTCGCAGGTGGCTGAACTCATGCCCGCCGAGCGCGCCGAGGCCATCCTGGTGCTGTTTGTCGCCGTGGGTTGCTCGGCAGATGTCCGTTCGTCGGTGACCTATGCCATCGACTACGCTCATGCGACCTGTGGCGGCGCCACGTCGACGCCGCGCTCGCTGAGCACATCTTCGGTCGCGGGCGAGCACGAGGTCGCGCCGGCGCATCCGCTGGGACTGCTGCGCGTGCAAAACGGCTACGTGGTGAGCGCCCCGCGCTGGATTCAGCCGAGTGAGGAAGGTGTCGAGATCGGCGCGCTGGCAACGGGGGAGGGCGACATCACCGACGTCGGTGACGACGTCTCGGCCCGCCATGCCCATATCTGGTGCGACGATTCTGGCGCATGGTTTGTCGAGGACCTGTCGTCCACGAACGGCACCGTGGTGGTAAACGGGGCCACGAGTGTGTGTATTCAAGTAGAGCCCGGCCGCTCCGCCCAGCTCAACCCCGGCGACGAGCTCAAACTCGGCGAATCCACCACCTACGCCATCCTCCTCGGCGCCCTCTAACTCATCCCCTCAATGAGTTGCGGTGAAATAGGGACTGATTAAGGCCGTTAACAGCAAAAACAGTCCCTATTTCACCGCAACTGCTGTAGGGTTCCAGGGGACTGTGTCCGTCGGTGCCGGGCGCACAATAGTCACCCGAGGTAAACCTTTACCGGCCACCTATATTTGCCGAAATATGGCTTGACGGCGGGGTACAATAAACCCGCATGCGGATTTCCGTTGCGGGCGCTTCCCATCGCCGGGGCGTGCCCGGGAGCATCCGGCATGCGGCCTTTGCGGCGCTCGGTCATGTGCAAGACGGGTAGCTGGGCCTGTGGAGCGCGTGCAGCCCTCCTCGCCTTGGCATGCCTTCTCTCCACGCCATGTACCTGCTGCTGAGTCCGCCTGCCAGATGATTGGAAGCAACAACGAAAATCCCATCACGCCAATATCCCGGCGATCGCCGGGGCCTGTATACCTATATGAGAGGAGAGGGGTATATGGCGCGTAAGTTTAAGTCTATGGACGGCAACGAGGCGGCCGCATATGTTTCGTATGCGTACACCGAGGTAGCGGGAATTTATCCCATTACGCCGTCCAGCCCGATGGCCGACCATGTCGACCAGTGGGCGGCCCAGGGTCGCAAGAACATCTTCGGCACCCCGGTCAAGGTCGTCGAGATGGAGTCCGAGGCAGGTGCAGCCGGTACCGTTCACGGTTCGCTGGGCGCCGGTGCTCTGACCACCACCTACACGGCTTCTCAGGGTCTGCTCCTGATGATCCCGAACATGTACAAGATCGCAGGAGAGCAGCTCCCGGGCGTTTTCCACGTCTCCGCGCGTTGCGTCGCTTCGCACGCCCTGAACATCTTCGGTGATCACTCCGACGTCATGGCCTGTCGCCAGACCGGTTTCGCCATGCTCGCCGAGGGCAACGTCCAGGAGGTCATGGATCTCTCGCCGGTGGCTCACCTTGCCGCCATCGAGGGCAAGACCCCGTTCCTTAACTTCTTCGACGGCTTCCGCACTAGCCACGAGATCCAGAAGGTCGCCATGTGGGACTACAAGGATCTTGCCGAGATGTGCGACATGGACGCCGTCCAGGCTTTCCGCGACCACGCGCTCAACCCTGAGCACCCGCACACCCGCGGCAGCCACGAGAACGGTGACATCTTCTTCCAGAACCGCGAGGCCTGCAACAAGGTCTACGACGAGCTTCCCGCCGTCGTCGAGGGCTACATGAAGAAGATCAACGAGAAGCTCGGCACCGATTACGGCCTATTCAACTACTACGGCGCTCCCGATGCCGATCGTGTCGTCGTGTGCATGGGCTCCTTCTGCGACGTGCTCGAGGAAGTCATCGACTACCTCAACGCTCACGGCGAGAAGGTCGGCCTGGTCAAGGTCCGCCTGTTCCGTCCGTTCTCCATCAAGCACTTTGTCGACGTTCTCCCCGAGACCGTCAAGAAGATTGCAGTTATGGACCGCACCAAGGAGCCGGGTTCCATCGGCGAGCCGCTCTACCAGGACGTTGTCTCCGCTCTCTACGAGGCCGGCAAGACGGGCATCAAGGTCGTCGGCGGCCGTTACGGCCTGGGCAGCAAGGACACGCCTCCCGCGTCCGCGTTCGCTGTCTTCGAGGAGCTCAAGAAGGACGAGCCCAAGCGCGAGTTCACCATCGGCATCGTCGATGACGTGACCAACCTGAGCCTGCCCGAGGCCGAGGATGCGCCCAACACCGCAGCCCCCGGCACTATCGAGTGCAAGTTCTGGGGTCTGGGTGGCGACGGTACCGTCGGCGCCAACAAGAACTCGATCAAGATTATCGGCGACCACACCGACAAGTACGTCCAGGCCTACTTCCAGTACGACTCCAAGAAGACCGGCGGAGTCACCGTCTCGCACCTGCGCTTTGGTGATTCCCCGATCCGCTCGCCGTACTACGTGACCAAGGCCGACTTTGTCGCCTGCCACAACCCCAGCTACATCGTCAAGGGCTTCAAGATGGTCCGCGACGTCAAGCCGGGCGGCACCTTCCTGGTCAACTGCCAGTGGAGCGACGAGGAGTTCGCCGAGCACATGCCCGCCGTGGCCAAGCGCTATATCGCGAACAACAACGTCAACGTCTACCTGATCGACGCTATCGACCTGGCCGCCAAGGTCGGCATGGGCAAGCGCACCAACACGGTGCTCCAGTCCGCCTTCTTCGCGCTGGCCAAGGTCCTGCCCGCCGAGGACGCCCTGCAGTACATGAAGGACGCGGCTACCAAGTCCTACATGAAGAAGGGCCAGGCCATCGTCGACGCCAACCATAAGGCCATCGATGCCGGCGCTACCGCCTTCCGTAAGTTCGAGGTTCCGGCCGACTGGGCAACCGCCGAGGATGCCGCTCCCGTCGAGCTCTCCGAGGAGACCAAGTCCGCCATCGCCCAACAGGTCAAGAACCTGCTCGAGCCCATCGATCGCATGGATGGCGACAGCCTGCCCGTTTCCGCCTTCGTCGATTGTGCCGACGGCCAGTTTGAGCTGGGCGCCTCCGCATACGAGAAGCGCGGCGTCGCCGTGGTCGTTCCTCACTGGGACGAGACCAAGTGCATCCAGTGCAACCAGTGCGCCTATGTGTGCCCGCATGCCACCATCCGTCCGTTCGCGATGACCGAGGACGAGGCTGCCGCCGCGCCCGAGGCTACCCGCACGCTCGACGCCATGGGCCCCAAGGCCAAGGGCATGAAGTTCACCATGGCCGTGTCCCCGCTCGACTGCATGGGTTGCACCAACTGCGTCAAGGTTTGCCCCAAGGGCGCCCTCGAGATGGTTCCCACCGAGCAGGAGATGGACCAGCAGCCCGTTTGGGACTACATGGTCGAGAACGTCTCCGAGAAGAAGGAGCTCATCGCGGCCAACGTCAAGGGCAGCCAGTTTAAGCAGCCCTACCTGGAGTTCTCCGGCTCCTGCGCCGGCTGCGCCGAGACCGCCTATGCACGTCTGGTGACCCAGGTCGCCGGCGACCGCATGTTCATTTCCAACGCCACCGGCTGCTCCTCCATTTGGGGCAACCCCGCTGCCACCGCTCCTTACTGCAAGGACAAGGACGGTCACGGCCCGGCGTGGAACAACTCCCTGTTCGAGGACAATGCCGAGCACGGTCTGGGCATGGCCGTTGGCTACGAGGCCGTTCAGAAGAAGCTGATCGCTGCTACGCAGGAGATCATCGCCGCTGACGGTCCGTCCGACGAGCTCAAGGCCGCCGGTCAGGCTTGGATCGACTCCGTCAACGACGCCGAGGCCTCTAAGACCGCTGCCGCCGCCTACGTTGCCGAGCTCGAGAAGTGCGGCTGCGACGCCTCCAAGGCGATCCTCGCCGACAAGGCTTACCTCACCAAGAAGTCCTTCTGGATCTTCGGCGGCGACGGTTGGGCCTACGACATCGGCTTCGGTGGCCTGGACCACGTCCTGGCTTCCGGCCACAACGTCAACGTCTTCGTCTTCGACACCGAGGTCTACTCCAACACCGGCGGTCAGGCCTCCAAGGCCTCGAACCTGGGCCAGGTCGCTCAGTTCGCCGCTGCCGGTAAGGTGACCAAGAAGAAGTCCCTGGCCGAGATCGCTATGAGCTATGGCTACGTCTACGTGGCGCAGGTCGCCATGGGCGCCAACCCGGCTCAGACCCTCAAGGCCATCCATGAGGCCGAGGCCTACGACGGCCCGTCCCTCATCATCGGTTACAGCCCCTGCGAGATGCACTCCATCAAGAAGGGCGGCATGCAGAACTGCCAGGCCGAGATGAAGAAGGCTGTCGAGTGCGGTTACTGGAACCTCTTCCGCTTCAACCCCGAGGCTGCTGCCGGTAAGAAGTTCTCGCTCGATTCCAAGGAGCCCGCGGGCGGCTATCAGGAGTTCCTGATGAACGAGGCCCGTTACGCTTCGCTGACGCGTTCCTTCCCCGAGCGCGCCGAGGAGCTCTTCAAGGAGAACGAGCAGGCCGCTATGGACCGCTACGCTCACCTGCTGAAGCTCAAGACGGTGTACAACGAGGCCTAGGTCTCCCACCGCAGGATCTGAGGGCTGACCTTCGCGGACGTCCTCGGACATGAAAGAACCCCCGCTGCGCACTACGTGCGGCGGGGGTTCTTTCGTCCTGCGGAATGTCCGCGAAGGTCAGCCCTCAGATCCTGCTACGAATACGTCCTCGGATTGTGTGGCTGAATGAAGGACGTGGTTGTGGGGGCCTTTTGTCCCCTTCGCTGTTTCGCGGCTTTGCCGCGAAACCTCGCGCCACTTCGGGGATGGATGGAGGTTTTGGCTGTTGCCGCCTTCTATCCTCGTGCTTTGGGGCTGGTTGCCTTTTGGAGCTCATCTTTATTCCTTATGCTGAATGAAAAGCCCCATGTTTTTGCAGGGGTGCATACTCGTCTTATTAATGCATAGAATCTCGTATAGTGTGAGTAAGATATTACGCTGCCTGTTTTGTGTTTAGCAGAGATATAGTTTGCATAATCTAGTCTAATCCCTGCTCTATTAAAATAAAGTCGCACGTAAATGGAGTAGATATACCTAAGCTGGGCTTCTTTACGCTGAGCGGGTAAAAATGACCGTTCACCGTTCAACTGTTTTCAAAATGAATAAAATGAGCGATAAAGAGAATATAAACCTTAATAAACTCGCGTATCGCACGGACGCGGGTTATTAATGGGTTGTAGGCCTTTTACAGAAAGGATTCCAGCAATGTCTAAGCCTCTTGGCAAGCCCGATCGTATTGTCGTCGCCCTTGGCGGCAACGCCCTCGGCAACAACCCCGTCGAGCAGATCGAGGCCGTGAGCAACACCGCCCACGCTCTCCTCGGTCTCATCGAGCAGGGCAACGAGATCATCATCACCCACGGCAACGGCCCGCAGGTCGGCATGATCCAGAACGCCTTCGCCGCTGCCCACGACGCCATCGGTACCCCCGAGATGCCGCTGCCCGAGTGCGGCGCCATGTCCCAGGGCTACATTGGTTATCACCTGCAGCAGGGCATCGGCCGCGAGATGCACAAGCGCTATAAGCGTTGGCACGCCGCCACCGTCGTCACCCAGATCGAGTGCGATCCGGATGATCCCGCGTTCAAGAACCCGACCAAGCCGATCGGCCCCTTCTACACCGAGGAGCAGGCCAAGGAGTTCATGGCCGAGGATCCCTCCAAGGTCTTCGTCGAGGATTCCGGCCGCGGCTGGCGTCGCGTCGTCGCTTCCCCCGATCCCAAGAAGATCGTCGAGGCTGACTCCATCCTCAACCTGCTCGACAACGAGTTCATCGTCATCGCCTGCGGTGGCGGCGGCATCCCCGTCGTCCGCGACTACGAGAACAAGGGCTGCTACAAGGGCGTTCCCGCCGTCATCGACAAGGACCTGGGCGGCGAGCTGCTGGCCGAGGACTGCGACGCCGACGTTCTGTTCCTGCTGACCGCCGTTGAGCATGTCGCCATCAACTTTGGCAAGCCCAACCAGGAGGAGCTCGAGGACCTCACCGCCGACGAGGCCGAGCGCCTGGCCGACGAGGGCCAGTTCGGCAAGGGCTCCATGGAGCCCAAGGTCCGCGCTGCCATCAAGTTCGCCCGTTCCCGCAAGGGCCGCACCTGCATCATCGGCGCTCTGGACAAGGCCGCCGAGACCATGGCCGGCCTCTCCGGTACCCGCATTCACGAGTAGTCTCTACTCTGTTGCCTCTCTCGTGGGCGCTAGGCAAAGCGCCCACAAACTAGCCTCTCTTCATGAGCCCCGCAGTCCGCTCCGACTGCGGGGCTTTTGCTATTCACCTAGTCATTGGGGACGTTCTTAAATGACTAGTCAAACAAGAGCGTCCCCAATGACCACTCATTTAAGTCTGTCCCCAATGACTAGTAGTAGGCCCACATGGCTTCGACTTCGTTGAGGACCTCTACGACGCCCCAGCGGCGGGCGCTGCGGCTGGCCGAGTTGGGGTCGTAGACGCCAATCTGGTTGGCGTCGTCGATGCCGTAGAGCACGATGTAGTGGCCTACGTTGGTAAATGTACCGGGGCGCACTGCGGCGATGACGGGCGCACCCGAGCGAAGTGCTTGGGTAATCGATTCGCGATCGTTATAGAGCTGTGTTCCGTTGAGCCCCAGCTGCCACGCACCGCCTGTCATAAACGACCACTCGGTGGCACCAGTGGGGGCGTAGTTGCCGGCTTCGGCCAGCGCGCATATATCGACCGGCGTCTTATCGGTATGGCCGGTCTTAAAGATATAGACCATGGTGAGGCAGGTAGGACCGCAAGCGTTTTCGCGAATAGTGCCACCGGCATAGGGCAGCTCCGACCATGCGGGGTCAATTTGGTAGATGTGGGGCATGGTGCCGGCCTGCCATTGCGAGCGTGGGGTCGAGAACGCAAAGGAGTAACCGGGTGCGACGGGAGCTTTAAGCAGCTTGTCCTCGGCAGTGGGCTCAAGACCGGCTGATCCGTGGGAGATACAGGATCCCAAAAACACAAAGACGAGGCAGGCGGCGATGGAGCAAAGCGCAAGGCGTAGGCGGCGGGCCGGAAGCGCGTGGCTTGTGGTGTGCGACGCGGGGTGAGGGGCGGAATTGCCGCGATCGCGTTGAGGTCGCGAAAAGGAGCGCTTGACGTAGTAGTCGGTCTTACGGCGATCGTAGCGGCGTGGCTGCGATGTGTCGGTCTGACGTTGGCGTGTGCTCGTACTGACGCGGTCTGACTGCTGCACGGTACGGCTTTGCTGCCGCGAAGAAGCCCCGGGCTGCTCTTGGGGGCGCTGCGGGTTGTCGTTGTCGGAGGTGCTTCTGGGCGTTGGCGTGGTGCGGCCGGCAAGGCGCACGCTTTGTGGCCGTTGGTCGCCGTCATTGTATCCGTATGCCATTCGAATCACCTTGCCTCATGTGTAACTTGTCTATCCTACATAAAAAGATGCACGACACATGGGCATGTGCGCCAAAAGCCTGACAAATGGTATGAACGTTGCCGCGCCGCGCGCCAAGCGCCACGGCAACAGGTATTCAAAAGCAGACAAGATGAAAGCGTCCAAGACGAATGACGTCTCCCGCCGTTCGTCCCAAAAACGGTGCCGCTCGTTTTGCAGTTCTGCCTTCGGTCGAGCTGCGAGCGGCGCTGCTGCGCCAAGGCCGTATCTTAAAGCCATGGAATAAAAGCGCGCGGCAAAACGGACCGCGCAAGGGGTGACGCCAAGGGCGTCAAAAAGGAAAGGAGGGGAACAATGGCGGACAAGAACGCAGAAGTTGCAGTCGGGGATAACGGCGGCATGAAGAAAACGCTTTCGCTCTGGAACTTCTTCACCATCGGTTTCGGTGCCATCATCGGTACCGGTTGGGTTCTGCAGGTCGGCGACTGGATGGTCGTGGGCGGCGGTCCCGTTCCCGCTATGATCGCATTCCTCTTGGGTGCAATCTTCCTCGTGCCCGTCGGAGCTGTTTTCGGTGAGCTCACGGCTGCTATCCCCATCTCGGGCGGCATCGTCGAGTATGTCGATCGTAGCTTTGGCCGTACGCTGAGCTACATCACCGGATGGCTTTTGGCCCTGGGCAACGGCATCCTGTGCCCGTGGGAGGCCATCGCCATTTCGACCCTCGTGTCCGAGATGTTCGGTAGCCTGCCCGGTCTTGAGTGGCTGCGCGCCGTCAAGCTCTACACCATCCTGGGCGCCGACGTTTACCTGTTCCCGACGCTGATCGCGCTCGGCTTTGCAGTCTACGTCATCTTCCTCAATTTCCGCGGTGCCAGCTCGGCCGCCAAGCTCCAGGCCTTCCTGACCAAGGCCCTGCTCTGCGGCATGCTGCTCGCCATGGGCGTCTCGCTGTTCACCGGCTCGCCGGACAACGCCATGCCTGTGTTCTCCCAGGTCGCCGGCGCTGGCGGCGGCAAGGCCGCCACCGAGGGCACCAGCCTGTTCGCCGGCATCGTGTCGGTCCTGGTTCTGACCCCGTTCTTCTACGCCGGTTTTGACACCATTCCCCAGCAGGCTGAGGAAGCGGCCGAGGGCCTCAACTGGAACAAGTTCGGCAAGATCATCTCCCTGGCTCTGCTGGCCGCCGGCGGCTTCTACATGGTCTGTATCTACTCGTTCGGCACCATCCTCGACTGGCATGAGTTCGTTAAGAGCCCGGTTCCCGCGCTCGCCTGCCTCAAGGGCATCAACATGCTTCTGTACCTGGCCATGCTCGTCATCGCCACGCTTGGACCCATGGGCCCGATGAACTCCTTCTACGGCGCCACGAGCCGCATCATGCTCGCCATGGGCCGCAAGGGCCAGCTGCCCGAGCAGTTCGCCGAGGTCGACCCCAAGTCCGGCGCTCCCAAGCTTGCCTGCGTCGTCTTGGGCGTCATCACCGTCGTCGGACCGTTTTTGGGCAAGAACATGCTCATCCCTCTGACCAACGTGTCGGCTCTCGCCTTCATCTTCTCCTGCGGCATGGTCGCCCTCGCATGCCTGCGTATGCGCTTCACCGAGCCCGACCTGCCTCGTCCCTACGAGGTGCCCGGCGGCAAGTTTGGCATCGGCCTCGCCATCGGTGCCTGTGCCATCATCATCGGCCTGCTTGTGATTCCGTTCTCTCCCGCCTCCCTCAACATGGTGGAGTGGAGCATCGTAATCGGCTGGCTGGTCGTCGGCCTGGCTCTCATGGCCTTCACCAATTCCCGCAAAAAGTAACGCCGAGCCGGGGCGGATCAGGTGCGCGGGCCCCTCTCTTCCGCGCACCGAACCCGGCGCCACTTGGGTAGCTTTGTGAGGCCTTAACCCAACACGGCCTCGCCCACTATATGGATCCATAAGGAGGAACCATGTCCACTAAGTATGCAATCGTTGGCGGCAAGCTCATCGACGGTACCGGTGCCGAGCCGGTCGAGAACTCCCTCGTTCTCGTCGACGACAACGGCAAGATCGAGTACGCCGGTGCTATGCAGGACCTTCCCGAGGGCGTTGAGGTTATCGACGCCGTCGGCAAGACTGTCCTTCCCGGCCTGATCGACACCCACCTGCACTTCTCGGGCAACTTGACTGACGATGACACCGACTGGGTCATGCAGCCGCTCCTCGAGAAGCAGGCCATCGCTGTCAAGCAGGCCTATGACTGCCTCACCCACGGCCTCACCACCGTCTGCGAGATCGGCCGCTTTGGTATCCAGATCCGTGACTGCATCGACAAGGGCGTCTTCAAGGGCCCGCGCGTTCTGGCCACCGGCCTTGGCTTCTGCCGCGTTGCCGGCCACGGCGACTCCCACCACTGCAGCCAGGAGCTCAACAAGGAATCGCACCCCTGGGGCGATCAGGTCGACGGTCCTTGGGATCTGCGCAAGGCCGTCCGTCGTCGCCTGCGCGAGAACCCCGATGCCATCAAGATCTGGGCTACCGGTGGCGGCATCTGGCGCTGGGACTCCGGCCGCGACCAGCACTACTGCTCCGAGGAGATTCAGGCCGTGGTCGAAGAGGCCAAGATGGTCGGCATCCCCGTGTGGAGCCACTGCTACAACAACCACGCCGCTGCCTACGATTCCGTTCGCTTTGGCTGCGAGCAGCTGATTCACGGCTTCGATATCGATGAGCGCACCATGGACCTCATGGCCGAGCAGGGCACCTTCTTCACCCCGACGATCGCCTTCCTGCCCACCTGGTACGCCACCTATCCGCCCGTCTACGTCCCCGAGCTGCACGACAAGTACGAGGGCACCTTGGTCGAGAAGGAGCTGCAGCGCAACTACGACTGCCTGCGCGAGGCCAAGAAGCGCGGCGTCGTCATGACGATCGGCTCCGACTCCTTCTCCTTCGTCACCCCGTACGGCACCTGCTCCATCGAGGAGATGTACGAGTTCGTCGACAAGATCGGCTTCACCCCGGTCGAGACCATCACCTGTGCCACCCTCAACGGTGCCAAGATGTGCCACATCGAGGACGAGACCGGTTCCATCGAGGCCGGCAAGTGCGCCGACCTGCTGGTCGTCAACGGTGACGTCGCCGCCGACATCCACGTGCTCAACACCGACAACATGGACGTCATCATGAAGGACGGCTGGATTGTCGAGGGCGGCACCTTCGGCGAGGCAAACAAGTACAGCGCCTAAGCTACCGTTCATCGATGGCTTGATGTAAAACACAGTATTTGATTGCATAATGCAATGGAGAGGGTCGCTTGCGGCCCTCTTTATCGCTATGGGGTGCGTCAGTAAGAAGGAGATGACGGTGGATCTCAATAGGCTGATTCTGGGCAAGAGCTACAACTCTACCAAGGTCTTTCGTACCGCTCAGCATGTGGTTCAAGCCATCTTGCTCGGTATTGTCGTTCCGCTGCTTATCCTGCTGCTCATCTGGGATCTAACCGATAATCCCAATCCCGTTCCGGCCGTTGTCGTCATTGCCGGCTTGGTCATGCTGTGCTTCTTCTTCTCGTACGTCTTTGTCGTTCCCGACGACCTCACATCGAGCGCAACCGACCGCACGCTCGCCATCGCTTCAAAAATATTCGCCTACACGTCGCGCGGCCTTACGCCCGAAGCTGCCCTGGGCGCCTCTAAGATCATCCTGTCCGAAACTATCGCCTCTGCCATCTGCTTTACCGACGGCAAGCAGGTGTTGGCAAGCTGGGGCGAGGACTCGGCAAAATGCCCCGCGGGCACCCCGGTGGTGCTGCGGACTACGCTCAACGTGATCAACAGCGGTGAGCAAAGCGTGTTCTCGCGCGATGCCTCGACCGAGACAGGTGGCTACTTTCCGCGCCTGCGCGCCGGTATTGTCGCACCGCTTACCGTGCGCGGGCATTGCGTGGGCACGCTCGAGCTGTATTATCCCCGTCTGAGCAGCATCGATATGCGCCAGACGGCGCTTGCCTCGGGCTTTGCCGACCTCATTTCCACGCAGCTTGCGAGCTTTGAGCTCG
Source organism: Collinsella aerofaciens (assembly GCF_018785245.1). Taxonomy (GTDB): domain Bacteria; phylum Actinomycetota; class Coriobacteriia; order Coriobacteriales; family Coriobacteriaceae; genus Collinsella; species Collinsella aerofaciens_AD. The sequence continues at coordinate 46,007 of NZ_WQPL01000022.1, read as the reverse complement.
AGCGCCAGGACGAGCTTACGGCCCGCGTGGAGCTGCGCGCCTTGCAATCGCAGGTCGATCCTCATTTTCTGTTTAACACCATCAGCACCATCGTGTCGCTCGTTCGAACCGAGCCCGACAAGGCGCGATCGCTGCTGATCGACTTCTCCAACTACTACCGTCAGACGCTTTCTGATTCCGATAGCCTCACAACGCTCGAGCACGAGGTGGAACAGGGCACTCGCTATATCAATCTTATGCAGGCTCGTTATGGCGACGGCCGTCTGCGCGTCTCGGTCGATATCGACTTTGAGGTGCGCGATTGCATGGTGCCGCCGTTTATCTTGCAGCCGTTGCTCGAAAACTGCATCAAGCACGCGCAGCGCGAGACCGAGCCGCTTTCTATTCATGTTAGGGCTTTCGAGACCGATGACGGTTTGGAGATCATCGTCGAGGACGACGGCATCGGTATGAGCGAAGAAGTCTGCGCGCATCTGTTTGAGCAACATCGCCTGGAGGAGCCCGAGAGCATTACCGCCGACGGCTCCGTCAAGCGAGGTTGCGGCCTGGCGCTCTTCAACGTGCTTCAGCGCATCCATTTCTTTTACGGAGAAGATTCCGGCATGCGCGTGAAGTCCCAGGAGGGCGTGGGAACGCAGGTCATCGTCGAGCTGAACGGCGAGCCGCATGAGCCGGCGCCGTTGACGGCGTAGCACGCGGTTGGATTGAGAGAAAAAGAGGGGAAGCACATATGTCCGAAGGCTGGAACATCTTGGTGGTTGATGACGAACCTCCCATTAGGGCTGAGCTACGCTATCTGTTGGAAAAGGATACGCGTGTGGGCCAGATTGCCGAGGCGGGCAATGTCACCGAGGCCGTGGAGTCGATTCTCTCGAACAAGCCCAACGTGTTGTTTTTGGACATCACGATGCCCGGCCGCTCGGGAATTGAGCTTGCCGAGACGCTGCAGAACCTAAAGACGCCGCCGGTGGTTGTGTTTGTGACGGCGTTTGCCGAGTTTGCCGCCGATGCGTATAACCTCGATGCGGTCGACTATGTCGTCAAGCCGGTCGAGGACGCACGCCTGTCAAAGGCACTCGACAAGATCGAGGCAGCCTTGGGTGCCCGTCGTGTTATCCACGCTCCGCGCCAGCCTTTGCGTCTGACGGTGGACCGCGGGGGCAAAAAGGTGTTCATTCCCGCCGCAGACGTCTGCTACTTTGAGGCGCGCGCCGATTTTTGCAACGCCATCTGCGCCGAGGGAACGTACCTGATCAATGAGTCGATCTCTTCGCTCGAGCGTCGCTTGGTCTCCGAGGGCTTTATTCGCGTTCATCGCAGCTATCTGGTCAATTTGGAAGACGTGCACAATGTCGAGATCGGTTCTACGGGTCTTATGGAGCTCAGACTCGATCGCGTAACCTCGACGGTGCCCGTGTCCCGCCGTCGCGCTGCCGAGGTTAAAGCACACTTGGGGCTTGCGTAGACGGTCTGCGTGCCGTCGTTTACCATCGCAGGTTTGGCATGGGCGCGCGGTGGGCATAATGGGTGGCATCGAATGAAATCGAAAGGATCATTATGCCCGCGCTTATCACCCATCATCTGTTTGGCGAGGAAAGCATCGACCGTCTTCCACAGGGCGTCATCACGTCCGATGAAGAGCGCATTGCCTTTATCTTGGGCAACCAAGGCCCCGACCCGTTCTTCTTTCACATTCTGACACCGCGTGTTTCCGACTGCACGCTGCTGGCGCAGGTCATGCATCGCTCGCGCATGTCTCGCCAGTTCGCGTGCCTGCGCGACGGCGTGTCGCATCTGCTGCCGCGCGACGCCAGCTTGGGTCGCGCCTTTGCGCTGGGCCTACTGTCTCATTACGTGCTCGACCGCAACGCCCATCCCTTTGTCTATGAGCAGCAGTTTGGCATCGTGGAGTCCGATTCAGAGCTTGAGGATTCGAGCAGTCAGGTCCATGCCGTGATCGAGAGCGACCTGGATGTACTGATGCTGCAGCTTAAACGCGATGGCGCTACGGTCGACGATTACCCGCCGGCGGGCGAGATCGTCACCACCGATCGCATCAATCGCGTGGCCGGCGTGCTGATGAGCTATGTTGCCGGACGCGTGTACGGCATTGACATTCCGGCGGGGGAGTACGGTGCTGCCGTTGCCAATATGCAGCGACTTTACCGCGCGATTGAGCCGGCCGGCTCCGCAAAGACGCGCGCGATCTCGCTGGTTGAGGGCTTGGTGCACGACTACTCGCTGCTCGACGGCCTTGCCCATCGCGTGACGACGGAGCTGCCCGAGCGCACCGGTAACCTGGGCCATCTGACATGGAAGAATCCCTTTACCGACGAGGTCTCGAACGAGAGTTTCCCCGAGGTCTTTGATCGCGCGCTGGTCGATTACGAGTGCACGGTCGCACGTTTTATCGAGACCGGTGACATGGATGCCGTGACCAGTCACGTCAACTACAGCGGTCGCGTGCTCAATGCCGATGAGGAGTTCGACCGCGAGGAATAGGGCCCGTGCGTGCCCCTTTGCCGAATCCTTACCGGCGGTTCTGGACAATTGGGGTACGATGAACTAACTGCATATCGGGCGAATACGAAGGGTCCCTGTCCATGAAATACACCAAGCTCGAGCGTAACTGGGTTATGTATGATGTGGGCAATTCGGCCCTTGTGCTGCTCAATACCTCGGTGGTGCCCATTTACTTTAACGCCATCAATACCGGCGCTTCCTCGGCCGACCTGGTGGTCGCCTGGGGCAATGCGCAGACGATCGCCTCGCTGGTCATTGCCATGCTCATGCCCATTCTGGGCGCGCTTGCTGACTACGCAGGCAACAAGATCAAGTTCTTCTTGGGCTTCTTCCTCACGGGCCTGGTGCTTTGCCTGGCGCAGGCTATCCCAATGTCCGCCATGGCATTTTTGACCGTGTACGTGCTGTGCACCATCGGCCTTAACTCTTCTATGACGTTCTACGACGCCATGCTGCCCGACATTACGACCGACGAGCGCATGGACGCCGTGTCCAGCTCGGGCTATGCCTGGGGCTATATCGGTTCCACCGTGCCGTTCGTCATCTGCCTGGCGCTCATCATGGGTGGCCCCGCTCTTGGCGTCCCCACCATGCTGGCAACGCGTCTGTCGTTTATCATCACTGGTGCCTGGTGGCTCATCTTTACCCTGCCGCTCATTCGCACCTATAAGCAAAAGTACGGTCGCGAGCGCGGTCCCGAGGACACTATCGGCCACATCGTGGGCGGTGTGTTCTCCGAGGTCGGACACACCATGCGCGAGATCGCCCACAACAAGACCGTGCTGGTCTACATGATCGCGTTCTTCTTCTATATCGACGGTGTGCACACGGTCATTTCCATGGCCACCAGTTACGGATCGGCCTTGGGCATCGATTCGACGCAGCTGGTGCTGGCGCTGCTCGTTACGCAGTTCGTGGCCTTTCCGTCCGCCATCATCTACGGCAAGCTCGCCGGACGCGTGGGCACGCTCAACATGATCCTGGTGGCGGTCGCCGCCTACATGGGCATTGTGCTGTTCGCCGCGTTCTTCCTAAAGACCGCCTTTGAATTCTGGGTGCTTGCCATTATGGTCGGCCTGTTCCAGGGCGGCGTGCAGGCGCTCAGCCGTAGCTACTTTGGCCGCATTATCCCCAAGGAAAAGTCCAACGAGTACTACGGCTTCTTTGACATCTTTGGTCGTTATGCAAGCGTTATGGGCACCTTCCTGGTGTCGGTCGTCACCTCGCTGACCGGCAACCCGTCGCTGGGCGTCCTTTCCATTGGTGTGCTGCTGGTCGTTGGCTTTATGCTGCTGGTTCGCCTGTCCCGCATGACTCGGGCGGCAGAGCATGCCGCATAGGAGCGAGCGGCTATTGTGCCTGTCCACGGTACTCTTTTGGGGTTATCCGCAATAAACATTGCGACTTGCGAGCAATGATTTGCCCAAGTGGGTATGATGGAATCAGCTAGGTCGCGGGGCGTCGCCTGTGTTTGGCGGCGTCCCGTTTTTGTGTTGCAGGGAGGGTAAGGCATGAACGCCACGGTCGTGATTCCAACGTATTGGGCGGGCGATGACGCTTGCGCAAACGCTCCTGGCACCTATGACCATTCGACGCGACTCAACGCCGACAATCCCGAACTCGACCGCTGCCTGGCCTCGCTTGAGCAGGTACGTGACATCCCGCGCATCATCCTTTTGGTGGTCTGTCCCGTTTCTGCCACAGCCGATGTGTCGCTGCGCGTGCACGAGATTGTCGACGCGCATCCCACGCTCAAGGTCACCGTTGTCACCAACACCCAGGCCTCGCGCATCGCAGACCGGGTTGCTCAGATCGCGCCCAAGGGTTCGGGCGAGTGCGTGAGCCTGCGAGGCTACGGCGCCATCCGCAACATGGGGCTAGCCTGTGCCGCTGTGCTGGGGCATGACGCGGTTATCTTTTTGGATGACGATGAGACTGTCATCGACGCCGACTTTATGAAGCGCGCGACCTATGCGTTGGGGCAGCAGACGCGTCAGGGCTTGCCGATCTTGGTCAAGAGCGGCTATTTCTACGATCGCGACGGCTCGCCGCTGGCTCCCACGGACAAGGCGGGCATCTGCCATCGTTGGTGGACCAAGCGCATCGAGTTCAACCGTTGGATGAAAAAGGCGCTCTCGGGCACCCGCATCTCGCGCTCCAACTACGTGTGCGGCGGCCTGATGGCCCTGCACGCCCGCGCCTTTACGCGTGTGGCCTTTGACCCGTTTATCACCCGCGGCGAGGACTTGGATTACCTCTTTAACATGCGCATGTTTGGCTACGACGTGTGGTTCGATAACGAGTGGACCGTGCGCCATCTGCCTCCGGAGTCCGAAAAGCGCTCACCGCGCTTTATGCAGGATGTATACCGTTGGTACTACGAACGGGCCAAGTTGACATTCGCCGCGCATCAAAAGGAGCTCATTCCCGTTACGGCGGCATCGCTCATGCCCTACCCGGGCCCTTGGATTTCGCGCGAGCTCGACGACCGCGTGCGCAAGACCGCTATGGTCCGCAGCGTGTTTACCCGCGAGCATGAGGGCTACCTGCGCATTTGGCGCCATGGTATCGGCGAGGCAAAGGCCTATGCGCGCCAAAACGCTGCAAGCTATCTGCGTTTCCAGAGCTTTTGGCCCAAGATCATGGACGGGCTTTGGCGTGACGCACAACTGATCAGTATCCTGGAGGGGGCCGAATGATCGACCGCCGCGCCCAGCGCGATAGTTCAATATCAATCTTTCGCATCATTGCCGTTGCCTGCGCCATCTGCGTGCTGGTGTACTTTATTTTTGCCTTGGTGACCGGTATCGAGCCGATTGCCACGGTGATTGCCTGCGCGCTGTTGTGCATCTTTCTGTGCATCTTTATCTTTTTGACGCTCAATCCCGATTCGGTGCGCTCCCAGTACACCGAGGAGACGCTCTCGGTGGCCTCGGCCATGCTCGAGGACATTAAGGGCGGTCTGACGCAGGAGTCGGCGCGTTTGGTGTGCCGGCGCATTTTGCCCGAGACGCGCGCCATGACGGTGGCCATCACCGACGAGGGCAACGTGCTTGCCTGCGCGGGAGAGTTTGAGGAAAAACTACTGCCAGATTCTCCCATCCACACGCTTGCCACACGCTACGTTATCGAACATGGCATCGTGCAGTCGTTCAACCGTATGGTGGATGTCGTGGGCTCGGACGGCTCGCACAACCAAGTCCCCGCCGGCATTATCGCCCCCATCAAGGTAGGCGATCGTACCGTCGGCACGCTCAAGTTCTACTACAAGACCCCGCGCGCCGTCGACCGTACCCAGTACGCGCTTGCCTCGGGCTTTGCCGAGATCTTGTCCACGCAGCTCGCCATCCACGAGCTCGAGGTGCAAAAGGAACTCACGGCGCGCGCCGAGGTGCGTGCGCTGCAAGCGCAGATTAACCCGCACTTCCTGTTCAACACGCTGAACACCATTGCATCGTTTACGCGCACCGACCCGCTGCGGGCCCGCGAACTGCTTCGTGAGTTCTCATCGTTCTATCGTGCCACGCTCGACAACTCGGGATCGCTTATTCCGGTCTCGCGCGAGGTTGCACAGACCAAGCGCTACCTTACCTTTGAGAAGGCCCGCTTTGGCGAGGACCGCGTGCTTGCGACGTTCGATGTGTCCGAGGACGTGGAAGATACGCTGGTGCCGGCGTTCGTGATCCAGCCGATTGTCGAGAACGCCGTACGTCATGGTATGGGCGATGACGACGCCCTGAGGATCGACGTGACCGTTCACCAAGACGGCGAGGATGCAATCTTGATTGCCGTGGCCGATAATGGCGTGGGCATGGATGAGGGTACCGCCGCCAGACTGTTTGACGAGCGCTCTGCCCGTCCCGACGCCAGCTCTCCCCAGGGTGGCGGCGCCGGTGTGGCCATGCACAATATTTCGGAGCGCATCCATCGCTTTTATGGGCCGCACTCCTATACGCGTGTCGAATCGGCGCCGGGCAAGGGCACCAAAGTGCTCCTTCATCTTGATTTGTCAGAGAGCATCTTTGACATTCAAGAGTAAAATAAAGGGCTACGGGCTCAACGTCATGCGACGGATGCCCGGCGTAGTTAGTTGACGAAAGGTTTTATCCCTATGCTGCGTGCGATGATTGTGGATGATGAGGCGCCGGCTCGCTCGGAGCTTCGCTTCCTGCTCGAGCAAACGGGCAAGATCGGCACGATCACGGAGGCGTCGAGCGTCCGCTCCGCCATCGAGATGCTTATGGAAAGTCGCGTGGATGTCGTGTTTCTCGATATCTCGATGCCCGGTGCCTCGGGCCTGCAACTTGCTGAGGCGCTGCATAAGCTCAAAAATCCGCCGGCGATCGTGTTTGTGACTGCGTATAGTGACCATGCGGTCGAGGCATTCGACGTGGATGCCGTCGATTATCTGATGAAGCCGGTCGAGGAAGCTCGCTTGGATCGCGCGATCGAGAAGGTCATGCAACGCGCCAAGCCGGTTACGGACAGCAAGGTGACCATCGAGCGTATCCCGGTGGAAAAGGGCGGCCGCAAGGTGCTCATTCCCGTGGACGATATTCGCTTTATCATGGCCAAGGACGATTACTCCTGCATCTATACCGTCGATGATCGCTTTTTGTCGACGACCTCGCTGGCGCAGTTTGAGGCCAAGCTCTGCGACTTTGGCTTCTTCCGTGTTCACCGCCGCTATATCGTCAACTTGGCGTGCGTCACGGATGTGGAGACGGTGCCCTCGGGTGCCATCCAGCTGGGCATTACGGGCGTCGACGAACGCGTTCCGGTTTCGCGTCGCCGCGTCGTGCCGCTCAAGAAGGCTCTGAGTCTCTAGCACACTGGCCCCGCAGCCCTGTAGACCCATCGTCTGCGGAGCCGTGGGGCCTTTTTTGTATGTATCTGCCGAATCGTTTTTTGCGGAAGGGATCCCATGAACAGTGCAAGTGCCAAGCGCATCGACATCATCTCGGACACCCACGGCTGTCTTTCGCCTGCGCTCCTGGATGAGCTTGAGGGCGCAGACCTGATTATCCACGCCGGCGACCTCACGTCAGAGATGGACTACGAGCACCTATGCACCATCGCCCCCGTTCGGGCCGTACTGGGCAACAACGATTACTACCGCGACTACGGCCCCGATGTAGACCGTCTTGCGCTCTTTACCTACGAAGGCCTTAAATTCGCCGTAGCCCACTACCGCGAAGACCTTCCGGTGGGATCCGTAGACGTAGCCATCAACGGCCACACCCACGTAACCAAAGAAGCCCAAGTGGGCCGTTGCTTAGTCCTCAACCCGGGCAGCGCCAGCTACCCCAGAGGCACCCGAGGCCCCACCATGGCTAGAATGCTAGTAAAAGACGGCAAGATCCTAAGCACTAAGTTTATTGACCTAGAGTAATCACAACAAAAACGGGGGATGCAGATGCGTCCCCCGTTTTTCTTTAAGCCAAAGGCCAAAGTTCAACAAGATCCATCAGACCAACCCCGCCGAGGAGCACGCGGGCTAGCCGCGCAGCGGCGCACGCCCGCAAAACTGGTTGAACAAAGTGACGGCAGGGAGGGCTTCCGGGGCTGAGGGCGGGGGTTAAGTTTGTCGCGAGTTCCGCACGCAAAGGAAAGCACTTAATGTGCTTTCCGTCTTGCGCAGGACTGTAGAGCAGCAAACTTAACCCCCGCCCTCAGCCCCGGAAGCCCTCCCGGATGGCCCCAAAAATTTTTTCAAAAAAGTTGTTGCGCGCCAGACAGACTTCTGTGTATACTAATCCCCGCAGCGCACGCGAGCGGAAACAAACGCGAACGTCTGCCTGGGGAGTTAGCTCAGTTTGGTTAGAGCGCCGGCCTGTCACGTCGGAGGTCGCGGGTTCGAGCCCCGTACTTCCCGCCAACGCAATTAAAGCCACGTCTTCGGACGTGGCTTTTTGCGTTTGATGCACTTTGTTTTGATAGAACGATCGCCCTGGTGCATCTTCGCCCAGAACCCCCGCGCCTTCGGGAACGCAAGTAAAATCTAATGAGTATATCTGTCTGAACAACAGCTTTGTTGCGCAACACCTGTTCTACGAGACAGGGGATTAGGTTATACTAAATTGCACTGTGCGCCGCATCTGATGCATTTCGCTCCAAGCGCGGCACTCAGTGGATATACGATTTACCATTTGGATGTCCTGGCGGTCATTTAGCGTCTCGACACAAGCTCGGCCCCGGAGCTCGTTCGAGCTGTTTGTATTCCTTGAAAGGGAAAAATGGACATATCGAGGAAGACTGATTACGCCCTTCGTATGCTGGCGATGCTTGCCGAGGATCCGGAGTGCTTGCTTTCTGTTCGCACCGCTGCCGAAGAGGTCAATGTTCCGTATTCGTTTGCCCGCTCGATTCAGCACGGTTTGGTCCAGGCCGGTATTGTGGAGAGCCTGCGTGGCGTCCACGGTGGCATGCGTCTCAAGGTCAGTCCGGACGACGTCACTATCCGCCAGGTCGTCGAGGCCGTTCAGGGTCCTATGGTTATGAACGATTGCACCGCGCCCGATGGTGACTGTGCGCGCATGGGCGCGTGCTGCTATCATCCCCTGTGGGCCGGAGCCCAGGCGTTGATGCGCGACTACCTCGATTCCGTTTCGCTCGGCGATATCGTCGCTCACCGCCAGTTCCCAGCCGTCGATCCCAAGTTCGCCGACCGCGAAGCGTTTCCCGAGTACGCCACCTGCGCGTGCGCTTACCGGGAGGAATAACGCCGCATAAGGAGCATAGCCATGATTCAGGACCCCTTTCGTTCGATGATTCGTTCGGAAGGGGTCCTGCGTTATCGCGACCTTCCGTGGCGCCGTACACGCGACCCGTACATCATTTGGCTTTCTGAGGTCATGTTGCAGCAAACGCAGGTGCCGCGCGTGGAGACGCGCATGCCCGCATGGCTCGATCGCTTTCCGACCGTGCAGGCGCTTGCACAAGCCGCGGCTTCCGATGTTTTGGACGCTTGGCAGGGCATGGGCTACAACCGACGCGCTTTGGCGCTCCACAGGGCCGCTCAATGCGTTGTGGAAGACTGGGGCGGGGAGTTTCCGCGTGAGACGCGTGACTTGGTCGCTCTACCTGGTATTGGCCCGGCAACGGCGCAGGGCATCCGGTCGTTTGCGTTTGATCTTCCGGGCGTGTATCTGGAGACCAACGTGCGCACGGTCTTTCTGCATCACTTCTTTCCCGATGTGCCGGCCGTTCCCGATCGCGAACTGGTGCCGCTGATCCAAGCCGCCTGTCCGGCGGCCCCCGGTGCGGCGGCGGACGAGATCGCTCCCTTTGCCGTGCCGCTCGATGATGCCGACACGCCGCGCGCGTGGTATTACGCGTTGCTAGATTACGGTGCATATCTAAAAAAGACGTTGCCCAATCCGTCCAGGCGCTCGGCGGGCTATAGTCGTCAGTCCAAGTTTGAGGGCTCGCGTCGCCAAAAGCGCGCGCATATCGTGCGTATGTTGTTGGCAGCGCGCGATGGCCAGCCGGCGGGGATTACGCTTGCTGATGCCGTGGTGGGCGTTAACGAGATGGAAGCGGCAGCCGGTCGCGGGCCGGTCGAGTGCGACTTGATTGCGGGCATTCTAGCTGACCTGGAGCGCGAGGGCTTTTGCCGAGCCGAGGACGATCGTTGGTTGAGTGTGTAGCCCGCTCAAATCTGAAGAACGGGATTGTAAGGTTTAAATTCGCGGCTTGAGGGCATCCTAAAGACAAGGTCGCTCAAAGCCTATGGGCGGCACGTGTTGAAGGGAAGTACACCTATGGATTTTGAGAACTCTCAGACCAAGAAGAACCTCGAGACTGCTTTTGCCGGTGAGTCCCAGGCACACACCAAGTATCGCTACTATGCCTCCAAGGCCAAGAAGGACGGCTACGTTCAGATTTCGAATATCTTTGCCGAGACCGCAGGCAACGAGTCCGAGCACGCCAAACTGTGGTTTAAGTATCTGCACGACGGCGCCGTCCCCGATACCCTGGACAATCTGCGTGATGCCGCTGCGGGCGAGAACTACGAGTGGACCACGATGTACGACGAGTTCGCCAAAACCGCCGAGGAGGAGGGCTTTGCCGAGATCGCCGAGAAGTTCCGTGGTGTCGGCGCCGTGGAGAAGGCTCACGAGGAGTGCTATAACAAGCTCGTTGAGCGCATTGAATCGGGCGAGGTGTTTGAGCGCGAGGGCGTAAAGGTGTGGAAGTGCCTGAACTGCGGGCACCTGCACGTTGGTGCCGAGGCGCCTGAGGTGTGCCCGGTGTGTAATCACCCCAAGGCGTACTTTGAAGAGCAGGTGGTGAACTACTAGCGCTTGGCGCTGGCGTGAGCTGGGCCGGGAGGGCCGGACTACCTTCCCTCCTCGCTCACGGCTTCGCAGGGTCGCGCGAGGCAAAGGTTTCCCCGCCCTGCGCTCCGGCGTTGAGTCGTCGCATGCTCGTTACAGAAAAGCTGATAATAAGTTTGTGTGCCGCCCCTTTGGGGCGGCACTTTTTGTGGGGGTCCCGGTCTCCACAATTTCCGTCAAGCTTTTGGTTAGATTTTGGTCAGTTGGCGTAAGGGTGGAAGGCCAAAAGATTGCTGGCGAAAAAAAGCTCAGAGAAAGTGCTGGTAGAGGAGTTGTTGAGGTTTTCGACAGCTTTTGAGCAGAAGAAACTTTGTGGCTATTGCCGGCGATTGCGTTGTCGCGGTCATGGCGGTGCGGGATGCTGGTCGTAAGCGTCGAATGCTCCGACTTTGGAGGCCAACATGGACCTGTTTCTTGAGACTCCGCAGCAACAAGCTGAGCGCATGCTGCGTCAGCAGCAACGACTCATGGAGATGCAGATGCAAGGGGCGGCAGCCCAGCCCCCTGCGCAAAATGCCACGCCTGCGGTTTCGCCTGCGAGCGAATCGGCACCAGAGGCCTATTCCGTACAGCAAGATTCATATGCGCAGGAGCTCGCGTTCGACAAACGTCGTGCGCGTCGTCGCCGCGTGGGCCAGCGCCTGCGCACCTTGGTGATGATCGTGCTCATCCCGTTAGGGCTTGTGGCCATCTTTCTGGCGTCGTATGCCCTCACGTGCATCCTCAACGGCGCATCGCCCAACGAGGTGCTCCAACATCTAGCGGCTCTCGGCCAGCGCCTAGGCGATGTCGTAACAACCATTCGCGCCGGCTGGGAGAGTTAGCGTTTTAGCGTCCGCGGCTCTAAGAGAAATTTGTCTGCAAGGCAGTGGGTGATCCGTGCGTGTGGCGGGGTAAGATTGATCGCGGTTTTGATTGGTGCTCGATTGGGTTTGTTGGGCGGAGTTTATGTCTGCTATTGATATTGTGCTTGTTGAGATCGCCTTGGTGGCGGTGGGGGTTGCTGTGGCTTGCGCCCTCCAGCTCAAGAGCCTGCGTGCCGAGTTGCGGGAGCGTGGCGACAGTAGCGCGGAAACGCTGGCAGCACTCGAGCAGGCCAACAACGCGCTCGATGCCCTGAACGTCGCGCTGGCCGAAACTCGCCGCACGGCCAACGCCATCGCGCAGCAGCAGACGACAGATGCGGCCGTGGAACAGCAACGTTACCTGACCATCGCACGTGAGTTTTCGCAAGCTGGTGACCGGATGGATGACCTGCGCCGCGAGACGGCTCAACAGCTCGGTGCCAATCGCGAAGGCATCGAACATCGCCTGGACAAGGTGCGCGAGACTGTCGATGCTCAGCTGGGTGCTATCCGCAAAGACAACAACGTGCAACTCGATCAGATGCGCGCAACGGTGGACGAGAAGCTTTCCCGCACGCTCAACGATCGCCTGTCGGCATCGTTTAAGCAGGTGAGCGACCAGCTCGAGGCCGTGTACAAGGGGTTGGGCGACATGCAATCCATCGCCACCGGCGTGGGCGACCTTAAGCGCGTGCTGGGCAACGTGAAGGCGCGTGGCATTTTGGGCGAGGTGCAGCTGGGTGCAATTCTGGCGGACATCCTTACGCCCGACCAGTATCTGGAAAACGTCGCCACCAAGCCCGGCGCCTCGGAGCGCGTTGAGTTTGCCGTCAAGCTGCCGGTAGACGAGGGCGATCCCGTGCTGCTGCCGATCGACTCCAAGTTTCCGGGCGACGCGTACGAGCACTTGCTCGACGCGCGGGAGTCGGGCGATGCGGAGACCGTGGCGGCTGCGCGCAAGACGCTCGACACCATGGTCAAGCGCGAGGCCAAGGACATCTGCGAAAAGTACCTGAGTGTGCCGGCAACGACCAACTTTGGCATTATGTTCGTTCCGTTTGAGGGACTGTACGCCGAGGTCGTCAGCCGCCCCGGGCTTATCGAGACCCTGGGCCGCGACTATCACGTCAACGTTGCCGGACCTAGCACCATGGCGGCCATTCTCAACAGCCTGCAGATGAGTTACCAAACGTTTAAGCTGCAAAAACGCACCGACGATGTGCTGCGCGTGCTCTCCGCTGTCAAGGCCGAGCTGCCGCGCTATCAAAAGGCGCTGCGCCGCGCCCAGCAGCAGATCGAGACCGCGGGCAAAACGGTCGAGGGCATCATCACCACGCGCACCAACGTCATGGAGCGCAAGCTCAAGGATATCGACGCGCTGGAAGACGCCGACCAAGCCGATGAGATCTTGGGACTCACGTCCGCGAGCCTTCTCGCGGACCAAGAAGACGAGGACTAATTGCAACAAGACGGTGGGGCACCGGCGCAAACGCGGGCGCCCCACCGCTTTTCGTATCGCACTCGTCTGAAGCGTGCTCCAATGTGCAACAATGGCGTTTCGCCCTATCAGACGCGAAAGGAAGCCCATGTCTCAGAGAAGCACCAGCCCGCTCAGCCGCTCCACCGTGCGCCGCACGCTGCAGCGGTTTTGGGGTGTCACGCGCACGCAGCCGCTGATTGTCTTTCTCTCGGTGTTCTCGTCGGCGGGCTACATCTTTTTGCTGACGTTTGCCAATACCTATGTGATGGCCCTTATCGTCGACCGCGTCCAGGCCGGCCCCGTGGCGGGCAATCGGGTGTTTGAGGTCTTTGGTCCCTACATTCTGGCGCTCGTGCTCGTTAACCTAGTGGGTCAAATCCTCTCCAAGCTGCAGGACTACACCGTCTACAAGCTCGAGATTGCGGGCAACTATCACTTGGCGCGTCTGTGCTTTGACACGCTTTCCAATCAATCCATGACGTTCCATACCAGCCGTTTTGGCGGATCGCTCGTGAGCCAGACGAGCCGTTTCATGAGCGGCTACACGGGCTTGGTCGATGTGACGGTATATTCGCTCATCCCCACCATTACCTCGGTCATCTGCACGGTGGCGGCGCTCGCCCCGGTGGTGCCCACATTTACCGTGATCCTGGTGGGTATCATGGTCGTCTACATCGCGTTCGTTTGGCTTATGTACAAGCGCATCATGCCGCTTTCGGCCGCGACGTCTGCCGCTCAGAACAAGCTCTCGGGCGTGCTGTCCGACGCGGTCACGAACATTCTGGCCGTCAAAACCTGTGGGTGCGAAGACTTTGAGCGCGACCTGTTCGATACCGCCGACCGCGCCGCGCGCGACGCCGAGACGGTTTCGATGCACGCCATGATGCAGCGCAACTTTACGACCTCGGGCCTTATCGTCATCACCATGGCCGTGGTGAGCGTGTTCGTGGCGGGCGGTAACGCGTGGTTTGGCATCTCTGCCGGCGCGCTCGTCATGATTTTTACCTATACGTACAACCTCACCATGCGCCTGAACTACGTGAGCTCCATGATGCAACGCATCAACCGCGCGCTGGGCGATGCGGCCGAGATGACACGCGTGCTGGACGAGCCGCGTCTGGTGGCGGACGACGAGAATGCTCCCGAGCTCAAGGTGGGCGAGGGCGCGATTGATTTTGAGCACCTGAGCTTTGCATACCGTGACGCCGCGGCGGGTGAGAACGTGTTCGACGACCTGACGCTTCATGTGGCGGCGGGTCAGCGCGTGGGCCTGGTGGGCAAATCGGGCTCGGGCAAGACGACGCTCACCAAGCTGTTGCTGCGCCTGGACGACGTTCAGGGCGGCCGCGTGCTCGTGGACGGTCAGGATGTCTCGCGCTGCACGCAGCAGAGCCTGCGCCGCCAGGTTGCCTACGTGCCTCAGGAGGCGCTGCTGTTCCACCGCTCCATTCGCGAGAATATCGCCTACGGGCGTCCCGACGCCACCGACGAACAGATTCGCGAGGCAGCGCGCCTGGCCAATGCCCTGGAGTTTATCGATCGCCTGCCCCGTGGCTTTGACACCATGGTAGGCGAGCGCGGCGTTAAGCTTTCGGGTGGACAACGCCAGCGCGTGGCCATCGCCCGCGCTATCCTGACCGACGCGCCGATTCTGGTGCTCGACGAGGCGACCTCTGCCCTGGACAGCGAGTCCGAGGCGTTGGTGCAGGAGGCGCTCGAGAACCTGATGCGTGGACGTACCGCCATTGTGGTGGCGCACCGCCTGTCCACCGTGGCGGCGCTCGACCGCATTGTGGTGCTGGCCGATGGCGAGATCGTCGAGGACGGCACGCATGCGCAGCTCGTCGAGGCGGGTGGCGAGTACGCAAGCCTGTGGGGCCGCCAGACCGGCGCATTTTTGGAGGCGTAAGCGCCCCGGGCGTGGGACAATCGTGCCTGTAGTTTGTTGTGCCGCTGAGCTGAGGAGTCGTTATGCCACGCGAGACCAATGCCGCCAAACGCGAACGCGCCGTTGAGGTGTGCGAGCGCCTCAACCGTCGCTATGGCCCGGTTGAGTGCTTTTTGGACCACGAGAATCCCTTTAGGCTGCTCATCGCGGTACTGCTTTCGGCTCAAACGACCGATGCACAGGTCAACAAGGTGACGCCCCAACTGTTTGCCCAGTGGCCCACGCCCGAGGCCATGGCCGGCGCGAGCGTGGCCGATGTGGCCGAGACCATCAAGTCGCTCGGCTTTTATAAGAGTAAGGCCAAGCATGCCGTGGAGGCCGCGCAGATGATCGTCGCCGACTACGGCGGTGAGGTACCGGCCGACATGAAGGAGCTTGTAAAGCTGCCGGGCGTGGGACGCAAAACGGCGAACATCGTGCTCAACGTGGGGTACGGCATTGTCGAGGGCATCGCGGTCGATACACACGTCAACCGCATCGCGCATCGCCTGATGCTGAGTCCTAAAACGCATGCCAAAGAGCCGCTCAAGACCGAGCAAGATCTGCTCAAGATTTTGCCGCACGAGTATTGGGAGTCGGTCAACCACCAGTGGATTACCTTTGGCCGTGAAATCTGCGACGCCCGCAAACCCAAGTGTGACGAGTGTCCGCTGGCAGATTTGTGCCCCAGCGTGCGCGTAGCGGGGTAGGGCGGAACGCATCTTCGTCTGGCGTTTTTTGAGGGGCTGGGTTTGCCCTTGAGCCGGAGTCCTCTCCATGCGTTACCATGACAGGCAATGAAATCCGCCGCATACCCGCCGAGCTTGCCCCGGCGGGCTTTTGGCGTTGCAATGCCGGAGGAACAGCATGCTCATTCACCGTATAGCCGCGCAGCTCTACACTGCCGAGGCCTTGCAGACCGTCGAGGCGGGACTCGATGCCGGCGAGGACGTGACGCTGGCTGTGTCGCAGTCGGGCCGCACGCTTATGGCGGCCGCCCAGTTTGCGCGCCGCCCGCGCCCCACGGTCTACATTGTGAGCGGCGAGGATGCGGCCGATCGCGCCGCGCGTAGCCTTGCCGCCTACGTGGGCCTAGCGCACGTGTGCCGTTTTCCCGAGCGCAAGGACTATCCGTGGCGCGAACAGGCGCCCGACGACGCCGTGGTGGCGCAGCGCTGCGAGGCTCTGGGGCGCATCGTGCGCGGGGACAACTGCATCATGGTTGCCTCGGCCCGCGCGCTGCTGCGTTGCGTGCCGCCGGTCGAGAGCCGCTACTGGGAGTCCACTACTTTTGCGGTGGGCGAGGAGATTCCTTTTGACGAGGTGCCGCAGCGCTTGGTGGGCATGGGCTACACCAATGCCGGCGCCGCCGATGCGCCCGGCTTGTTTCGCGTTCACGGCGACACCGTCGAGGTGTTCCCCGCACAGGAAAAGGCACCCGTGCGCATCGAGTTCTTCGGCGACGAGATTGACCGCATCCGCCGCATGGTGAGCTCCACGGGCCAAACCATCGGCAACGAGGACAGTATCGAGATCTTCCCCTGCCGTGAGCTGGCGCTTACCGACGATGCCGTTCACAACATGCACGTGGCGCTCTACCGCGCAAGCCAGGACGACAGCAAGCTGGCGGCGCTGCTCGAGATGGTGGATGCACGCATTGTTACACCCGAGCTCGACCGCTTTTTGCCGGTGATGTACGGCCAGACCGTAAGCCCGCTGGCGCACGTGAGCGGCAAGGCGCTCGTGGTTTTGTCCGAGCCGCGCTCGCTGTTCGACGATTGCCTGCGCGCCTACGAGGATATCGAGGCCCGTGCCGGCGAGGCGGGGATTGACCGTCTAGACGGCTTGTACGTGCGCGCTCAACAGCTCGATTTTGGTGCCCAGCAGCGCTTGAACTACGTAAGTCTCATCCGTGCCGGCGGTGCGGTGACGGCCGAGCTCAAGATTGAGCAGCCTGCTATCGCAGGCTCGGACAACCGTTTTATGACGCGCGTTCAGGAAGTCGTGGGTAAGCGCTACGCCTGCGTGTTCGCCATTCCCGATCGCGGCGCGCGCGAGTCGATGGAGCTCGCCTTTGGCGATGAGGGCATTACTTTTGAGGAGTCGCTGACGGCAGCGCCCGAAAACGTCGGCGTCATCGGCGAGCGCGTACGCGTGGCAGCGGCGGATTCTGCCGATCGTGCTGCCCGTCAGGATGCTCATGCTGCAATTCGCGAGCGCCGCGCCGACGCGCTCAACGCCCGCTCGCTCGAGGCGGGCGCCGTGCAGGCTGCCGCCGGCGCCGCCGTGCCCACCATCTCGCGCGGGCGCGTGACCTTTGTGGACGCTGCCCTGCCGCAGGGCGTGGTGGTGCCCGATGCCAACCTGGCCGTGTTCTCGATCGCCGACCTCAACGCCCGCATGGACGCCAACCGCGCGCGCAGCCGCCGCAAGGTGGACATTACGCAGATCACCTTCCCGTTTAAGCCGGGCGACTACGTGGTGCACGCTACCCACGGCATCGCGCTCTTTAGCGAGATCGCGCGCCAGGAAGTGGGCGGCAAGGAGCGCGACTACTTTTTGCTGGAATATGCCGATGGCGACAAACTCTACGTGCCGCTCGAGCAGGTCGACCGCATCACGCGATACGTTGGCCCCGACGGCGACAAGCCGCGCCTGACCAGGCTCAACACCGCCGACTGGACGCGTGCCACCAACAAGGCGCGCAAGAACGCCAAAAAGCTGGCGTTTGACCTGGTCGACCTGTATACGCGCCGCTCGTCGATTACCGGTATCGCCTGCCCGCCCGACACGCCCGAGCAGATCGAGATGGAGGAGAGCTTTCCCTACGACGAGACACGCGACCAGTTGGAGGCCATCGCCGATATTAAGGCCGACATGGAGGCGCCCAAGCCCATGGACCGACTGCTGTGCGGCGACGTGGGCTTTGGCAAGACCGAGGTCGCCCTGCGTGCGGCGTTCAAGTGTGTGGACTCCGGCCGTCAGGTCATGGTGCTCTGCCCCACAACCATTCTGGCCCAGCAGCACTACGAGACCTTCTTTGAGCGCTTTGCCCCGTTTGGCCTCGAGGTCGAGGTGCTCAGCCGCTTCCGCACGCCGGCGCAGCAGAAGCGCGCGCTCAAGGCGTTTGCCGAGGGCACGATCGATGTGCTCATCGGCACGCACCGCCTGCTTTCGGCCGATGTGAACCCCAAGAACCTGGGCATGGTGATCATCGACGAGGAGCAGCGCTTTGGTGTGCAGCACAAGGAGCAGCTCAAGAACCTGCGCGAGCAAATCGACGTGCTCACGCTTTCGGCAACGCCTATTCCGCGAACCATGCAGATGGCCACGAGCGGCGTGCGCGACATGAGCCTGATCACCACACCGCCGACCGGGCGTCGTCCCGTGATCGTGCACGTGGGGGAGTACGACCCCGACGTGGTGAGTGCGGCGATTCGCCTGGAGGTGGGCCGCGGCGGTCAGGTGTATTACGTGTCCAACCGCGTCAAGACCATCGATGGTGCCGTGGCGCGCGTGCACGAGGCCGCGCCCGAGGCGCGCGTGGGCGTGGCGCACGGCAAGATGAGCCCGCGCGAGGTCGAGGACGTGATGATCGAGTTCGCGACCAAGAAGATCGACGTGCTCATCGCCACGACCATCGTGGAGAGCGGCATCGACAACGCAACGGCCAACACGCTGATCATCGAGGACTCGCAGCGCCTGGGTCTGGCACAGCTTTACCAGCTCAAGGGCCGTGTGGGCCGCTCTGCCACGCAGGCCTACGCGTACTTTATGTTCCCGGGCGAGCTGCCGCTCACCGAGGAGGCGACGGCGCGCCTGACCGCACTTTCCGAGTTCCAGGACCTGGGCAGCGGCATGCGCATCGCCATGCGCGACCTGGAGATTCGCGGCGCCGGCTCGCTTATGGGAGCCGAGCAGCACGGCAACCTGTCGAGCGTGGGCTTTGACCTGTTTACGCAGATGCTGGGCCAGGCCGTGGCCGAGGCGCGCGGCGACGACGATGCCGGCGTGGAGGCGGCGAGCGTGGGTATTAACCTGCCGGCCGATTATTTCTTGTCCGAGGAGTACCTGCCGGCGGTGGACCAGCGCGTGCTCGTGTACCGCAAGCTCGCGGCGGCCGAGGACCTGGAGAGTATCGACGAGGTGCAGGAAGAGACCGAGGCCACGCACGGTGAGCTGCCGTTGGCGGGGCTCAATCTGTTCAACCGCGCGCGTATTCGTATCCGCGGCGAGCGCTTGGGGCTCGAGAGTGTCACGCTCAGCGGCGGCCGCATCACGTTTTTGGGCGTCGACGTGCCCAAGAAGGTGGCCTTTGATCTTAAGACCCGCTATGGCGCGGTGAACTTCCCCAAGAGCCGCAAGCTGTCGGTGCCCTATAAGGCGGGTGCCGGTGCGGGCAGCGGCCTGGGTCGCGGCCTCGACGCCAACGACGGCACCGGCCCGGTGGCGGCGGCGCTCATGCTGCTGCAGCAGTTGGGTGCTAGCGACGACGACTAGCAGGTCGACGCTGCAAACGCTCCATTTGGGCAATCTGACCCTCACTCGTCGGTCGCGTACGCAAGTACGCTTCCCTCCTCCTTCGGGCCACCTTGCCACAAATGGAACGTTTTCGCTCACTTATGCTCAACCTGTAAGGGTATTTATGGGACAAAGCTATCTTTGCCCCACCACGTTGCGGGTCGACCCTTCGCCCGACCGAAAGGAAAGCATGTTTGGATACATCTACAAGAAAGACGCCGCTGCTATCGCGGTCATCCTTGCCCTTTGCCTGGGCGTGGGCAGTTTCTTTGATTATCAGATCTCGAGCGCGCTGTTCAATATCGGCAGTATGTACGGTCGCCTTATCGAGGCCGCCGGCGAGCTGCCGTTCGAGCTGACGGCAAGCGTCGCGGGCGTTATGCTCGTGCGCGCGGTACGTCCCGATTCCAGAGGGAGCAAATGGCTCGCCGTGCTCGGCATCCTCGTCAACGTTGGCCTGGCCGGCTACGAGATCGTCTCGTCCCTGAAAGTTGGCGGCAAGCTCATCGCTGTTCAGTTGGTGCTGACGTTTGTGCTGGTGATCGCCGCCAACCTTATCGTCTATCGCCTCACGCGCACGACCGAGCCCGACGGGCTCACGCACTGGGCGTTGATGGTGCTTGCCGTGTGGGTCGCTCAGGCCATTATCCTCAACGTCATTGTTAAGCCGTTGTGGTCGCGTCCGCGCATGCGCGTGATCGAGGTCACGCCGGGGCTCAATTTTCAGCCGTGGTGGGTGATTGGCAACCCCGACAAGTGGAGCTATATCGCCGCCGGCGTAATCAAGGACGGCTTTAAGTCGTTCGCGAGTGGACACACCGCGCATGCGGCGATTGGCCTGATGCTCGCCGGGCTTCCCGCAGCGGCCTTTAAGGAAAAGCCGTCGCGCCGCCGGGTGGTCTTTTGGACGGCGGCTGTGGTCGCGGCGCTCGTCGCCTTTGGCCGCATCGTGATCGGAGCGCACTTTTTGAGTGACGTGAGCTGCGGCTTTGCCCTGGTGCTGGCGCTTGAGTGCCTTGCCGCGCGTATTGCCTATCCCAACGGCGTACAATAGCTCCGTTTGAATCATCTGGCCGATACCCGGTAAGAGAGGATTGCCATGCTCGCGTTCAACAACGATTATTCCCACGGCGCACATCCGGCGGTGCTGCAGGCGCTCGTCGACACCAATATGGAGCCGCAGCCCGGCTACGGTACCGATGCGCATACCGAGCGCGCCAAGCAACTTATTCGCGAGGCCTGCCAGGCCCCCGATGCCGACGTGTTTTTTCTGGTGGGCGGCACGCAGGCCAACGCGACGGTGATCGACATGCTGCTTGCGCCCTACGAGGGCGTCGTTGCTGCCGAGACTGGTCACGTCGCCTGTCACGAGGCGGGCGCCATCGAGTTTGGCGGCCACAAGGTGCTCACCATCCCCGGCTACGAGGGCAAGATGCACGCCGAGGACCTCGAGAACTATATCCAGGTGTTCTACGAAAACGAGAGCTACGAGCACACAGTGTTCCCGGGTGCCGTGTACGTGAGTCTATCGACCGAGTACGGCACGCTGTACTCCAAGGCCGAGCTCGCGGCGATTCACGCGGTGTGCCAGAAGCGCCAGATTCCGCTGTTTGTGGACGGTGCTCGTCTGGCCTATGCGCTGGCGGCCGATGAGTGCGACATTACCCTGCCCGAGCTGGCGCAGCTGTGTGACGTGTTCTACATCGGCGGCACCAAGTGCGGCGCGCTCTGCGGCGAGGCTGTGGTGTTCTGCGGCATGCGCGCCCCGGCGCATCCCATTCCGCGTATTAAGCAGCACGGCGCGCTGTTGGCCAAGGGCCGCCTGACGGGCGTGCAGTTTGAGGCGCTCTTTACCGATGGCCTGTATTTTGAGATTGGTCGCCAGGCGATCGAGACGGCTCAGACGCTTCGTCGCGTGCTGCACGAGCGCGGCTACCAGTTCTTTTTGGAGACGCCCACAAACCAGCAGTTTGTGATTCTGCCCAACGAGGACATGGCGCGCATTCGCGAGCATGCGGCGATCGAGTACTGGGAAAAGTACGACGAGACCCACACGGTGGTGCGCTTTTGCACCAGCTGGGCCACGACGCAGGGGGATATCGACGCGTTGGCGGCTGTCCTGTAGCCTGATGTAATGACGGGGGGCCGCCTTGCGCTGGGTTTGGCGCAAGGCGGCCTCTGTTTTTGAGGGGGAAGGGTTGTATGACCGAGATGTCCGAGCCGACGATTCGCCTGGCGACGCCCGATGATGCGCCGGCGTTGCTTGCCATCTATGAGCCGTATGTGCGCCAGACGGCGATTACCTGCGAATACGAGGTGCCAAGCGTTGAGGAGTTCGCCGGGCGCATCGAGCGTACGCTCAGGCGCTATCCGTATCTGGTGATGGAGCTGGACGGGCGTCCGGTAGGCTATGCCTATGTGAGTCCGCTCAACAGCCGCGAGGCATACGACTGGTCGGTCGAGACGTCGATCTACCTGGCGCGCGACGTGCGCCACGGCGGGCTGGGCCGCAAGCTGCACGATACGCTCAAGCAATGCCTGATCGCGATGGGCATTACCAACATGTGCGCGCTCATTGCCGTGCCGCACGACAAGGACGACGAGTATCTGACGCACAACAGTCAGGATTTCCATGCCCATATGGGGTATCGCCTGGTCGGCGCTTTTGATCGCTGCGCCCAAAAGTTCGGCCGCTGGTACGACATGTGCTGGATGGAGTTGGTCCTAGCCGAGCGCACACCCAACCAACCTAAGCCAACCTGGTTCCCCGACCTCCCCAAACCTACCATTTAGGGACAGGTCTATTTTGGCAGGTTAGCCGATGGGCTCGGTGTATTTGGCGCGGTCGGTGCGCTGGATGCGCTTGGAGACATGGAGCGGGCGGCCGTCGGTGTCGTAGACGTAGTCGGTGATTAGGATCAGTGCCTGCCCGCGCTTGACGTTGAGCAAAAACGCCTCGTTTTGCGAGGCATAGCACACCTCAAAGGTCTTATGCCCCTGTGCCGGCGCGCGATGGAATTCCTGGCGCAGCGTGGCGTAGAGCGAACCGTTGATATCGCAGTCGATGAGCGTCTCGAAGCTTGGCGGCAGGTAGGTGGTCTCCAGGCACAGCGGCGCGTCGTCCAGGTAGCGCAGGCGGACAAGTTTGACGAGCTTGCTGCCCACGGCGGCGTCAAAGAATTTGGCTATGCTGCCGGCCGCCTTGGCAAAGCCCGAGTCCACGGTGCGCGTGGTGGGCTTCATGCCCTGGCCTTCGACCTGCTTGGTATAGCTCGAAAACACCAGGTTGTTCTCGAGGAGCGCGGGCGTGTCGGCCACAAAGGCGCCGCGCCCGCGCTCGGTTCGAACCAGACCCTCATCAACGAGCACCTTAAGGGCGTGGCGCACGGTGCTGCGCGACAGCCCCGATTCGTCCATGAGTTCCATCTCGGACGGCAGCTTGTCTTCGCGCGCGTAGACGCCGGCGGCGATGCGGTCACGCAGCATGCCTGCCAAGCGCTCGTATTGGGCCAGTTTCTTTTTAGACGAAGCGTTCATGCGATCAACCTATATCTAACCTGTATGCGAGTCTAATCAAGCATGTATTCAATACAACAACAAAACCGCTGGTAGCTAGTTATCAAAAACCGCATCAGCAAAATTTCTAAGACAAATATAGCATACAACTAGTCGACATAGCCAAAACATGTATGTAACTTGTATGCCTGTGATGAGCATCAAACGAGAAGAAAGGCTGATGCACGATGACTACTCAGGAACAGGTTAAGGATGTCGTCTCCCAGGTTTTGGCTGACAAGGCAGACAAGGGCGGCATCAAGCGCGTCGTGTGGATTGGCGCCGGCGGATCCAACGGCGGCAACTATCCCGCCCAGTACTTTATGGAGCACGAGGCCACGCAGGTCGTGAGCTCCAGCTACACCAGCAACGAGTTCGTGCACGCAACCCCCGCCTACGTTAACGAGAACACCCTGGCCGTCGTCGTGTCCATGCGCGGCACCAAGGAGACCATCGTCGCCGCCCAGGTCGCCAAGGACCACGGCGCCAGCACCATCGCCATCTATGTTGACGAGTCCGCCCTCACCGAGGTCTGCGACTACAAGATCCAGTACGACAGCCTGGCCGTCGACGAGTCCTGCATGGGTCGCACCAACTCCGCCGTCGTGACCATGATCGCCATGGAGCTCACGCAGCAGACCGAGGGCTATGCCGAGTACGAGACCGCTATGGCCGCCTTCGACTTGGTCGACCCCATCTATCGCAAGGCCGTCGAGTACACCCGTCCGCTCGCTGCCAAGTGGGCCGAGCAGAACGCCGACAAGCCCTGCATCAACGTGATGGCTCAGGGTCCGCTCTTTGGTGCCGCCTACGTCTTTAGCATCTGCAACGTGCAGGAGATGCTGCAGATCGACTCCTGCACCATCAACACCTGCGACTTCTTCCACGGCCCCTTCGAGATCATGGACAAGCGCACCTCGCTGTTCCAGCTCATCAGCGTCGGCCGCAGCCGCTGCAACGACGAGCGCGGCATCCGCTTCGTCAACCAGTACGGTGGCGAGCGCGTCTATCAGCTCGATGCCAAGGAGCTCGGCCTCAACGACATCAAGGACAGCGTGAGCGAGTACTTCAACCACCTGATCTTCGCCCCGATCCTCAACAACGTGTATATGCGCGCGCTCTCTGCCGTCACCCACAAGGACTACATGACGCGCCGCTATATGTGGAAGCTTGAGTATTAGTTACGCGGTTTTACCAAACCGCGTAACGGCTCGACGCTGCGCGGGCCGCATTTGGGCAATCTGACGTTCAACTTCAAGGGCGCGACCAGAAGGTCAGCGCCCTTTCGTTTCACGTCACCTTGCCTCAAATGCGGCCCGCTCGCTGACTTATGCTCAACCAGCGGCGCCTTAGACGTTGGGAATGTTCCTTTTCTGCCGGCAGTTGGGGACAGTCCTAGTCGTTGGGGGGCGTTCTTGAATGACCAGTCATTTAAGTGCGTCCCCAATGACTACCCAATGAGTATGTGGGGAGTAGATTTTTCCGCTCGCCGATTTGTGTCTTGAAAAATGTATATAACGACTATAACGTAGTGTGAAACATATTGGAAACAATACCGAGGAGGCTGCGTTGAAGAAAAGCAATCTGGGCTATGTGCTGGTGCTGATCGCCGCGCTTATGTGGGGCAGCATCGGAATCTTTGTAAACGGCATCTCGGCCATGGGCGTTTCGTCCCAGAGCATGGCTGCCTTTCGCTTGTTGGTCGGAGCGTTTATCTTGGCGCCGGTCCTGATGTTTATGGGCTGCCGTCCGGGTGAGGGGTCTACCGTTGCTCAGGGTCCGCTGGCACTGTTCAAGGCAAGCCCTAAAGAGCTTGTTCCCTGCGCGCTTGTCGGTATCGTCGGCCTGGCCGCCGCCAACACCTGCTATTACGAGTGCATGGGCGAGGTCGGCATGTCCACGGCCTCGGTGCTGCTCTATACCTCGCCGGTGTTTGGCGTCGTGCTCGGCCGCGTGCTTTATCGCGAGGACGTGACCCCCAACAAGCTCGTTGCCATCGCTTTTAACATAGGTGGCTGTGTACTTGCAGTGACCAATGGCGACCTTTCCGGTTTCCATTTTTCGGTTTGGGGCGTCACGTCGGGCGTGATTGCAGGCCTTTGCGGCGCGTCGCTCGCGGTGTTTAGCCGGATAGCAACCAAGACGGTCCACCCGCTGGCTGTCACGTTTTGGGGTCTTGTTTTTGGCGGTGCGGTTATGGCGGCTATCGCGGCTCCGTGGCCGGATGTCGCCGCGGCAATGTCGCCACAGCTGCTGCTGTTGTTCCTTGGCTTTGGACTCATCCCCACAGCCGTGGCTTACATCTTGTATATGCAGGGTCTGTCCATGGGGCTCGAGACATCGAAAGTTCCCGTCGTAATGTCTTTCGAGACGGTCGTCACCGTACTGGTGGGTATTGGTATCTATGCCGAGCCCGCCGGCGCGATCAAGGTCCTGGGCATCGTGCTGGTGCTCGCGTCCATCCTGATCATGAACACCGACTTCTCCAAGCTGCGCAACAGTGTGTTTGTCGGTCATGTTGTTGAGAGCATGACCTTTAAGCCCAACGCGTGGTGGACGGAGAAATCGCAGGACATGGATCTGCTTAAGGAGCGCACCGGCATCGCGCTGGAGCCCACCGTGCAGGAAAGCCCCTGGTACTTTGTGCGATAGAGGATTGCGCGCAGGATCTGACCTCGGGTTATCCAGCCAGCGCCGGCCTACTCGGCCCCAACGTTTCAAGTACGTTAAACCCGTCAACGGTCGATTTTCACCCGCGAACGGTCTTTAAACTAATTAGCAATATAAGCAACGTATAAGACGTTATAATGACCATAACGAAAAGGAGGAGGCAAGATGAATCAGATCATTCTCGCATCTCATGGCGGCCTGGCCGCAGGCGCCAAAGACACGCTCGAGATGGTTCTCGGCGACGTGTCGAACGTCCACGTCGTGTCGCTTGCTCGTGACGACAAGGAGCCCATCACCAATAAGGTGGACGCCATGATCGCCACGTTCAACGCGGACGACACCGTCTATGTGCTGACCGATATGCTCGGCAGCTCGGTCAACAACAACATGGTCGAGCTTTCCAAGAACGGCACGAAGTTCACGGTTGTCAGCGGTTTCAACATCCCGCTGGCGCTCACGCTCGCTATGAGCCCCGCCCCCATCAAGGGTGCCGAGCTCGCGGCCCTCATCAACGAGGCCCGCACCGGTCTGACCAACCCCAACGCACCGGTCGAGGCTGCCGCGGCTCCCGCCAAGAAGGCCAAGGCGTCCCGTCACAGCTCCGGTCCCGCCAAGATCGTCCTCGCACGTCTTGACTACCGTCTGCTGCACGGCCAGGTCGTCTTTACCTGGACCACCAAGGTTCAGGCCGAGCGCATCATCGTCGTCGACAACGCCGCCGCCAACGATGACATCAAGAAGGGCGCTCTTAAGCTGGCCAAGCCCCAGGGCGTGCGCCTGAACGTCTTCACCGTCGAGCGTGCCCTCGCCAAGATGGACAAGCTCAACACCCTCGGCGAGCGCGTCATGTTCGTTTTTGGCAACACTGCCGAGATGCTGCAGTTCTGCCAGGGCTACAAGCTCGACGCCATCAACCTGGGCGCCACCGCCAACCACGACGGTGCCGATCAGATTGGCGGCAAGGATAGCTCCGTCTTCTTCGACGCCACCCAGAAGGCCGACGTCAACCAGCTGCTCGACATGGGCATCAAGCTCTACGTCCAGCAGACCCCTACGTATCAGAGCGTCGACATCGACGCCAAGCTGTAATCAACCAGGCTTTTGCCTGACTGAAAGGAGAAGGGTATGAATACGTTCATCAGTGCGGTGCTCGTCGGCCTCGTCGGCGTGTTCTGCATGTGGGACTCCCGCCTGCTCGGTCGTCTTAACTTCGAGCAGCCCCTCGTTGGCGCTACGCTCGTCGGTCTGCTGCTGGGCGATGTGCCCACCGGCCTTGCCGTCGGTGCCGCCGTCGAGCTCGTGTCCATGGGCCTGGTGCAGGTCGGCGCCGCCGTTCCGCCCGATATGGTCCTGGGCGGCATCGTGGCCGCTGCCTTTGCGTGCCTGACCGATGCTTCCGCCGAGACCGCCATGACGATCGCCATCCCGGTCGCCGTCCTGGGTCAGCTCCTCGGCATCGTGTTCCGTTCCATCATCGCCGCCCTCACCCATGTGGCAGATAACGCGATTGATAACGGAAAGTTTAAGACCGCCTACCGTATGCACATCTGCGCCGGCTCCGGTTTGTACGCCATCATGTACTTCCTGCCGATCTTCCTCGCCGTCTTTGTTGGCACCGAC
The DNA here is from genome assembly GCF_018785245.1 of Collinsella aerofaciens. Lineage (GTDB taxonomy): Bacteria > Actinomycetota > Coriobacteriia > Coriobacteriales > Coriobacteriaceae > Collinsella > Collinsella aerofaciens_AD. Next base: position 18,527 of record NZ_WQPL01000022.1, on the reverse strand, counting down.
CTGGTTCAGGCCATCGTCAACATGGTTCCCGAGTGGCTGTCCACTGGTCTTAACGTTTCGACCAAGATCATGACCGCCTACGGCTTGGCCCTGCTGCTCACCATGATGATCAAGAAGGGTATGACTCCGTTCCTGTTCATCGGTTTCCTGCTCGCCGCTTACCTCAACCTGTCCGTCATCGCGGTCGCTCTGATCGGTGTGTGCCTGGCTGTCGTCTTCATGGGCTTCAAGTTCAACGGTTCCCATGCAGCCGCCGGTGTCGATTCCGACTACGATCCGCTCGAAGACGACGAAGACTAAGGAGGAACACACTATGGCAACCGCAACCAAGGACGTGTCCCTGAACAAGAAGGTCAGCCAGTTCTTCTGGCGCTCCTGGGCCATCCAGGCCTCTTGGAACTACGAGCGTCAGATGAACATGGGCTTCCTCTACGGTATGGTTCCCACGCTCGATCGCCTCTATCCGGACGAGTCCGACCCCAAGCAGCTTGCTGCTAAGAAAGAGGCTTACCACCGCCACATGGCGTTCTACAACTGCACCCCGCAGACGAGCGCTTTCATCCTGGGCCTCGCCGCCTCCATGGAGGAGGAGTACGCCAAGGATCCCGAGAACTTCAACCCCGATTCGATTAACGCGGTCAAGACCTCCCTTATGGGCCCGCTTTCCGGCATCGGTGACTCCTTCTTCCAGGGCACCATCCGCGTTATCGCCTTTGGCTTGGGCGTTCAGCTGGCTCAGCAGGGCTCCATCATGGGCCCGATCCTGGCCCTTCTCATCTCCATCGTCCCCTCCGTGCTGATTACTTGGTTCGCAGCCAAGATGGGCTATCAGGGCGGCCACGAGTACCTGAGCAAGCTTCAGGGCGGCGACCTCATGGAGAAGCTCATGTATGTCTGCGGCATCGTGGGTCTTATGTCCGTGGGCGGCATGATCGCCACGCTGATCGGCGCCACCACCCCGCTGCAGTTCGCTGACGGCACCGTCGTTATCCAGGACATCCTGGACAGCATGATGCCCCAGATGATCTCACTTGGCCTCACCGGCCTTATGTACTGGCTCATCAAGAAGAACGTCAACACCGGTTGGCTTCTCGTGATCGCCATTGTGGGCGGCATCGCCCTCTCCGCGGTCGGCATCCTGGCCTAGTCGCGACTAAGCGCCTAACCGCTTTCCCCCGGGGGCCTGCCTGGCATCCCATACCCCAGGCAGGCTTCCATCCCCAAAATGCGACAATGGGACAGTCCCTTTGTCGCATCCTCAATGGGCCGGCGACTCGGTCCAAACCACGGTAACCCTGCGAGCGCCCGGCAATGTGGCGCCGCAAAAAATGAAAGGAATGTGTCAGATGTACGAGATCGACCTTAACCTCCCTAAGCAGATCGTCGCTGACGTCCTGTCCAACCACGAGATCCACAGCGTCGCCTTCGTCGGCTGCGGTGCCTCCATGTCCGACCTTTACCCCGCCAAGTACTTCCTGGCCAACAACACGGACAAGCTGAACGTTCAGATCTTCACCGCTAACGAGTTCAACTACGACACGCCTTCCTGGGTCAACGAGCACACCTTCGTGATCACCTGCTCCCTCGGTGGCTCCACGCCCGAGACCGTCGAGGCCAACAAGACCGCCAAGAAGCACAACTGCCCGGTCGTCTCCCTCACCAACAAGGCTGGCTCCGCTCTGACCGTCGACGCCGACCATGTCATCGTTCACGGCTTCCACGCCAACTACGCTGCCAAGTGCGAGAAGCCCGGCTATGCCATCGCTCTTGCTGTCGAGATCCTTCAGCAGACCGAGGGCTATGACCACTACGAGGACATGATCACCGGCCTCACCAACGTCTTCGATCTCTGCGAGAACGCCGCTCAGCACTGCAAGAAGCTCGCCAAGAAGTTCGCCGAGGACTTCAAGGACGACAAGATGATCTACTTCATGGCCTCCGGTGCCTCCGAGAAGATGGCTTATTCTCACGCCGCCTTCCTGTTCACCGAGATGCAGTGGATCGACGCCGCCGCCTACAACACCGGCGAGTACTTCCACGGCCCGTTCGAGGTTTCCACCGAGGGTAAGCCCTACGTCTTCTTCATGTCCGATGGCGCCACCCGTCCGATGGACGCTCGCGCCCTCACCTTCCTTGAGCGCATGGGCGCCAAGGTCGCTCTGATCGACTCCAAGGACTACGGCCTGGCCGACGCCGTGCCCGCGAGCGTCGTCACCTACTTCAACCCGCTGCTGCACCTCGCCGTTATGCGCGAGTACGGCAACCAGATCGCCGAGGCCCGTCAGCACCCGCTGACCATGCGTCGCTACATGTGGAAGCTTTCCTACTAATCACAAGTAAGTAGACCTTACGGGTTGATTGAGAGGGGATGGGGTTTGCGCCCCGTCCCCTTTTTTGCTCTGGGGAGGGCGTGTCTGTCGCGTCGCAAATCCCAGATAAAACCTACCAAAATAAACCTGTCCCTTTTTGGCAGGTGGGAGGAGATGCGTATGATTAAGGCAGTGCTGTTTGACATGGACGGCGTGCTGGTCGATACCGAGTGGTTCTACAACCGTCGCCGCGTGGCGTTTATGGAAGAGAAGGGGTTCCACTTTGACGAGATTCCCGATCTTTCGGGGTCTAACGAGCCGGCCATTTGGGAGGCGCTGGTGCCCGACGATGTTGAGCTGCGCGAGCGCCTGCGCGTGGAGTACAAGCAGGTCTACAGCCCGGACCACCCCGTTCCGTATGCCGAGCTGCTCAACGAGCAGACGGAGCCGGTGATGCGCAAGCTGCGCGAGCACGGCGTGAAGTGTGCCATCGCGAGCTCGTCCTATCGCGAGTTGATTGACGAACTGGTGGAGATCGCTGACATTGCCGATGTGCTGGATTACACCATCAGCGGTCACGAGTGCAGTGCGTTTAAGCCCGACCCCGAGATCTACCTGCGTGCCATGGAGGCGCTGGGGGTGGAGCCTACCGAGTGCCTGGTTATCGAGGACTCGCCTTTGGGCATCGAGGCCGGCAAGCGCTCCGGCGCCCGTGTCCTGGCGCTGCGTCCGCACGAGGGTGTCAACCTCGATCAATCGCGAGCCGATGCCGTTATCGATAATCTGACCGATATTTTGGCCGCTTTGTAGTGTCAATCCGCCGCGAGAAGCACTGGTTCAAACGTTTTTTGCGGTGGACTGGCTCGATTTGGTTTCGATTTTGATCCGCTTGGCTTCGATTCGGGCTAAGTGAGTAGACTTTTTGGCGCAGGCCGAGCACAATGCATATCTTCCTTTGTAAAACCGCAGGTCACAGGGATGGCGGTTTTGGGTGTGCTCGGCAGATCGTAAAAAGTCTACTCACTTGGAATTTTGCCCTTTGGTCGTGGTGTTGCTGGTCCCGTTTTGGTTGTCGAGGGAGGTTGAATTGAAGCGCCCCCGCACGCTCCATGCTACAATCGCGGGCATGCCCCACAACCACATCTGCCTTCGAAAGGAGCCTACGTGGCGAACGCCATCGATCAGCTCACGGACCGCGTGCTCATGCTCGGCCGCCTCACCATCGTCCGCCGCGCCATTACTGCCGTGGCGGTCACTATTTCCGCCGTTCTCCAGACATTCCTGATCCAGGCGTTCATTCAGCCCGCCGACCTGCTTCCGAGTGGCCTCACCGGCGTTGCGGTCCTGCTCGATCGCGTTACCTCGCTGGGCGGCGTTCGCATCGACATTTCGCTCGGTATGCTCGCGCTCAACATCCCCGTGGCGCTCCTATGCTGGAGCGGCATTAGCAAGCGCTTCGTCATCTTCTCGATGATGCAGGTCGTGCTCTCGTCGCTGTTCCTCAACGTCTTTCACTTCGCTCCATTTTTGGGCGACAAGATCATGCTCATCATTTTTGGCGGCGTGGTCTCGGGCCTGGGCGCTGCCATCGCACTTAAATCCGGCGCATCCACCGGCGGCACCGACTTTATCGCGCTGTGGGTTTCCAACCACACGGGCAAGACCATCTGGGGCGTCATCTTTGGTTTCAACTGCTTTATCCTGGCGATCTTTGGCTTTATGTTTGGCTGGGACAAGGCGGCTTATTCCATCGTGTTCCAGTTTATTTCGACCAAGACTATCGACAGTTTCTATCGTCGCTACGATCGCGTGACGCTGCAGATCACGACGCGTAAGGCAGACGAGGTCATGACTGCCTACGTAAACCATTTTCAGCACGGCATTAGCTGCGCCGAGGTCGTCGGCGGATATAGCCGCGAAAAGATGTACCTGCTGAACACCGTTGTCTCGACCTACGAGAGTCAGGACATTATCAAGCTGGTGTGCGACGTTGATCCCGACGCCGTGATCAACGTGTTCCACACGCTCAACTTTGTGGGCGGCTGGTGGGGTGGTCATGTCGACGAGCCCATGCCCACGGCCGTTCCCGATCCCGACAAGCCCGCACGCATGGCCAGCAGGCAGGCGCGCCTCAGCGAACAGGACAGCCTGCAGCAGGACGACGGCAAGTAGGGTATTGGCATTTTGCCGGTCCTGCGCAACCCATCCGAACGAGCCCCCCGAAAGCCCCGTTGCTTTCGAGGGCTCTCGTTTGCCCAGATAAAACCTACCAAAATGAAGCTGTCGCTTTTTGGTAGGGAGGGTGTATCGTTTTATCAATATGAGGTAACATGAAACTAGACGTTATATACGTATGAGAAATTTAGCTATTTTGATAAGAGTGATCAGATATGCCTGCGCCCAAAAATGCACCGCTTTACCAGCAGATTTATGACGAAATCAAGGATGCGATCGAAAAAGGTGTTTATGCACCCAAGGAGCGTATTCCGTCCGAGCTTGAACTAGCCGAGCAGTACGAGGTGAGCCGTATTACGGTGCGCCGCGCTGTCGAGGAGCTGTGCTCCGATGGTTACCTGGTTAAGCAGCAGGGCCGCGGCACCTTTGTCTCCACGCCGCACATCAACCGCCAGTTTCACGCCTCGACGCTGCAGACGTTTACCGCGCTGTGTGCCGGCAACGGCATGAAGGCCGGTGCGCACGTGATCGATCGCCAGATCGTTCCGGCGCGCCAAAACGAGATGGAGTTCTTTGGCCTGCAGAAGGATGCGCTGTTGCTGCATATCAAGCGCGTGCGCACGGCCGACGGCGAGCCCATCTTTGAGGAGAACATCTTTGTGCCGTTTGACGCCTACCGTGAGCTGTTGACGGCCGATCTTGAGGACAAGTCGATTTTTGCCGAGGTCGAGCGTGTTGGCGGAATCCCGATTGTCTCGGTTGGCTACCGTACGGTCGAGGCCGTTCGAGCTAACGCCGAGCAGGCGGCCGAGCTGGGCATTGCTCCGCACGATCCGCTGCTCAATCTGCGTGCCGGCTTTACCGGTCCCAACGATGAGCCGGTCCTGATGGGTAAGCAGTACTACGTGGGATCGCGCTACGTTATGGTGATGTAGGGTTGGTTCCGCCGTTCTAACGAACGGCGGATCGGTCGACGCTGCAAGCCCGCCAGAGCGGCAATCTGCCTTTCAACTTCGGCGGCATGATCAGAAGATCAATGCCGCCTTGTTTCAAGGCACCTTGCTCGCTCTGGCGGGCTTTCGCTGTCGTTGCCAAAACATCGGCGTTGCCATGGCCCGGATGCGGCACTTGGGGACGTTCCTTTTCTGCCGGCACCTGGGGACACTCCTTAGCCGTTGGGGGCGTTCTTAAACGACTAGTCTGGGCGGCGGCCGTGTGCTGCTGTCCGCGTGGCGGCGTATAATCGGCGGCAGATGACTTGGACGTTAGGAAACCATGACCGATAGCATGCAGCAGATGGCGCTCGACACGCTCGGCGCCTATTTTGGCTACACCTCGTTTCGCCCGGGGCAGGACCGCATGGTCGATGCGATCCTTGCCGGTCGCGATGCGCTGGGTGTTATGCCCACGGGCGCCGGCAAGTCCATTTGCTACCAGGTGCCCGCGCTCATGCTGCCCGGCATCACCTTTGTGGTGAGTCCGCTGCTGTCGCTTATGGAGGACCAGACCCGCGCGTTGCTCGCGGCGGGTGCGCGACCCAGCTATCTCAACTCCAGTCTTACTCCGGCCCAGCAAAACACCGTGCTCAAGCGGGCGCGCGAGGGCCGCTACCAGCTTATGTACGTGGCGCCCGAGCGCCTGCTCGAGCCGCGCTTTTTAGCCTTTGCCCAGGAGGCCGCGGGTTCCGCCGGCATTGGCGTGCCGCTCGTGGCTATTGACGAGGCCCACTGCGTGAGCCAATGGGGCCAGGATTTCCGCCCCGCCTACCTGCAGATTCGCGAGTTCATCGATTCCCTGCCGCAGCGCCCCATCGTGGCGGCCTTTACCGCCACGGCGACTGAGCGCGTGCGCGCGGACATTCAGCAGATGCTCGGACTGCAAAACCCCGCGACCGTGGTGACGGGCTTCGATCGCAAGAACCTCTACTTTGGCTGCGAGGAGATGGGCGACAAGGCCAAGGCCGCGTGGGTGCGCGACTATGTGATCGCGCATTCGAGCGAGAGCGGCATCGTGTATTGCTCGACTCGCAAGACGGTCGATGCGCTGGCCGCGGAGCTTGCCGAGGCACTGGGCCCCAGCGGCATTCGTGTGGGGCGCTACCATGCCGGCATGGGCAGCGACGCCCGCCGCCAGAGCCAGCGTGCCTTTATCGACGACGACATCCAGGTGATGGTTGCCACCAACGCCTTTGGCATGGGCATCGACAAGCCCAACGTGCGCTACGTGATCCACAACAACGTGCCCGAGAGCATCGAGGCCTACTACCAGGAGGCGGGCCGCGCTGGTCGCGATGGCGATCCGGCCAGCTGTCACTTGCTGTGGAACGGTAACGATTTTCGCATGCGCCGCTTTTTGATCGACCGCGGCGATGCGGCCGACGAGGCGCTCGACGACGAGCAGCGCGCGTGGGCGCTCCAGAACCGTTATCGCCTGCTCAGCCAGATGGAGGGCTACTGCAATACCACTGGCTGTCTGCGCGAATACATGCTGCGCTATTTTGGCGACGAGGCGGCGGCCGAGCATGCGGCAGCCGCCGCGGGCGGCACGGCAGACGACGCCGAGGGCTGCGGCAACTGCAGCAACTGTCTCACGCAGTTCGAGGTCGAGGACGTCACCGATATGGCCCGCGCCGCCGTGCGCTATGTGGCCACGCGTCCCATGCGCTTTGGCAAGTCGCTGATCGCCGACGTGCTCCACGGCGGCAACACCGAGCGCATTCGCCAGATGCATCTGGACGAGGAGCGCGGCTACGGTGAGCTGTCGAGCGAATCGGTCGGGCGCATCAAGGACATCATCGGCCAGCTGTGCGGTCGCGGTTATTTGGCCACCTCGCAAGGGCAGTACCCGGTCGTGGGGCTGGGTCCGCGTGCCGTCGAGGTCGAGGATGAGGCGTTCGCCTTTACCGTTAAGCGTCGCGCGTCCAAGCGCAAAGCTTCGGCCCGCGCCCGCCGTGCCGTCGATCTGCTGCGCGAGGAGGCCGAGCCGGATCAGCGCCCGCGCGTTGGCGACGATGCCGAGCTGTTCGAGCGCCTGCGTGCCCTCCGCAAGGAGATCTCGACGGAGCTGGAGATGGCGCCGTATATGGTCTTTTCCGACAAGGCCCTGCGCGGTCTGTGCCGCCTGCGTCCACAGACGCGCGACGAGCTTATCCGGGTCAACGGCATCGGCGAGAAAAAGGCCGACGCCTTTGGCGAGCAGTTTATGGCGGCGATTGAAGAGTTTGAGTCCGAGCATGCACGGGATGGAGCGTAACGATGGCATTCGACGATAAAACCGAGCGCACTGAGGTGTCCGCTGTGCCGCTGTACCAGCAGGTTATGGACGATCTAAAGGGCGAGATCGCGCGTGGCGTGTACGCATCCGGCTCGCGCATTCCTTCCGAGATGGAGCTCGCGAAGTACTACGGCGTGGGACGCATCACCGTGCGCCGCGCCATCGAGGAGCTGTCGCGCGCGGGGTATCTCAACCGCCAGCAGGGGAGGGGCACGTTCGTGTGCGCGCCCAAGCTCAAGCGCAAGATTGTCCAGAAGGGTGACGTTCAGAGCTTTTCCGAGGGTTGCGCTGCCAACGACATGGTGGCCGGAGCGCGTCTGGTATCGCGCACGGTGGTTGCGGCGACGCGCGAGGACGCGGCGTTCTTTGGCGTAGAGCTCGGCTGCGAGCTCATCGTTGTCGAGCGCGTGCGCACGGCAGACGGCGTGCCCGTCATGCTCGAGAACAACGCCTTTGTGCTCGCCGACCATCCCTATCTGCAGACGCTTGCCGATAAGGACCTCGCCGATAACTCGATCTTTGCGCTCGTTGCCGAGCATTCAGGCCGTGCACCGCTCAAGTCCGACCCTTGCACCGTGGAGATCGCGCTCGCCGATGCTCAGGCGGCCCCGCTGTTGGAGGTGCCGGTCGGCGAGCCGCTCTTCTATATGGAGGCCTACTTTACCGACGCTGGCGGGCGCCCTCTACTGCTCGGCCGCCAAAAGATCGTGGGCTCGCGCTACGTCTTCGACATCTAACGTCCATAGATAGAACAATATAGAACAAGTTTGGTGGAATGGCTTCACGGACGTCGTCGTGCGTGCTATAAATAGGACAACATAGAACGACTGCAGGTACGAGCTGCAGTCGTTCAAAACCGCCACACAAGAAGGGGCATCACCATGAACGCACGCGATCTGATTCAGGAAATCATCGAGCGCAAGGGCAAAATTGAGAACGTCTTTTGGATCGCCTGCGGCGGTTCGATGATCGACCTGATGCCGGCCAACGAGCTGCTCAAGCGCGAGGCCACCACGTTTACCTCGACGGTCTACACGGCACGCGAGTTTTGCCTGATGGCCCCCAAGAGCCTAGGGCCGAAGTCGCTCGTTATTGCCTGCAGCCACAGCGGCAACACGCAAGAGGTCGTCGACGGCTGCGAGATGGCGCTGGCGGCCGGTGCCGAGGTCGTTGCCCTCACCGACTGCGAGGACTCCAAGATCGACAACGGCAAGTGGACCACCTGGGTCTACCCCTGGGGCGAGGGCGTGCCGCAGGCCGAGGTGCCTCAGGGCATCGGCGCTCTGATTGCCGCCGAGATGCTCGACCAGCAGGAAGGCTACGAGGCACTCGCCGACATGTACGAGGGCCTAAAGCAGATGGATGCGCTGCTGCCCGCCGCCCGCGAGAAGGTCAACGCCGAGCTGGGCGCCCGCTTTGCCGAGCTCTGTCAGCAGCACAAGTTCTTCTATATCCTGGGATCCGGCCCCAACTTTAGCCAGACCTACGCAATGGCCATCTGCTCGCTCATGGAGATGCAGTGGCAGCACTGCTGCTATATTCACTCCGGCGAGTACTTCCACGGCCCGTTCGAGGCCACCGAGCCCGGCGTGTTTTACTTTGTGCAGCTCGGATCGGGCGAGTGCCGCCCCATGGAGGAGCGCGCGCTGGCGTTCCTCAACACGCACACCGATACGGTCATGGTGCTCGACGCGCTCGAGTACGGCGTGGGCGAGGTGCCTGCCAGCGTGCGTTCGTTCCTGGAGCCGATCTTCTTCTACGCGATGAGCTGCGAGCTGCGCGCCGCGCGCGGCAAGGTCTTCGACCACAGCCCCGAGGTTCGTCGCTACATGGGCATCGAGCAGTACTAGGTAACGGGGAAAGCATTCACCTTCGATTCGCAAGCGTGTCGTGTGAGTCAAAAAGCGGGCCGCGCCGGGGATTTCCGGCGCGGCCCGCTTGGTATCGCGCTTAGATTCGCGAGGTTGTGGCAGCCAACGGTCTACTTCGCGTCGTAGGCCTCGGCGTCCCACCAGTCGAGCTGGGCGATGTTGTCGCGAATGTGCTGGCAGCTTTTATGGAAGCCCTCGAGCTCGTACTCGGACAGGTCGAGCGTGTAGACCTCCTCGACGCCCTCGGCACCGATCACGCACGGCAGGGAGGTGAAGATGCCCTCCTCGCCATACTGGCCGGTCATAAGCGTAGAGGCCGAAAGCACGGCGTGCTCGTCGTGCAGCACGGCGGCGCAGACGCGAGCGGCGGAGTTGGCGACGGCGTACTCGGTGCACTGCTTGCCCTGGTAGGTTACGTAGCCGCCCTTGCGCGCGAGTTCTTCGATCTCCATGTGGTCGAAGGCATACTTGTCGGGGTTCTCGGCCTGAAGTTCGTTGAGGCTCTTGCCGGCGATGGTTGCGGCCTTAAAGGCGGCGAGCTGGCTAAAGCCGTGCTCGCCGATCATGTAGGCGTCGATGGACTTGGGGCTCACGCCGACCTTCTTGGAGATCTCGGTGCGCAGGCGGGCGGAGTCCAGGCCGCAGCCCGAGCCGATGATCTTCTTGGGATCGTAGCCGGTCAGGTGCCACAGCTCGGTGCACACGACGTCGCAGGGGTTGGAGATGCTCACGAAGATGCCGTCAAAGCCGGCGTCGACGATGCGTTTGGCAAAGGTGCGGGCGGCGTCGGTGGTAAAGAACAGCTCGCCGTCGCGGTTGCCGGCGGCCAGTGCGACCTTGCCGGCGGCGTTGACGATGACGTCGCAGCAGGCAAGCTCCTCGTAGTGGTCGTAGCAGTTGACGATCTTGGTGTTGTACGGGACAAACGAAAGGGAGTCGCGCAGGTCCTGGACCTCGGACGTCACCTTGGCCTCGTTGATATCGCACAGGTACAGCTCATCGGCAATGCCCTGCATGAGCAGGCTGTTGGCGACATGTGCTCCTACGTGGCCCTGGCCGACCACACCGATCTTACGCGTCTGGTACATATATGTATCCTTTCGGCCGAGTTATTCGCGTCGAACCATTGTAGCGTCCTGCTGCCACTTTGCTAGGCTAAAGCGCTGTAGATTTTTGGGACATGCCTTAATCTCTACTTTTGGAGTGATTTGGGCCGCTGACGGCATCGCCGGGCGATGTGCTCGCGCGGACGGGGCCGCTCGTTGTACCATAGCTGCAACTGACTCGTAAGGAGCATCCATGCCCATTCGCATCCCCGACGCCCTCCCTGCCGCCGCGCAGCTCGAGAGCGAGAACATCTTTGTCATGACCGAGTACCGCGCGCTGCACCAGGACATCCGTCCGCTGCGCGTGCTCATCCTCAACCTCATGCCCACCAAGATCGCCACCGAGACGCAGATCATGCGCAAGCTCTCCAACACGCCGCTGCAGGTGGAGGTGGACCTGCTGCGCACCAAAACGCACGAAGCCACGCACGTGAGCGCCGGCCACCTGGAGACGTTTTACCGCACGTTCGACGACATCCGCGACATCCACTACGACGGCCTGATCATCACGGGCGCGCCGGTGGAGCAGATGCCGTTCGAGGAGGTCGACTACTGGCCCGAGCTCTGCCAGATCATGGATTGGTCCACCACGCACGTGCACTCTACGCTGCACATTTGTTGGGGCGCACAGGCCGGTCTGTACCATCATTACGGTATCCAGAAGTACGACCTGCCGGCAAAGGCAAGCGGCGTGTTCGAGCATTATCTGGTGAAGCCGCAAAGCCCGCTGGTCCGTGGCTTCGACGACCGCTTCTATGCCGTGCATTCGCGCAACACCGATGTGCGCCGCGAGGACGTGGAGGCCGAGCCGCAGCTTGAGGTCGTGGCCGTGTCTGACGAGGTTGGCCTGTATATCGTCAAGTCGACCGACAGCCGTCGCTTCTTTGTATTTGGCCACCCCGAGTACGATACCGACACGTTGCGCCTGGAGTACGAGCGCGACGTGAAGCGCGGGCTCAACCCTCAGGTGCCGGCACATTACTTCCCGGGCGACGACCCCACCGCCGAGCCGCGCAACGTCTGGCGCAGCCAGGCTCAGCTGTTCTACACCAACTGGCTCAACTACTACGTCTACCAGACCACGCCCTACGACCTGGCCCGCGCCGGCGAGGAACACTAGGCCGTCGGGAGGTGCGCCAGCCGTTAGGCGCTGATGATGTGGGGTAGCGGCAGGTCGTGGGCATCGGTGGGAACATGGTCGACACGCTGCTCGTCAAAGGCGATGCCGATGATTTGACATGCGGGCGAGAGCGTGGGCAGGTCGCGGTCGTAGCAGCCGCCGCCGTAGCCCAGGCGCGCGCCGGCGCGGTCGAAGGCTACAAGCGGCACGATAATCATGTCGAGAGCTTCGGCAGGCACGATAGGGAAGTGGTCGCTGTCGACGTCCGTGGCCGCGAAGGCCCGCGTAGGGTGGGCGATAAACGGGGCCTCGGACGCATCGCCGGCAGAGACTGCCCGCATACACATGCGCTGGCCGCAAGCCATGGCGTCTGTTGCCGAGAGCATGCACGGATAGGCCACGCGCCAACTGCGTTTGGCGGCCGCAGCGGCAAACGCGGCAGGGTCGACTTCGGAACCCATGGCGGCATAGACGGCAACGGTGTGCGGAGCAGCGGCACCCAAGCGATCCAGCAGTTCAACGAGCCGCGCACAGATAGCGGCAGACTTTGCCGCCCGCACATCCAAATCAAGAGCATCGCGACGAGCAATCATCACCTGCCGCAACTCAGCCTTGTCCATTCCGGCCTCCTCTAGCAAACCTGCCAAATAGGGACAGGTTTATTTTGGCAGGTTTCATCCGGGCAAACGCGATATGGGCAGTAAAGTCACCGCAAATAAGCCTGCGAACTGCGCCCTTTGTGGTTGTTTGGGCCTATGCGTTAATGCTATAACGCCGCAGCGATTGCTTCAGTCACAAACTTATTGAGTGACTCACCCTTCTTTGCCGCTGCCAGCGCTGCTTGCTTGTGGAGTTCAGAGCCCGTCCTTACGTTGAACGAGCCTTTAAAAGCCCGCTCGGGTTCCTTGCCCTTCTCGGCGCAAAACTCAAGGTAATCGTCGACGGCGTCGTGGAAGCATTGCTCCACTTCTTCAGCTGTGGAGCCTTCAAATACGATTGCGTCCCTAATGCCGGCGACCATACCTGTTAGCACATGCTGTTCGGCATCGAACTCGACTGGGGCGAAATAACCCTTGTATGCCAAAACGTTACTCATGACTACCTCCGACATCTTGCAGAAATCGAACGATGTTTCGAATGGTCCCCGCTGTCAATTCGTCAGATGGATGTGGTGCGTGCATTACGAACACCCTGCCATCTGATGGCCTGTAGAAGCGAACACGCGATCCGGATGTCTTGCCTTTGCTGTCCATTTCAAAGCCATATGAAGCCATGACTTTTAAAAAATCGGTATACCGATACGTCGAAGGGCAGCTAAGCAGTTGGGCGATGAGTTTATCGGTCCGAGTCATCCCGCCTCACATTCTGCAACTATATTCTAGTTGCAATTTAAGTCCGATGCAAGCATCCCTACTATAGAACATGTGTACGTATGGAACAAGTGTTCGAACTACCACGAAGGGCGCCTGTGAACTGCGCCCTTCGTGGTAGTTTTGCTTGCCGTGCCTTAGCCCAGCAGGTCGACTACGTTAAAGCCGGCGTTGCTCTTGGCGATGACGTCTCGGCCGCCAAAGACACAGGTGGGCGAGACGGCTGCGATGCACGTCACGTCGGCGCCGAGCGAGCGAAGCTCACCGGGCGTGGCGGCGAGCATCTGGGCGCGGCGCTCCTCGCGTGCATGCGGATCGAGCCCGGCCAGGTAGGTCGTGTTGCGGCGTTTGGTGAGCGCGTACGGCTTCACTGGCGCGTCCATGCCGCTCACGCAGCTCACGATAAAGCCCTCAAAGGCGGCCTCGTCGGGCTCAAAGCTGCCGAGCCATTCGCCTGCGCGCGCAACGCGCTCAATCGAGGGGTCGATTGCCGGGTCGCGGTAGGTGTAGAACGCCGTCTGACGCTCGCCTGCCGCGCGGAATCCGCAGCCGTACGCGCCGCCCTTCACGCGGATCTCGTTCCACAGATAGTCGTAGGAGAGCGCGTTGGCGGCAACCGCCCAGGCGCCCGTCACGTCGATGCCCAGGCGACGCGGGTCGCACGCGCTTGCCGCAAAGCAGATGTCGCTGGGGATGACAAAGGCCTCGTGGCGGTCGCGCGGCGTCGGCACCACGAGCGCGTTGCGGCCGGCATCGGTGCTGTCGCCAGCGCCCAGCCCCAGGTCGCCCGCGGCGGCCCAGTATGCGTTAAAGTCCTCGTCGCTGCCGGTAAAGCTCGCCATGCAGCCATCGGCCACAAAGATGCGGCCTGCCAGCTCGGCAAGCTTGGCGCGCAGGTCGTCCACGCGCTCGTCAAAGTGGTCGAGCAGGTCGCGCAGGAACAGGTAGAAGTCCACGCCCGAAAGCTGCTCGCGAACCACGGCCGAAGGCGAGCTGTAGCTCATCGCGCGACCGAGCGCCGCCGAGTGGCCGTTGTTGATAAAGCCCTGCTCAAGCCCAATGCGAATCTGCGTGAGCACGTCGCGCATGCGGTCGGCGTCGGCGTCTGCCAAAAGCGTGCTCGACCATACCTCGCGCGGCAGGCTCGCCAGCGCATCGATCTTCTCGGACAGGGCGCCGGCGCTCACCAGCAGGTAGGGGCGCACGCCGTCCACTTCGGGCTGCGTCATGACTTCGGTCGTAAAGCTCAAAAAGCCGAGCTTGCCAGCGAGCAAGTTGTCGAGTTCCTCGGCCGAGTGCTCGCTCGTGGGCAGCTGTTTGAGAAGGCGGCAGAGCAGTGTCACATAGGGCAAGTCCTCAAACGCGACGCAGCTCAGGTCGAAATACTGCATGGCGTAGGCCAGACGGTTGGTGGGGATGCCGTGGCGCAGGCAGGGGATGGGCGCGGTCGTGTCCGCGACCAGCGGCGGCTCGGGGCGCGCTTCGCCAATGTCGGACACGCGCAGGCGCGGCAGCGTGGCCTTGGCCTCGGGCGTGTCTTCCGCCTCCTGCGCGGCACGCAGCGCGGCCGTGCGCTCGACCACGTCGGCCAGCTCGGCATCGGTCATGGCATCGCGCTTGGCTGCCAGCTCGGCGGCCTCGGCACCCTCCGAACCCTCGGCGGCGTCCACCGGCACCAGCTCGACTAGTGCCATGTGGTCGTTTTCCAGCACCAGCTCGCGCAGCAGGTCCTCAAAATAGCTGCCGTCCAGCTCGCCACGCAGCTCCTCGTACACCGGGCCGTACTTGAGCGCCAACGTCGCGGCGTCGTCATCGTAGAGCCAGGTGCTCAGCGCGTCGCACGCAATGGCCACGCCGTCAGCGATGCCGTAGTCGCGCTGGCGCAGGTCGTATTCGTTGCTGCTGATGATGGCTTCCAGGCGCTCGCGCGGAACGCTGTGCTCGCACAGGTCGCGGCAGGCGTCCTGGAACACGCGACGCAGCTCGCGCGCCACGCCGGGCTGCGCGTTTTGCAGCATGATGAGCTCGTAGGGCTGCAGGCTCTCGGCCGCGGTGTAGCTCACCACGTTGCCGCCCAGACCCGCCGCCAGAATGGCCTTCTTAACCGGTGCTTCGTTGGAGCCCAGCAGCGCCTCGAACAGGATATCCGCCGCGATTGTGCGCTTGCGGTCGAGTGCGCTGCCCAGTACAAGGCCCAGGCCCACCAGGGCGTTCTTGGGCGTGGTGGCCATCTCGACGCGCTTATACTCGCAGGTCACGGGCGCCTGCACGCCCAGCGGATTGGGTGCCAGCGTGGACGGGTCCTCGTCGGCGGCAACGGCTGCATCCATGCGCCGGCTCGCGGCGCTCGGCTGCGACAGATAGCGCTCGTCCAAAAAGGCCAGCGCGCGGTCCGCGTCTAGGTCGCCATAGAGCGTGATGTAGGAGTTGGAAGGATTGTAGTGGCGCGCGTGCGTGTCCAGGAACTGCTCGTAGGTGAGCGCGGGAATCGCGCGCGGGTCGCCGCCACTCTCGTGCGCATAGGCGGTGTCGGGATAGAGCGCGGCGTTGACGGCGTCGTCCAGCACGCTCATGGGGTCGGACAGCGCGCCCTTCATCTCGTTGAACACCACGCCGTTATAGCGCAGCGTGCCCTCGCGCAGGCTCGCGGCGCTGCCGTCGTCCTCGGCTCCCTCCAGCAGGTCCAGCTCGTAGTGCCAGCCCTCCTGCTCAAAAATGGTGGGCTTGGTATAGATGGCCGGGTTGAACACCGCGTCCAGGTACACGTCCATCAGGTTGTATAGATCCTGCTCGTTGGTGGTGGCAACGGGGTAGATGGTTTTGTCGGGGTAGGTCATGGCGTTGAGGAACGTCTGCATGGAGCTCTTGATCAGGTCGACGAACGGCTCCTTGACGGGGAACTTGGCCGATCCGCACAGGACCGAGTGCTCAAGAATATGGAACACGCCGGTGGAATCGGCCGGCGGCGTCTTAAAGCCAATGGCAAAAGCCTTGTTTTCGTCGTCGCACGCCAGGTACAGCAGGCGAGCGCCCGAGGCAGTGTGGCGCAGCACGTAGGCGTCCGAGTCGAGCTCGGGCACGGTCTCGCAGCGTTCGACGGCAAAACCGTGGCAGGTGGTACCGGGCACTAGCAGCGCGGCGGCAGCGGCACGCGGGTCGGTTGAGGTGGTGGGCATATGCAGTCTCCTTTGACGCCCCAGCGGGGGCGAATCGAGTCGAATCCTCGAGAGTATACCCATATGGGGCCGCGGCTCTGCGGCGAACTGGAGACGATGTGGTTGGACTAGCCTAGCTAGGTTGATAACGAATGCCGCGGGTAGCCGCTGCATCCCGCTAAAGTTAAATAACACCCCGTTTACCAAATCATTTAGGAAATATATGGACTCCTAAAAAGTTCTAATACAATATAAGTCATCTATCTATAAGCTGCTGATTCCTTGCAAAGGTATGGTTGAAATGGTTGAAGCAAATAGCGTTATCCCCCTGTACAAACAGATTGTTCGTGCGCTTTCTGATTCGATCGCCAACGGCACGTACCGCCCGGGAGATAAGCTTCCGACCGAGGCGGAGCTCATCGAGCAATTTGGCGTGAGCCGAATAACGGTTCGCTCCGCAATTAAAGAAATGGAAGATGCTGGGCTTGTTGAGAGGGCCCGCGGCAAGGGCACGTTCGTTTCGTCGGACACACAGATGTATGCCGCGGACGACCGTGAGAGCTTTACCCATTCGTGCCAGCTTGCTGGAAAACAGGCGTCTACCAGGGTTCTCGCAATGGGCTGGGACTTCCCAAGCCTGCGAGACGCGAAGTTCCTAGGCGTAGACGATACCCAAAAGGTATTGCGTAGTCGTCGTCTGCGCCTTGTGGATGACAAGCCCACGATGCTGGAAACCAATAGCTATTCCGCTGCGCTTTCTTTTTTGGAGCATGAATCCCTCGAGGATTCGCTGATGGCGGTACTCGATCGCCAGGGGATCAAGATGGGTCCCAACACGCGTACGCTCGAGGTCTGCTATGCGAGCGAGCTCGAGGCGGCATACCTTAACGTGGAGCTGGACTCTCCGCTGCTTCTGTTTGTCGATAGACGTTATGCTCCAAGCGGCGAGCCGCTTTTCATCTCCCGTCAGGTGTACTGCACCGAGCGACTGAAGTTCTACTTGTAAATTAGAGATAGATTGGTCGATTTACCGACCAATTGCTACCGTTCGCGGATTTGGAAAATAGACACACCGCGTAGGGTAGATTGCTTATATACTTTGTTATGACAATATAGTACGTCTTATTGATATTGGAGAACTATGAATAAGATATTGCTAGCGAGTCATGGTTATCTCGCCCAAGGTATGAAAAGCTCTCTGGAGATTCTGATGGGCGCCAACGACCGAATCGAGTGTCTGTGCGCCTATGTCGATGACGACACGAGGGATGTCGCAGCGCTTATCGATGCTTGGATGGAGTCAAAGGATCCGGCCGACACGTGGTTTGTCGTAACTGACATCTTTGGCGGTTCCGTAAACAACGAATTCATTCAGAGGCAGACCGCCGGATCGTTTACGTTGATCACCGGAATGAACTTGCCGCTGCTGGTGGAAATGGCTACACAGCTGGACTCCCTGGATGCGGACAAGGCCAAAGCCGCGGTCGAGGGATCACGTTCGTTTATCATGCTTTGTGAGGCGGCGGACATGCTTGCCGATGTCGAAGAAGAAGAGTTCTAGTTAGTTCTGGTTCGAGCCCTAGCTAAGGGCCACGCCTGTCATTACCTTTATAATATGAGAAAGCCATTGTCAATAGGCGTGTTTGTTCGAGCCCGGTTTTAAACCGGGCTTTTTCGTTTCCCGTCGGGAGGGCCCGCGCACGCTGCACGTTTAGTCGACGCTTGCCTGGCAAGCTAATATCCGCGGGCTCTTGCGGGCGCGCTGCCGGCGGTCAGCCCGGTATGTCCGCGCACCCCACCGCATTTCGATTCTCCGTCCGGCGCGCTCGTCCGAAACCAGTCTTGTTCACGGGCGCGGCCCTTGGGCTGCCCAAAAAAGGTTCGTGAACGCGCGCCGGCGATGCGTCGAGGCGCGGGCCCTCCCGGCGGGAGGCTTGTTGTCCGACGGGGTCAGCCGAGGGTCCCCTCCGCCCGGCGCCCGATCTCCCAGACCCAGCAGGCGAGCTCGCGCGCGACGGCGGCGTTTGCCTTGCACGAGCTCTTGCCCGCCGCCGCCAGCGCCTCGCGGCGGCGGCAGAGCCTGGCGGTGCAGGCGTCGGCGCGCGCCCGGATCGCCGCGGGGACGTCCGCGCCGGGCGCCGGGGCCTT
>NZ_WQPL01000021.1 GCF_018785245.1 Collinsella aerofaciens | reverse complement strand
CAGGCCCCGCCGACCGATTGCAAGCGGTCGGCGGGGCCATTGTGGCTCTTGACAGCGGATTGGGTCATATGAGCGAAAACGCCCCTAAGCGAGCAATGTGCCTTGAAAGAGGAGGGCATAGGCCTTCTGGCCATGCCCGACGATTGAAAGGCAGATTGCCGCTTAGGGGCGTTTGCAGCGTCGACTGGTTACGCGGTTTGGTAAAACCGCGTAACTAACAAACCTGGGTTTTGCCGATCATGATGTTGAGGATCTCGACGTCGGTGTCCTTCATGCCCACGCGGCCTACGTAGCCCATACTGGCGATCGTCTGCTCAACGGTATCTTGGATCAGGCCCTCGCCGGCGCGGAAGCCGCGGCCTTGCATGGCCATATCGTGGCCCAGAATCGCCGCATCGACGGCAGCCGAGATCTTGGCGGCACAGCTCGCCTTGGCGCCGTCGCACACGATGCCGCCCACGTTGCCAAGCGTATTCGAGACCGTCGCGCCAATCTGTTCGCGCGTGCCACCGCACAGCCAGGTAATCGCAGCGCCGGCGCCGCACGCAGCGCAAATAGCACCGCAAAACGCCGAGAGCGCACCAATATAGCTCTTGATATGCACGGCGATAAGATCGGACAGCATCACGGCGCGCACCAGGCGCTCGTGGTCGCAACGCAGGTACTCGGCATACTCCATGACGGGCAATGCGCAGGTAATGCCCTGATTGCCCGAGCCGCACACAATGGCGACCGGCAGCGCGCAACCGTTCATGCGGGCGTCGGACCCGGCGGCCGCACGGGCACGGGCACGGCAGGCGACGTCATCAGCACGAGCGCCCAACAGTGTACGACCCACCTCGGCGCCCCAAGCGTGCGCAAGGCCCTCGGCACTGATCGCGCCATTCAGCTCAATCTGACGCTCAACGGCAGCGCGGGCGTCCTCAATGTCACCGTCCTCGATAAAGTCGATGATGGACTCAACGCTCATAGGGGTATCGGCGTTATCTGCCGCACGCTCGGCCACCACGCGCTCGGCGCAGGCGGCACACTCCCCCGCTGACTTGCCGCATACCGGAATACCATCGAGCGTATGGCACGTGACATTAGTGTGGTGATCGGTAATCTCGACGACCGCGGTATGGCCCCCGGCCGTCGCAGTCACCTTGATGTAGAGGTTGGGCACACCCTCGACAAGCGACACATCGCAGTAGCCGGCGTCGGCGAGGAGCTCGGCCACGCGAGCGCGGTCTTCATCGTTAACGCTCTCGAGCACCTCGAGCGCGCTCTTAGCGTCGCCGCCCACGGCACCCAGCACGGCCGCGGCCTCAATACCGTGCATACCGCCCGAGTTGGGCACGGTCACGCTCTTGACGTTCTTGATGATGTTGCCCGAGCAGGCAACGTCCATATGATCGGGTTCGCAACCGAGCGTCTGGCTCGCCAGCGCCGCTGCATAGGCAACGGCAATGGGCTCGGTGCAGCCGAGTGCACAGACAAGTTCGCGGTTTAAAACATCGCAAAACGCGGCATCACGGATGGAATCGGTGGGCATAGGTATCTCCTGCTTGCATAACGGGCTGGGCTCTCAAAAAAGTTAGCTCCTTTATTTGATAACAATGCATCAAAAACCGCAACCATGGTTCCGGCGGACGGCGCTCAAGCACAAACTGACAGCATTCATTCATGAGAAGCCGGTCTTGTTGCATGCTAAAGCGTTTGGCCAAAAAACGCCCGAGCGTTTACACAAAAGTCGCGCTATCATGCAGTCGAACGCGGTAAAACCTTTAGCAATTCCGCCGCACGGACCAGAGAGGAACCACTCATGAAGATTGGTATCGGCAACGACCATGCCGCCGTCGAGCTCAAGAACATCATCTCCGAGCACCTGAAGGAGCGCGGCTGTGAGGTCGTGAACTTTGGCACCGACACCTCCGAGAGCTTTGATTACCCCATCGCCGGCTACAAGGTGGGCAAGGCCGTAGCCAACGGCGACGTCGATCTGGGCATCCTGATCTGTGGCACCGGCGTCGGTATCAGCCTGGCTGCCAACAAGGTCGAGGGCGTACGCGCCGTCGTGTGCTCCGAGCCCTTCAGCGCCAAGCTCTCCCGCATGCACAACAATACCAACGTGCTCGCTTTTGGCGCCCGCGTCGTGGGCTCCGAGCTCGCCAAGATGATCGTCGACGAGTGGCTCGACGCCGAGTTTGAGGGTGGTCGCCACGAGCGTCGCGTTAACCTCCTCAACGAGATCGACCACACGCGCGGCCTTAAGATCGTCGACGAAGCCTAAACTATTCAGTGCCACAAGCTAACAGCAGGGGCCCGCTCGGAACACATGTCCGAGCGGGCCCCTGCATAGATTTTGGAATAAAAGGGCGCCGCAGATGGAGTTCCGCGGCGCCCAAGCCACACGCTAACAGCTTTAAGGAGTCAAAGCTGGTTTAGCCAAAGAAGCGCTTGATCTCAATCTCGGCGTTCTCCAAACAGTCGGAGCCGTGGATCACGTTGGCGTTGACATCGACGGCAAAGTCGCCGCGGATGGTACCAGGAGCAGCGTCAAGCGGGTTGGTAGCACCCATGAGGGTGCGCATCTTAGCAACAGCGGAGAGACCGGAAACGACCATCTTGACGACCGGACCGCTCGTCATAAAGTCGCAGAGACCGCCAAAGAAGGGCTTGTCGGCCAGATGGGCGTAGTGCTCCTCGACGGTAGCGCGCTCGAGCGTGGTCATCTCCATGCGCTCGATGACAAGGCCGCTGCGCTCGATGCGAGCAACAATCTCGCCGATCTTGCGGTCACGCACGGCGTCGGGCTTAATCATGATGAAGGTCTTCTCGATAGCCATAAAAGTAGCCTTTCAAGTAGGTTCGCGCGTGCCCAAGTCCCATTCCGGCACCCGCCTGGACTGCATCGTAACAGAGTTTTAGCTGCAGTTAAACAAAAAGCTGTTTATTGAAACGTTGCAATTTATTGAAGCGTTCCATATGTGTCACTTCTGTTTCGAAGCTCGATTAGAGTACCATCCGACTGCCCATCAACCGCATCGAGCAGAGCAGACGGTCGGTTGCCGCCCGCGAACGTACCCCCTTCACAACCTGCCCAAAGGTCCTACAGAAGTTCTCGACAAGCCCCTCCCCATAGCAACAAAATACGGGCGTCCGCATCAGCAGATATCCGTAAAAGCAAAAAACGATTTATCAATACATGGCCAAAACGGCTTCAGCCAAACCTCTACTTTGCCCCATGACCCATCTCGACGACCTTGGTCAGCGATCCAAACACGCCCTCGTCGGCCACGAGCTGTGCCTCGGCGCGCTGCAGCTGCACGGCAACGGCGGCAGGGGCGGTACCGCCCTCGGTCGTACGCGCGGCGACAATTGAGGGGATGTCGAGCGCCTCGGTAATATCGCGTTCAAAGAGCGGGCTTGCCTCCTGGAACACCTCAAACGGCAGGTCCTCAAGATTGCAGCCACGTTTCTCACACATCAGGACCAGATGGCCCACCACGGCATGTGCCTCGCGGAACGGCAGACCACGCTTAGCCAGGTAATCGGCAACATCGGTGGCGGCAAGGTGCCCCACGCCGCACTCGCGCGCCATGGCATCCTCGTTGACGGTCCAAGTCGAAATCATACCGGCCATAACCGACAGACACTGCATGAGCGTATGGGCGGTATCGAGCGCGCTCTCCTTGTCCTCCTGCAAGTCCTTGTTATAAGCAAGCGGCAAGCCCTTCATGGTTACCAGCAGCTGCACCAGGTTGCCGTACACGCGACCGCTCTTGCCGCGGATAAGCTCGGCAAAGTCGGGGTTCTTCTTCTGCGGCATGATAGACGAGCCGGTGGAGTAGGAGTCTGAAAGCGTGATAAAGCCAAATTCGGAGCTCGACCACAGCACGATCTCCTCGGAAAGACGCGACAGGTGCATCGCCATGACGGATCCGGCGTAATGCAGATCGAGCAGGAAATCACGGTCGGAAACCGCATCGAGCGAGTTGGGAATCACGCCCGCAAAGCCAAGTTCGGCAGCCGTCATCTGACGATCGAGCGGATAGCTCGTACCGGCAAGCGCGGCAGCACCCAGCGGGCAGCTGTCGGCGGCATCAAAGGCGGCCTTCAGGCGTGTAAAGTCGCGCGCGAACATCCAGGAATACGCCAGCAGATGATGCGACAGAAGCACGGGCTGAGCGTGCTGCATGTGCGTGTAGCCCGGCAAAATCACCTTGTCGTACTTCTTAGCCGCATCCACCAGCACATGGCGCAGCTCTAGATTGGCCTCCATGAGCTCCTTGGCCAGCGCCTTGACGCCCAGGCGCGTGTCGGTCGCCACCTGGTCGTTGCGCGAACGTCCGGTATGCAAGCGCTTGCCAGCCTCGCCGATGCGACGCGTCAGCTCGCTCTCGATGGACATATGAATGTCCTCATCGTTGATATCGAAGGTGAAGTTGCCGACATCGATATCCTGTTCGATTCCGGTCAGGCCATTGGCAATCGCCTGCTCGTCCTCGGCACTGATGATGCCCTTGGCCGCCAGCATTTTGGCATGCGCCTTAGAGCCGGCGATATCCTGCTTATAGAGATGTTTGTCGACCGGCAGCGACGCGCCAAACTCCTGCGTGACCTCGGCCACGCCCGCCTCAAAACGACCGCCCCAAAGAGCCATGGAACCGTCTCCTTTCTCCAAATACCAAAACAAGCGTCCAAAGCAATGTGCCCTGTCGCTAAAGCGATTTATCAACCGCTAGTTTTACACACTCCCTGCCGCGCGCGGGGCCATGTGGCTAATTTGCAAAGAAGTGACGCGCCATGCACTTGGCGCCCAACGTCTCCCTCCGGATGTTGCCCTGCGAACCATCGATCCAGGCCTTCAGGCTCATAGGAACGTCCTCGACCTTTGCAGCATCGAACTCGGGCGCGAGGGCAAGTAGAGCATGCGCGATAGCATTGAACATAATGGATACTCCTCATATATATAGGCGCAGAGCCGCCAAATTGATAGAAGGAGCCCCGCCGGACAACCCCGGCGGGGCTCGGACTCAGCCGCAGACGCGGCATCATATATGCGGGCGGAACGTAGGGGCCACCGATGTTAAGAAGTGTCAGCAAGCATAACGAAAGGTAGGGACCCCGTGCGCCCGTTATGTATCACGCGGATGGGCCGCGCGGATACCAAGGGAAGGAGGCGCTAGGCCTGGGCGGCAGCAGAGCTGGGGCCCTGGACCTTTGCCCACGTCTTGAGCGACAGCGTATCGATCTCGATAAAGCCGGCGCTGGCCTTCTCGTCAAACGTGGTGTCGCGGTCGTAGGTAGCCAGACCGTAGTCGTAGAGGCTGAAGGGGCTCTTGCGGCCGACGACATGGCAGTTGCCCTTAAAGAACTTCAGACGGACAGTGCCGGTCACGAACTTCTGGGTATCGGCCATAAAGGCATCGAGCGCGTTTTTGAGCGGGCTGTACCACTGGCCGTTGTACACGGCGGTGGCCCAATCCTGCTCGAGCTTGATCTTGGTCTTGAGCAGGTCGCCCTCGACGCAGATGTCCTCGAGCGCCTTGTGAGCGGTGATGAGCGTCAGGGCGCCGGGAACCTCGTAGCACTCGCGGCTCTTAAGGCCCACCAGGCGATCCTCGACCAGATCGAGACGGCCAAAGCCATTGTCGCCGGAGATCTTGTTGAGGGCGATAACGATCTCGGAGAGCTTCATCTTCTTGCCGTCGACGGCGACGGGCTTGCCGGCCTCAAACTCAATCTCGGTGTAGGTCGGGGTGTCCGGCGTGTCCTCGGGGTTCTTGGTCATAACCCAAGCGTCGTCGAGCGGCTCGTTCCAGGGATCCTCCAGGTGACCGCACTCAATGGCACGACCCCACAGGTTGTCGTCGATGGAGTAGGGGTTGTCGTTGGCACCCTCGGGAACCGGCACGTTGTGGGCG
This sequence comes from Collinsella aerofaciens, assembly GCF_018785245.1. Lineage (GTDB taxonomy): Bacteria > Actinomycetota > Coriobacteriia > Coriobacteriales > Coriobacteriaceae > Collinsella > Collinsella aerofaciens_AD. Next base: position 15,684 of record NZ_WQPL01000021.1, on the reverse strand, counting down.
TGGGCATAGGCGACCTCGTCGGGACGGCACTTCAGGTCCCACTCGCGAACCGGGGCGATAACCTTGAGCTCGGGGTCGAGGGCCTTGACGGCGGCCTCAAAACGGACCTGATCGTTACCTTTGCCAGTGCAGCCGTGGGCGACGTAGGTCGCGCCAAACTCGTGGGCGACCTCAACAAGCTTCTTGGCAAGCAGCGGACGAGACAGGGCGGAGAGCAGCGGATACTTATTCTCGTACATGGAGTTTGCGGCGATGGCTTTGGTCAGGAACTCATCGGAGAACTCGTCGCGCAGGTCGAGCACCTGGCAATCGAGAACGCCCAGGTCGAGCGCCTTCTGCTTCTTGGCATCCAGTCCGGTCTCTTCCTGGCCCACGTTGCCGCAGACGCAAACGACATCGAGATTCTTCTCGTCCTGGAGCCACTTGACACATACGGATGTATCAAGACCACCGGAATATGCGAGAACGACTTTTTCCTTGCTCATGGCTGTTTCCTTTCGCCCTTGGTAGCTAGTTAGAACATCGGTCAGTTGCAAGTCATTTCAAGGTCATATACCGTGCAATATCAGGTTAAATAGCAAAAATCAGCACATACATGCCCTAGAAACATGCAGCAATGTCGTGCTAAAACCCAACGACCTCAAAATGACTCTGTTGAGGCAATTCGCCCCATGCGGACAGAGACGATTGTTATCGTCGTCGGGAAATTGCGCGCTGGCGTCGGATGGCATTGTCTGCAGTGGTGATGATCTTTACGAACTGCATCTGCCTCTCCTTTCACGTATCGCCGGGCGCAATTCAAATATCGTAAACGGTACCTTTTACTCGGTAAGCGGTTGTTTTTTCCGTCTCCGTTTTCGATGGTCGCTATATTACGCTAAAGTGCCCGCAGCACAAGCGACAAATTCAAATTTCTGAAAAGTTTTTTCATTACTTTGTGAAGCGTGGTGCAAATACGCACCATTCCTGCGAAAATACGCTCGACTACTAGTTGATGGTTATAACGTCTGAAACAATCTCGAAACGAAAGGCGCATTTTTATGCAAACTTACGAATCGGACGCCAACATCGGCAACATTAAGATTCTCGCCGTCGATATGGACAAGACGCTGCTGACCGACGAGCGTGTGCTGCCCCAGGGTCTTGATGAGCGCCTGGACAAGCTCGCCGACGCCGGCATCGTATTCTGCCCCGCCAGCGGACGTCCCGCCCCCAAGCTCGAGGAGATGTTCGAGGGCATCAAAAACCGCCTTGCTTTTTGTCCCGACAACGGAGCGTGCGTGATCTATCGCGGCAGCTATATCTATAAGAGCAATATTGACGTGGAGCTGTATCAGCAGGTCTTGAGCCGTGCCTCGGAGGATCCTCGCGCTGTCCCCGTCCTGTGCTGCTTCGACGAGTTCTACGTGCTTGCCCGCGACCATCAATACCACGACGAGATCAGCGTCTACTACAACACAATCAACTACGTCGACAGCTTTGAGGGCATTGATTTCGAGTCCAACAAGATTTCGGTCTTCTTCCCCGGCTACGACGCCGAGCCCGCTTTCCGCGAGACCTATAGCCCCGAGTTCTCGGACAAGCTCTACGTCACCAACGCCGGGCGCGAGTGGATCGACTTTATGAACCTGGGCGTCGACAAGGGCGCCGGCATCGCTCACCTGTGCGAGCACCTGGGCATCGATATTGCCGATGCTGCCGCCGTGGGCGATACCTACAACGACATCCCCATGCTGGAGCGCGTCGGGCATAGCTTTATCGTGGACAATGCCGAGGAGCACATGAACGCGCACGCTAAGTGGCGCATTCCGAGCAACAACGACGGGGGCGTACTGACGCTCATCGACGCCATCTTGGCGGCTCGTTAAACTCGCCGCCATGCCCGGGGCCGGCCGTTTGATTTTTGTTCGGTCAGGTCCTGGGCTCGCTCGAAGAGCACATTAAGTGCTCTTCGGCTCGTGCGGAATCTACAAAAATCAAACGGCCGGCCCCGGGCATGGCTACGTTGACTTGCTTGCCGCATGGATGGCGTCTTGGCGCCTAGATACTTTGGCTGATTTTTATTGAACGAAGGACGCTCCTTGTTGATGAGGGGCGTCCTTCTGGTTTTGGTTACTTTGGAATTGTGGTCGTGCCCTTACTTGGCGTCTGCCCAGGTCACTCCAGTCGAAGCTTCGGCGATTAGGGGGACGCGGAGGTCTACTACGTGTTCCATGACGTCGCGGACCATGGTGGTTAGGCGCTCGACTTCGTCGACGGGGCACTCAAAGTCCAGTTCGTCGTGTACCTGCAGGATCATGTGGGCGGCAAAGCCTTCTTCTTCCAGGCGACGGCTTACGCGGGCCATGGCGATCTTGATGATGTCGGCGGCGGTTCCCTGCATGGGGTGGTTCATGGCCGTGCGCTCACCAAAGCCACGGAGTTGCGGGTTTTTGGCCTTGAGCTCCGGAATATGGCGACGACGTCCGTACATGGTCTCGGCGTAGCCCGTCTGCTTGGCACGTGCCACCACGTTGTCGAGGAACGTACGCACGCCCGGATAGGCCTCGTAGTAGCGGTCGATCATGTCGCGCGCCTCGGCCATCGAGATGTGCAGCGACTGCGACAGACCGTAGGCCTGCTGACCGTACACGATGCCAAAGTTCACGGCCTTGGCGCGGCTGCGCAGGTCGGGCGTCACCTCGGACACGGGAACGCCAAACACGCGCGCGGCCGTCTCGGCATGGAAGTCCTCGCCCTCGTTAAAGGCACGCACCAGATGCTCGTCACCCGAAAGATGCGCCAGCAGACGCAGCTCGATCTGCGAGTAGTCCACCGCCAAAAAGACGCTGCCCTCGCCTGCCGAAAACGCCGTCTTGACGGTACGGCCCAGCTCAGAGCGCGTCGGGATGTTCTGCAGGTTCGGGTCGCTCGAGGACAGACGCCCTGTTGCGGTAATGGTTTGGTTGTACGTGGTATGCACGCGGCCGTCACCACGGCGCAGCGGGCCCAGCGTGTCCAGATAGGTGGACTTGATCTTGGATTTTTCGCGCCAGTCCAAGATCAGACGAACAATCTCGTGGTCGCGGGCAAGATCACTCAGTACCTTGGCATTGGTCGAATAGTAGCCGCGCTTGGTCTTTTTGAGACCCTTGGTCGGAAGGCCCATTACATCAAACAGCACATGCGAGAGCTGCATGGGGCTGCCGATGTTAAAGGTCTCGTCACCGGCAAGGTCGCGAATGCATCGCTCGACCTCGGTGATCTGGGTCGCCAGGTCCTCGGACAGACTGCGCAGCCGATCGGGATCCACGAGCATGCCCGCGCGCTCCATCTTGGCAAGCACCGGCACAAGCGGCATCTCGATGCCGTCGAACACGTTAGCGGCGTTCTCACGAGCCATGTGATCGCGCAGCGGTGCGACCAGCGCCAGCATCAAGGCCGCCGTGCGAGCGGCAGGCGCCGGAGCGTCCTCACCAGCACCATCTGCGCCGCGCGCCGCAGGCAGCGACATCTGCAGATACGCATCGGCAAGATATGCCTCATCGAACTCGGAGCGGCCGGAATCCAGCAGGTAGGCGGCAACCACGGTATCGAAGATGCGCGTGGAATCGACTGCCAGCGGATCCATAAGCTCGGGCTCAGAGGAATCGATAGGCGAAAGCTCGTGCAGCAGCGCCTTCATGTCCGGGCTCGCCACGCGGCCCTCCATAAACAGGCGCGCGAGCACACCAGCGATCACGCCGTGGGCAAAATTGAAGCCCTCGACAGCGGCAGGCATGCCGTCATCGGCTTCCTCGAGCGCGAACAGGCCCTTGGACGTCGCCAACCACAGCGTGCGCGTCAGTCCAAAGAGCGCGCCCTCTTCCTTGTCGTCGTCCACCACGGCGGCGACCCACTCGCCCGCATCAATCGCACGGGCAACCTCGGCCGCCACGGCGGCAAGTGCCTCAGCATCGCCAGCGGCGGCACGCGAAACTGCGGGCATTTCGAACGCACTGGCAGCGGGCACAACCCCGCCCTCACCACCAATCAGCGCCAGGAAGCGGTTCTGCATAGCGGTGATACCAAGCGTGCCCAGCGCCGCGGAGACCTCGTCGGCAGAAAACGCCGGGAAGGACGTCGCCTCAAAATCGAGCTCGACGGGCGCATCGGTGCGGATGGTCGCGACTTTTCGGCTCAGCAGCGCGTCATCGATGTGTGCGCGCAGATTCTCGCCCATCTTGCCCTTGACCTCATCGGCGTGCGCGATGACCTCGTCCAGGCTGCCATACTGCGCAATAAGCGCGCTCGCCTTTTTGGGGCCGATGCCCGGTACGCCGGGAATGTTGTCCGACGTATCGCCCTTCAGACCGTAGAAATCGGGCACGAGCGCCGGCGTAATGCCGTGATACAGGTCATCCACGCTCTCGGGCGTCATAATCGCCACGTCGGACAGGCCCTTGCGGGTCGAGACCACGTTGACGTGCTCGGTCACGAGCTGATACATGTCGCGGTCGCCGGTCACCAGCAGCATGTCGCAGCCGGCCTGCTCGCCCAGGCGCGCCATGGTTCCCAGGATATCGTCGCCTTCCCAGCCCTCGGACTGCAGAATCGGCACGTTGAGCGCGGTGAGCAGCTCCTTAATCATAGGGAACTGCGCATGCAGATCGGGGTCCATGGGCGGGCGTTGCGCCTTATACTGCGGCAGCATCTCCATGCGCACGCGCGGCTTACCCTTGTCAAACGCCACGACCACACCGTCGGGGTTAAAGGCATCAATCATCTTAAGAAACATGTTCAGAAAGCCAAAGATCGCGTTGGTGGGGCGACCGTCCGGCGCGTTCATGGTCGGCGGCACGGCGTGAAAGGCGCGGTGCATGAGCGAGTTGCCGTCGATAACGGCAAAAGTGCGGCGCTTGTCAGACATATTAAATACCTCGCTTTGGGCTGGGCACGGTTTGCTCACTCCAGTTTACACGCTCCCCGCCCCGCGGCCACCTCACATCAAGCTCCCCCGCCACCGTGAGCCCGCGCGTGATACGATGGCTCACGGTACATCAACCAGCACGATCGATCCGAAAGGAGCCTGCGTCATGGAGCGTCCCTGCGCATGGAAAAAGTACACGCCACAGCAAGTCGAGGAGCTCGAGGAGCTTTGCCGCGGCTATAAGCAGTTTTTGAGCGAGAACAAGACCGAGCGCCTGTGCGTCAAGACCGGCATCAAGATGGCCGAGGAGGCGGGATACGTCGACCTGGAGACCGTGATCGCCGAAGGCCGCGAGCTCAAGGCAGGCGACAAGGTGTACGCCGCCAATCACGGCAAGGACCTCATGCTCGTCAACCTGGGCAACGCCCCGCTCGAGCAGGGCTTTAACATCCTGGGCGCCCACGTGGACTCGCCGCGCCTAGACCTTAAGCAGAACCCCGCCTTCGAGGCCGGCGACATGGCCTACCTCGACACGCACTACTACGGTGGCGTCAAGAGCTACCACTGGGTGGCCTCCCCGCTCGCACTCGTGGGCGTCATCTGCAAAAAGGACGGTACCACCGTCGACATCAATATCGGCGACAAGGCGGACGACCCGGTCTTTACCATCTCCGACCTGCTGATCCACCTCTCGAGCGAGCAGATGTCCAAACCTGCCAAGGACGCCGTCGATGCCGAGATTCTCGACGTGATCGTGGGCGGCCGCCCCGTCAAGTTTGACGAGGACGACAAGGACGCCCCCAAGGAGCCCGTCAAGCAGATGTTCCTGGATATCCTCAAGGAGCAGTACGACGTCGAGGAGGAGGACTTCCTCTCCGCCGAGATCGAGGTCGTGCCCGCCGGCCCCGCCCGCGACATGGGCCTCGACCGCTCCATGATTCTGGGCTATGGCCATGACGACCGCGTCTGTGCCTACCCCTCCATGCTCGCCCAGATCAACGTCACCAACGTGGAGCGCACGAGTATCACGCTCATCGTCGACAAGGAGGAGATCGGTTCCGTGGGTGCCACCGGCATGACGAGTCGCTTCTTCGAGAACACCGTCGCCGAGATCATGATGCTCGCCGGCGAGGACAGCCCGCTGGCTCTGCGCCGCGCGCTCGCCCGCAGCCGTATGCTCTCCTCCGACGTGTCCGCCGGCTTCGACCCGGGCTATGCCGGCAAGTTCGAGACCAAGAACGCCGCCTTCATGGGTCGCGGCCTGTGCTTTAACAAGTACACGGGCAGCCGCGGCAAGGGCGGCTCTAACGACGCCGACGCCGAGTATGTGGCCCTCGTCCGCGACATCATGGACGAGGCCGGCGTGGACTTCCAGACCTGCGAGCTCGGCCGCGTCAACGCTGGTGGCGGCGGCACCATCGCCTACATCATGGCCAAGTACGGCATGAACGTCATCGACTCCGGCGTTGCCGTCCTGTCCATGCACGCCCTGTGGGAGGTCGCCAACAAGGCCGACATCTACGAGGCATATCGCGGTTACAAGGCCTTCATCGAGCGAGCCTAACCAACCCTTCATCAGTTGCGGTGAAATACGGACTAAACTGGCCCATAAACGGCCAAAACAGACCGTATTCCACCGCAACTTTTTTGGCAGAGGAGAGTCCATGCTGCAGGTCATCGTTTCGCCCGCCAAGCAAATGCGCGCGGCACAAGATGCTTTTGAAGTTCAGGGGATTCCGCCCTTTGCGCGCGAGACCGCCCAGCTGCACCATGCGCTCTTGGACATCGAACGAACCGAAGGCGACAGCGGCCTACAAGCTCTGTGGAACGTCAGCAACAAGCTGCTGGGCCCTTGTCTCGACATTTTGCATGAGTTCGAGCCCATCTTGGGAAACGGCGATCTTGCCGATTCCGGTATCGCGCGCCGCATCTCCCCTGCCATCATGTCCTATCACGGCATTCAGTACCAGAGCATGGCACCCGAGGTAATGGATGCCGAACAGCTCGCCTGGCTGCAAAGCCACCTGTGGATCCTCTCCGGCCTCTACGGGTGCGTTCGTCCCTTTCATGCCGTCGAACCGTATCGGCTGGAGATGGGCGCGAAGCTCGCCGTTGACGATGCCCGAGACCTCTACGCGTTTTGGGGTGACAAGCTCGCGCGGGCTACCGCCCCGGCAGGCTCAAACACCACGATCGTCAACCTCGCCAGCGTAGAGTATGCCAAAGCCGTTCTGCCCCACCTCGCGGACGACGCCACGGCCGTCACATGCCTCTTTGGCGAGGGTATCCGCAACGGGAAGCCCATCCAACGGTCGACCGCCAGCAAAAAGGCGCGCGGCTCCATGGTGCGGTGGATGGCAGAAAACAAGCTCGAGGATGCAAGCGAACTTACCGCATTCAACATCGGCTATCGGCACATCCCCGAGCTTTCAGACAAAAACACCCTGGTTTTCATGAACGCGCAGGCACAATAGGCCCGCCGTTTCCAAACACCCCATTACTCCGCCAAGCCATCGGCCTTTGCAATCTCGCTCGTCGAGCCATCTTGGTAGGTAATCTTAACGTGCTCTACGTCGGATACCGTAACGCCCGACGGAGGTTCCAGACGCCACTCCGTCAGAGCGATATCCATGGTCGTAGGCACATCGCCCTGATCTTTGAGCTTCACCATGAGTGTTTTGAGTGCCTCATCAAACGTCACGCGTTCGATTTCTTCACCCGGAATAGACCCGCCGCTCAACTGCAGCTGCACAAACTCGTCGCGCGGATACCAGTAGTCGCCCGGTGCGGCAACCGTGTTGCCACCAGAAACTTTCATGGTCATAATCGGCAGGGCATCGTCGGCTTCAAACCCCCAGGTGACGCCGCCACGACCGCCGAACGTCCAAATACAAAAGGCAATCACCAACACGGCAAGCACCGCAAAACCAATCGCGACAAGGCCATGGTGCGCACGGCTTTCCTCGGCCGATACATCCCATTGTGTCTCTCGATATAGATGCTTGTCTTCCATGTTCGCCTCCCCACAGGCACGCTCGTTGGCCCAATCGTACCCATTCAGGCTATACTTGAGCCCATTACATAAACGGGGAGCTTGCGGGACAAGACGGCAGGCTGAGATTGGGCGCGCCCGCCCTGACCCGCAAACCTGATATGGGTAATGCCAACGAAGGGAGCCGTGCCAATGAGCACACAGACCGAGCCCAAGCTCGTCACGCAAATCGACTTCGCCCGTGCCGGGCAGATCACGCCGCAGATGAAGGAAGTCGCCGAGCGCGAGCATCGCGACCCCGAGTACATCCGCGAGCGCGTGGCCGACGGCCGCATCGCCATTCCCGCCAACATCGTGCACGTCAAAAAGGGCATGCGCGCCTTTGGTGTCGGCGAGGGCCTGTCCACCAAGGTCAACGTCAACCTGGGCATCTCGGGCGACAAGGCCGATGCCGCCGAGGAATGGAAGAAGGTCAAGATCGCCGAGGACTTTGGCGCCGATGCCATCATGGACCTCTCCAACTCGGGCAAGACACGTCAGTTCCGCCAGCAGCTCATCGACGAGACGCCGCTCATGGTGGGTACCGTCCCCATGTACGACGCCATCGGCTACATGGAAAAGCCACTGGTCAAGCTTACCAAGGACGACCTGTTCGAAGTCGTGCGCGCGCATGCCGAGGACGGCGTGGACTTTATGACCATCCACTGCGGCATAAACAAGTCGGTCACCAAGACCTTTAAGGAGACCGGCCGCCTGATGAACATCGTGAGCCGTGGCGGCTCACTGCTGTTTGGCTGGATGGAGGTCACCGGTAACGAGAACCCATTCTATGAGTTCTACGACGAGTTGCTCGAGATTTGCCACGAGTACGACGTGACGATTTCGCTCGGCGACTCCTGCCGCCCGGGCTGCCTCTACGACTCCAACGACGCCACCGAGACCGCTGAGATGATCGAGCTGGGCAAGCTGTGCAAGCGCGCTTGGGCCGCCGGCGTCCAGGTCATGGTCGAGGGCCCGGGTCACATGGCGCTCGACGAGATCGCCGCCAACATGAAACTGCAGAAGCGCCTGTGCCACAATGCTCCGTTCTATGTGCTCGGGCCGCTGGTGACCGATATCGGCGTTGGTTACGACCACATCACCGCTGCCATCGGCGGCGCCATCTCCGCCAGCTCCGGTGCCGACTTCCTGTGCTACGTGACACCGGCAGAGCACCTATGCCTGCCCAACGCCCAGGATGTGCTCGACGGCCTCATGGCCACCAAGATCGCCGCACACGCCGCCGACATCGCCAAAAAGGTGCCCCACGCCCGCGACATGGACGACAAGATGGGCCAGGCACGCCGCAAGCTCGACTGGGACGCTATGTGGAAGTGCGCGCTCGACCCGGTTACGGGCAAGAAGCGCTACGAGGAGTCCCCCGCCGCCACCGAGGGCACTTGCACCATGTGTGGCAAGATGTGTGCCGTCCGCACCGTCAACAAGATCTTCGAGGGCACCACGATCGACCTCGGCATGGAGGACTAGCCCTGTCGCCGCGGCCGCTTCTGGCGGCGAGCTGGTGCCTGTCAATTGTTGACGTGTGAACATTTGCTTGCATTTGCGTAAAGATTGCATCGCCCGCCCGGGTTCGACATAGAGTCGGCCCGGGCATCTTTATAATGCTGGCTTATAGACCCATTTGATTCCGACCGAACAAGGGAGCGAACATGGATCGCAGTAAGGTACCTGCCGTTCTATCCATCGCAGGATCCGATTCCAGCGGTGGCGCCGGCATTCAGGCCGACATCAAGACCATCACGGCGCACCGCCTGTATGCCGAGACGGCCATCACCGCCATCACCGCACAGAACACCCTGGGCGTCACCGCCGTGCAGAACATCTCCCCGGATATTGTCGCGGCGCAGATCGATGCCGTTTTTGACGATATCCGCCCCAAAGCCGTCAAGATTGGCATGGTTTCCTCTGCCGAGATTATCGATGTTATCGCCGACCGCCTGAGCTCCTGGAACGCGACAAACGTGGTCGTCGACCCCGTCATGGTAGCCACCTCGGGCGCACGGCTGATTGCCGAAGATGCCGCCGAGGCGCTCACCCGCCGCCTGTTCCCGCTAGCGACGGTTATCACGCCCAATATTCCCGAGGCCATGGCCCTGCTCGACTACGAGGTCGACTCCGAGCGCACGCAGCAAAATGCCGCCATGCTCCTCACCCGCCGCTTTGGCTGCGCATCCCTCGTTAAGGGTGGGCATCTTGTCAACGAGGCCAACGATGTACTGGCCGAACCCGCGCCACTCGATGACGAGGGCAACCATCTGGGAGATCCACTCACCACGTGGTTCCGCCACAAGCGCATCGAGACCGACAACACGCACGGCACCGGCTGCACGCTCTCGTCCGCCATCGCCTGCGCGCTGGCCCAGGGCATGGATCTTGCCGACGCCGTCAACGCGGGCAAGGCATACCTGACAGGCGCTCTGGCCGCCGGCCTGAACATGGGCAAAGGTTCCGGCCCCGTCAATCACATGTGGCAGTATTAAGATTCGCAGCCCAAACCGCCGCAAAGGGGACAGACACCTTTGCGGCGGCTTGGGATCGCACTACTCACCGAGCATCTCTTGGAGCTTGGCCGCCACGGCGTGACCCAGGCTCTCATGGCTTTCGGGCATCATATGCAGATAGTCGATATCGCCCGGCTCGGCAAACTCCGCTGCATTCAAAAAGTCGCAGCCAAACTGCTCGGCTACGTGCGCATAGTATTCAGCAAAATGCTCCGAGGCCTCGACGGAACGCTCGTCAAAATCGGTCATATATACATCGGCGATTTGCGGCTTGATCTTGATAGGTGCCATCAGCAGAATACGCGGACAAGGCGCAGCGTCGGTCCACGGAAACGCGCGGACGGCGCGAATCAGCGCCATGGCGCCACGGGCGATATCGGAAGCTGTCACGTTAAAGACCGTCTTACAGTCGTTGGTGCCCAGCATGATCACAATGGCGTCCAGCGGCTTATGGGCCTCGAGCAGCATCGGCAGTGCGCGGATGCCGTTAAGATTGGTGTTCAGATGGCACATGTCGTCGCGTACCGTCGTGCGGCCGTTGAGGCCTTCTTCAATTACATGCCAGCCCTCGCCTAAGTCACGTTGGGCCACGCCGCACCAGCGCACATCCTGCGCATAGCGCACCGCGGTGCCGTCGCGCATGCCCGCCGGATCGTAACCATAGGTGTTGCTGTCGCCAAAGCATAGAACGTTTTTCATCGTAAGCCCCTCGCTCAGTAAAAAACCGACGGAAGCAGCCTCTCCCGCCGGCTCGACCCATCTGTCAGCACGTACCGATTACAGGTACTTGCGCCAATCGTCCTCGTCCTCATCATCCTCGGTAGCAGCCTGGATCTGCTCGGCGGCGCGAGCTGCCGCAGCGCGAGCGGCAACCTGGGCATAGGACTCCTCGTTGCGCTCGGGGAAGTTTGCCAGCACGTGCTCGAACTTGGCAAAATCCTCATCCCAGCGCGTAGAAGGCACGGCAAAGAAGACTTGCTTGACCTTAAAGTCGCCCGACGCGAGCTCCTTGCGGAAGAGCTCGGCCACGGCCTCTGCGTCAAAGCCGTTGTTGTCGCAGCCCCAAGCGCCCAGCACGAGCTTCTCGCGACCTAGCTCGTCGCAGATGGCAAGCACAAAGCGAATGCGGTCGCGCAGGGCATCCAGCAGAGCATCGTCGCTCACGCGATACTCCTGGCGGGCGCGCTTAACGTTGGGCGCGGCGGCCACGATCACGTCGGCGTATGCATGCACGTGGTTGCGGTCGAAGCGCACCGCAGGCACCACCAGCGCACGGTTTCGGTAAAGCTCGCAGTTGATGTTGCGGCGACGGTTCTCGCCGTACCATTTGCGCTGCTTATCGAGAACGTTGTACAGATACGAATCGGCGCACAGCGTGGCCTCCTGGCCCAGATAACCCTGAATATAGCCACCGCCCGGATTGGTGAACGAGGCAAAGGCGAGCACGGCCATGTCGCAGAACTGCGCATAGCCACGACCGTTGTCCAAGATGGCCTGCGTGGCGGAGGCATCGAGCACGGTGACCTCAGGCAGGGACGCAGCGGGCTCCTCAGCAGGCGCGGACTCAGCTTCGGCGATTTCCTCGGCAGGCTCCTCGACGGGCTCGAGCGCTGCCTCGACCTCGGCAGCCTCCGCGCCCTCGACGTCCTCGGCAACCTGTTCTTCGGTGGCCACAGCACTCTGAACCTTGGCCTTCATCGCCGCGACAAAACCGGCAGGCATACCATCGAACTCGCACACGCCGGCAAGCGAACGCTCGATATCCTTGGCGCACGCTTCGGACACAGTTGCCACGTGACGCTCGGCGGCCTTGGCACGGGCCTCGCGCTTGGGATTGGGCTGACCCGCTCGGTTGGACCTGCGGTTACGGTTCCTGTTGTCGACGTCTGCCATAAGTGGTCACCTTTCCTGTCGCTGCCGCTATCGGCTTTTCCCATCCATGATACCCCGCCGAGCACAAAAAAGACGGCCCCGAAGGACCGCCTTTCGCATCGATTTACACGCACGGCAAGCACCGCCGCAATTCGCCACTAGTCGCGACGGCCAAGGATGTTCAGGATGCGCAGGAACACGTTGATAATGTCCACGAACAGATTGGACGCCATGAGCACGGCGTTGGGCAGCGTAGGCGGCACCGTCGTGGCAACATAGGTGTCGTAGCCAATAAAGCCGGCGAACACCACGATTACGATCAGATCGGTGATGGTCTGCGAGACGCCCATGAACATCAGCACGATCTCAACCAGAATAGTGGCGAGCAGAATGCCAAAACCGATGCCATATACGCGCTGGAAAAACTTGGGGAACGTCACGCCCAAGGCGCCAAAGACAAAGGTGATGGCGGCCGTGGCGATAAAGGCAGTGTTGATGGTGGGCAGGTCGTAGTTGGCAAGGCCAAACGACGCGGTCAGGCCAAAGGTGCTCGCAAAGATTACGTAGCCCACAAGGGACAGGCCCACGGACTGCTTACTGGCGGCGGCCGACATCATGACCATGCCGACGATGGTCAAAATAAATGAGCCAAAGACCAGCGGCAAAGCGGCGCCGCTCATCATCATGCGCGCAAACGACATGGTGCTCGTAAAGTAAGCACCGACGCCCATGGCGCAAAAGCCCAAAAAGATCAGGGCAGACATGACAAGGTTGTACGCGCGCGGCGACATCTCCTTGGCACGGCTTGCACCGGTCTCGATGGGGCCGTTCTGATAGCCCTGGATATCGTTCATACTTCGTCCTTTCAAAAAGCGCACGACAGCGCCGTAGGTGACAAGATTCCTGCCATTGTACCCGAATGCCGCACGTCCTTACCTACGGCGCTCGCCCTCAAGCGTACGATCAAAGGCCCAGACCCACCAACGCATCACGTGTGCCTGCGAGCCGTCTGCCCGCTCGCGCGTCTGGTCCTCCAGATACAACTCGGTCGCGTGCCCGCCAAAACGCACCTTATATGTTGCCGTACGGATGCCGTAGACCATCAGGCCAAACCCGGTGGTCGAGATAATTTCGTCGATCGTAAAACAACGGCCGTCGACCCAGCAGACGGTGACCGGCACGACCTGTCCGCCCGCGAGGATGCGGGCCACGACGTCCACATACTGCTTGTGCACGCGCCGAGTTTTGCCGTCTGTCTGTCGATATTCCATGCCTCCTATTATCGAACGCATGTTTGTATGTTGTAAAGCGAACAGACTGTGGTTTTGGAGTGTCGTAGTAATCGCACGTGTCCGCATGGCGTGTTAGCAAAAAGAACACCCGCGGTCAACAGGGCTAATATTCAATTTTAGTGCCAAAAAGTCCACTTCTCCCATCAGAACTCGGTAAAGAGACCCGCAGGAGGTGATACGATTTATCATGTTTTTGTAACGTGTCTGCAAACTTCGAGAAAGCCCATATATGGACGTAACGTTCTCAACCTTCCTCGGCCAAATTGCGTCGAACCCAGTCCTTGCCGTCACCGTGATCCTCGCGTTGGGCGCCATCTTCGTCAATGGATGGACCGACGCGCCCAACGCCATCGCGACCTGCGTCACTACGCGTTGCATGCCCGCCCGCGCCGCCATTCTCATGAGCGCCGCATTCAACTTCCTCGGCGTGCTCATCATGACGCACTTTAACGCGAGCGTCGCCAACACCATCTCACATATCGTCGACTTTGGCGGAAACAGCACCATGGCGCTCGCCTGCCTATGCGCGGCGCTGTTCTCCATCGTCGTCTACGGCGCCACAGCGTCGCGTTTTGGCATCCCCACCTCGCAAAGCCACAGCCTTATCGCCGGCCTGACCGGTGCCGCCATCGCCCTCGGCGGTGCGAGCAGCGTCAACGTCCACGAGTGGATGAAGGTCATCTACGGCCTGGCGCTCTCCATCGGCCTGGGCTTTGTCATGGGCTGGGTCCTGTGCAAGCTCGTCTCGATTCTTTTCGCCGCCGCCAACAGGCGACGTGCCAATGTCTTCTTTAAATACGCTCAGATCGCGAGCGCTGCGGCCATGAGCTTTATGCACGGCGCGCAGGATGGACAGAAGTTCATCGGCGTGCTCTTTTTAGGCGTGGCCTTTGCCAGCGGCCAGACGAGCGTCGGCGATGCAGGCATCCCCATCTGGATTATGCTGCTGTGCTCGGCCACCATGGGTATCGGCACCAGCGTGGGCGGTGAGCGCATCATCAAGTCCGTCGGCCAGAGCATGGTTAAGCTCGAGAAGTATCAGGGCTTCTCCGCCGACCTCGCGGGCGCCGCGAACCTGCTGCTTGCCACCCTTACCGGCATCCCCGTGTCCTCCACACACATCAAGACCTGCGCCATCATGGGCGTCGGTGCCGTCAAGCGCCTCTCGGCCATCAACTTCGGCGTCGTCAAGGACATGATGTTCACCTGGTTCTTCACCTTCCCCGCCTGCGGACTCATCAGCTTTGTCATGGCCAAGCTGTTCATGATGTTCCTCTAGTCAAACCGAACGTCCATCTGGACCGCAACACTTCGCCCACCCGTCTTCGCCTCGAAAGGACCCACCCATGGCAAAGAAACCCGATTCGTTCTACTTTGACAACTACGTCGCCTGTGCCGACCTTGCTGTCCAGGCCGCAGAGTTGCTCATCAAGATTTTTGAGAACTTTGATCCCGCGCAGATCCACGACATGCTCGAGGAGATGCATGCGATTGAGCATGCGGCAGACAAGAAGCACCACGAGCTCGAAGACGCCCTGCTCACCGCCTTTATCACCCCGCTCGAGCGCGAGGATCTGGATCTGATGAGCTGCGCGCTCGACACCGTGCTCGACCGTATTGAGGGCGTCGTGCAGCGCGTCTACTTCACCAACATTCAGAGCATCCATCCCGACGCCATCGTCATCGCCCACAAGGTGACTGACGCCTGCCGCGCCATGAAAGACCTGATGGTCGAGCTTCCCAACTACCGCAAGTCCAAAACGCTGCGCGAGCTGGTCATCCAGATCAACACCATCGAGTCCGAGGCCGACGAGCTCTACATCAACGCCATGCGCAACCTGCACGTTAACGGCAAGGATCCGCTCGAGGTCATCGCTTGGCGTGACGTCTACGCCTTCCTGGAGTACTGCGCCGACTGCTGCGAGAATGTGGCCGATGTTGTGGATTCGATTGTCATGAAGAACAGTTAATTGGGGGTACGTGTCCCGGCGGCGAAGGGCCGGCCACGGTTTGCTTTCTCACTCCGGCTGCTTTGCAGAGTCGTTCGAAAGCAAACCGTGGCCGGCCCTTCGCCTTACG
>NZ_WQPL01000020.1 GCF_018785245.1 Collinsella aerofaciens | reverse complement strand
CGGATCGGCGACGCGGTCGGAGAGCCCCTTCATGGTCTTGACGAAGTTGTGCCCCTCGCCGATGACCCAGGAGCTGCGCATGATGTAGTGGCGCGGGCACCCTGCCACGGCGATGTCGCCGGCCGCCTTGGTCTGGCCGTAGACGGAGAGCGGGCTGAGGGGCTCGTCCTCGGTGTGGACCTCCGCGGTGCCGTCGAAGACGTAGTCGGAGGACACGTGGACGAGGGTGATCCCGTGCTCGGAGCAGGTGCGGGCGAGAAGCGCCGGCCCCATAGCGTTGGCCTTCCAGGCGATGGCGCGGCCCTCGGGGGTCTCCGCCCTATCCACGGCGGTGTAGGCGCCGCAGTTGATCACGGTGCCGTAGAGCGACCAGTCGTACTGTGTGTAGGCGTCCGGGTCTGACATATCGAAGGTGTCGATGTCGCAGAAGTCGAAGTCCTTGGCGACGCCGCGCTCCTCCGCCAGCCTGCGCACAGCATGGCCCAGCTGGCCGTTGCAGCCGGTGACGAGGGTCCTCTTGGGCGCCATTGGGACGACGCCCCTGAGCATCGGGTGGTTGAGGTCGGCCTCGGAGACGGTGGCCTCGTCGAGCGGGATGGGCCACTCGATGGCGAGCTCGGGGTCGGCGAGGTTCACGAAGGTGTAGGTCCTCTTGAGCTCGAGGGACCAGTGGGCGTCCACCAGGTAGGTGTAGGCGGTGCCGTCCTCCAGGGCCTGGAAGGAGTTGCCCACGCCGCGCGGGACGTAGATGGCCTTGGACGGGTCGAGCGTGCAGGTGAACACCTTCCCGTAGGTCTCGCTGCCCTCGCGCAGGTCCACCCAGGCGCCGAAGACCGAGCCGCGCGCCACGGAGATGAACTTGTCCCAGGGCTCCGCGTGGATGCCGCGGGTGACGCCGCGGCTGTCGTTGTAGGAGATGTTGTTCTGGACGACCCTGAGGTCCGGGATACCCAGGGCGGTCATCTTGGCGCGCTGCCAGTTCTCCTTGAACCAGCCGCGCGAGTCGCCGTGGACGGCGAGGTCGACGACCTTGAGGCCCTCGATGCCGGTCTCGGCGACGGAGAGGTCCTTCTCGAATGCGATGTCTGCCATGTGGGAAAAGCTCCTATCGAAGAGGTTCAGGTTGCGGGCGCCCGCGCGGGGCCGCAGGGTCATCCCCATGCCCTGCGGTCCGCCCGGGACGCCCCGTAAGGGCACTTGGGCGGCCTACTGCCCCTGCGCCCTGTAGCGGGCCTCTGTGGCCTCCTTGGCCGGGCGCCACCAGGACTCGTTCTCCACGTACCAGTCGATGGTGGCCTTGAGCCCCTCGGCGAAGTCGGTGTGGGCCGGCTTCCAGCCCAGCTCGCGCTGGAGCTTGGTCGAGTCGATGGCGTAGCGGCGGTCGTGGCCGGGGCGGTCGGCGACCCAGTCGAAGTCCTCGGGGTCCTTTCCCATGGCCTCGAGGATCATGCGCAGCACGGTGATGTTGTCCCTCTCGCCGTCGGCGCCGATGAGGTAGGTCTCCCCCATGCGGCCCTTGGTGAGGATGTCCCAGACGGCGCTGGAGTGGTCCTCGGTGTGGATCCAGTCGCGGACGTTCTCGCCGCGGCCGTAGAGCTTGGGGCGGACGCCGTCTATGATGTTCGTGATCTGCCTGGGGATGAACTTCTCCACGTGCTGGTAGGGGCCGTAGTTGTTGGAGCAGTTGGAGATCGTGGTGCGAAGCCCGTAGGTGCGGGTCCACGCTCGGACGAGCATGTCGGAGGAAGCCTTGGTCGAGCTGTACGGAGAGGACGGCTTATAGGGCGTCTCCTCAGTGAACTTGGCGGGGTCGTCGAGCGCCAGGTCGCCGTAGACCTCGTCGGTGGAGACGTGGTGGTAGCGGACGCCGTACTTGCGGACGGCCTCCAGGAGGCGGAAGGTGCCCTCGACGTTGGTGCGCAGGAAGGGCTCCGGGTCGGCGATGGAGTTGTCGTTGTGGCTCTCGGCGGCGTAGTGCACGATCGCGTCGTGGCCGGGGACAATCCTATCGAGCAGCTCCGCGTCGCAGATGTCACCAACGACGAGCTCGACCCTGTCCTCGGGCAGCCCCGCGATGTTCTCGGGGTTGCCGGCGTAGGTCAGCTTGTCCAGGACGGTGACGTGGACGCCCGGGTGGTTGTTCACGACGTAGTGCACGAAGTTGCTGCCGATGAAGCCGCAGCCGCCCGTGACGATGATGTTCTTAGGTTCAAAAATCTCAGACATGAAAATCCAATCTGAAGCAAGTACAGCTTCTTTAGTATGCCGCAGGAAGTGACGCCGCGGCACTATTCAACAAAACTATCGGACATTTCGGCATGCGATAAGAGCCATGACCTTCGCAGAATTACTTCCCCTACAAAACGCCTCCGGAATGCAGTCTTTGTCGTACCGGAAGACCGAATTCCCAGTTTTATCGCGTAAGTACTTATAGAAGAAGTCTTCCCAGCTTTTAAACTTCTCACTGTTTACAAAGGCTTCTGGGGTTTCCAAAACCGCCTTAACATCTAACCTTGAAATTACGCCAGAGCTCAGCAGAAGCCACTCGAATGACTCGGGAAGACAAACCGTAACAGTATCGCGATGAATGTCTTGCAGCTTAAGGACGCGGTCCGCATGGCACCCAAATGCCGCTCCGTCCGCGACAACAAACACGCGATCGTCGAAATGCTGATCCAACCAGCCCAAAATCGCGCTGTTCGTCATGGGCGAAGCGCAGGTAAGCTCACTGTCAGCGAAATGCCGTTCAAAGAACTGGAAACCAGACTTACTGTCCTCGCATAGAAGGATAGAAAAGTCCTGTTTTGGCGCCGACCGGGAAATAGCATAACGATGATTCCCGCGATCTTGATAAACAGGGACGAAAGAATGGTATTTTCCGCTCGTCTTAATCTTGTAAATCTCATCCACGCTATACGGAAGATTGGGGAAATCAGCCCTTGAGATCAGCACGAAATAATTCGAGGAATACAGCACATGATGGGCAAACTCATCAGAATGGATCTCTTTTAAGCCCTCATCGACAAATACAATCGAGTCATGAACGGACGAAAGCTGGTTTCGCCAATCATAATCGGTCAGGGCGACACAGGGACAATCGCATTGCAAGGAAACGCCCGACTGCTCGCCCGTTCGCATGTAGTCTGCGACCATGTCAAACAGCGTCGTCTTACCCGTGCCGCTATCGCCACGCACAATAGTGATGTTCCGCTTGATGGTAAATGTGTACTTGGTTCCCCTACGGCGGGAAATCTTAACGAGATGCGAACCGTTCATAAGCAGCACCTACAGATATGGAATCGACTCGTGAATCAATTCGGCCATGTTATGAACGATTCGGCCGCTGTTCACGACTTTGATTTTAAAATCCTCGCGACCAAAGTCCATCACATGATAGAGATTCACAACGAGCTTGCGGTCTTTCGCCATGTCGAGAATCCACTTGGCACAGTTGTCACCACAAGTAGAAGCGTTAAAAATATGCTTACGATCAAATCTCATAAGCAGCAGCGTTTTCACGCCACCAGAAAGCTGGAGTGGGGAGATGGATCCAAGCACAGGGCTTTCGATGACGTTTTCGGAGACAACAACCGATCGATCGACATCTTTAATTATCGAGACTGCATAGGGATCCGTAATCCAAGAAGACCGGTAAGAGTTTTTGAAATATGTCGCTGTGTTGTAAATCGCTTCTGGCATATCGCCAAAGTAGACGCTTAACACATCCACTCCCAATCATATTGTCTTTATGGTCAACGTAATCATAACGAAAGGGGCCACCAGATAAACGGTGGCCCCTGAAAGAAAACAAGCTTGCGCTAGTACTCGCGCGGGCTGTTAACGATCTCGCCGGCGGCGACCTTCTTGAGGTGCCGGCCGTAGACCGACTTGCCGTAGGCCTTCGCGGCCTCCTCCAGCCCGGCGGTCGTGATCCAGCCGTTCTCCCAGGCGATCTCCTCGGGGACGGACACGGGCAGGTCCTGTGAGTGCTCCACGGCGCGGACGAACTCCGCCGCCTCGTGGAGTGACTCCATGGTGCCGGTGTCCAGCCACGCGTAGCCGCGGCCGAGGGTGACCACGGAGAGCGTCCCCTCCTCCAGGTACATCTGGTTGAGCGTGGTGATCTCCAGCTCGCCGCGGGCGGAGGGCTCGACCCTGTGCGCCTTGGCGGCCACGTCGCCCGGGTAGAAGTACAGGCCGGTGACTGCGTAGGAGCTCTTGGGGCGCTCGGGCTTCTCCTCGATGGAGACGGCCCTGCCCTCCCCGTCGAACTCGACGACGCCGAAGCGCTCGGGGTCGTCCACGTGGTAGCCGAAGACCGTGGCGCGGCCCGACTCTGCGTTCTGCACGGCGCGCGTCAGGTGGCGCGACAGGCCGTTTCCGTAGAAGATGTTGTCGCCGAGCACCAGGGCGCACGGCTCGCCGGCGATGAACTCCTCGCCGATGGTGAACGCCTGCGCCAGGCCGTCGGGGCTCGGCTGCTCGGCGTAGGAGAGGTTCACGCCGTAGCGCGAGCCGTCCCCGAGCAGGCGCTCGAAGTTGGGGAGGTCGGTCGGCGTGGAGATGACCAGGATGTCCCGGATGCCCGCCAGCATGAGGGTGGACAGCGGGTAGTAGATCATGGGCTTGTCGTAGACCGGCAGCAGCTGCTTGGAGGTCACGAGCGTGAGCGGGTACAGGCGCGTGCCGGACCCGCCGGCGAGGATGATGCCTTTCATAAAAATCCTCTCGATTGACAATCGTTGAGCAAAAGCCGCTAATTACAGATGCATAGTTAATTAAATTATACGCACCGGCAGCAACCTCCCCGTCTTCTTATTTAAATCGGACAGCAGAAACACGCAACTCTTTCTGCATTTCTAGCGAGGCAACAAATGAAAAAGTACAATGAGCAGTGTCCAACAAACGAAAGGCAAACAATGCGAGTCGAAACAACCGGAGTATGCAGAGGAAACTGGAAAATCTACCAGCAGCTTAAGATTGAAGGCATCCATAAAGGCTCCAGCGTAACAGCCCAGGCGGCTACAGACGATAACCGCCGCTCACCTTTATCCCTCCTAAAATTCCGGGACAATAGTTGTGACTCGAACTCATACGTCCTTGTAGTCCCCGATCCCGATGCTCGCACCATCAAAATTGAGTTTAGCGAAATCGGCCAAGACGGTCGCACCCTGAGCAGCGACTCCCTTTCGCTCAATTGCAAGAACATCAAATGGGAGTCGCGCCTTAACTACAAAATTAAACCTGACATGTGCAGCAAACTCCGAAACTACGATGACGTTTCAGAGTTTGACATGGCAACGATTGATTTCTGGCAGTGCATCGAAGATTCAAGCGACTATATCCTTAGGTGCACGGTGAGAACTCCTTATCGTAGCGACTCGCAAATCAAACTTCGTTGTTTCGATCGAACCCTTAATGAAGTTAATTTGAGCATCGTCAATTTCGGCTCGAATGTAACAAGCGTTGGATTTACGTCTGAGAAAAAGCAGCTTGAAACGCAGCTCTCAATTCGAATGCCAAAGGCGTTCGATCGTTACTACTTTATTATTGACGATCAAAATCACCCATCATTCAGTGCATTCGACTGCTTAACACCCGATAAGCTAGGCTTGCTTCTTGAGGAGACCAACTTTCTCTTTACCCATGCGCAGTTTGACCCTGAATACCCCGAATGGTTCACGGATCATAAGGCAACTATCGGCGCTCTGGAGAAGCAGAGAAAAATCGTCTTCAACAGCGCTCCGAAGTTCAGCATTATTGTCCCTCTATACAACACACCCATTTCGTTCTTTAACGATATGGCCGAATCCGTAAAAAACCAGTCTTATGCAAACTGGGAGCTCATCCTAGTTAATGCAAGTCCTGACAATCAGGAACTAAAGGCTCGCGTTGAGCAGGAGACGGCCCACGACAACAGAATTAAATCAATTAACCTTACCGAGAATAAGGGCATTTCCGAAAACACAAACGCCGGCGTTGCCATCGCTTCGGGTGATTTCGTTAGCTTCTTTGACCATGACGATATTCTTGAACCGGACTTGTTGTTCTCATATGCCGAGGCAATTGAAAACAATGATGACGTCGATCTTCTTTATTGTGATGAAGATAAACTCATGCCCGATGGAATGCTAGCGCAGCCGTTCTTTAAGCCGGATTTCAATATCGATCTGCTCAGAAACAATAACTATATCTGCCATATGCTTACCATCCGTAAGTCTCTGCTTGACACTCTAGAACCGAATACGAAAGAGTTCGATGGAGCACAGGATCATAATCTGACTCTCCACGCCGTGGAAAAGGCAAGGAAAGTTCATCATGTTGCAAAGGTTCTATATCACTGGCGCCTAAGCGAGACCTCCACCGCAGCAAATGCCGATAGCAAGCCGTATGCCACTATCGCAGGTATCAAAGCGGTCCAGAGTCATTTGGACAGGCTTGGGCTCAATGCGAAGGTCGAACAAGCGCGTCGTCCCTTTACATATAAAGTAACCTACGCTGTGCCAGATTCCCATCCACTCGTGTCAATTATCATTCCAACTAAAGACCACGCAGACATTCTGGACAACTGCATTAAGTCAATTGTTGAGAAATCAACGTACGACAATTACGAGCTTGTCATAATCGAAAACAACAGCACGGAAAAGGCAACATTTGATTATTACGATAAGTTGCAAGCAAAATATCCTGATATCGTTCGTCTTGTAATTTGGGAACACGAATTCAATTTCTCCAAGCTCATGAACTTTGGCGTGGCTCACGCCAAAGGAAACTATCTCTTGCTGTTGAATAACGATACTGAGGTAATTACGCCCAATTGGATTGAGATAATGCTTGGCATCTGCGCACGTGAGGATGTTGGCGCAGTTGGTGCAAAACTCTACTATCCCGACAACACCATTCAGCACGCGGGCCTATGCGTCACTGGTGGCGTGGCAGGACATCTTTGCCAAAGCATGCCAAAGGATAACTGGGGCTACTTTGCACTCAACGATGCACAACAAGACTTCAGCGCCGTCACTGCAGCTTGCATAATGACCAAGCGTAGCGAATATGAGAAAGTCGGAGGTTTCACGGAAGAGCTTCAAGTTGCATTTAATGATGTTGACTTTTGCTTAAAGCTTCGCGAGATCAATGACCTGATCGTATACACACCCGAAGTCGAGCTCTATCACTACGAGTCGATTTCTAGAGGCGTTGAAAACAATACGGAGAAGCAGATTCGCTTCCACAAAGAGGTCGCGTACATGAATTATCGCTGGGCTAAGCATTACGTCGAAGGCGATCCCTATATGAATCCAAACTTTACCGTTGGGGAACCTGCGAATCGTTATTATCATTTATAAGAAGTTGGCGTTTCTTCTCTTATTCAATCACGGCAAATTAGCGTGTGTCTAAGCTAGATAGGGGAATCGAGGATTAACCCTCGATTCCCCTATTGTGATAAGTTGTCCTCCACTCGACAGTGGTAGTGTCGAGAAAGTTGGTGTAAGGGCCCTTGCGGCCCCTGTGTCCGATATCCGGAATCAGTTGATATCCTAGGCCGC
>NZ_WQPL01000019.1 GCF_018785245.1 Collinsella aerofaciens | reverse complement strand
ACGGCAGGCCCCGCCGACCGATTGCAAGCGGTCGGCGGGGCCATTGTGGCTCTTGACAGCGGATTGGGTCATATGAGCGAGCGAGTCCCTGCCGTGGCAAGGTGTCGCGAAAGAGGAGCGCCGCGTACTTCTGTACGCAAGCGACGGTTTGAGCGGCAGATTGCCCGGCAGGGGCTCGCGCAGCGTCGACTCGTTACGCGGTTTGGTAAAACCGCGTAACCTTGGCCCTATCCCATAGTTAGTTCTGCGAGAAAAAGGGGAACTGCCTCGGATCCACCGGCGGATGCGGCATCGGACCACCCTGGGGACTACCTTGCGAGCCGCCCTGACCGCCCATCATCTTATCGATGGCGTCCTGAACCTCGCCCTCGAACTTTTTCATTCCCTCATGCAAACGACGCTGACCGTCCTCAGAGCGCAGCTCCTCCATCTGCTCGGGCGAAATACCCAGTAGCTCGCCCAGCACGCCCATCATCTCGTTTCGCACGCGCTCGCTCGTATCCTCGTCAGCAAAACGGCGCACCTCGGCGCGCGCCAGCGAATCGACCGTCATACGCTCCTTGCCGTTAAGCCCCAGGTCGGACCACGCGAGCATATACGGCCAGGCACGCTCGGCAAACGAACGGGCCGAGACGATCGGCGCCGTCGGCAGCATGCGGCGGGCGGCCTCGCCCTGACGCACGAGCATCAGCAGCAGCGAGCAGGCCTCAGGCTTGCCAGCGGCCATCGGGATGTCGTCGAAGGGTCGGCTGCGGTCCACGTGCGCCTCGAGCGCGCCATCGACCTCACCCGGCTCAAGCCCGCCGAGCAGCTGTGCCGCGCGGTCGAGCATATCGACCGGACCATCGAGCGTCGAGAGCGCCTGCGCCAACACTCGCTCCATGCAGTCTTCCACCGCGTTGAGCGTCACGAGCTCTTGGGGCACCACGGCAGACGTGCGGTTGCGCACACGCGCCACAAACTCAAGCGTCGACAGGCACACATCGCCAAACGGCGCAAAGTCGCCCTGGTAGCCGCCGCAAAGCGCCGGCGCCGCCAGCGCGTACTCGGTTTTGGACAGCGGGCTCAGCGTCATCGCACCCAGCTCGAGCGCCGTGTCCTCCAGCATGAGGCCCAGCGTGCGCGAGCGCAGACGCTCGGAATCGCCCGCCGACACGTCGCGATCGAGCACACGCGCCGCATCCGGTGCATCGCGCTCGACGGTGCGAATGTGCAAACGCTCGGCGATGGCGCGGACGGCGGCACAGCGGGCAGCCTCGGCCTCTTCCTGCGCCGGCGTAAAGATACGGTTGCGCCCCAGCACCAGGCCAATCACATTGCGCGGGCCCAGAGCGTCGACGGCCAGCGCCGCCAGCAGGGACGACGGCAAGTCACCCTCGAGTGCCACCACAGCACGCGACGCACCGCGGGCTCGGGCGTTGTCGCGCACGGCGAGCACCAGCGCCTGCCACAGCCACTCCTCGGAACGGAACTCGGGCAGTTCGTGATCTTCCAGGGCATCGAGCATCACGCCGCGCTGAATCTCCTGAACCAGGAGGCTCTCCTCAAAACACGGCGCCTGGGCCACCACGCGACCGCAGTCGTCGAGCACAAACGAACCGCCGGTATACACCGACTCGTCATAGGCGCCGACCGGCGCCATGCAGGCAAACCACACGCTGCGCTTGGATGCGATCTTGCGGTAGGCGCCGCTGCGAACGGCGGCAATGGCGGCAGTCTCGCGGTCGGTCATGTCAAACGCGTTGAATTGGAAATACGCAATGAGGTCGACGCCGGTCGGCAACATCTCGAGCTCGCGGTCCAAGTCAAAAATCACGGCGATGCGCACGCCGTCCACGTCGAACACCGGCGGCGCCCAACGCGTGTCGTTGTTCTCGCCACGCTGCAAGGCAATGCTCGAACGCGCCGGCACCACATGACCGTCCTTGAGCATCATGTAGTCGAGCAGCGGCTGGCCTTCAAACGAAACCGCCGCGGGCACGATGCAGATCATGTCAAGCTCCTGGATACGCTCGGCGACACCAGTCAAGCCGGCAAGCATGTCGTGCTCAAAGTCGGCAGCGCCCACCAGGCCACCGGGCATGGCGCCCATAAAGAGCGGAGCTGGAACGCACAGCACGCGCGCTCCGCGCTCGTGGGCCAGACGAGCCTGGTCCTCGATGCGGCCGCAAATGCCCTCAATATCACCCAGGCGCATATCGATCTGTGCAAGCGCGAGCTTCATGGCCCAGCCCTTTCCGTCGTAAACCATCGAAATCGTAGTAAAAGCGCCGGCCGCATAATGCAGTCGGCGCTTGCATGTGCATATGCTAGCTATGATACCCCGAGCGGGGGCGCGCTCCTAGAATGTCGCGGACCACAGCCCGTGCAGGTTGCAGTAGGCATAGACGGTACCGGTCTTGGAGCCGCCCGCGAAAAACGTCGCGGGTTTCATGCCGGGCTCAAGGTAATGGACCTCTAAGCGGCCCTCGGCCTCAAGGGCGATCCACTCAATGTAGTGCTCGGGCAGGCTGGGGTGCTCGACCGAGCCAACGCGTGCGCGGATTACGTGACCGTCGCGCTCGGTCTCGACAACAGGCACGTGCTTCTCGTGCGCCGCATCCTCAGTGTTTGCGGTCAGTTCCGTGCAACCGGCAGGAGTCGCAACGTCGTCGCCAAGGGCAGCGATGAGCTTACCGTCGGGGTCCTTAAAGAATTTCGCCATGATGTTCTCCTTTGCTGATGTGCCAATGTTCTTGATGGTTCTTATGCCCAAAGGCAGACAAACCATCCACGGCATTGCAAATGAACACATAACGGGCGGGGACGATGGGACAGCGTGTGCCATCCGCCCTGACGGCCCCACCCGAGCGGGTTAGCGACCGTCGCCGCCGAGCAGCGCCAGAACATCCTCGCGCGTGAACAGTGCCGACGAGATGCCGTCGCCGCCGAGCACGCTGTTGACCAGGTCGCGCTTGGACTCCTGCATCTGCATAATGCGTTCCTCGATCGTGTCCTTGGCGATGAGCTTGTACACGGTCACGGCATGTTGCTGGCCAATACGGTGTGCACGGTCAGTCGCTTGGTCCTGCGCCGCCACGTTCCACCACGGGTCGTAGTGAATGACCACGTCGGCAGCCGTCAGGTTAAGGCCCACGCCACCCGCCTTGAGCGAAATCAAAAAGACCGGAACCTCGCCCGCTTGGAACTGCGCGACCATCTTGGCGCGGCTCTCCTTAGACGAAGCGCCCGTGAGCTTAAGGAAGGCGATGTCCTCCTTGGCCAAGCGCTTACCGATGATATCGAGCATACCCGTAAACTGGCTGAACAACAGGATGCGATGCCCGCCGTCGCGCGCGCCGTGCACGAGCTCCATGCACGTATCGAGTTTGGCGCTCCCCGCCTTGTAATCCTCGTAGTGCAGACGCGGGTCGCAGCAGATCTGGCGCAGCTTGGTGAGCTCGGCGAGCACCTTGAGCTTGTCTTTCTTAAACTCGGATGCCTCGCGGTGCTGCACCTGCTGGGCGATGCGGTCCTGGTTTGCCAGGTAAAGCTTGCGCTGCTCGCCGGTGAGCTGCGCCATGACCGTATCCTCGATCTTCTCGGGCAGGTCGGCCACCACGTCTTCCTTGACACGGCGCAGCACAAACGGCGACACGAGCGCTTGCAGGCGGGCGGCACTGTCGCCCTCGGCATGCTCGACCGGGCTTTCGAAGCGCTTTGCAAACGATTCACGCGTGCCCAGCAGGCCCGGCATCAAAAAGTCGAAGATGCTCCAGAGTTCGGATAGGCGGTTTTCGATGGGCGTGCCCGTCAGGGCAAAGCGCACGCCGGCCGGCAGGCGCTTGGTGGCACGTGCCACCTGGGTGAGTGGGTTTTTAATGTACTGGGCCTCGTCGAGCACCACGCGGGCAAAATCCTGCCCGGCGTACTCATCGATATCGCGGCGCATAAGGTCATACGACGTCACGACCACGTTATGCTCAGCCGCGCCGGCAATCTGCACGCGACGCTGCGCCTTGGCGCCCACGATTGCGCAAACATCGAGCGAGGGCGCAAAGCGCTCCAGCTCGGCAGTCCAGTTGTACACGAGTGAGGCCGGGCATACCACGAGCGTGGGCTTGGTGTCCCCCGCCTCCACGCGCGCCAGGATATGCGCGATCATCTGGAGCGTTTTGCCCAGGCCCATGTCGTCGGCCAAGATGCCGCCAAGGCCCAGGTGTTCGAGCGAGCCGAGCCACTGGTATCCGTCGACCTGGTAGCCGCGCAGTGTGGCCTTGAGCGAGACCGGCACCGTAAAGTCCATCTTGCCGAGCGTGTCCAGGCGCTCGACGGTACGGCGGAACGCAGCGTCGCGATCGGCCTCGAGCGCGGGCGTGCGCGCGAGCATGCTATCGACGAACAGGGTGCTCGACGCGGGAAGCGACACGCCGTCGAACAGGTCGACAGCATCGACCCCCAGATCCTCGGCAAGGCCAAACGCGGCTCGGGCGCCCTCGTCCAGGCGAACGATGTCGCCCGACGTGAGGCGCGCAAACGTCTGGTGGCGCTTGTACGAGTCCAGATAGATGGCAAGATCTGCCGCCGAAAGACCGCTCGCGCCCAGTTCGACATCGAGCAGGTTGCTCTTGACGGTCGCGTGCACCGAAAGCTTGGGCGCAGGGCGCACCGAGATCTGGCGTAGGCGGTCGCTGAGCATGACCTCGCCCAGCTCGGACAGGGCAGACAGGCCCTCGGTCAGCAAGTGGAACAGGCTCTCGTCGTCGCGCTCCTCAAACGCCAGGCCGCCCTCGTAAAAGTCGAAATACAGGGCCGCCGTATCCATAACGCGAAACTCTGCTATCTCGTCGCGCGGAGGTACGCCCGGGCGCTGTTCTTCGAAGGGGCTTCCCGGAGCGCCCAGGCTAAAGAGATCTGCCGACCAATCACCGTAGGCAACCGTAATCTTGCAGGTCACAAGCCCGTCGTCGACACCGATTGCCATGGCAAAGCTCGGCTCGGGCGCCACGGTGTCGAGCACGGCGGGAGCGGTGAGGTCAGTGTATTCGCGCAGCACGGGCAGTGCCATGCGGCAGAATTCGCCCACCTGCTCGGCGGCGATATGGACCGGCGTGCGACAGGGCAGCAGACGCGACAGAAACGGTGCGGCATGCTGGGCAAACGCCGCATCGGCGCGGCGCGCGCGGTGCGTGTCGACCAGATAGGCAACGTCGCCCGAGGCAAAGCAGTACATATCGGCGGGCAGGCGCAAGTCGTAGCTGCCACCGGCCGCCGGCGCGATCTTGGCGGCAAGGAGCGGCGGTTGTTTTGCCGAGACCTCGTCCTCCCCCACCGGCGACAACTCAACCGCCACCTCGTAGGAACGATGCGTCGTCGTTCCCCGCGACCAGGCGGGCTCAAAGGAAATGGTCCGGCCACGCAGCAGGTCCAGCATGTATACGATGTCGTGCTCGGACAGCGGCAGCTGGCGCTCGGCGACAAAGCCGCTGCGTGCAAAATCGTACGACGCCGAACGCGAACTCGTGATGTCGCTCAGATACACAACCGTTGCCACAACAAGGTCGAGCAGACGCACCGAAACCTCGTCAAAGGCCTCGGGCGTATGAAGGAATGTGAGCTTTTTGCCGTACGAGAACGTGCCGCCGCGCACGTAGGCGGCGGCCATGCCGTCGATATCCTTGACCACGTAGGACACCGAGCCGCAGCGGATGCGAAGCTCGAGCGCCCAGCTAAAGCGGTCGGCAAACAGCGGATTGTAGTACGGCACCAGCGAGGGCTCCAATACCGCCTTGGGGGCATCAGGGTCGACAGTGCCGGCGAGCTTGCGGCGCATGCCCGCCAACTCATCCATGCGCGCGTCCGAAAGATCGGAGAGCGCCTTCATGAGGCTCGGGCTCGTGGGAACTGGCGCCGGGAAGGGAAAGTTAGGGTTGACCGCCGGTGCGGCAGACGCAGGACGCGCGGCTTGCTTGGGCGCCGCCGTAAACGTGCGGACCGGCGTGCGCAGCCCCTCAACAGGCTCAATGCCGCTGGCGTCCAGGTACGCTAGCGCCGTGGCGATGGCGTGCTTGCACATGCCGGGGTAGCGATAGGCAGCGGGGCAATCGCAGTCGTAGTCGATCACCTCGTGCTCGTCCATGTCGAGCGCCACGTGCGTCTTGTACAGGTCACCGCGCGAGCCGCGCACTGAGCCCTCAACCGTCACGTTCTTGGAGAAGCGCGAGCCGCTGTCCTCGATCGACAGCACGGCGCCGTTGAGCATGAGCGAGCGGCCCTTCATAAAGGTGCCGCTCAGCGCCGCCTCTTTCCGGAGCGCCTGCACAAACGTCCCCTGCGCCATCACTTCCTCCAATCTCGCACCGAGTACCTCTCAGCAACGCCGTCCCTAGATAACCGTCACGCGGCCCTGGTTGCCCACAATGGCCTTGGCCTCGGCCAGCAGCGGAATCGAGCGCGCGTTGACCTTGGCAGGCACCTCGGCGCGCAGTACGCGCCCGTCCACCTGCTCGATAAAGATCTCCACGCGGTCGCCGCCCGGGTTAGCGGTGAGCACCGTGGCCAGGCGCGCCATATTGCCCTGGCTAAAGCGGCTGTTGGGCACCATGACCTCAAACACCTTGGGCTTGTTGTTCTCCTCGTTGAGCTCCAGCGGCACGATCTCCTGCGCGATAATCTGGTCGCCGCGGTCCGAGCGCTCGAGCTTGCCCTTAATGCGCACAAAGGCGTCGGACAGCTGCGCGCCGGTCTCGGGATCGACCTCGCCGTACAGATACCCCTCGGCCTCTTTATAGGTCTTGGGGAACACGACGACGGTGGCCTCGCCTTCCATGTCCTCGAGCTGCACGATGCCCATGGGGTCGCCGTTTTTGGTCACGCGCTTGGACACGCTCGAGACCATGCCGGCCCACCACAGCGCCTTGCCCTCGGGAATCTCCTGGTTGATGGTGCCGCCCGTAGGATTCTGAACTTCGTAGCCGGTGTCGATCTGCGAGAACGAAAAGTCGCGCGCTTTGCTGAGCGCATACTCAAACGGGCGCAGCGGATGGTCCGAGACATAGATGCCCAGAACCTCCTTCTCCTGGCTCAGCTTAAGGTGGCGGTCCCATTCCTGGCCGTCCGGATCGGGCACGCTGACCTCGAAACCCGAGCCCTCAACATCACCAAACATGTCGAAGAACGAAGTCTGGCCGCTCGCGCGGTCCTTCTGGCGCTTTATCGCGGCGTCGATGATGTTCTCGGGGTTGTTCTTGTCCACAAAGTGCATCATCTGGCGGCGCGGATAGCCCGTGGAGTCGAAGGCACCTGCCTTGATCAGCGATTCGATCACGCGGCGGTTGGCCTGGCTCGAGTCCACGCGCTCAACAAAGTCGTGCAGCGTCTTAAACGGACCGCCTGCCTCGCGCTCAGCGATAATCGCCTGCGCCACGCCGGTGCCCACGCCTCGAATACCGGCCAGACCAAAGCGCACGCCCTCCTTGGTAGCCGTGAACTCGGTGCCGGACTCGTTGACATCTGGCGACAGCACGGGGATGCCGTCGTGACGGCACGCCGAGACGTAGTGCACGATCTTGTCGGTCTTGCCCGTATAGGACGTCAGAACGGCCGCCATGTACTCGTGTGGATAGTGCGCCTTGAGCCACGCCGTCTGCATAACCAGGATGGCGTAGCCGGCGGAGTGCGACTTGTTGAAGGCGTAAGATGCGAACTCGAGAACATCGTCCCAAATCTTCTGGGCGACCTCGCGCGTGTAGTTGTTCTTGATAGCGCCGTTCATCCAGTGGTCGTAGGTGGTCTCGTCCGAGCCATCCTCCCAGTGGAGCACCGTCGACGTGAGCAGCTTGATCTTCTTCTTAGCCACGGGCTTACGGATACGCGAGTCCGATTCGCCCTTGGAGAAGCCGCACATCTCGACGGAGATGAGCATAACCTGCTCCTGGTAGACCATGGTGCCGTAGGTTTCACCCAGGATGTCGTCCAGACGGTCGTCGTAGGAGACGGCCGGCTCCTTGCCGTTCATACGGTTGATGTAGGACGAAACCATGCCGGCGCCCAGCGGGCCCGGGCGGTACAGGGCGATCAATGCCACGACGTGCTTGTACTCGGTGGGCTTCATGTTCTTGATCGTGGCCGTCATGCCGGCGGACTCGACCTGGAAGACGCCGGCAGTGTGGCCGGAGCCCATGAGCTTAAAGATCTCGGGATCGTCAAAGGGAATCTCTTCCTCTTTGATGTCGATGCCGAAGTTCTTCTTGATGTTTGCTTTGGCCTTGGAGATAACCGTCAGCGTACGCAGGCCCAGGAAGTCCATCTTGAGCAGGCCCATGTCGGCAACGGTATGGCCCTCGTACTGGGTAATCTCGACGCCGCCCTTAGTATCGAGCTTGGTGGGCACGTGCTCGTTGACGGGGTCGCGGCAGATCAGAACGGCGCACGCGTGCACACCCTCGCCACGGGTGAGGCCCTCAATCGAGAGCGCCGTGTCGATGATGCGGCGGGCGTCGTCGTCCTTTTTATAGGCCTCGGCAAAATCGGGGTTAAACAAATCCTCTTTGCCGGGTTGTTTGTCGAGCACCTGCTTGAGCTTGACCTTGGGGTCGCTCGAGACCATCTTGGACAGGCGCTGGCCCATGTAGACCGGGTAGTCCAGGACGCGCGCGGCATCATTGATGGCCTGCTTGGCCTTGATGGTCGAGTAGGTGATGACGTGGGTGACCTTCTCGGGGCCGTAGAGCTGGCGAACGTGCTCCACGACCTCGAGGCGCCGCTCATCGTCGAAGTCCATATCGATATCGGGCATCTCGGTACGCTGCGGGGAGAGGAACCTCTCAAACATCAGGCCGTTCTCGAGCGGGTCGAACGCGGTGATGTTCATGGCGTAGGCGACGATAGCGCCGGCGGCAGAACCACGGCCGGGGCCGACGCCGATGCCGTTGTCCTTGGCCCATTGCACGTACTCGGCAACGATCAAGAAGTAGGCGGCAAAGCCCTTGTCGCAGATGACCTTGTATTCGTACTCAAAGCGCTCTTTGATGTTGACTCCGCCGATCTCGCGCGTGGCCCAGTCGTCACCGTAGTGCTGGCGCAGGCCCTTCTCGCACTCGCGGCGGAACTGGCTCTCGTGCGTCTCGCCGGGATCGAGCAACGGGAAGCGCGGCAGGATGATGGAGTCCCAGTCGAGCTCCACGTAGCACTTGTCGGCAATCTCGAGCGTGTTGTCGCAGGCCTCGGGGCAATACGGGAACATCGCCCGCATCTCCTCCTCGGTCTTCATGTAAAACTCCGAGCCGGTCATGCGCATGCGGTTGGGGTCGTCGACTTTGGCGTTCATGCCGATGCACATGATGACGTCCTGCACGGGCGCGTCCTCGCGGCGCAGGTAGTGGAAGTCGTTGGTGGCGATGACCTTGACGCCCACCTGTTTGGCGATGTCGATGAGCGTGCGGTCCATCTGCTCGTCGGTCAGGCCGTTGTCGGTGGTAATGCCGTGTTCCTGGATCTCGATATAAAAGTCGCCGGGGTCGAAGGTGTCGCGGAAGGTCTCGGCCCACTTGATGGCGCCCTCCATGTCACCGCGGTCGATGTACTTGGGGATGATGCCCGCGATGCAGGCGCTCGTGCAGATCATACCCTTGGCATGGCGGCGCAGGTTGTCGAGCGTCACGCGCGGCTTGTAGTAAAAGCCCTGCACGGCCGCCTCGGAGACCGTCTGCATCAGGTTGACGTAGCCCTCCTGGTCCTTGGCCAGAAGGATCATGTGGTAGAGCTCGGGCTTGTGGTCGCGGGCGAGCGTCTCGTCCGGCGTAAAGTAAACCTCGCAGCCAAAGATGGGCTTGATGACCAGGGGCGGTTTGAGCTCGTCGATATTGCCCTTCTCGTCCCACATGGCCATGTCCTTCACATACTGGGCATGCTCGCGCGGGTTTGCCTCGGGGTCGGGCTCCACCAGCTCGTCGCGGCGGTCCTTTTCCAAGAAGGCCTTGTCGTGGCTCCAGGTTTTGTACTCGGGCGTGTTGTGATTGACGGCGTCGCAGGCCAGCGCCAGGTCGGGCACGCCATACATGTAGCCGTGGTCGGTAATGGCCACGGCGGGCATGCCCAGCTCAACAGCGCGGTTGACCATATCCTGGATACGGGTTGCGCCGTCGAGCATGGAGAAGACAGTGTGATTGTGCAGATGGACGAATGCCATGTGATGAGCTCCGATGCGGGTTCGTGTTCTGACTGAACGATTTTACCGCACGGCACGGACAGCACCCGAACCTAGCCAAACCCACACGGCTCCTCTTGCAGTTGCGGTGAAATAGTTCCCGCTTGGGCCATCTGGGCCGCAATACAGGAACTATTCCACCGCAAGTTATCTGAGGGCTAGAAGTTGTAGGTGACCACTTGAGGTTCGGCGGGTTCGACGAAGAGGGTCGGATCCGGCTGCTCCACGCGGACGAACTTGACCGTCACCGTCTCAACGCCCGCCTTGTGCAACACGTCGGCGTAGACGCGCGCCTGCAGGGCGTGCTTCTCGAGCAGCCGGTCGGGTGTCTCATCCGGCGTGCCACCCGTCTTGTAATCGATGACCAGTGCGCGCGACGGATCGGCCGGATCGGTGGCCAGTGCATCGATGGCGCCCTCGGCATAGGCACCGTAGCGGGCGATGTCCTCGTCCTCGCAGCCCAGCGAGAAGAACGGCACCTCGGCACGGATGCACGGCCACGCGAGCAGCTCGGCACGAACCGACGACTTGAGCCAGCGATCCAGAGCGACATCGAAGCGCTGGCGCTGCTCCGGCGTCAGGCGCCACAGACGCGTCAGCGCATCGGCGCGCGCAGCGGGCAACGCATCGGCACCCATCTCGATGAGCCACTGGCAGGCGGCGTGGAAGGCCGAGCCCAGCGCCATGGGATTGCCGGCGGGCTCGACAGCAGCCACGTCCGCATCCGTCATCTCGGAACCATCCGACTCGGCATCATCGCCGGACTCGTCCATGGGCACGCGCGTCTCGGCGGCACGGTCCTCGGCCTCGGCATGCAGCGCCGCGGCAATCGACGAATAGCTGTACGAATCACGCGCCGGATACGGACAGATGCCCATGCGCACGCCCACTGCCTGGGGATACACAAGCTCAAACGAATCGGGCTTGGAATCGGCAGGACCAGGCACAGTTGAGTGCGCAGCATTATCGGCGACATCGGTATCGCCACGAACAAGCCTGCCCTCGGCATCCAGCGAAGCGTTAGCCTCAAACGCCTGCTCGCCAAAGGTAAAGTCCGCGAGCGAAATGAGCTCGTAGTCGCCCGGCCGGGAGTTGTCGAACACCAGGCGGTCGGCATCGAGCTGCGGCATGTCCAGAGCGTCGGTCGGCAGAATACGGCGCAGCACGTCATAGGTCAGATCGGTCTCGACGTCGAAGGTCGGCGCCGTCACCTTGCCACGGCTCACGCCGGCATCCATCGCCAAGATCACCAGCTCGCGCGCACGCGTCATGGCAACGTAGAGCAAGCGGGCCCGCTCCTCGAGCGAAAGCCGCAGGTCGTCGTTGCGCAGGCGAGCAAATGCCTCGGCGGGAGAACCCGTCGCACAGACGTCCTCCATGAGCTCCGGCGGCAGCCACAGCGACGTGCCCTTGCCCTTAAACGCATGCTCAAACTGCTTTTTGACGTCGTCGCCC
Organism: Collinsella aerofaciens; assembly: GCF_018785245.1. Lineage (GTDB taxonomy): Bacteria > Actinomycetota > Coriobacteriia > Coriobacteriales > Coriobacteriaceae > Collinsella > Collinsella aerofaciens_AD. The sequence continues at coordinate 248,554 of NZ_WQPL01000019.1, read as the reverse complement.
TTCACAAAGGTACCATCGGCGAGCTTAACGCCGTCGAAGCGTGCCGGCAGTGCCACGACCTGTGCTCCGCCCTCGACGCGACCCATCTGTGCCGCACCCGAGGACTTACGCACGCCAAAGCACTCGGCGACCGCCACGACCGGATATTCCAAACCCTTGGAGGCATGGACCGTCATGATGCGCACCGCGCCGTCGCCCTCCTCGTTGAGGGCACCCGGGGCCTCCTTGCCCGCCAAGAAACGGTCGAAGGCCAGCGCGATGGAACGCGGCGAATTGCCGAACTCGGCCTCCGCCTCGGCCACGGCATCGAGCGCCTTGAGCACGTTGGCGGCAATGGCCTTGCCCTCGGGACCACGCTGCGCCAGACGCACAAACCAGCCCGAAGCGTTGACCACGTCGCGCGCGATGGCGGCGAACGAATCGCGGCCCACGCGACGAAGCGCATAACGCAGCACCTCGCGGGCGCGCGTCACGAGCGGCAGGTCCTGCAGGCCCGGCGCATCGGAATCGCTCATGATGCCCGCATCGATGTTGCGGCGCGAGGTCTCCCCCGTCTCGCTATCGAGCTTGGTCGCCAGCGCCAGGAACTCCTGGACGCCGAGCGCAAACATCGGCGAGGCCAGCAACGGCATGAGGCCCTGCGCCGTATCGGCCGGATTGGCGAGCGCGCAGACCAGGGCGCGCACCGTCTGCACCTCGGCTGCCTGGGCAAAGACCGAACCACCCGCGATGACGCAGTCGAGCCCCTGGTCGCGGAAGGCCTGGGCGTAGACGTCGGCATTGGTCATGCGGCCCAGCAGCAGCACCATGCCGCCCTGGGGCTGGCCGGCATCGGCAAGCGCGCGGAATCGCTCGGCGATCGCACGGGCCTTGGCCTGTGTGCGCTCCTGCGTGCTGCCGCCGGCAACAAAGAGGGCCTGGCGACGCGAGGCGTCTGCCACCAGCGTGTCCTTGCGTCCGTCACTCGCCTCAAGGTCCAAAAAGCCCTGCATCAGGCCGCCGTCATCGCCGTCGAAGACGCGTGCCACATAACGCAGTACCTCGTCATGGCTGCGGAAGTTGCGCACGAGCTTGACGAGCTCGCCGGCGGGGGTGTCGGTCACGGCAGTCGCCTCGGGCGCGGCAGACGAGCCCACCTTGCGCTCCTGGCGATGGAATACCTCGACCTCGGCGCCACGGAAGCGGTAGATCGACTGCTGCGCATCGCCCACGGTGCACAGCGCGCGCTCCCCCGCGCCCGTCAGATAGCGAATCAAATCGACCTGCATCTGATCGGTATCCTGGAACTCATCGATCATGACCATCTTAAAGCGGCCCTCGTACGCAGCACGGATGGCTGGGTAATCGCGCAGGGCCTCGTAGGCCATACGCAGCAGGTCGTTATTATCGAGGGCGGACTGGGCAGCCTTCAATGCGCGATACTCGGCCTCGACGGAACGGGCCAGGCCCACCAGCGCATCGAGCGCCGGGCCACCGCAGGCAAGCACGATATTGATAAACGCATCGGCGGCCTCGGCCTTGAGCAGCTCGACCTGCTCCTTGGGGAATGCCTTGCTCGCGCGCGGCATGGTGCACGACATCATGAGTCGCGCCGCATCCTCCATGGTTTTGCCACTCGCCTCAAACGCGTCGATGGCATCGAGCGCCGTCTGCGCCTTCTCGGTCGCGGCCTTGCTTGCGCCTAGCGCCGCGCGATAGGCATCGGCGAGTGCCGAGGTATCGGCCTGGCCGCGCGCCACGCGCGCGTCGTCCATACCGCCCGGCAACTGGCTCGACAGCTCCAGCAGGTCGCGCACCAGACCCTTGATGGTCGTACCGCCGCCAAAGGAACCGCCCTCGCCCGCCATGGGATACCAGGCATAGAGGGCCTTGAGCGATGCCGCGAGCTCGGGGGCGGCATCGGGTGCCGTCGCGCGACCCAGCACATGCTCAACAGCCTGGTCCATGAGCTCGTCGGTATCGGTGAGCACCGTGAACTCGGGGTCGATGCCCAGCTCCAGCGCGTGCGCGCGCAGGATACGCGAGCACATGCCGTGAATGGTCGAGATCCACGCGTCGTCGACGGTCAGTGCTTCCTCGTCCATGCCCTCGTCGATAAGCGCACGGCGCACGCGGTCGCGAATCTCGGCCGCGGCATCTTTGGTAAAGGTAATGGCGAGCACCTGGTCCAGATGCTCAACGAACGGACCGGATTCGGGCGAGAGCGCATAGACGATGCGGCGCGTGAGGGTAAAGGTCTTACCCGAACCGGCGCCCGCCGAGACAAACAGCGGGCGGTCGAGCGTTTTGACAATCTGCAGCTGTTGCGGCATCAAAGTCGAAAGATCCATGGTCTACACGTCCCTCCTTACAAACGTTCCTTCGTGGTTATACGAGCAGCGCGCATGCGCGGCCTGAGCCGACGCCGGGTCGACGGCGGCAACGTTGCCCGCCTCGAGCTCGCGCAGGCGCTCGGCGATGCCGGCCTCCACGCGATCGAGCAGGGCATCGAAGTCCATGCTGCCGCCCTCGCCCGGGAAGCCCTTCTTGAGGCCCGGGATGCGACCGTCACCGCGCTCTTCCTCGAGCAACTCGGCGCTCGCCGCACCGCGCAGCGCGGGCTTGCCGCCCTTGGTCGAAAAATAGAGCGCTGCACGGGTATCCAAGCCCAGTGCCCGACGCATGGCCTGCGCGTAGATGAGCGTTTGGGTATGGGGCGGCAGCCAGCGCGGGTCGTCGATGGGGGCCTCGCCCGTCTCCTCGTCACGCACCGTGGGGTCGGCAAGCTTAAACTCCTCGACACCCGAACGATGCTTGTAGTCGATTACCACGGCGCGATTCTCGGCATCCACATCTACGCGGTCGATGCGCCCGCCGAGCGGCCAACCGGCATACTCGACCTGGAGCTCGTTGAACGCAAACTCCAGGTAGCGCGGGGCAAAGGGGGCAAGTGCCTCGGACTCGTAGGCAAGCACGCCCTCCAGCTGCGGCAAGATCTCGGCCACCTGGCGCTCCTCCACCGCAGAGAGCGGCACCAGCGGGCCCTCCGTGCCGCGCTTGCCGGCATGCTCGGCCAGGGTCTCGTCAAAGACCTTGCTCAGCAGCTCCTGCGCCCGAGGCAGATTCATGGGCGTCACGCGCTCCATGCCCTCTTGGGGCAGACGGGCATGCAGATGCTCCAGCACGTCGTGGACAAAGTTGCCCTTCTCCATGTTCCCAAAGCCCGCGTCGATGGACTGGGGCTTGACGCGATACGACACGAACCAGCACAGCGGGCAGGTAGAATAGGCCTCGATCTGCGAGGCGGACGTCAGGCGCGGCACGAGCGGCGCGTCCTCGCCCTCGCCATCGCGACGACGCAGGACCAAATACGGCACGGCCTCGGCACTCAGATGCTGAGGGGCTTCACAGGTCACGCGCTCGCGCTTGAGACCTTCGCCTGCCGCGGGATCGAAGTCCCTTACGATATCGCCCTCACCCATGCACGTCGCCTTGTCGGCGCCAGCGACCTTAGCGTCACCAGTGGTCTTAGCGTCGTCAGCGGCCTTGTCGGTGTCAGCGACCTTGGTGTGCGCACGCAGCTCGGTCCACACGGCCGCCGGATAGCACTCGCGCGCCTGGCGATCGTGGGTCACACGGGCGAGCGTAACCGGACCACGCGACGCTTGCATCGCGCGACCAAAGCGCACGCGCAGCAGGGCCGCGGGCTCAAGCGTCACGCCCTCGCGACCAAGGCTCGCCGTCAGCGTAGCCAGCGGTCCCTCCTCGTGCGAGAGCGGATAGCTGTCCAGATCGACATCGGCAAACAGCACGGCATCGTAGCTGCCGGGGCGCAGAGCCGCCGCGTCGGCAAGCGAAGCAAAACGAACCTGAGCACGTGGCGCACGGTCAACCTCGTGGGTCTCGTAATCGTAGGCGGTGCTACGCTTGTCCACCCTGGTGCGAATGCCATCGAGCACGGGCACGGTCGCGACCTGCGACACGTCGAGCGCGCGGGCGCCGTTCATAAGGATGTCGAGGGCGTGGCGCAGCAGGGCCGCCTCCGCCTGGCGACGGGCCTGGCCATCCAAGCTGCCCAGCGAGCGATCGGGCAACGCCTCGGCAACGGCAAGCATGGCCTTAAGCGCCGTCACGGGCTTGTCACGCCACAGCGCCTGGAACACGTCCGAGACCACACACGGTACGTTCTTAAACCAGTTATCGTCGCTCGCCGCCTTGCGCGCGCCCCTCACCTGGCCCTGAACGCTCTGTAGCAGGCTCTTTACGCCCGCAGTAGTCTTGCTGCGCGAGAGACGCATATTCTTATCGAAAGTACGGGCATTGACGGCATCAGCGCCCGAAAGCGGACTGTAGATCCAGTCGGTAAGCTCCGGCGCGGGCCACCACTCGGTCTTTGATGCCATGCCCTCATCGGTGGCCTTCATGCGCTCGATCAGGCCGGCAAGCGCCGCAAACTGCCTGCCCGCAATGGATTGGGAAAACACCGTGAACTCAACTGTCTCGGAAGCAATATGACGAGCCGCCAGACGAGAGGCGAGCTCACCGAACAGCTGGGGTGCCCGGGCAGAAACAACGAGCACGCGCACGGGGTCGGCGGGCGTTGCAGTAGCTTTATCGGCCTTGGACTCCTTGTGCGCTTTCACCAACTTATCGATGGCGTCCGCATAGACATGAGCACGGGCATGAGGGCCAGCGACCTCAATAAAGGCAGGCTGAGCGGCGGTCCCGCAAGCGACATCAGACGCGACGGCGTCCTCCCCCAGCGGCGCGATCTCAAACAGCACACCGCGGGCATCAAATGCCGTGACAAGCTCCTCGCGCATCGCCGCCTGCTCGCGGGCAAGCAGCACGACGACCTCTCCCCCATTGTTCGCCACGGCAGACAGCAGCTCGAGCAGGCCGTGCGTAAACGACGTGACACCGCGCACGCATACGGCGCGGGCGCACGCCGGCAGGTTATCGGCCAGGGCACCGGCCATAATGTCAGCTGCCTCGCAGGGCTCGACCATATCTCGACGGTCCAAACCGCCCGCGTAGGCACGCAAAAGCTCAAACACACGAGCCTCGGCATCGCTTTTTGGCTCAGGCTGGCAATTGTTGCCACGGCATCGCTCGGCCGTCGTCCCCGCCACACCCGGCAGCACATCGCGGGCCATGCGCGCAAGCATGCGCACCGTGCCCTGGCTGCGCGAAAGCGGCTGCAGGTCGGCATCGTCGAGACGCGTGACCATGTCCGAGAGCAGCATCTGGCGCTGCAGGTTGTCGACGAAACCGCGCCCGTCGCCCAAAAGCTCCCAAAGCGAGCGAAGCCACGATGTAGGCGTCTTGTAGTCGATACCCAGCGAAACGCCGGCTTCCGCCGCATCATGACGGCACAGGTCGAGCTCGGCAAACGTTGGCGCCAGCAACACGGCACGCCCGTGGCGGGCAATAAGGTCGACAAGCAGCGCCGACTCGGCATCGCTCAAATCCGTGCCGGCATTGGTGGTATAGATTCGAACAGGCATGGTCCTCCGCTCAAACTGTTCGCAATAATCAATGCATCCATCCTACCCGCCCAAGCGGACAGATTTGCCCCACGCCAACAGATTTGATCCCTTGGGGACGGAGGAAAACGGATCACCGAGGAGGTCAATCTAACCCGATGATCCGTTTTCCTCCGTCCCCAAGGGATCAAAAATAACCGCCCCCGGAGGGACGGTTCTGCACAATTCGTTTTTGCCGCTGGCCTACTCGCCATCCTCCAGCTTAATGAGGATCTTGCGGTAGCCACCGTACTCGCCGTTGAGCGCCTTGGATACACGGCTCACCGTGGTGGACGAAGCGCCGGTACGCGCCTGAACCTCGACATAGGGCTCGCCCTCGTCCAGGTAACGCGCGACCTGCAGACGCTGCGATAGATCGCAAATCTCACGCGGCGTGCAGATATCGGTCAAAAACGCTTGGATATCTTTCTCGTCGTCCAAAAGGCTAAATGCGTGGACCAGCTGCTTGACATCAGGCTTGTCAAACATGTTCTCGATATTCATCGATCACCGCCAAACCCGCCAAAAGGCATCGAAGTTGATACTGACATCGGGCATCGTTCGCCCGTAATATGCAATAGGGCAACGCCTGTGGCTTTTGCCCGTAGCAGTTTAGCACACCACCAAACTAAAGCGTCAAGACTCTCTGCCAGCGGCACGTTTTTTAGGACGAACGCCGTTTTGAAACCGAATGCGCACGCAAGCTCCACGAATATCTGGAACAATGGGTGCCCAAACAGGACCGTGTCCGTGCATCTATCCGAGTTGCAAAGGTATGTGTCCCTCACGCCCCTCACCACGCCATGCGCAAGAAAGGATTCCCACCATGCGCTTTTTGCTCAACTGGCTTTTGACCTCAATCGCCATCGCGATCGCAACGTTTCTCGTCCCCGGCATTCAGCCCTTCGGCATGGCCGACGCCTGGGTCTGCTTTGCCTTCGTGGGACTATTCCTCAACATCGTCGACTCGCTCGTCAAGCCGTTCCTGACGGTCATCTCGCTGCCGCTCACTATTATCACGCTTGGTATTTTTCAGCTCGTAGTCAACAGCTTTATGCTCGAGCTGGCCAGCTACCTGTCGGTCAATCTGCTGGGCGCGGGTATCTCCATTGCCGGCTTTGGATCGGCCTTTATGGGCAGCATCCTGGTATCCATCATGCGCAGCATTCTCGACAGCATCGCCAGGAACTAAAGCGACCGGATACGGACCGCCACAACACGCCAAAAGAAGGCCGTCCATCGCAACGATAGGCGGCCTTGTCATTTGCCAAGCCTCAGGGGCAAGAAAATCTACCATTTCTGCCCCGTCCCCAAATGGCAGGTGGAGCTAGATGACGTAGTCGTAGCCCTCGTTGGGGGCGACGAGTGCATCGAGCGTCACGCCGTCGAGGTAGTCGTTGATGAGCTTGTCCAGGTTCTTCCACACGTCGAGTGTGGGACACTCATCCGAACGTGAACAGCCCTTGCAGTCGCCGTCCAGGCATGCGACCGGCGCCAGGCTGCCCTCGGTCAGGCGCAAGATCTCGCCCACCGTGTACTGCTCGGGCGGGCGCGTGAGCACGTAGCCGCCGCCTTTGCCGCGCATGCCCGAGAGCATATTGGCGCGGACGAGCGTAGCCAAAATGTTCTCCAGATATTTCTCCGAAATCCCCTGACGCGCCGCAATCTCTTTGAGGGGAATGCGGCCTGCCGCCTGGTGCTCGGCCAGGTCAACCATAACGCGCAGGGCGTACCTGCCCTTAGTAGAAACCAACATATATAGTGCTGCCTTTCGGTCTTTTAGTCCGTTGAAATTCTAGCCGAAAAATTGGCTTTGAAAATACCTATTCCCGTCAAGCTGGTTAATCGCCTCGTAATAATCTTCTATTTCCTATTGCGTTACTAGGCTTTACTGTCTACTATGCTTGCCAACAGCAAAAAGAACAACCCATAAGGTTTATGGGTTTCGCTGCTACACACACCGTAAAACCACACGGTATCCAGTCATTTGAACACTTTGGAGGTTCACCATGAGCAATGTTTATACGTCCATCGATCAGCTTATCGGCCACACCCCGCTTCTGGAGCTCACTCACTTTGAGGCCGATGAGGACCTCAAGGCCCGCGTGCTCGTCAAGCTGGAATACTTCAACCCCGCCGGGTCCGTTAAAGACCGCGTCGCCAAGAACATGATTGACGAGGCCGAGAAGGCCGGCAAGCTCGTGCGCGGCGGCGACTACACCATCATCGAGCCCACGAGCGGCAACACCGGCGTCGGCATCGCCTCGGTGGCGGCGGCTCGCGGCTACAAGGTGATCATCACCATGCCCGAGACTATGTCCGTCGAGCGTCGCAAGCTTATGCAGGCATATGGCGCACAACTCGTGCTCACCGACGGTTCCAAGGGCATGAAGGGCGCCATCGCCAAGGCCGAAGAACTGCAGAAGGAGACCCCCAACAGCATTATCGCCGGCCAGTTTGTAAACCCCGCCAACCCCGCCATCCACAAGGCCACGACCGGCCCCGAGATCTGGGATGACACCGACGGCGAGGTCGATATCTTCGTCGCCGGCGTCGGCACCGGCGGCACCGTGACCGGCGTGGGCGAGTTCCTCAAGGAGCAGAACCCCGAGATTCAGGTCGTCGCCGTCGAGCCCGCCACCTCCCCGGTGCTCTCTAAGGGCCAGGCCGGCCCGCACAAGATCCAGGGCATCGGCGCCGGCTTTGTGCCCGACGTCCTCGACACCCAGGTCTATGACGAGATCATCCCCGTCGAGAACGACGACGCCTTTGCCACCGGCCGCGCCGTGGGCCACAAGGAGGGCGTGCTCGTGGGCATTTCGTCCGGCGCCGCCGTGTGGGCCGCACTGCAGCTGGCCAAGCGCCCCGAGAACGAGGGCAAGACCATCGTGGCGCTGCTCGCCGATACCGGTGAGCGCTACCTGTCCACGGCACTCTTCCAGGACTAGGACCCGTCGCCCATAGGTTGAGCTCAGGGACGAGCCGGCCTCCTCTCTCCCGGCAGTCTGAGCCCATCCAATCAGGGTGTCCCACGAGACGTCCGAACTTGCTACAATGTCTGCGGCGCGGAACCAGCCTCCCGCGCCGCTTTTCTTTTTTGGCCACATGCCACCAAGGAGAACCTCCCCATGCACAACAAGCGCGTGCTCGTCGCCATGAGCGGCGGCGTCGATTCCAGCGTGACCGCGTACCTGCTCAAAAGCCAGGGCTACGAATGCGTCGGCGCCACCATGCGCCTCACCTGCCCCGCGCCCGATCCCGTCGCGGGCATGAGCAAAGTCGACCGCGACATCGCCGATGCAAAAGCCGTCGCCGAGCGCCTGGGGATACCCCACCATGTGCTCGACCTGCAGCAAACCTTCGACCGCAACGTGATCGAGCGCTTTGTGAACGCCTACCAGGAAGGACTGACGCCCAACCCGTGCATCATCTGCAACCGCCATATTAAGTTTGGCGCGCTGCTCGATGCGGCACTCAATATGGGCTGCGACTACATCGCCACAGGTCACTACGCCAAAACGAGCCAAGCGGCCGACGGCACCTGGCAGCTGCACCGCGGCGAGGACCCCAAGAAGGACCAGAGTTACTTCTTGTATTCGCTCACGCAGGAGCGACTATCGCGCACGATCTTTCCGCTGGCAGGGCTGGACAAGGAGCGCGACGTGCGCCGCATAGCCGCCGAACAGGGCTTTGCCAACGCCAAGAAGGCCGAAAGCGAGGATATCTGCTTTATCGCGGACGGCGACTACGCGGGCTATATCGAGCGCCGCTGCGGACATGCCGCTGCACCGGGCGACATTGTGTGGCGCGACGGCAGCGTGGTCGGACGCCATAACGGCGCGCTGCGCTATACCATCGGCCAGCGCAAGGGCCTGGGCGTCGCGATGGCGCACCCCGTGTACGTAATGGGCGTCGATGCCGCCAACAACATTGTGCATCTGGGCGAGGCCGAAGACCTGACGGCCACAGCGCTCACGGCCAACGACTGGATTTGGAGCGCCCCTACCGACCGCATGGAGGCAGAGCTCGATGCCGGCGGCATTCACGTGGGCGCCAAGTACCGCTACCGTCAAAAGGACCAGGCAGCAACCCTTACACATGGCGCCGACGGGCAAATGCTGCTGACTTTTGACGAGCCGCAACGAGCCATCGCCCCCGGCCAGGCCGTTGTAGTCTATCGCGGCGACATCCTCCTGGGCGGCGGTACGGTGACCGGCGCACTTAAGTAGCCCCATCCCCTTCATAAATTGCGGTGAAATAGGGACTGTTTAAGCGTTTAAAACCGCCAAACAGTCCCTATTTCACCGCAACTTAGAGAGGACGGCCTCGGTCGGTACTGCCGTATCAGCCGAGGCCGCTGCATCGCTAGCGCTGTACGTAGGCGCGGACGAGCTCGAAGGTGTTGCGCACGCCGTCCATGTGGCTACGCTCGTAGTTGTGGCTCGCATACACGCCGGGGCCGATCAGACCATGGCGAATGTCGTAGCCGGCAGAGAGCGTGGCTTCGACGTCCGAACCGTAATGCGGATACACGTCGATAGCGTAATCGAGCTCAAGCTCGCGCGCGATATTGGACAGCGCCGTCACCAGGTCGTAGTTGTACGGACCGCCCGAATCCTTGGCGCAGATCGACACCATGTGCTCGGTGCAGCCTAGGTCGTCGCCCACGCAGCCCATGTCAACGCTGATCATCTCGCGCGTGTCGGCCGGCACGAAGGCGCCGCCGTGGCCCACCTCCTCGTACACGGTAAAGAGCAGCGAAACCTTACGCGAAAGCGTCACCTCGCCAGCGGCGACGGCACGCGCCAAGCCCAACAAAATGGCGGCCGATAGCTTGTCATCCAGGAAGCGGCTCTTAATGTAGCCGCTCTCCGTCACCGTCGTGCGAGGATCCATAGCGATGATGTCGCCGGTCTGAATACCCAGCTCGAGCGCATCGTCCTTGCTGTCGACGTTCTCGTCGAGCAAGATCTCCATGTTCTTCTCGATGGTCTTGACCGGCTCGTCGGCCACGTGCGCCGAAGGCTCGGTGTTAAGAACCACGCCCGTGTAGACATTGCCGTCGCGCGTGTAGACGGTGCAGTTCTCGCCATCGGCCGTAGACCACTGATGCCCACCGAGCGTCGTGGGGCGCAGGCGGCCATTGTCCTTAATGGAACGCACCATGGCGCCTAGGGTATCGACATGGCTCGCCAGTACGAGCGGCTCGCCCTCGCCGCCAAGCTCAACGAGCACGTTACCCTTATTAGAACGCTCAGGCCCAAACCCCATATCGCGCAGGGTCTCCATCAGATAATCAGTCGCCGCACGGGTATAGCCCGTAGGCGAAGCAATCGAGGTAAGCGCCTTCAACTGGTCAGTAATATAGGAGAGCGTAGAATCCATCTTGGACACCAAAATCACCCTTTCATATCGAATTGAGCCCACAGCAACAATACCACCGCGAACCATCTTTTTACCTAGCGAGATGACCCATCGAGCTCCCTAGAACTGCGCCCGCCACGATAACGAGCCGGCGGGCCCCTGCCCGTTAGCCCCAGAATCTTTCCGCAGGACAGAAGGAGGCCCCGCCGCACGTAGTGCGCAGCGGGGCCTCCGACATGTCCGAGGACGATTCTAGGGCTAACGGGCAGGGGCCCGCCGAACCAAGTTAGGCAGCCGGGCAGATCTTCTTGAAGAGCTCGATGACGTCGTCGAGCGTCGCCTCGCGCGGGTTACCCGGGAAGCAGGCGTCGGCCATGGCGTCCTTGGCCAGGACCTCGATCTCGTCAGCCTTCATGGCCTCGCAGACGTGTGGGATGTTCACGTCGGCGGAGAGCTGCTTGACGGCGGCGATGGCGGCGTCGGCGGCCTCGTCGGTGCTCATGCCCGTGGTGTCAACGCCCATGGCAACGGCAACCTTGGCCAGGCGCTCGGCGCAAACCGGCTTGTTGAACTCCATGGCAATCGGCAGCAGCATGGCGCAGGCGACGCCGTGCGGGGTGTCGTAGTGAGCGGACAGGGTGTGAGCCATGGCGTGGTCGATGCCCAGGCCAACATTGGAGAAGCCCATGCCGGCGACATACTGGCCAAGAGCCATGCCCTCGCGGCCGGAGCCGGGCTGACCGGACTTGGCCTCGGCGACAGAGTCGCGCAGGTTCTCGCTGATCAGCTTAATAGCCTCAAAGTGGAACATGTCGGAGAGCTCCCAAGCGCCCTTGGTGGTGTAGCCCTCGATGGCGTGGGTCAGAGCGTCCATGCCAGTGGAAGCGGTCAGGCCGGCAGGCATGGAAGCCATCATGTCAGGATCGACGACGGCAACCTCGGGGGCGTCGTTGGTGTCGACGCACACGAACTTGCGGACCTTCTCGGGGTCGGTGATGACGTAGTTGATGGTCACCTCGGCGGCGGTACCGGCGGTCGTCGGCACGGCGATGGTGAACACGGCGTGGTTCTTAGTGGGAGCAACGCCCTCGAGGCTGCGGACATCGGCGAACTCGGGGTTGTTGATGATGATGCCGATGGCCTTGGCGGTGTCCATGGAGGAGCCACCACCGATGGTCACGATAGCGTCAGCATCGGCGGCCTTGAAGGCCTCGACGCCGTCCTTGACGTTCTGGATGGTGGGGTTGGGCTTAATCTCGGAGTAGAGGCTCCAAGCGATGCCGGCAGCGTCGAGCTCGTCGGTCACCTTGGCGGTAACGCCAAACTTGACCAGATCGGGGTCGGAGCAGACGAAGATCTTCTTGTAGCCGCGACGCTGGAGCTCGCCGGGGATCTCCTTAATGGCGCCGGAACCATGATAAGAGATGGTATTGAGAACGAAACGATTAGCCATTGATAGCCTCCCATCGTGTGCGGGGCACCCATTACGCCCCACGCTATGAGTCCCATCCTAACGCTTTTGAAACAAAAAACGCGTGAGAACGTCAAACTATTTAAAGCGTTTCAACAGATGATGAAAAATAATGCGGCGAAGGGACAGCCCCTTTGCCGCATTCGGTTACTTTCGGCAGCCCTCTTTCCAAGCCTCGGCCGCAACCTTCCAGCGTAAGCGCAAGTCGCGCTCGCGGTCGATAAACATGATGGCAAACGCGACAAACAGCAGCAAGCTCGCCACGACGATGGCGTGCAGGCCCATGCGCTCAATACACCAGTTGCCCAACACGGCGCCAAACACAAAGGTAAAGATCACGCCAAAGTACAGCAGGCCGTTTTCCAAAAAGCCGCGCCTGTGGGTGATGATGTAATCGTCCACGTTTTGCAGCGCGTTGCGCAAGTTGCCGATGCACATGGTCGTGGCGATGCCGTGACCGTGTATCTTGCGGAAGCTCTCGACCTGCATACCGCAGGCAAACGAGGTGAGGCAGTTGGCGAGCAGGTTGTAACCGCCACCGGGGATAAAGCTCACGCCCAGCAAGATGACGGCTTCAAAGAACACTGTCACTTGGCGCCAGTGAATCACGCTGCCAAACCGCTCGTGAACCAGGTCGGCAAGCATAATGCCCACGGCAAACGACACCACAGGGAAGAAGTAGCGCCCCGCAAGTGCCCAATTGCCCTCCGAGATGCTCACACCCACAAGCAGGATGTTGCCCGTCTGAGCGTTTGCGAAAACATGGTCGCGCCCAATGTACGAATACACATCCATAAAGCCGCCGGCGAGCGCCAGGATAATGCCCAGTTCGATGGACTCCGATATCTGTTTGGCACGCTGCATCGTCGTGCATCCTCCTTGTTGACGACCCTCTCGTGCGTTGGCGGAAACATAGCCGCCGTTCATACTGTAACCCATTGACAACATGGCGTGCGCGCGAGACGACCCCTTCGACACAGGGATACACAGTCTGGAAACAAACGACACCCGCATCGACACGCCGATCCGCCAGCTCGTGTACTCCACCAGTCTTTTTAGCCCCGTCCCAAAAAGACTGGTTACAATTACGTGCAGCATACAAACACCGGGAGGGATCGTGGCAAAAAAGCCTCAACACGCTCAGAACAACCAGCGCAGTCAGCAGGGCAAACAGGGCCAGCAGCAAAAGCGCGGCGGCAAGGCGCAGGCCACGGTCGCCCGCACCAAGCATTCCCAAGCGACGCCCGTCCGCCCCTGGCGTCCGAGCCGCGATAAATTCCTCCCCGTCAGTCGAGCCGACATGGATGCACGCGGCTGGGACCAGTGCGACTTTGTCTACATCTGCGGCGACGCCTACGTGGACCATCCCAGCTTTGGCATGGCCATCATCAGCCGCGTCCTCGACGCGCACGGCTACAAAGTGGGCATCATCTGCCAACCCGACTGGACCGACCCCGCCAGCATCACCGTGCTCGGCGAGCCGCGCCTAGGCTTTCTCGTCAGTGCCGGCAACATGGACTCCATGGTCAACCACTATTCGGTGACCAAGCATCGCCGCCACACCGACGCCTATACCCCCGGTGGCGAGGAGGGGCGCCGTCCCAATCGCGCCGTCACGGTCTACGGCAACCTCATCCGCCAGACGTTTAAGGACGCCCCCATCATTATCGGTGGCATCGAGGCAAGCCTGCGTCGCCTGGCCCACTACGACTACTGGCAGGACAAGCTCAAGCGCTCGGTGCTGCTCGACTCGGGCGCCGACATCCTCATCTACGGCATGGGCGAGCACGCGATCGTTGAGATCGCCGACGCGCTCGACGCGGGGCTGCCCGTCGATCAGATCACCTATATCAATGGCACCGTCTACCGCACCAGCTCGCTCGACGAGGTCTACGACTACGACCTGCTGCCCAGCTGGGACGACCTTGCCGCCGACAAGCTCAACTACGCCCGCAGCTTTAACGTGCAGCAGCAGAATATGGACCCCATCACCGGGCATCGCCTGGTAGAGCCATATCCCAACAGCGTGTACGTGGTGCAGAACCCGCCGTCGGCAACACTCACCACCGACGAGATGGACGAGGTTGCCGAACTCCCCTACGCACGCGATTGGCATCCCGACTACGACGCGGCAGGCGGCGTGCCGGCCTTTGCTGAGATCAAGTTTTCCATTAGCTCCAACCGCGGCTGTTTTGGCGAGTGCTCGTTTTGCGCGCTCACCTTCCACCAGGGCCGCGTGTTGCAGATGCGCAGCCACGACTCGATCATGCGCGAGGCCGAGCTGCTCACGCGCGATCCCGAGTTTAAGGGCTACATCAACGACGTGGGTGGACCGACGGCCAACTTTAGCCGCCCCGCCTGCGACAAGCAGCTCAAGCACGGTGTGTGCAAGAACAAGCGCTGTCTGTGGCCGAGCGTATGCAAGAACATGGTGGTCGACGAAAGCGGCTACACGCAGCTGTTGCGCGACCTGCGCCAGCTGCCGGGCGTCAAGAAGGTCTTCGTGCGCAGCGGCATCCGTTTTGACTACACCATGGCCGATGCCTCGGACGAGTTTTTACGCGAGCTGCTGGAACACCATGTCTCGGGCCAGCTGCGCGTAGCGCCCGAGCACGTGAGCGACGCGGTACTGTCCGTGATGGGCAAGCCGAGCCGAGCTGTCTACGACGCATTCTGCCGTAAATTTGAACGCTTGAACCGCGAGTACGGACTCAAGCAGTACGTGGTGCCGTATCTGATCTCGAGCCACCCCGGCTCGACGATGAAGGAAGCCGTGGACCTTGCCGAAGCCGTGCGCGACATGGGCTACATGCCCGAGCAGGTGCAGGACTTCTACCCCACACCGTCCACCATGTCGACGTGCATGTACTACACCGGCGTGGACCCGCGCACCATGAAACCGATCTATGTGGCGCGCGACCCGCGCGAGAAGGCCATGCAACGCGCGCTCATCCAGTACCGCAAGCCCGAGAACTACAAGCTGGTGCGTGAGGCACTGGAGAAGGCCGGCCGTCGCGACCTGATCGGCTACACCAAACATTGCCTGATCCGTCCCGTGCCGCCACGCCCGGGCGAGACATCGGCCAGCGGTGGGCACGGCACCGGCAAGAAGGGCGGCAAGGCCCACGGTGGCGCCGCCGGCAAGGGACCCAAGGGTAGCAAGGGCCACAGCGGCATGTCGCGCGCGCAGAACACCGCAGGCCGCAACCGCGCGGCCCAGGGACGACAGGGCGCCAACGGAGGCGGTCGCCGCAACTAGCGCGGCGAGGCGGCATGCCGCCGTTGGCGACACGACACGCCCCACCAATAAAATGCCGCTCGCCGGGGCGTCGCAGAACGATTCCCCGGCGAGCGGCCGATTAGTATTGTCTATCTCAAAACGTCGTTACTTTTTGTCGAAACGACCATAGAGCGCAAACGAGAGCGCCGCAGAGATAACCCAAGTCAAAGCGATGCAGACGACAATCATGATCAGGTTCATGGGATTGCCGCTTGGATCGGCATAAACGGGCAACGAGGTAATGCCGGGCATAACAAAGCCGAAGCACTTTGCGCCGAGAACAACGGTAAGCGCACCGCCAATGCCATCCGCGATCATCGCAGCGATAAGCGGAGTCCTGTTAGGAACCTGAACGGTAAACAAGGCGGGCTCGGAAATTCCCATAAATGCTGAGAAGGCGCACGTCATTGCAGCGGACTTGAGCTTTTCGTCGGTCATGCGCAGGGCTGCACCAAAAGACGCACCGCTTTCGGCGAGGTTATGGCAGAAAGAGATCGGGAGCAGATAGTCATACCCAAGCGTTGCGATATTGGAAATCTGGATAGGGCTCGTTGACTGATGCATGCCGAAGAGCACGATAAGCGGCATAAAGAAGCCCAGCAGAAAACCGGCAACGGGGCCTAACGTCGAGAATAGCCAAACGATACCGTTGGCAAGACCAAGACCGCACCAGGCACCAATCGGAGCGAGCACAAACAGGTTGACGGGAATCACGATAGCAAGGGAGAGCGCCGGAACGACAACGAGCTTAAAAAGATCCGGCACGACTTTGTCGATTGCGCGATATACAAAAGACAAGCCAATGACGCCAAAGATAACCGGGAACACGGAATCGGCGTAGCTAAAAATCGGCACCGCAAAACCGAACAGCGCAAGGGGCGTCTCGCCCGTACCGACAGCGTTGACAATGGTCGGGTACATCAGCGATCCGGCAACACAAAGCGCAAGCGAACGGTTGACCCGGAACTTATCAGCTGTAGACATTGCCAGCAAAAACGGCAAGAAGTAGAACGGGATATCCGAAATCATATTGAATATCGCAAAGTCGCCGGCACCCGTGTCGATTCCAAAAGCCGCGATAGCAGCCAGGATGCCCTTTACGATGCCTCCCGCCACCAGTGCGGGAATGATAGCGGAGAAGATGCCGGTGATGATATCGAATACGCGAGCCGAACCTTTTTGGAGCTCAGGCTGCTCGGCGTCGGCGGAGACCTCGCCACCCATCCTGTCACCTAGCATGGGCTCCAATTCGTCATATACCGACCCCACGCTGGCGCCGATGATAACTTGCCACTGCCCGTCTTTAACCTGCGCGCCCAAGGCGCCGTCAAGCGTCTTAAGGGCCTCCAGGTCTGCCTTGCTATCGTCCTTCAGGTTGAATCTGAGCCTTGTAATGCAGTGCGTTGCCATAACAACGTTATCGGCGCCGCCCACGAGCTCGAGGACACGAGCGGCCAGTTCCTTCTTGTCTGCCACAACAATCACTCCTACCCAAGATCCTCGCCATTAGTGGCGATACATTTCTGGTACCAATAGAAAGAGTCTTTACGCAAGCGCTCCGCAGTGCCGTTGCCGCAATTATCCAGATCGACATAGATAAGCCCGTAGCGCTTGTCCATCGTAAGAGGACCGCAGGCAACAAGGTCAATGAATCCCCAGATCATGTATCCGCGCACGTCAACGCCATCGATCACTGCTTCCTTAAGGCACTTTATGTGCTGGCGCAAATAATCGATTCGATACTCGTCGTGGATGCTGCCATCCTCCTCGACCACATCAGATGTACCGAGGCCGTTCTCGGCGATATACAGGGGCAGCCCATAGCGGTCATACATCTGGTTAAGGGTAACCCTCAGGCCAATGGGATCGAGCTGCCAGCCCCACTCACTCGTCTCGAGATAAGGGTTCTTGTTTGCCATGACCAGATTTCCCGCAGTCTTCTCCCATCCCTGATCGCAGGTGGATACCTGGGAAAAGTAGTACGAGAAGGCCAGGAAGTCGACCGTGTTGCGAGCGATGAGCTCTTCATCGCCCGGCTCCATTTGAATCTCGATATCGCACGCGTCGAAATAGCGATTCATATAAGCGGGGTATTTTCCACGAGCCATCACGTCCGTATAGAACCAGTTGGAATACTGGTCGTCGTGAATAGCCTGCATGTTATCTTCGGGACGGCAGGTGGCGGGATACGTACAGAATCGAGCAATCATGCCGCCAACGGGAGTATCGGGCGAAAGACGATGGACAATCTCGACGGCGCGCGCATTGGCAACGAACTCGTGGTGCAGGCACTGGAAGATGGCTCGATCGAAATTCTCCCCCTCTTCGTCTTTGACCAGACAGACCCCGTCCCAAGGCGAAAAACGCGCTGCATTGAACTCGTTAAAAGGCAGCCAGAAATCGACCAGGTCGCCCAATTCCGTAACGATTGTCTCGACATAGCGGGCGAAGAAATCAATCGTCTTGCGATTCTTCCATCCCCCATATGTGGTGACAAGATTTACCGGGATGTCATAGTGGAGCATAGTGACGAAGGTCTTAATGCCGTGCTTTTTGCACTCACCCAGCATGCTTCGATACCACTCGATGCCTTCGCGGTTAGGCTCAAGGTCATCTCCGTTAGGATAGATTCGGCTCCAGCAAATAGAGGTGCGGAACAGCTTGAGACCCATCTCCGCAAAAAGCGCGATGTCCTCACGATAGTGATGATAGAAGTCGTTGCCACGCCTAAACGGGTAGAACTCAACGCCATCATCTGCGAGAGCGTTCATTAGCTCGTCATGGCAGAAGGGGTTGTTTTGATGCTTGTCCTCAATCTGGTCATGAGTCCAGGTACCATCCAGCCATCGACAATCCTGCGTCGACTTACCCTTTCCGCCCTCATTCCAGGCGCCATCGGCCTGCGAGCACGATATGGCTCCGCCCCATAAAAAGTCGGAGTCAAACCCATGTTTTAACTTACTCATTTGCCCTCCTTGATCGGATGCTCCAGCGGATAACCCAATACTAGGAAGAACAAGATGCATAAGATATCGCATAGAAAGCGTGGGTTTATAACATTTTTTTAGATATAATACCGTTTAAGGCATCGATTCTACCGTTCACCCCTGGAGCACCCCATGGATTCGAATCTCAAACAGCTGCTCTATACGCATACCGAGACCGAAGAGTGGCATCGCACGCATCCGGGAGAGCTCAGCCCGCGATATAACAGGGTGGAAACCACAACCATTAACGGCGAAGAAGTCTATCTGTTTGATTGGAAAGAAACTCTCGACGAAAACCCCGTGGGCCTTATCAAGGAGTCGCGCTTTACCGACATTCCTCCTCATATCAATCGGGATATGGAGCTCAACTACGTGTACGACGGCGTCTGCGCGTTTATCGTCAACGGACGGCGACTACTCCTTAAAAAGGGTGACGTGCTCATTTGCAACACCGGCGTAGTCAGAAGCGTTCCGTACGTTAAGGGCGAGCACGATATCGTCATTTCAATCGTCTTCAAAAAAGAAATGTTCGATTCGTTGTTCCTGAGCCAGCTACCCGGCGCGTCACCATTAACGAATCTCCTATTTGATTTTGTGTCCAAAAACCGTGAGGCCCGCAAATATCTCATTCTCCCAGAGGAATACGCCCGACATGCGCGACGCCTCATCGAGATGCTCTTTATCGAATATCACTTTAAAGATGCCTACTCTAATGAACTCATGAGGCACCTCGCCGTCAGCCTATTCCTTGTTCTCATTCGAGGACTGTACCGACGCTCTGCAACTGATAACCAGGCAATCATGTCGGACGAGCGCATCGTGTCGATTCTGAATCATATTGAGCGAAGCTACGGCGACTGCACGCTCGAAAGCATTGCGAGCGATACGGGTTATAGCACCAGCTATCTCAGCAGCTTGATCAAGCAAAAAACCGGCAAAACGTTTTCGCAAATCAAGCTCAACCAGCAGCTCACAGAGGCGGCATATCTTCTCAACAACACCGAGCGCGGCGTGCAGTATGTAGCCCGAAAAGTCGGCATCTCCAACATGTCATTCTTTTACTCAAAATTTAAAGAAGCATTCGGCGAAACGCCAGGTGCGTTCAGGACGCATCGGTCTAATTAAAGGCGTTATTACTCAGACCGATCAGCTTCGCGCGACACGGGAATGCGCAATCGAAGCAGCGAGCGCATCGCCTCTACCAGCACAAAGCCGGCGATGCCAACCGTGACCACAACGTCGAGCGGTGTGCCCACAAACCACAGCAGCCCCATGAGATACGACCCGGCATTAAACGCAAAGTGCAGCAGAATCGTGTAGCGAAGCTTTCCGGTGGTCACGAGTACCCAACCAAAAATGAGGGCGGCGGCGCCCGCATAGCAGCCCTGCACCCAGTTCATGTGCATAAAGCCGAAGACCGCCGCCTGCAGCACGATTGCCGCGGCGACGCCCCAGGTACTCGGGGCCGCCCAGGGCACTATGGCGCCGTCCTGCGCGTTCGCGCGACGCCGGCGCTTCCAGAGCGAACGGCACTGTGGATTAAACGCACGCAGCGAAAACTCAAAGATGATGCCGCGCACCAGCAGTTCCTCGCAAAACGGCGCGCCGAGCACCGTGGTCAGGACGGCAAGAAGGCTGGTATCGCCCATGCCCGTTTCCTCGACGAGCTCGCTATAGTCTGCCGCGACCTCGGGCAGCAGCGACAGCACGCCGTCGCATAGGTAGCTAATGACCACCTGCATGGATAGGCCGATCACGACAACGCAGACAATGTGCTTCCATGCCGCGCTTGCTCCCCCACCGAGCGGGCGCTCGCCTTGCCGGCGCGCCATGAAGGAGCGGGGCCACAGATAACGCCACCACAGCAGCGCCATCAAAAATGACGCCGTCTGAGCGGCAGCCTGGAACCATTGGATATCGAGATTGTCGATCGGATAGCCCGTCAGCACCGACACGGCATCGAGAACTGAAAACAGAACCACGCTCAGGGCTATATCGGCAGCGACAACGCCAAAACAGGCAAGCGCCCACGCCATCGCATTGAGCATGCCAACCTCCTCAAAACCCGGCACTTAGGGACGTTCCTTAACTGCCGGCAGAAAAAGAACGTCCCCAAGTGCCGGCAGTTTGGAACAGTCATTGTTGATGAGAATCGGGCGCAGCGCCAAAGGCCCCGTTGGGCGAAATGTCGAACGGGAAGGTGCCACAGCGATTGAAAGCGGCGATGAACATGCGGATGGCGTTGGACGGCGTGGTGCCCACGAGCTGGGTTGCCGCCGCGAAGGCCGCCTTTTCCTCGGGCAAAACCTTCGCGACAACCGGGGTCATGTGTTCTGCCATGGCGCTTCCTTCTTGAAACGACGGTGGTGCGGATGGATGCGGGCCACGCGGCTGGGCGACGGGCTGTGAAGGCAACCTGATTGGCCCGCATCTGGAGTTTGTTCTACGGCGTTGGTATTACTTGGTATTCCTAAGTATTACCCCGTAGATAGAATACCATACCCGACCCCATGGGGACGGAGAAAAAACGGATCAATTTGTTGCTGAGTAAGTCTTTAGAGCGTGATGATGTCCGAGATATTGAGGGCCCGAGCGTCAGCGGAATCGTGCGTGGCAAGCAACAGCATACGGCCGTCGAGCAAGTCGAGCACGACCTCGGTGCATGCGTCGCGCGCAGCGATGTCTAGACCGGTAAAGGGCTCGTCCAGAATCACTGCGCCGCCCGGACACAGCAGGGCTCGGGCAATCTCGACACGACGGCGCTGCCCGCCCGAGAGCTCGGCCACGCGGGCATGCACATCGATCCCCGGTACCAGCAGGCGCAACAAGGCAGCGGCACTCGAGGTATTCACGCGTGCATCGGCGCACACCAGCACGTTATCCAAAGCGGAAGCGTCCTCAACCAGGCGCGTATCCTGAAACACCATCGAGCACGGCGCGCACTCCCCCGCTGTCAACGAAAGCAGCGTCGACTTGCCCACGCCTGAAGCGCCCATCACGCAGATACGCCCGCCCGCGGGCACGTTGAGCACCAGACCATCCAGCGCCGGAGCCCAGGGTGCCCGGTCACCCACGGCGAGCGCAAGCTCCGCCGCAGCCCCGCCACCAGCAGAGCCGCCCGCACGCCCGCGCAGTCCATGCCCATGTGCCCGCACGGCCGCGCGCCACGCCACGGGTCCCGAAACCCGCAGCAGCCACACCAGCACGCGCTCACACGCCCACGAGGCGGCAACGACCAGCACGGTCCACGCCAGCAGATCAGCCGTCTCAATCAAAAGCTTTGCCTGATAGATGCGCTCACCCACGGTGCCCACCGCCATGCCGATCAGCTCCGCCGCCACGCCGGCCTTCCAGCTCATGCCAATCACGGCGCGGGAACACGAAAGCACAAACGGCAGGACCTCGCGCCAGGTGTGGGCGCAAAACAGACGCCAACCCCGCACGCCATGCAGACGAAACATCTGCTCCAGCGGCTTATCCACTTGCGCCAAGCCCTCGACCAGCGAAAAATACACGCCCGGAAGTGCCATCAAAAAGACCGCCGCAATGCTCACGCGCGCCGACCCCAACCAAATGAGCAGCAGGACCACCACGCAGGCAACCGGTGTCGCCTTAACAAACGAAAGCGCCGGCGCCACCAAGCGGGCAAACGTCAGCGATCGCACCGAGACTCCCGCCAGTACGCCGCCGCACACCGCGGCAAGCGCCAGCCCGCCCAAGATTCGCGCACCCGAGCCTGCCAGAATCGCCCATGTGCCGGCATCGCATACCAGTCGCAGCAACGCCACCACGACAGCGCCCGGCCCCGGCAAAATCAACGGCTGCGCCACGAAACCCGCCATCAGCACCCACACGGCAAGCCAAAAGGCGGCAACGGCACCTGCTGCCGCCACCGCCTTCATACGCTCTGTCATTTGTCGAGCAAACGCACGCACGGGCTACTCCATGTAGTAGAAATCGTCAGCCGGGAGCTTGCCGCCCACGGCGCTCGCGTCCGCATCGGCCAGCACCTGCAGGTACCCACCGAGCGCCGCCTTCATATCCCTCCCCGTCTGGCACACGAGCATGCACCCGGGAATCGCCTTTTCGGCAATCGCGGCGTTATCCACGATACCCGCATCGACCACGGCCTGAGCCCAGTCCGCCGGCGCCGCGTTCACGGCCTCAACGCTCGCAGCATGGCAGCTCAGGAATTCCGCCACGGCCTCGGGATGCTCCTCGGCAAAGGCACGGCGCACCACGGTCACGCCCGTCAGCAGGCGCGAGCCCGTGTCACCCGCCAGCTCGTCCCACACATCGGTCAGGCTCACCGGTGCCGACAGCTTGCCCTCGCTCTTTGCGATGGCAGCGGTCTTGAACGGCTCGGGTAGCACGCCCACGGCGGACGGGTCGACAAGCAACGCCGACAGCACCTCGGTGGGCTCGCTCTTAAACTCAAGCGCCACCTGGCCGGTCAGGCCCGCGCGCTCCAGCAAGTAGTTCATGACGTACTCCGGCGTGGTGCCCTTGCCCGTCATATAGACGGTATGGCCCGCCAGATCGCCAAACGAGGCCACATTCGCGTCGCCCGTCACAACGTTCAGCACGCCCAGCGTGTTGATGTCGATGACCTGCACCGCGCCCTCGGTCTTGTTGTAGAGCACGCTCGCCACGTTGGCGGGCACCAGGGCGATATCGATATCGCCCTGAATGACCTTGGGCACAATCTCGTCGGCGGCAGTGTTGATCGCAAAGTCGAACTTATTGTCCGTCTCGCCATCGGCAGCCTGGTCCATAAACTGCACCAGGCCAATCGAGGTCGGCCCCTTGAGCGAGGCGACGTGCACCTCGACGGGCTCCGCGGCGGTCGCCGCACCACCGGCAGCCGAGCCCGCGGCAGACCCGGCACCGGCAGCCCCGCCGCCACAGCCCGCGAGCGCAAGCGACAGGGCGCCCGCGGCGAGCGCCGAGGCAAACCCCCGGCGCGACATCTCAAAATCAAACGCGCGCATCGCTAGCACGTCCCCTCGTTAGGCATCGACCAGGCATGATGGTCGGTATGCAGCAACTCCTCGGCCAGCGGCGAGAGCGGCGCGCCCAAAAACTCGCGGTAGCACGCCTGGACATCGGGATTCTCGTGCGAGAAACGAATGTCCGCCTTCGCATCCAGGCTCCACAGCACCTGGCCACGCTCAGCCGCCAGCTCGCAGCCGTCGTGGATGGGCTGACCGCCGCCACCGACGCAGCCGCCCGGGCACGCCATGACCTCAACAAAGTCATATCTCACACGGCCGTCGCGAATCGCGTCGAGCAGACGGGCGGCGTTGCCCAGCCCGTGCGCCACGGCGACGCGCACCTTGGTACCGTCGATATCGGCCACGGCCTCCTTCCAGCCCTCGAGTCCGCGCACGTCAGTGAAGAAGTCGGCATCCGGGTTCTTGCCCGTCACCAGGTAATATGCCGAGCGCACGGCGGCCTCCATCACGCCGCCCGTGGCGCCAAAGATCACACCCGCGCCCGTGCCAAAGCCCAACGGCGTATCGAGCGGCTCCTCGACCAGCGTGTCAACGCTCACGTGGCTCGCGCGGATCATGCGCACCATCTCGCGCACCGTCAGCGCAACGTCCACGTCGGGCGCGCCGCCCTCGCCCATCATGCTCGGCAGCGCACACTCGGCCTTCTTGGCCGTGCATGGCATAACGGACACCACGAACAGACGCTCGGGCTCCACGCCCAGCACCTTGGCGTAGTAGGTCTTGGCGATAGCGCCGAACATCTGCTGCGGCGACTTTGACGTGGAGAGCCTGTCGACAAACTCGGGGTAACGTGCCTTCACAAAGCGTACCCAGCCCGGGCAGCAGCTCGTGAACATGGGCCAGCCGCGGCTGTCACCCTCGCCCTTGGCGGCCTTACCCAGGCGCTCGAGCAGCTCGGAGCCCTCCTCCATAATGGTGAGATCGGCCGAGAAGTCGGTGTCGAACACGTACTCAAAGCCCACGCGGCGCAGCGCACAGGCCAGGCGCTCGACGGTGGCCTCCTCGCGCGGAATGCCGAGCTCCTCGCCCCAGGCGCTACGCACGGCCGGCGCAATCTGCACCAGCACGATCTTGTCGGGATCGGCGATGGCATCGAACACGGTCTCGGTATCGTCACGCTCGCGCAGGGCGCCCGTCGGGCAATGCGTGATGCACTGGCCGCACGCGACGCAATCGGTCTTGCCGATCGGCGCACGCCCGCGGGTGCCCACGGCGGTATGCGTGGCGCGGTTGGTCAGATCCCAAATCCCTAAGCCCTGCACGCTCTCGCACACCTTGATGCAACGCATGCATTTAATGCACTTGTCGTTATCGCGGATGATGGGGAAATCGAAGTCCCAGCCCTCGCGTGCCAGGTGCTGCTCGTACGGCAGATAGAAGATGCCCAGGTCGTTGGCGATGGTCTGCAGGTTGCAGTTAGCACTGCGCACGCAGCTCGTACAGCGCGAGTCGTGTTGGGACAGTAGCAGCTGCACGTTGGTGCGACGCGCCTCGCGGGCCTTGGGGCTGTTGGTGTGGACCACCATGCCGTCGAGCACGTAGTTGTTGCAGGCGGCAACCAGCTGGTCGCAGCCCTCAACCTCGACCACGCACGCGCGGCAGCCGCCGATCTCGTTTAGATCGCGCAGGTAGCACAGGGTGGGAATCTGGATACCGACGGACTTGGCCGCGTCCAGGATCGTGGTGTGCTCGGGCACCACGACCTCGCAATTATCGATAGTGAGCTTGACCATGTTGAGTGCTCCGCTTTCGGTGTTGTCGCTGACAGTGGGGTTGTTGGGCTCTACCATTCCAGGTTCCTCCCTCCGCGGAACGCGCCAAAGCCAAAGTGGTCGCAACGCAGGCAGCGGCTTGCCTCCTGGCGTGCCTCCTCCTCGGTGAGGCCCTGCTCGACCAGATTCCAATCGTGGATGCGCTCGCCGGCCTCGCGCTCGCCCAGCTCGCAGCGGCCGCACTCGTGCTTGCCCTTAAACTGCACGGTCGGCAGCTCCACGTCGAGCTTTATCTTGTGGTCAAAGCCCAGGTAGCGGTCGATGTTTGCCGAAGCAACGCGACCGGCGTTGATCGCCCGGATGACGGTGGCGGGACCGGTCTGGCAGTCACCGCCGCTAAAGAGGCCATCGAAGTCGGGCACGGCGCCATCCGAATCGGTGACGATGCAGCCCCACTTGCAGGCGATGCCCATGTCCTCAAACGGCTTGGAATCGATGTCCTGGCCAATGGCCACAAACACGCGCTCGCAGGGAATGACGCGCTCGGGCGTGGCTGCGGCACGCGGGGCCGGACGTCCACGGCGGGGCTCGCCGATAATCTGCGGCTGCACGCGCAGGCCACTCACGCGACCGTCCTCGCCCGTCTCGATAGCGAGCGGTGCGGTGAGCTCCAGAACCTCGCACCCCTCGGCCTGGGCGCCGGCGATCTCGGCATCCTGGGCCGTCATGTCGCAGATGCGGCGGCGGTAGACGATGCTCACCTTTTCGGCACCGCAACGCACGGCAGAGCGCGCCACGTCCATGGCCACATTGCCGCCGCCGATGACGCACACGCGCTGGCCGCTCAGGTCGGGCAGTTCGTCGTCGCCGATGGCACGCAGCATCTTGACGGCCGACTCCACGCCGGGCGCCTCTTCGCCCGGAAGGCCGAGCTTCTTATCGCTGTGGGCGCCAATGGCTAGGTAGACGGCATCGAACTCGTCGCGCAGGCGGGCAAGCTCCTCGCCGTTGACGGAGTGGTCGAGTTCCACGTCGATGCCGGCGCTCAAGATCCAGTCGATCTCGGCCTGCAGGCGCTCGCGCGGCAGGCGGTAGCTGGGGATGCCGTAGCGCAACATGCCGCCCAAGTGATGACGCTGCTCAAAGATCGTCACCTTATGGCCCATCACGGCCAGATAGTAGGCACAGGAAAGGCCGGCCGGGCCGCCGCCGATCACGGCAATGCGCTTGCCGGTGTTGTCGGCCACGCTGGGCTTGTAATCGTTGAGGTCGCTGTGCTCAACGGCAAAACGCTTGAGGGCGAGGATGTTCATGGGATCGTCGACCATGCCGCGACGGCAGTGCATCTCGCAGGGATGCTCGCACACCAAACCGCAGACGAGCGGCAGCGGGTTGTTCTTGCGGATGACCTTGACGGCATCGGCATAGCGGCCGGCCTCGACCAACGAAATGTAACCGGGAATGTCGACGTGCGCCGGGCAGCCCGAGACGCACGGGACGCGGGCCTCGCGGTCAAAGCCACAGGAGTGCTCGCGGATATGGTGCTCAAAATCATCGCGGAAACCGCGGATGGCGGTGAGTGCCATGGCGCCGGCCTCGTAGCCGATGGCGCAGTCGCTCGAAAGGTAGATGGTGCGGGCCGTGCGCTCAATCAAGTTGAGCGTGGACTCGTCGGCGCGGCCCTCGAGCACATCGGCGAGCAGGTCGCTCAGCGCGCTCAGGCCCACGCGGCAGGGCGTGCACTTGCCGCAGCTCTGGGTGGAGCACAGGTTGACGAGCGCCGCCGTAAACTCGACGGGGCACGGGGCGAGCGAGCTCACCGCCAGACGACGTCCGAGTGCATCGTGCAGGTCGTCCATGACGGCCTGAGCGTGGCTGCGTTCCATTACGTGCAGTCGAGCCATAAGATCCCCTCTCACATGGCAGCCCGGAGGCGAGGCCGGGCGAAATTGCTACACGCACAACACTGACCTAAAAAGTTGTGAGGTCTCCATACGGTTCGGCAGGCGGTATAAAATGTCACCCTCAGCGGTGAAATAGAACATTACCGCAGATAAATGCCATATTTGATAAAACGCGTTACCAAACGACAATGCCCCGCCCACGCAATCACGTGGGCGGGGCATTGCTTCAGGCATGCGGCCAGCGACCCTGTTGCTTTTACTTAAGCTCGGGCCAGTAACCCTTGTTGGCCTCGATCATGTCGTCGAGAACCTCCTTGGCGACCTTCATCGACGGCACGGTCTTGTTGAGCGTAAAGGCCTTGAGCGCCTTCTCGTACGAACCCTCGATCGTAGCCTCGACAATGAGCTTCTCGGAGTTCAGCTGCTGCATCATGAGGCCCTGCTGGAACAGCGGAATGTTGTCGCGGCTGATGACCTCGGGGCCGTTCTTGCCAATGTAGGCAGGCAGCTCGACCATAGCGTCGTAGGGCATGTTGGGGATGGCGCCCTTGTTCTCGCAAATGACCAGGAAGCGCTGCTTGGTGTCGTTCTTCAGAGCGATAGCCAGATCGGCAATCCAGTCGCCGTGGCTGCCCGCATAGAACGTGCTCTCGTCGATCTCGCCCGTCTTCTCGTAATGGTCGATACCATCAAAGAGGTTCTTCTCACGCGTCTCCTCAACCTCGTTAGCACGGGTGCGCTCGGGGTTGGAGTGCTCGACGAACTCCTTCTGCTGCAGGTAGTAGTTCAGATACGTGTTGGGCAGGTACTCCGGGAAGCACTCCATGATCTCGTACTCGCCCTTCCAGACGTAGTACCAGCTGCCCTTGGTGTGGCGGTTCTGCTCGGGGTGCTCGTCGACGGCCTCCTCGGGCTTCTTTGCCATGAGCGAGCCCATGCCCTTGAGGTAAGAGTCGGGCAGCAGAATCTCATGCTCCTTGATGTACTCGCGCAGCTGCGGGAGCACCTCCTCGCCCTTGTGGCGAATCGAGGTGAACCAACCAAAGTGGTTGAGGCCAAAGTAATCGTACTCGACATCCTTCTTGTCGATATCGAGCGCGGCGCAAACCACGTCGATGATCGCGATCGGCATGTCGCAGATGTTGATGATGCGAGCGTTGGGACGCAGCACGCGGCAGCCCTCGGAGACGATGGCGGCAGGGTTGGAGTAGTTGAGAATCCAGTAGTCCTTCTTGGCGTACTTCTCAACGTCATCGATCAGCTCGACCATGGGGAAGATGGTGCGCATGCCGTAGGCAAGGCCGCCGCAACCGCAAGTCTCCTGACCCACGCAGCCGTGACGCAGCGGAATCTTCTCGTCCTGCTCGCGCATGGCGTAGCCGCCCACGCGCATCTGGGCAAACACGAAGCTCGCGTCGGTAAAAGCCGTCTTTTTGTCGGTGGTCACCGTGAGCTTGATGTCCAGGCCGAGGTCCTCGTGCAAAATCCAGTCCACGAGCACGCCGATCTTGCGCTGGCGCTCCTCGTTGATGTCGTACAGACGAATCTCGTCAACGTCGAGCTCGTCCTTGCGCAGGGCGATGGACTTGACGATGCCGGGGGTAAAGGTGGATCCGCCACCACACAGAGTAATGATCATTGTTTACTGCTCCTTCTCAATTGCGTTTTCGACCTTGTCGCGCATCTCGGCGACCTTCATGCCAAAGATGATCTGGATATTATTGCCGTTGCGGTTGATGCCGCTGTTGGGCACGTGGTTGATGAGGTCCTCATTGATGAGGTCCGGGTTCTTAACGTTCACGCGGAGACGCGTAAAGCAGTTCTCGAGCTCCTCGATGTTGTCCTTGCCACCAAGACCTGCAACCAGGTCGGCAATGCCCGCATCGACGCCCTCTGCGGGAGCCGCGGCAACAGCGCCCTGCTTCACCGCGACAGACGCGGCGGCCTCGCCCTCGGCAACGGACTCGGCGAGCTCGGACTCCTCCTCGCGACCAGGCGTGTGGAGGTTGAGCTTCTTGATGAGGAAGGTGAAGAGGAAGAAGTACAGAGCGGAGTTGACGACTCCAAGCAGCAGCATAACCGGCCAGTTGGTCTTGTCGACACCGAGGACCAGGTTGGAAACCACGATGTTGATGATGCCGCCTGCAGTCGAAGCGGGCACGGAGAGGACCTTGAGCAGGACCAGGAAGATGCCGGAAAGAACCGAGTGAACGACAAAGAGCACGGGAGCGGCAAAGACAAAGAGGAAGTCCATGGGCTCGGTGACACAGGAGAGCACGGCGGTGATGATCAGCGGGATGATAACGGCCTTGGTCTTATCCTTGTTCTCCTTGTAAGCGGTGACGATAAAGGCGAGACCGATACCGATGTAGGGCCACAGGTTGTTGAAGGTGTAGCTGTTGAAGTAGGTGCTATCGGAGAAGGGCTGGCCCGTCATTGCCATCTCGGCGACACGGATGGGGTAGGCACCGGCGATAACCTGATCGCCCAGCGTCAGGGTGCCACCCATATCGGAGAACTGGAACGGGGTGTAGATGAGGTGGTGCAGACCGGTGGGAACGAGCAGCTTGTTGAGCATGCCGTAGATAAAGAGGCCGATGTTGCCCGACTCCTTAATGATGCCGGCAACTGAGGAGATGGCACCCTGAACCGGAGGCCAAACGATGCAGAAGCCAGCGCCCATGATCCAGGAAATGATGATCATGATCAGGAACGGGAAGCGAACGCCCGAGAACATCGAAAGGGCAATGGGGAACTGCTTGTTCGAGTACTTGTTGAACACGGCACCGGTGATGCAGCCCAGGATGATGCCGCCAAACACGCCGGTATCAAGCACCTGGATGCCCATAACGGTGGCCTGGCCGGTTCCGGTAAGGCCGAGCATGCCGCTCGCATCGGCAAGAGAGCCGGTGGCGTTGAGCACGATGTTGTTAGCCTGCAGGAACAGGAAGAACGACATCAGGGCGATCAACGAAGCATGGCCCTTGTTCTTCTTTGCCATGGCGCCGGCGATACCCACGCAGAACAGAATCGAGAGGTTGTTGATGATAAACATCAGCGACTGGTAGACAACGGCGCCCACAAGCTGGAACGGACCGGAGCCCAGTACGGGAACCAAAGCGCAGATGGTCTTGTTGGTCAGAATGATGCCCACGATGAGCAGGATGCCGGCAACCGAGAGATACATCATCGGCTGAACGATCGACTTCGCGAACACCTCCAACGGCGCTTTGAAATTGAACTTCTTTTTTGCGGTCATAGCGGTACTCCCCTTCCTTTTCCGCAAATTAAGACAGATGTGCCCTGGACAAGACCGTGAGCCTTGCCTTATATCAATCGATGTGTGGGCACGTTATGCCTAGAGACCAGGTTCTCCAAGCAGGTTAACAATGTGATATGCGAGATAACTCTTCTCGGCATCGGTAACGACAACGTTATAGGTAGACGACAAGTGGGCGGCTATGGCGTCCGCGCACGAGAATGCGCACGGATACGCCGTTTCATCGATTCGGAACAGCGCGTCTCCGTTGATTTGCCCGGCCGTAGGATCGAGCGTTCGCCGTGCGAAAAACTGCAGGTGACGAACGAAACGTTCGTAAGGCAGCGAGGTGTCATCGAGGGTCGTAGCATAGCGCTTGGAAACAATCGCGAGCACGTCGCGAACAAGCTGGACCGAAACAATCAAACGATCGGAGCGTTGCGGCATGGTGGCGTTGACGATATGCAGCGTAATAAAACCCTGCTCTTCTTCGCTCATCTGGATGCCCATATACTCCTTGATAATCTGCAGTGCACGGCCCGCAAGTGCATACTCCTTGCGATAGAACTGCTGGATCTCGAGCAGCAACGGATTCTCACAGGAGATGCCCTTGCGCTCACGCTCCAAAGCAAGGCTGATATGGTCTGCGAGAGCAATGAGAATCTTGTCGTTGATGTCGACATTGAGCTCTCGACGAAGCATCTGAACGATGTCCTCGGAAATCACGAGGTTGACGGTGGGGATGGACTCCAAAAGATGTGCCAAGCGGTCAATCGTACGCGAGTCCTGAGAAGTTCCCTCCTGCAACGCGTAGGTCTTTTCGACCGACGCCTCATCGATGGCATCGCCGGCATGACGGCCAAAGCAGAGGCCTCGACCGATGACGATGAGCTCGGAGCCATCGTCCGAAGTGACCATTGCGACGTTGTTGTTAAAAACTCGCTTGATAACCACGGCACCCACCACAAGAATTTACTCGGAAAGCCAGATAACAGGCTCTTTAACAGCAACAGGGCCGGAAGCATGCTCACGAAGAGTCGAGTTCTCCGAACGCTCGCACACGATAACGAAGACCGTGGGATCGAAGCCGGCGGCGCGGACCGCGCCGAAATCGACCTCGACGAGGGGCTGGCCCGCGTCGACATGGTCACCCTGGGCAACAAGCGCATGGAAGCCCTTGCCCTCAAGCTTAACAGTGTCGATTCCGATATGCAGCATCACCTGAGCAGAGCAGTCGTCGGACATGATGCCCAGCGCGTGCTCAGTCGGAAACAGCGCCGCGACGGTGCCGGAAACAGGAGCGCACACCGTTCCCTCTTGGGGAACCACGGCAACGCCATCGCCCACGGCACGGCTGCTAAAAGCAGGGTCATTGGTATTTTCCAGATGAACAAGCTCGCCGGAAACGGGAGCGAGGATTTCGAACTCGGAAGCCGCAGTCGTCTGCTCATCCGAACCGCCCATCAGGCGAGAAAAGAAACCCATGGTGGCATGTCCCTTCATAAATATAGCCCAACCAAAATCAATCGAATGCACCCCTTGAGACGCACGCGATCAAAGACTTTGGTTAGGCCCACGTCCAAGGGACTCGGTAACCTTCCGCATTTCTTTTCACTGAGGTTATTGTAGACAAGCCCAAAGCCGGAACAATCATTATGACCGGCGAACGGTATTTTTTCTCCGATAAACGGTATTTATGCGGCACTTAGGGACGTTCCTTTTCTGCCGGCACTCGGGGACACTCCTCACTCTGGTGCATTGGGGACAGGTTTGTTTGCACCAGGTTGGTGCAGATTAGCCTGGTCCCATTGCACCAATTTCGTATGCGCTAGATGAAGAGCTCGCATTCCTTCCGCACGGCGCAGACCTTGCTCAGCATCTGGGAAACAGCGGATAACTTGTTGGGATCAAGCTTGCGAGCGCCTCGCGGACATACGGCGATGCAGCGCATGCAGGAGATGCACGCCTCGCCAGCTGTTCGCTTGGGGTCGCCCTTTTCGATAGCACAAACGGGGCACGCCGCGGCGCATGCACCGCAGGAGACGCAATCCTCTGTTGCCTCGGGTGCCATGCGGTGACCTCCAGCTTGTTTATAAGGACGATTGCCGGGGATAGAGGGCTCGGACGCATCCTCAGCCAACAGCTTTTGCTGAATTTGCTGCACAAACTCTGCGAGCTGCGCCGCATCCTGCGCATCCGGACGACCGGCAGCAAACTGTCGCGCGATGGAATGTTCTGCAATGGCTGCAACTGCCGCGATCACCCGGAATCCCGCATGCTTCGCAACGTCCTCCAGCTCTACGAGCGTGTCCTCAAACGCGCGGTTTCCGTATACACAAACCAAAACTGCCCGAGCCCCGTTGCCTCGCACCATGCCCAACCGGTCAGCCACCACAGCCGGGATTCTACCGGCATACGCCGGCACAGAGATTACGGCCACGTCGTCCTCAGTCATCGAGACAGCGCTGAAATCTAGCCCGCTATCGGTAAGATCGACGGTAACGGTATTCTTGCCCAGTGCCCCGGCCACAAGGCCAGACACCTTCCGCGTTCCGCCCGTCGGACTAAACACAATTTCGAATACGTTCATCTAGACACCCTCCCCCTACGCCTGGCAACGCGTCAAGCCGCTTTCACATCCAGCCAGAGTATACGGCACGTGGGGTCCCCGTTTTGATGCACCAAGCACCCCAATGCACCCACCCTACGCTGTCTGCCTCTTCGTTTTGTATAAATTACGGTACAAATTGTATATATTTACGGGATACCGCTGTGTTCTCCTGGGGTACCCCATCCTAGCCCGTGCAAAAAACGGAGTATTCTGCAACGTAACCACGCCAGCACCGCCGCGGGTGGGCAAAACTGTAGGGCGCCGTATCATTCTAAGTCCCGATATGGCGAGAATGACGCGCCCCTGCTCCGGAAAACGGCGAAATCTGACTCAGAACGCTCGCCAGGGATATCCGAAGGCCACCGTTGGCGACGTCGGATCATATGCAGACAACTCGAACTGCAGAATACTCCAAAAAATGCACGGCGCACCCCATGGGACCCATTGCCGCATGGCAGAAAACAGGTCCACGGCATCCTCTAGATGCATTCCCGAGGAAATCACATTTGAACTAGCGATCGGATACGACAAACAAAAAGGGCCCCGAGCGTAGTTGCTCGGGACCCTTGGTTCACCTCGCTCTAGCGGGCGATGCGTATGTTACTTGCGCTTGCCGCCGCCGTCACCGGGACGACGGGAGCTGCTACCACGCTTGCCGCCACGGCTGTTGCCATAGCTGCCGCGGTTATCGCGACCGCCGGCGCGGCCGCCACGGGAACCGGCCTGGTTGCCGCCGCGACCACCACGGTAGCCGCCGCGACGCTCTTCGCGGGTATCGTCGTAGTTGCGCCAGTCATCGCGACGATCGCGGCTGGCACGCGGATCACGACGGTCGCGCAACTCGTTAGAACGACCAGCGCCGCCGCGGCCGCCATTGCCGCGAGCACCCTCGCGACGCTCGCCGCCGCGGCTACCGCGCTCTTCAAAGCGCTTGCCGCCACGGGACTCACCGCCACGGGCAGCACGCTCACCACGACCCTCGCCGCCGCGACGCTCGTCACGGCCGCCGCGCTCGTCATCACGACCGGAACGACGGCGGTCGCCCGAACCGCGCTTGCCACCGCGCGAACCGCGGCCCTCGTCCTCGCGCTCGACACGACGACGGCCACCGCGATCCTCGTCCTCGCGGCGGCGGCGATGTGCCTCGCCCTGGAACTGCTTGGCACGACGCTCGGCACGGTTGCCACGCGGGGCCTGCTCGACAGCACCGCCGCGCTCCTCGGCAGCCACCTCGCGGGCCACGCTCTCAACAGCCTCGTCCACGCGAGCCTGAACGCCTTCGCGCACGCGGGTCTTGCCGCCGCGCTTGGGACGGCTCGGACGCTCGCCATCGCCGCGACGCTCGTCGCGACCGCGGTTGGAACGACCGGCCACATCGCCGTAGTCATCGCCGTTGCGTTTGCCGTCGCGACGCGCCTGCTCAAGCTTCTTCTTGCTCTTGGACTTGCCGCGCTTGGTCTTCTTCTTCACCTTAAAGGCCGCAGGATCGCGCTCGGGGTCAACCGCGGGCGGATTGGGGCCCACATGCAGGTCGCCGGCCTCGTAGATGTCGGCGGTCTTGTCCATGAGCTTCTCGATCTCGTAGAACTCATCGACATCCTGCTCGGTCACAAACGTGATGGCCCAGCCCAGCTCGCCGGCACGACCCGTACGGCCAATACGGTGGATGTAGTCGGTCGGCTCGGCCGGCACGTCAAAGTTCACGACGTAGCGCACGTCGCTGATGTCGATGCCGCGGGCGAGCACGTCGGTCGCCACCAACACGTCGACGGTGCCGTCGCGGAAGGCCGAAAGGGCACGCTCGCGCTGGGCCTGGCTGCGGTTGCCGTGAATCGCGGCGGCCTTGATGCCCTTGCGCTCCAGACGACGGCAGCAGCTGTCGGCGCGGTGCTTGGTACGCATAAAGACGATGGTGCGCTCCGGGCCCTCCTTTTTGAGGAACTCGGGCAACAGGTTATTCTTGGCCTCGATGGACACCGGGAACACAAACTGGTCGACGGTGTCGGCGGTCGACGTGGCAGGTGCGATCTCCACGCGGGCCGGGTCGCTCACCAGGTCGGTGATCTCGCCCACGGCCTCCTCGTCGAGGGTCGCCGAGAACAGCAGCGTCTGACGCTCGGCCGGCGTCTCGCGCACAATGCGCCGGACGGCGGGCAAAAAGCCCATGTCGAGCATACGGTCGGCCTCGTCGAGCACCAGGACCTTAACCTCGTCCAGGTGGCAGGCGCCCTGCTCGATCAGATCGACCAGACGGCCCGGCGTTGC
The DNA here is from genome assembly GCF_018785245.1 of Collinsella aerofaciens. Taxonomy (GTDB): domain Bacteria; phylum Actinomycetota; class Coriobacteriia; order Coriobacteriales; family Coriobacteriaceae; genus Collinsella; species Collinsella aerofaciens_AD. Next base: position 213,182 of record NZ_WQPL01000019.1, on the reverse strand, counting down.
GACCAGGATGTCGCAGCCGTACTTAAGTGCCGCGGTCTGCGGCTTGTAGCTCACGCCGCCCACGACGGTCACGGCAACATGGCCGGTGACGTCGGCGATTTTGCTTGCGACCTCGTCGATTTGCTGGGCAAGCTCGCGCGTAGGGGTGATGACGAGCATCACGGGGCCGCGACCGTTGCCCTCGGGCTTTTTAGCACCGCGACGACGGTTGCGGCCGCCGCGCTCGCGCACGGGTTTGGGAGGAGCGATGTGCTCCAGATTGTTCATGGTCGGCAGCAAAAAGGCGGCCGTCTTGCCGGTGCCGGTCTGAGCGGCGGCAAGCAGGTCGCGGCCCTCGAGCACCACGGGGATGGAGCCGGCCTGCACGGGCGTCGGCGCCGTGTAGCCCAGGTTCTCGATAGCACGAAGCATCTCGTCGGAGAGGCCCAGCTCGTCAAAGGCGGGCAGGCTCTCGGTAGCGGACTCGACGGCCTGGGCAGCATTGGCCTCATCGGCGGCATCGAAGGCAGCCTGGGTCATGGCCTCGCGGGTCTCGTCCAGAATCTCGGCGTCCGTGACGTCGGATACAGAATTACGCATATGTCGTTGTTCCTTATCTGCACGCGTTATGGGCACGGCATGCGGCCGCGCGGGCGTGCTTGGTAGTGCGCTAATACATACAAAAACGGGTGCGCACAGAGAGGACGTTGCTCAGCACGCTGGCGATCGCTTTGGCAGCCCTATCACGCGCCGTCCAGACGCAGCAGCTCTAAGCGATGGAGCAGATTCGCCGCCGGTTAGTATACCCGTGCTTCGCATGCCCCCACGTAAACCACAGATGACGAGGCGGACGGGGCGGGCCTGGCTGATTGTCTCAATCTGTAACATCTACAGGGCAAATCTTCCTCTACGTGTTACAGATCGAGACAAACGGTCGACACGGCTCACAAACGTCTCAATCTGTAACAGTTAACGAGTAAAATCGGCCCTAATTGTTATAGATCAAGACAGAGGGGGATTTCCGTTCAATCCAAACCAAATCTCTCGGTCTTCCTGCAATTTCGAACATGTGGCCTATAATGTTGCTTTGGTTACGCTATATATTGCGCAACCATTTAATACGTCGCCCACCGGGGGCCATTAATTCCTATCGCCATATTGGCTAGGAAGCAATCAAAGGAGGTATCCGTGGCAGCAGAGACGCCTTGCTCGGTCCTCTATAACGATATTCGCTCGTTCGGCGGTCTTAAACATCTCGAGATCGCCCGAATGCTCATCAATGGAAACTCCTATCTCGGCAGTACCCTGCTCGAGAAATGCTCTTCCAACCGCTCGTATCTCACCCGTTACATCGTCCATCGCAAGCCTGACCAGTGCGCGCCCGCCATCTACAGCGACTTTACCGTCACCACGCTCAACCTTTCCGCGGCAATCTGCAGCAAGCTCGGCGGCGGCGAGTCCGCCTATCAGGCAATCGCCGAGCACTATCGCGGTCCGGCCGCCAACGAAATGATGTCGGCTCTCGCCAGCTACAAGCTGGACAGCCGCCTATATGCAAATGCCCTCAATCGCATCGACAACTTTGACGGCAATGCCGTGCGCGAGAAAAGCACGCTTTACCTTATGCTCTTTGTGGCAACGGGAGCGCTCGCCGATCCCGTTCAGGGCGTGGCCACCGTCGAGCGCTTTTGCGACAGCAAGACGGGCGGGCACTTTGGCACCACCGAAACTACCGTCGGACGTGGCTTTATGAGCAGCCTGGAGCAGCCGCACACCGTCGCTCCCAACCTCGGTCTGCTCAGAACCCATGCCGACAACTGCGCCGACATGCAAATCCATTCCCTCACACGCGATCCGCGCGGCACCGTGATTGGTTCTTTGCCCAAAACCTCGCCCAGCATCACCGATGTAGGCGCCGACGCCTCGCGCGAGCATCTTCGTATTTGGCTCGAGGGTGAGCACTGGTACGCCCAGGGCCTTGGATCGACCAACGGCACAGTGCTCGAATCGGGCGCGGGCGACGGCGATATTGTGATTGAGCCGCCGCGCGACCAACGCGAACCCGGCAAAGTCTATCCCCCCGTGGAAATCGCCAACAGCGACAGGCTCCATCTGGGTCTCTACACGACATTCCTTGTCATTGTGGACTAGCACGGACGGCGATCGGAAGACGGTCGCCGTCCGTCTTTCGTCTTCTACCTTCTGCGTCGTAAACGACAATACTCAGCGGCATACGTGGGCAGTGCGGCTATCATGGTTCTTTACCGATATCCGCACTGCTCACGTATACGTGCGGCAACCCATGCCAGACAAAGGAACGCCATGGATACTACCGATAGCGCCTATGGCGACAAACTCATCCGTCTTGACACGTTCGACACCGCCGTGGCGGTCGACCCCAGCGCCGAGGACGAGGCCAAGCGTCGGTTTATGACGCTTATTCTCCAGACGGCCCACCGCAACAACGGCAACATCGGGCACGTGCTGCGCGCGACCAACACGAGCGGCGAGGTCTTTGCCGTCAAGCTACTCAAGGACAACGCCATCCTTTCCGGCCAAGCCCCCGACCGCTCCGCCGAGCAATCGGCAGCGCACCTGGCCAGCACCGCCGCGCTGTTCGAGGAGTACCGTCATCTGTGTACCGTCTCGCACCTGCGCGGATTTCCGCGCGTCTATGGCTACGGATCGTGCGAGGATGACCCTCTCATCCTCATGGAGTGGGTCGAGGGCACCTCGCTCAAGCAGGCGCTGCCCCTGCTTCCGCACGACGCCTCGGGCGGGCTGACCACCCAGATGGTCGCCGCCGTCGGAAACGCCGTGCTTCGTGCGCTCTTGATGACCCAAGGCCTCGTGAACCCGGTCATCCATCGCGATCTGTCGCCCGCCAATATCATGTTCCGCACCACCAGCCGAACGCTCGAGCAGCAGATTGCTGACTGCTCCTTTGACCCCTGCCTCATCGACATGGGCTCCGCGACCATGGCTCTCGGCGACGACACGATCACCCGGCGCGCCGACATCTGGCGCTTTGCCACGCCCGCATACGCCGCGCCCGAGATGCTCACGCAGGATATCGAAGGCATCGCGGCCCTTCGCCGTTCGCCGGCAATCGATGTCTACGCGCTTTCGAGCATTCTGTACCAGCTCTACAGCGGTCGCAAACCGTTTGACTTTGAGTCGACGGACGCCGCTGCGACCGGCTCGTTCTATCTCGTAAAGACCAAGACCAAGCCGGCGCCGCTCGAGCCGCGCTGCGAGGGCGATGAAGCGCTCGTCCAAATCATCATGAAGGGTCTCTCAGTCGAGCAGTGCGATCGTCCCACCGAGCAGCAGATGCTCGAGGTGCTCTCGGCATACCTCACTGATGCCGAATCCGAGGGCCGCGAAGGCACAGGAGACGAGGCCGCGATTGATATCGATTCTGGCACGCACCTTAAGGTCGACGTCGCCGGCGAGCGCGCACGAGAGATCCTGAATCAGGCCCGCCACGATGCCATGACCCGCCGCCGCTTTATTATCGGCGGCGCTATCGCAGCCGTTGCGGGGCTCAGCGTTATCGGGGCGGCAACCCATGGCTTTGGCATCCCCGACTACCTTGACGGCATCCGCGGTTCACTTGACGACTACACCTGGGATCAGCTGCAGGAGATTTCGCTCAAGATTAAGGCCGCCGAGACCCGTAGCGAGGCACGCGAGATTGCCAAGCGTTACCACCTGCTCGACGCTGATGGGCATATCCCCTATCCGTGCACCAAGCGTGTCACGCTCACCAACGGGCTGGAGGTCGGCGCGCAGCTTGTGGGCATCCGTCACGATGAGCTTCTGGACGGTACGGGCAAGGCCGGGCTGACGTTTATGTTCGACGCGGGTATTGCCGAGCGCAACGCTGCAGCTGAACCGCCGAGCGCCGGCTGGGCAGATTGCGAGCTGCGGAAATGGCTCAACGGCGACGGCCTTAAGCTGCTGCCCAACGAGTTGCGCGCACTCATTAAAGGGGTCAAGAAGGTCTCGAACAATGTGGGCGCCGCCAACAGCGCATCGTGCCTGAGCGAGTTGCCCGCAACCCTTTGGCTGCCCGCCATGGTCGAGCTGTGCGGTACGCAACCGTCCGATTCGTTTGCCGAGGACTATCACTACCTGGCAGACATCTACAACGGCGAGGGCAAGGAGTATCAGCTCTTCCGCGAGCTCAAGGTAAGTCCGTATACCACGAACGAGATGCTGGTTCGCCGGTGGAAGGGCAAGGACACCTGCTGGTGGGAGCGCACGGTGAGCCCCGACTCATCGGAGAGCGAAGGCACGCTCTATATGAACCGCGTGGGACACGACGGCGACGTCTTTACGTACGCAACGCCTGCGGAAAAGCCAAACAAGCTAACCTGTGTGATCCCCGGGTTCTGTATCTAGGCGGCGAGCGTCTTGCCGCAACGGGACCCCTCCCCGGCAATTGTCTCGATCTGTAACAGTTAGAGGTCATTTTCCCTGCTAGATGTTACAGATTGAGATGATTGGTTGGGACGGTCCATCGGCCAACCATCCATCCTCATCTGTAACGAAATCTCATATATTATTTCTGTACTGGACACCCCCAGGGGGTATGGGTGTATAGTATCGGTAGGTTAACAATTCCAACACCGAACTACAGAAAGGAGAAGCCATGGCTCAAGATAAGTTCGACGTGGGCGGCATGACGTGCGCCGCCTGCCAGGCGCATGTTGACCGCGCCGTGAGCAAGCTCGACGGCGTCCAAAGCGTCGCGGTCAATCTACTCGCCGGTTCCATGCTGGTGGACTACGACCCCGCGCAGGTCAGCCCCGATGACATCTGCACCGCCGTCGATCGCGCGGGCTATTCGGCCTCGCCCGTCAGCACGGGCACCGATGCCGCCGGCTCAAGTGGCAGCGCGCAAGCCAGGTCCGGCGCCGCCCATATGGAGTCGCCGACCAAAAAGTTGGAGGCCGCTGCCTCTGCCATGCGCACCCGCCTCATCGTCTCGATCGCATTCCTCATCCCACTGTTCTACATAGGCATGGGGCACATGCTCGGCTGGCCGCTGCCCGGCATTTTCACCGACCATACCCACAGCATGACGCTCGCCCTCACCGAGCTCGTCCTGCTCATCCCCATCGTTTATGTCAACGACGCGTACTTTATCAACGGGTTTAAATCGCTCGCGCACGGCGCACCCACCATGGACGCCCTCATCGCCGTGGGCGCCACCGCCTCCATCGCCTGGTCGCTCTACGCCATGTTCATCATGGCCGACCAGCTAGCCGCAGGTCAGGTGCACGAGGCCATGATGACGAGCATGGACAACCTGTATTTTGAGAGCGCTGGCACCATCCTGTCGCTCGTCACCGTGGGCAAATACCTCGAGACGCGCAGCAAGTCCAAGACCGGCGGCGCTATCGAGGCGCTCATCGACTTAGCACCCAAGACCGCGACCGTCGTGGCAGAGGACGGCAGCGAGGCCACCGTCGACGTCGATGCCATTCTGCCCGGCCAGGTGCTGCGTGTGCGCCCCGGCGAGTCCATCCCCGTCGACGGCGTGGTACTCGAGGGCAGCTCGGCCGTGGACGAAAGCGCGCTCACCGGCGAATCCATTCCCGTGGAGAAGACCGCCGGCGACACTGTCAATGCGGCCACGGTCAACCGCACGGGCTCGTTTACCTTCCGCGCCACGCGTGTGGGTGCCGACACGTCGCTCGCCAAGATTATCCAGCTCGTCGAGGACGCCAACGCCACCAAGGCGCCCATCGCCCGCATGGCCGACAAGGTCGCCGGTGTGTTCGTGCCCGTGGTGTTCGTGATCTCGGCCGTGACCTTTGCGGCGTGGATGGCACTGACCGGCAGCATAAACGAGGCGCTCACCTCCGCCGTGGCCGTGCTGGTGATCAGCTGCCCGTGCGCGCTGGGCCTGGCCACGCCCGTCGCCATTATGGTCGGCACCGGCAAGGGCGCCGAGATGGGCATTCTCTTTAAGAGCGCCGAGGCGCTGGAGAACCTGCGCAGCGTAGGTACCGTGGTGCTCGATAAGACGGGCACGGTCACCCGCGGCAAGCCTGCTGTGACCGATATCGTAGTAGCCACGCGCGCCGACGGCTCGCCCGCCATGAGCGAAAAAGCGCTGCTCAAGCTGGCCGCCGCGCTGGAGCGCTCGAGCGAGCACCCGCTGGCCGAGGCGATTATGGCCGAGTGCGAGACACGCGGGATCGTCGCGCGCATGGTCGAAGACTTTACTGCCGTGCCCGGTCGTGGCGTTACGGCGCACGAGGGGCAAAACGCCATTGCAGCCGGCAACGTACGCCTGATGGACGAGCTGGGCGTTACCGTGCCCGCGGGTCTTGCCGAGCAATTTGCCGCCGAGGGCAAGACGCCGCTGTTCTTTGCCAAGAACGGCGAGCTTGCCGGCACCATTGCCGTGGCTGATGAGGTCAAGGAGACGAGCGCCGGGGCCATCGCCGCATTGCGCTCGCTTGGCGTCGACGTGCGCATGCTCACCGGCGACAACCGCGTGACGGCCGAGGCAATCGCCCGCCGCGTGGGACTGAGCAGTAAGCAGGTCATCGCCGACGTCCTCCCCGCCGACAAGGAGCGCCACATGCGCGAGTTGCAGGATGCGGGCAGCAAGGTCGCCATGGTGGGAGACGGCATCAACGACTCCCCCGCCCTGGCGCGCGCCGACGTGGGCCTTGCGATCGGCACCGGCGCCGACATCGCCAAGGAAGGGGCGGATGTGGTGCTCATGCGCAGCGACCTCATGGATGTTGCGCGAGCCATCGAGCTTTCGCGCGCCACGATTCGCAACATCAAGCAAGACCTGTTCTGGGCGCTGTTCTACAACGGCATCGGCATTCCGCTCGCCGCGGGCGTGTTCTTCCCCCTCACCGGTTGGCAACTCTCGCCGATGTTTGGCGCCGCGGCCATGAGCCTGTCGAGCGTCTGCGTCGTAAGCAATGCGCTGCGCCTAAAATCCTTTAAGCCTAAAGTGGCAAAATAGGCTCACCATTACGTCCATTTAGAACGGATTTTCCAGGTGCCCGAGATTGACCTGAAAGAGGAGCGACGCGTACTTTGGTACGCGAGCGACGGCTTGAAGGTCAAGGTCGGGTGGTTGAGAAAGCCAACACGACAGAGAGGGATACCCATGCGTTACACAATCAAAACTTCCGGCCTCATGTGCGGCCACTGCGACGCCACTGTCGAGACGGCACTGCTCAACGTGGTCGGCGTGACCGACGCCGACGCCGATCACGAGACCCAGGCCGTCCAGGTGGAGTGCGCCGACACCGTGACCGCCGAGCAGCTCGCCGCCGCTGTCGAGGCCGCGGGCGAGAAGTTCCACGCCTTGTCCGTGGCCACCGCGTAGCAGCTACCAGAAGCATTCGACCCCATCGACCAGAAACGAGGACCCGCTATGATGGCAGACCATAAATCGGTGACCCGCATGCTCAAGACGGCACGCGGTCAGATCGACGGCATCCTGCGGATGGTCGATGAGGACCGCTACTGCGTCGATATTTCCACGCAGCTCATGGCCACACAGGCGCTCCTCGCGCGCATTAACGCCGACGTGCTCAAGGCGCATATCGAGGGCTGCGTGACTTCGGCAATCGAATCGGGCGACGAAGACCTCAAAGCCGCCAAGCTCGCCGAAATCGAACGCGTCGTCGACAAACTCTCCAAGTAATTGGGGCATTGGGGACAGACTTCTTTGCACCGTCTTGGTATTCCGGGGACAGGTACGTTTGCACCACATTGGTGCAGATTAACCTGTCCCCCTTGCTCTAAATCGGGTATAAAGGCGTGCGGCATATCGAATGAAAGGCAATTTGCATGAATGACTTTATGAAGGGCCGCAATGGCGCTGACGAACTCACCATCGTGATGGGCTTCGCAGGCATTATCATCGCCATGATCGGTTCGATGGCTCGTATCCAGTGGCTCAGCTGGATTGCCATCGCCGTAATCGTGATTGGCGTGCTGCGCGGCCTGTCCAAAAATATCGATGCACGTCGCAAGGAGAACGAGGCCTTTGTCGCCGCGACTGCAAACGTACCCGGCTTGGGCAAGTTTGTAGCTAGCTTGGGCGGCGGAGCTGCAGCGGCCAACGCCTCGCGCGCAGCCGGTACTAGCAAGGAAGACTTTGAACGTGCCAAGCGCACAGCCAAGAAGATGTGGAAGGGCCGCAAGACCACGGCCTATCTCAAGTGCCCCAACTGCGGCCAGATGCTCTCCGTTCCCAAGGGCAAAGGCAAGATCCGCGTCACCTGCCCCAAGTGCCATGCCAAGATGGAGACGCGCTCATAGCCGCCATACCATGGGACAAATAAAAGCCGAGGCCTCGCACTGGGACCTCGGCTTTTTCTGATTATGACAAAAGGATTGTCCCTTTGTCGCATCGCCATATCGCGCGCTTACGCCACGCCATCGCGGGCAAGCTCCTCGGCCAACGCCTCGGCAGGCATGGCCATAATCGCGTCGAGCTCGGCGTCCACCTCGGGAATACGCTTCACCTTGAGTTTGCGCACCAGATCACCACGGCACATCACGTGCATCGGCTCACGCAGTGCGCACAGGTCATCGAGCGGATTCTTGCGCGTCACCAGGATATCGGCGGCCTTGCCGCACTCGATTGTGCCGGTCTCGCCGCCCAGCCCCAGCAGCTCGGCATTGACCTGCGTGGCCGTATGCAGCGCGAAGGCGTTACTCACACCCACGTACTTGGCAAAATAGGCCACCTCACGCCACATGTCGTACTGCGTCACGAACGGGCAGCTCGAGTCCGTGCCAAGGCCCACCTTAACGCCAGCTTCCAGTGCGGCACGGGCGCTCTCGATGATGCCCGAGCACACGATGTCGCCGTTCTTCTTTTGTGTATCGGTCGAATGGGTCTTTTCCGGGTCGAGCAATACAAACGGCAGCGCCGGGCTGATAGTGCAGGTAACGCTGGGCGCACGCCCCTCGAGCTGCGTGCCCGCGGTGCCACGGTACAGCTCCAGAATCTCGGACGTCAACGGAGCGCCGTGCTCAATCGTGTCAACGCCGGCCTCAAGCGCAACCTTCACACCCTCGGTACTCTCGACATGGGCCATGACCGGAAGGCCCATATCGTGCGCCGCCTTGCACGCCGCCGCGGCAACCTCCACCGGCATACGCAGCACGCCCGGCTCGCCCACCTCGGTCGCATCGAACACACCGCCCGTTACGAACAGCTTAATGACGTCGGCACCGCGCGCATACAGGTCGCGCACCTGTTCGGCTGCCTCGGCGGGACTGTTTGCCACCTGGGCGAACAAGCCCGCACCATGGCCGCCCGGCACCGTGACGCCCGTTCCCGGCGCCACCAGGCGAGGACCTTGATACTTGCCGGCGTCGATGGCATTACGAACGGCGATGTCGGCAAACAGTGGGTCGCCCGCGCCGCGCACCGTGGTCACGCCGCTTGCCAGTTGTTGTTGGGCGCTGCCCTTAAGAATATGGCGCACGATGGCGCGCCCCACGGGATTATCGAGCTTCTTCATCAGCGCGCCCGCATCGCCCGCCGAAACCGGCTTGCCCGAACCGCACAGATGCACATGCATATTGATGAGACCGGGCATGAGATACGCACCTGCCAGGTCGATGACCTCGGCACCTGCAGGTGCCTGCGCCACAGCACTCGGCCCCATCCACGTGATGACACCGCGCTCAACAGTCACGGCCATATCGGGTTGCGGCTCCATATGCTCCGAACCATCCAGGACGGTCGCATTGATAAACAACGTGGAACGATCGGCAGACGCCATATCGAGCTCCTCCCTCGCAATTAACTTGAACATTTGTCCATTATCACCTAATGCAGCGAACTAAAGTCAAACATATCGGTTAACGGAGGGAAGAGGGGATGTGGGGGACGGAATACGTTGCAGCCCCATCCCAGCAACATCAGGGGAATGTCTCGAACTGTAACAGGTACAGGGTTATTGGGCCCCTTGATGTTACAGATCGAGACATTCGGTCGACGTTTCAGCGGTTTGTCTCGATCTGTAACAGTTACGAGCTCAAATAACCTCTAAACGTTACAGATTGAGACAAAACCTCTCAGCGCCCATACCACCGGCATCTCCATTCCTCAGCCAAATCAGCCCGTCGCGGAATACCCGCCAGCCTCATTTTCTCGACCAGCTTCCCCGGGTCTTTGAGTTCGTTAAACGTAAACCGAAGCACCTTATGCCCGAGCATTGTCAGATGGGACTCCCGTTGACGTTCTGCCACGAATGGGTCGACCGACTCCCGACCCTCGCCGTTCTGCAAGGTGTACTTCCCCTTTCCGTCGAGCTCGCCGATGACACACGTCCCGTTCTCGAGCCGCCAAAAATAGTCGACGCGAAACACCTGGCTCGGATCGAGCGGGTCGCGAAACTCCACCTGCAGCTCCGGAACCGGAAAGCCGTACGCAATAAAGAACGCTCGGAACCGAGACTCGCCGCCGTTTTCGGACAGCCCGTCCGCATACGACGCAATCACCTGTGCCCTGCGATACCCTCGCCTGCCCTTACAATCGACGCGGAGGCGCTCGCACAAATCCCCACGCGATACGCCTTTCGCCCGCAGTGCAGAATCGGCAATCGCCAACCCGTAGGAGAACGGCGCACGCAGCAAGCAATCATCTACCGTGCGCCAAAACGGCGTCGCCCACACGCCGTCGACTTGTTCAAGCGCACCCGCCGCCTGCGGACGCAACAGCCGACATCCTGCACTCAGCGGCACCGAGCAACCTGTCTTAACAAGATAACGCGGCCCGAGCAGATCATTCGGCACCTCCAGACCCCATATCAGTGCGGCGTCATATCCCCAAAACGCCCAATCGGGATGAAATTCCGCAAGCCCTCTGATAGTCCTCAGTGCTCGCTCCGTCAGCGTCAATGCATCCCAATCATGCTGAAAACAGAACAGGTACGGCTCGGGCTCCGCAATATCGTCGGTTCCAACATGGCGTCGCAACCACATGAGCTCGGTATTGTCATGCGTTGCGAGCAGCGTACCTTGCTCGGTCGCCTCCGTGAGCCGCGCGAGCATCCTGTTCCGCGCCAACGTGTTGCGAGTCGCATGTTTGTGTTTGAGAACGGTATTAGACACTTTCATCACCACCACGTCAGACAAATGGACCATCGTCACCGTTGCCTCCGCTGACAAATGTCTTGATCTGTAACAGGAAGACCGATTTTTGGCCGCTAGATGTTACAGATCGAGATCTTTCGACACCGCGTCCAACCTTTGTCTCAATTTGTAACAGGTAGGTCGAGTTTTGGCCTGTAGATGTTACAGATTGAGACATTCCCCCCAACCAGGTGCCAAACGTCTCGATCTGTAACAGTTAGACGTTCTCCAGGGCCCTAAACGTTACAGATTTAGACAAATCAGCAGCGCCCAAGCATTCGTCTCGATCTGTAACAGGTAGACCGGTTTTTTGTCCCTAAACGTTACAGATCGAGACAAATAGACACGCGGCGGCGCTGCGACAGCCCATCCCTTACTCCCACTCCTGCTCGTAGATGTTGAGCGACTTTACGTACCGCCCCTGGGCGCCCATGATGTCGCGGACCAGACGCAAGAAGAAACTGATGCACGAGGTGTCAAAGCCATCCTGCAGGTCCTCCGGATGCACCGCACCAGGCCCATCGACCGCCGTGTCACTCAGGCGTGCGATGTCATACAGATAGAGTTGTCCCGCCGTCAGCCAGACATCGTCGACGCAGGCGAGGCGCACCGCAATCGCTCCGTCGCTCCAATGCTCCTTTTGCACGATATGCGGATCGTAGACGTCAAAGCGACGGTCGGTGCGTGTGTCCTTCAGCGCGACCATACCAGTCGCAGGATCCTTGTCCAAAATGCCAAAGCGCGAGAAATACTGCGTGTCGCGTACCTGCTCGAGCCGCTTGAGCGAGGCAGGCGAAAGCGATGCCGGCGGCTCATCAACATACAGCTCGAGCAGCGTCTTGCCATGGCGATAGGGGCGCTCGAAGAGCAGCCAATCGGTAAATGCCATGTTGTAGGCCATGATTTCGTTTTGGGAAGGCTCGGTGCAATAGCCGAGCCACGGGTCGACAATGATCTCGAACTGCTCGCGCGCCGGCTCCAAAAACTGAAACTTCCGCAGCATCCAAAAATGGGCCATGTCGGCAATATCGTTACCGACGGCTTCGGCCAGATGCGCTCGGTCTAAAACGTGGTCAGTCACGGCATCCTCCTCAAACTGATGAACCTCAATTTGAGCTTACGAGGAGGGTGGGCAGCCACTGTCAGCACGGACAAAATAGGCCTCCGGCTGCAAACCAACTGCTGACCAAACACTTGACGGGATGCTTGACCGAAAATGCGCACCGCAATAAAACCGCAGGTAAACATAGACGGCCAACCCGCCCTTTTGAGCCATATGCCCACAGCCACCACAGAAACAACAGGTGACCACAGCTCAAAAAGACGCCGAATGGACACTCGCGCGTCGACAAACGAACAAATCGGTCGCAAACCCGCAAGAAGTGTCCCCGAATGCCGACCCAAAAGGAACGTCCCCAGCATGCCGGCACTTGGGGACGCTCCTTATGTGCCGGCAGTTGGGGACAGCCCTTGACGATTCAATTGTGAACAGCCGCCTTACAGCTCCAGCGCCTCGGCGACTTCGGCAGCGCAGGCCAGGGCGTCGGCCATGGCGCTTACCACGAGCGAACTGCCATTGCGAGCATCGCCGGCCACGTATACCGGTGTGGCGCCCGCGGCGACGCCGTCGACACGCGCCGCAAGATGCGAGCCCTCGGCAGCCATCACAGGCAGCGGACGACCAGCAGTGGCAACGGACACGCCAACGGCGTCGAACACACCGTGCTCCGGGCCCGTAAAGCCGCAGGCGATGAGCACCAGCTGCGCCGGCACTTCGCGCTCGGAGCCCGCAATGCGTTCAGGCTTGCCGGCCGACCAATCCAGATCGACCACGCGCAGGCCCGCTGCCGCGCCCTTCTTATCCAGCAGTACCTCGAGCGTATCCACGCCCCAGGCACGCATCTCGCCATCCATCGCAGCGATAGCCTCCTGCTGGCCGTAGTCGGTCTTCTTCACATTGGGCCACTGCGGCCAGGGGTTGCTCGCCGCGCGCTTATCGGGCACAGCCGGCAAGAACTCAAACTGGCGCACGCTGCGCGCGCCTTGGCGCACCGCGGTACCCACGCAGTCGTTTCCCGTATCGCCGCCGCCAATGACCACAACGTCCAGGCCGCGCGCGTTCACCGCGGGCTCACCACCATCGAGCACCGAGACGGTCGAGGCCGTCAGGTAGTCCACGGCATACACCACGCCCGGGGCATCCACATTCGTAGCCGAAAGCCCGCGCGGAGCACGGGCACCAGCAGCCACCACAACGGCGTCAAAGCCATTGAGCTTGGCTGTTACCGCAGGGTCCGTCACGTCGGCGCTCAGCTCAAACACAATGCCCAGCTCGCGCATGAGCGCCACGCGACGCTCGACCACGGACTTCTCGAGCTTCATGTTGGGAATGCCGTACATGAGCAGGCCGCCCGGGCGGTCGTCACGCTCAAACACCGTCACGCGGGCACCGCGACGCGCGAGCTCCCACGCAGCCACCAGGCCAGCAGGACCGGAGCCCACCACGGCGACCGTGGGCGCGTCCTCTCCCGCCGGCTCAAAGCGACGCGGACCGCCATTTGCCCACTCATGGTCGCTGATCGCACGCTCGTTGTCATGGATCGTCGTGGGCTGGCCATCGACCGAACCCAGGTTGCACGCGGCTTCGCACAGCGCCGGGCACACGCGACTCGTGAACTCGGGCATGGGCGAGGTGAGCGACAGACGCTCGGCAGCCTCGTCCCAGCGGCCGCGGTACACCAGCTCATTCCACTCGGGAATCAGGTTGTGCAGCGGGCAGCCGCTCGGGCGTGCCTTGCCAAAGCTCGCACCCATCTGACAAAACGCCACGCCGCACATCATGCAGCGGCTCGCCTGAGCGCGACGTGCATCGTCATCGAGCTCCACGTACAGCGGATCAAAATCATGGCTGCGCTCCTCCACGGGGCGAAGCTCGTGGGTCACGCGATCGATATCAAGAAAAGCACCGGGCTTACCCATGGCACTTACGCCTCCTTCTTGGTCGAAGCAACAGAGCCGGCAGCGCCGCCCGCGACATCAAAGCGGGCAACATCAGCAGCGTCGGCGCGACCGGTCACGATGTCAAACGCCAGCTCCTCAGCCTGCGCATGCGTCTTGCCGGCAGCCTCGCCCGCGGCGACAATCGCCAGCACGCGCTCATACTCGGTCGGAATGACCTTCACAAAGTGCTTGCTCATCGTCTCAAAGCTGTAGAGCAGCTTGATGCCACGCGGGCTCTGCGTCGCGTCCACGTGCTCCTGGATGAGCTCGCGAATCTGCGCCAGCTCGCCGGCCGTCGGGGCCTTGAGCTCAACGCTCTCGTGGTTCACACGGGCATCGAGCGTGCCGTACTGGTCAAAGACATAGGCCACGCCACCCGTCATACCGGCAGCGAAGTTCTGCCCGACCTCGCCCAGGATGAGCGCCAGACCGCCCGTCATGTACTCGCAGCCATGGTTGCCGCAGCCCTCGACCACTACGGTGGCACCGGAGTTGCGCACGGCAAAACGCTGACCGGCCAGGCCGTTAATGAAGCCGCGGCCGCTCGTAGCACCAAAGAATGCAACGTTGCCCACGATGATGTTCTCGTCGAACTTGTAGGTCGCATGCGGGTTGGGGCGCACCGACACCTCGCCGCCCGAAAGGCCTTTGCCAAAGTAGTCGTTGGCGTCGCCGCACACGTTGAGCGTAATGCCACGCGGAAGGAACGCGCCAAAGCTCTGGCCAGCCGAACCATCGCAATCGATGGTGATGGAGCCGGCGGGCAGACCCTCGGGATGCGCCTTGGTCACCGCGTTGCCCAGGATGGTGCCCACGCAGCGGTTGACGTTGGCGATATCGGCGCGGAAGCGAATCGGACGCAGGTGCGCACGGGCATCGGCCGTATAGGGCACAAACAACGTGGAGTCGAGCGTCTTGTCGAGCTCGCTGTCCGCGGCCATCTGCGGCAGGAAGTGACGGCCGTCGGCACCCGGAATATGGGCACCGAACTCGCAGGTCGCGCTTGCCAGCACGGGCGACAGATCGAGCAGGTTGGCCTTGCGGTTGCCCGGGACCTCGATCTGGCGCAAGCACTCGGGATGGCCGACCATCTCGTCGACGGTGCGGAAGCCCAGGCTCGCCATGACCTCGCGCAGCTGCTCGGCAACAAAGAGCATAAAGTGCTCAACGTGCTCGGGCTTGCCGCGGAAGCCGCGACGCAGGCGGCAGTTTTGCGTAGCGATGCCGGCCGGGCAGGTATCCTGCTGGCAGTCGCGCTGCATGAGGCAGCCCATGGAGATGAGCGGCATGGTCGCAAAGCCAAACTCCTCGGCACCCAGCAGGCAGGCGACGGCGACGTCGGTGCCGTCCATGAGCTTGCCATCGGCCTCGAGCACCACGCGTGAGCGCAAACCGTTTTGCAGCAGCGTCTGCTGGGCCTCGGCAAGGCCAAGCTCCAGCGGCAGACCCGCGTGCCAGATAGAGTCGCGCGCAGCGGCACCCGAGCCGCCATTGTGGCCGCTGATCAAAATCTTGTCGGCAGCGCCCTTGGCCACGCCGGTGGCGATGGTGCCGACGCCGGCCTCGCTGACCAGCTTGACCGACACGCGCGCGCCGGGGTTGGCGTTCTTAAGGTCAAAGATCAGCTCTGCCAGGTCCTCGATGGAGTAGATGTCGTGGTGCGGCGGAGGCGAGATCAGGCCGATGCCGGGCGTGGACTGACGGACCTCGGCAATCCAGGGGTAGACCTTCTTGCCGGGCAGGTGACCGCCCTCGCCAGGCTTGGCGCCCTGGGCCATCTTGATCTGAATCTCGAAGGCGCTGCACAGGTAGCGGCTCGTCACGCCAAATCGCGCACTTGCTACCTGCTTGATCGCGGAGTTCTTGGAGTCACCGTTAGCCAGTGGGGTCTCGCGACGCGGATCCTCGCCGCCCTCGCCGGAATTGGAACGGCCGTGCAGGCGGTTCATGGCGATGGCCATGCACTCGTGCGCCTCTTTGCTGATGGAGCCATACGACATGGCGCCGGTGTTAAAGCGGCGGACGATATTGAGCGCAGGTTCCACCTCGTCGAGCGAAACCGGGGTGCGGCCGCTGGCATCAAAGTCGAGCAGGTCGCGCAGGCGCACGGCACGGCCGGTGCGGTGCAGGCGGGCGCTGTACTCCTTAAAGGTGTCGTAGCTGTCCTCACGGCAGGCGGTCTGCAGCAAGTAGACAGTCTGCGGATCGATGAGGTGATCCTCGCCGCCGAGCGGGCGCCACTTAGTCAGACCCAGTGTGGGCAGCTGATCGGGAGCCGGGCTCTTAAGGATAGCGAGCGCGGCGTCGTAGCGCTCATTCTGCTCGCGCTCGACGTCCTCGACACCCATACCGCCCACACGGCTCACCGTGCCGGCGAAGTACGCGTTGACGAACTCCGGAGTGAAGCCCACGGCCTCGAAGATCTGCGCGGAGTGGTAGCTCTGCACCGTGGAGATGCCCATCTTGGACATGATGGAGACGATGCCGGCGGTCGCAGCCTTGTTGTAGTTGGCGATGCCCTGCTCAGCTGTCACGTCCAGATCGCCGTGCGTCGCCAAGTCGCGAATGCACGCATGCGCGTTGTACGGATAGATGCCGCTCGCGGAGTAGCCCACCAGCGCCGCAAAGTCGTGCGGGGACACGGCGTCGCCACACTCCACCACGATGTCGGCAAAGGTACGCACGCCGGCGCGGATCAGGTGGTTGTGCACGCAGCCCACGGCGAGCAGCGACGGTACGGGCACCTCGCCCGCAGCGGCGCGATCGCTCAACACCACGATGTTCACGCCGTCGCGAACCGCGGCCTCAACGTCCTCTGCAAGCTGCTTGAGCGCAGCCTGCAGCGCACCCTCGCCGGCATCGCGGCGGTAGACGGCACGGAAACGGCGGGTCTTAAAGCCCACGCGGTCGATGGCGCAGATACGCTCGAACTCCTCCTCGCTCAGCAGCGGACGCTCCAGGCGCACCAGCTGGCAGGCCGTACGGGAGTCCTCGAGCAGGTTACCGTGGTTGCCCAGGTAGAGCGTGGTCGAAGTGACCATATGCTCGCGCAGGGCGTCGATCGGCGGGTTCGTGACCTGAGCGAACAGCTGATAGAAGTAGTCGAAGAATGAGCGCGTCTTCTTGGACAGGCAGGCCAGCGGCGCATCGATACCCATCGAGGCGAGCGGCGCCTTGCCCTGCTGGGCCATGGGACGCACGACTTCGTCAACATCATCCCAGTGATACCCGAGCTTGGCCATGCGCACGGCGGCGGGCACCTCGGTATCCTCGGCGGGCGTGGGCGCGACGGGCTCATCGAGCGCGTCAACGGCCAGCGTCTCCTCGGCAATCCAGTCGCGGTAGGGTTTTTCCTTGGCATAGCGGGCGCGCAGCTCATCGTTGTAGATCACGCAGCCGCGGGCAAAGTCAACCTCGAGCATCTGGCCCGGCCCCAGACAGCCGCTCGTCAGGATGTTCTCGGGGCTCACCTCGATGGTGCCCACCTCGCTTGCCAGCATAAAGCGACCGTCGCGCGTCACATAGTAGCGGGCGGGACGCAAGCCGTTACGGTCGAGGGCGGCACCCAAGGTACGGCCGTCGGTAAAGGCGATGGCCGCAGGACCGTCCCACGGCTCCATGAGCATGGACTGGTAAGCGTCATAGGCGCGGCGCTCCTCACTCAGGCTGTCGTTGTGGTCCCACGGCTCGGGCAGCAGCATGGATGCGGCACGCGTGAGCGGACGACCGTTCATGACCAAAAACTCAAGCACATTGTCCAGAATCGCGGAGTCGGAGCCCTCGCGGTTGATGATGGGCATCACGCGCTCAAGATCGTGCTGCAGCACGGGGCTGTACAGGTTGGGTTCGCGGGCGCGAATCCAGTTGACGTTGCCCTTGAGGGTATTGATCTCGCCGTTGTGGATGATAAAGCGGTTGGGGTGCGCGCGCTCCCAGCTGGGCGTAGTGTTGGTGGAGTAGCGCGAGTGGACGAGTGCCACGGCCGTTTTGACGGCGGCGTCGTTGAGGTCGATGAAGAAGCGGCGCATCTGCGTGGCAACAAGCATGCCCTTGTACACGATGGTGCGCGAGCTCATGGAGCACACATAGAAGATCTTGTCGCGCAGGGCGAACTCAGCGTCGGCCTTCTTTTCGATGGTGCGGCGGCACACGTACAGACGACGCTCGAAGGCGTCGCCCGCCGGCGTGTCGTCCGGACGGCCCAGGAAAGCCTGCAGGATAGTAGGCATGCAGGCGCGGGCCGTCTCGCCCAGGTCGTGCGGGTCGACGGGCACCTCGCGCCAAAAGAGCAGCGGCACGCCGGCCTCGGCGCAGCCCTCCTCAAACACGCGGCGGGCATCCTCTACGCCCTTGTCGTCCTGCGGGAAGAACAGCATGGCCACGCCATAGTCGCCCTCTGCCGGCAGAATCTGGCCGCACTTTTGAGCCTCTTTGCGAAAAAAATGATGCGGAACCTGGAACAGGATGCCGGCGCCGTCGCCGGTGTTCTTCTCGAGTCCCGTACCGCCGCGGTGCTCCAAGTTGACCAGAATGGACAGTGCATCGTCCAGAATCTGGTGATGGCGCTCACCGTTGATATCGGCGAGCGCGCCGATGCCACACGCATCGTGGTCGAATTCGGGGCGATAAAGGCCCTGCTGCTGAGCGGAATCTGCCTGCATCGCGATCCTCCCCTAGATATTTAGTCAGTCAGTTGAATAGGCATACTAGGAGCATCGCCGGCCCGTTGTGTTTCCCACCCGTTTCGAAACAATCGCGTAACGCACGCCCTACGAGTGGGCGCCGCCGACCTCAAGGACGACAACAAGGGCCCCAAGTTCGGTCTTCAAGCTCACCGCTTCAAACATCTCAATCTGTAACAGGAAGACCCAATTTTGGCGCCTAGATGTTACAGATTGAGACGTTTTTGAGAAACGGCTCCGAATGTCTCGATCTGTAACACGAAGGGCCGGTTTTTGCAGCTAACTGTTACAGATCGAGATTTTCCATAGGACCATTTCTTCCTGTCTCGATCTGTAACACCTAGGTCCAATTTCCATCCCTAGTTGTTACAGATCAAGACATTTCAGCAATCCCCTTTCACCATCCTATTCAAATACAACAATTTTGTTAGTCTTGGTTAACTTTTTAGCCTAAAACGGGTATCCTTTGCGGCGTCAAACAAACGGCACGCATGCCGTGCCACATTAAGGAGGCCCCTATGGCAAACCAGACAGACCAACAGACGATCCAACTCGTCCTTATCCGCCACGGAGAGTCGGAGTGGAACAAACTCAACCTGTTCACCGGCTGGACCGACGCAGAGCTCACCGACACGGGCCGCGAAGAAGCCGCCGCAGGCGGTCGAGCCCTCAAAGAAGCCGGTTTCGACTTTGACGTCTGCTACACTTCGCGCCTCAAGCGCGCGATCCACACCCTCAACATCGTGCTCGGCCAAATGG
This sequence comes from Collinsella aerofaciens, assembly GCF_018785245.1. Lineage (GTDB taxonomy): Bacteria > Actinomycetota > Coriobacteriia > Coriobacteriales > Coriobacteriaceae > Collinsella > Collinsella aerofaciens_AD. The sequence goes on along the minus strand of NZ_WQPL01000019.1, from coordinate 193,620 downwards.
ATCGCGAGTGGCTGCCCGTCATCAAATCCTGGAAGCTCAACGAGCGCCACTACGGCGCGTTGCAGGGTCTCAACAAGGCCGATGCCGCGGCGGAGCACGGCGACGAACAGGTGCTCATCTGGCGCCGCTCCTTCGATATCTGCCCGCCGGCACTCGAGCCGAACGACGCGCGCGATCCCCACACCCAGGAGCAATACCGTGATGTCGCACCCGACCAGCTGCCCTACACCGAGTGCCTCAAGGACACGATAGCCCGTGCCTGGCCTTATTTCGAAGACGAGATTCGCCCCCAGATGCTCGCCGGCAAGCGCGTACTCATCGCCGCACACGGCAACTCCCTGCGCTCTCTCGTCATGAAGTTCGAGCACCTCACGCCCGAGGAGATCCTCAAGGTCAACATCCCCACCGGCGTGCCGCTCGTCTACACCTTCGATGCCGATTTCAACGTCCTCGACAAGCGCTACATCGGCGACCCGGCGACCATCGCCGCCAAGATCGACGCCGTGGCCAACCAAGGCAAGGCGCACAAGTAGCCCAAACCTAAACCCAGGGCGTGGCGCCGCGCAACCCAAGTGCAGCGCCACGCCACCCCAACGTAGGAACCAGCCATGCTCAACCATCTCAAACAACACTTTGGCTCGCACCGCACCGGAGGCCACGGAGGTCTGGATATCGCCCGGCATATCGGCCCCGGACTGCTCGTGACCGTCGGCTTTATCGACCCGGGCAACTGGGCCTCCAATATGGCCGCGGGCTCGCAGTTTGGCTACGCGCTGCTGTGGATCGTCACGCTGTCCACGATCATGCTCATCGTGCTGCAGCACAACGCGGCGCACCTGGGCATCGCCACGGGCGCCTGTCTTGCCGAGGCCACGACACGTTACCTTCCCCGCTTCGTTGGGCGCACGGTGCTTGCCAGCGCCTACCTCGCGACCATCGCCACCGCCATGGCCGAAGTCCTGGGCGGTGCGATCGCGCTCCAGATGCTCTTTGGGCTGCCCGTGCGCGCGGGCTGCGTCATCGTGGCGACAGTATCGATGGCGATGCTCATGACGAACTCCTACAAGCGTGCCGAGCGATGGATCATCGCCTTCGTAGGCGTGGTAGGACTCTCGTTTTTGGCCGAGCTCACGCTAGTCAAGGTCGACTGGCCGATGGCCGCCGCAAGCTGGATCACACCCAGTATGCCCACCGGCTCGGCCGCGATTATCGTAAGTGTCCTAGGCGCGGTCGTTATGCCCCACAACCTCTTCCTGCACTCCGAAGTCATCCAATCCATGCACTTCGAAGGCCAAGGCAAGCAGGTTATCGAGGAACGTCTGCGCTACGAGCTCTTCGACACGCTCTTTTCGATGGGCGTGGGCTGGGCGATCAACTCGGCCATGGTCATCCTGGCCGCAACGACCTTCTTTGCGCACGGCATGGTCGTAGACGACCTCGCCGTCGCAGCGGCCACGCTCTCCCCCATTCTGGGCCCGGCAAGCTCGACCATCTTTGCCGTGGCGCTGCTATTTGCGGGGCTCTCGAGTAGTGTGACGGCGGGCATGGCGGCGGGCACCATCACCGCGGGCATGTTCTACGAGGAATATGACATCCACGACCGACATTCCTCGATCGGAGTGGCGGCCTGTTTCGTCGGCGCAGTGGCGGCGTGCCTGGTCGTCCCGAATCCTTTTGAGGGTCTCATTTGGAGTCAGGCGCTGCTGTCGCTTCAGCTGCCGATTACGGTCTTTGTGCTCATACGGCTCACCAGCTCAGCCCGCGTTATGGGCAAATACGCCAACTCGCGCCCGCTCAACGCGCTGCTCGTAGGGATCGGCGTCATCGTGACGATTCTCGACATCGTGCTGCTAACGGGGATGTAATTGGGATGGCGTGACTGTCCAGATATAACGTCTTAATCTGTAACACGTGAGACCGGTTTAAACCGTCAGATAAATCAAAAGGGTCCCGGCCGAGAATTCGACCGGGACCCTTGGACAGAGCTATGTTCGGCTTTCGCCGTGTGCCTGCGAGTTACTCCTCGACGAGCTCAAACTGATCGGGACCGACGCCGCACACCGGGCACACGTAGTCCTCGGGCAGCTCGGGCGTGTCGACCTCAACCTCGTAACCGCAAACGGTGCACACAAACTTATACGTCTTCTTCTCCTCAGCCATGATGTTCTCCTCTCGAACGTGACTGCTGGTGTACTTACTTATTAGTATATATTCTCAATAACATAATGCAAGTATTTTTAGAACATTTCTAGCCTTGATACGACGAGGCTTTGGGCGGCGTCTTGCCCTTTAGCACCTTGTGATAGTAGTCGTACGTCAGCGGCGTCTCGTCGCTCAGGCGCTCGGCATCCTCGACCTCGCCAATAAACAGCAGATGCGTGCCCACATCCACAGTGTCGATCAAACGGCAGCTAAACAGGGCCGCCGCGTGCTCGGGCACATAGGGCATGCCCAGAGCCGTCTCGCGGGTCTCGTATTTGGCAAACTTGTCATAATCGCTGCTGGTGCGGAACCCAAAGTTTCCGATGTAGAGCATGTCGGCGGTCTGATCGATCACGGTCAGCGCGAACGCTTTGGCCGATGCGATGACGCCCGAGGTGACATTGTCCTTGTTCACGGCAACCGAAATACGCGGCGGCATGGACGTCACCTGCACCGCAGTGTTGATGACGCAGCCGGCGCGCAGCCCGTCTGCCGCGGCGCTCACCACGTACAGGCCACTCGGCATGGTAAAGAACGCAGTTTTGTCCATAACGATCACTCCCCTAGCTCGGGTTGGAACCTCATGAATGTATGTACCCACAAAAAAGGCGGCACCCATAACGGACGCCGCCTTTGAGACATATGTGTCAGAACAGTAAGAAAGATAAGACGCCCGCAGTTGCGGTGAAATAGGGACTGAATAGCCCCTCAAACAGGCAAAACAGTCCGTATCTCACCGCAACTTATATAGAGCGCCTACCGGTTGCGTTCCTTGAGGGCGCGGTCGATCTCGCGTTGGACATCACGCTTGGCCATGTCCTCGCGCTTGTCGTAGAGCTTCTTGCCGCGACCCAGACCCAGCAGCAGCTTTACGCGGCCGTCGGTATTAAAGTAGAGCTCCAACGGAACCAGCGCATAACCACGGTTGCGAAGTTTGCCGTCAAGAAAGTCGATCTCCTTGCGGTGCAGCAGCAGACGACGCCGACGGTCGGGATCGCGATTCCACACGCCACCATGGCTATAGGGGTGGATATGCAGGCCGACGAGCCAGCACTCCCCGCCGCGGATCAGCGCGAAGGTATCGGTGATCTGGCAGGCGCGCTCGCGAATCGACTTGACCTCGGTGCCGCTCAGTTCAATGCCACACTCAAATGTCTCATCGATAAAGTACTCGTGATGCGCCGAGCGATTCTTGGAAATGAGCTTGCGCTCGCGCTTACTGGGCATCGCCGGCCTCCTTGGCGCCATCGGCGTTTGAGCCCGCAGCCTCGCGCTTTGCCTTGCGCTCGGCATTGAGCTCGGCATCGCTCTCGCGCACCAGTTTAATAATCGCCGCGCAGGCCTCCTCGCCCACCAAGTCGCGAGCACGTACCGTCAGGCGCGTCGCCTCCTGCTTGTCGCCGTCGCTTGCGGCATCGGTCGCGCACATAATCAGGCAGATGGCAATCTCGGCCGAAGGCGAGGTCGGAACGCCTTGCAGGGCCAGTTCACCCATCACGTGCTCGTCGCTCTCATCGGCGGCATCCGGATAGGTGGTATGGATCTTGTTGAGCAGGCGCGTCGTATGCGCATCGTTGGGCGCCAGGCGCAGCGCCAGACGCGCGCAGCCCACGGCAGCCGAAACGTTCTCGGTCTCGGGCTCCAAGAAGTACTGACCTAGATTGGCGTAAGCACGGGCGGCGCACTTGCCATCACTTGCACGCTCCAGCACCGAGAACGAGAGCGATGCCCATTCCTGCTTGTCCTCGAGTGCGCGGAACAGCTCGGCCAAATCCAAGCGATAGTTGCAGTTCATGGGGTCCCAACGCACAGCCTGCATCAGGGCATTACGAGCGCTCACATAATCCTGCTGGCGAATGTAGGCAAACGCCATGTCAGAGTACAGGCGGTCAAACGGCACCTCGACCTGCACGAGCTCGCGCGGATCCTTCTCCACGCGGCGATAGGCCAAGCGCTCAAACTTGCTATCGAAGCTAAAGAATTGGCGCTTCTCCTCCGTCTTGCACTCAGCGTCGATATACTCCTCGGCGAGCTCCACCAGACGCTCCAGCAGCGGCGTCGCCGTAGCCAGGTCGCCCTGCGCCAGATAGTTCTCGGCATACGTGATGTCTTGCAAGCTGATGGGCAGATCCATGGCTACTCCTCGATCTGAGCGAAACACGGCAGGCGCCGTATATACGGTCAATACACAAAACCCGGGTCTCTTACGAGGCCCGGGCGTTCAATTTTGGTAGCCCGTACCAGATTCGAACTGGTGATCTCCGCCTTGAGAGGGCGGCGTCCTAAACCGCTAGACGAACGGGCCATATGTAGCAAATGCAATGGCTGGGATGGAGGGAGTCGAACCCCCATTGACGGAACCAGAATCCGCTGTCCTGCCATTAGACGACATCCCAATGACTGCATCGCTGCGCTCGGCTGTGCCTTTGCGCAAGAAAGAAATATACGGGAAGTCTCGCCGTGACGCAAGCCCCAATTTTGACTTTTTTGAAATTCAGTCAAATTGGCCTAATTTAGTCCAACCCGTGAAGGACCTGTGAAGCACCAGCAACACCTACGGCGTCAAAGCCCGTAAAACATCCCACATCTACCGCTGGTAGATTACAACAATGCAGCACTCACGGCTGATGGCACAATCGAACCGTCATCATTGCACGGATATCGAGGCACCATGGACGAAGAGCTTGATTACCTATGGGAGACCCTGGGCCTCGAGATCACTGCTGACCTTTGGCCCGAACGGGACAAAATCCATCCCACACTGCGCCCCGCCATCACGGTGATGCAGGCAAAATACCGCCGTGCATCCTTTTTGATCATGCGGGTGTCATGGCACGCGGGACTCCCCGACCTTAAGCGAATCCAGGCAAGCCTCGTCGAGCTGTCCGGTATGCCGACCGTCATATCCGAGGCGCACCTGGAGCAGCGCCAGCGCGAGCGACTGCAACAGCAGCGGATTCCCTTTATCTGCCCCGGCGTTCAGGCATATCTGCCCTTTATGGACGAGGAGTACTGGAGCGGCAAGCCCAACAAGCACGTAAAGATCTACGATCCGCACGAATGGGCACAGCTTGAGGATTAGCGCATATGCCCGCCAACCGGAAAGCTCATCCCGGAATTTACGTCCAGAACGGGACGCGCTTTCCCCTAGAGGCCCCAAACGGAAACCGTATCCCAGATTTCGCGCTCAAACTGGGATACGGTTTCCGCTAGCCCCTTCAACCGGAAACTGCGTCCCGGAATCCGAGCTCAAAACGGGACGCACTTTCCGCAGCCGCTACAGCAACGCCTCGGCCCAAGCCGATTCCCTAAAGCCGGGAATCGCAAAATCGTCGCCCACCAGCAGCGGACGCTTGACCAGCATGCCGTCGGTCGCCAGCAGCTCGTAGCACTCCCGATCCGTCATGCCCGCATCCAGACGCGCCTTCAGGCCCAGCTCTCGATATTTCATGCCCGACGAATTAAAGAAGCGCCGCACCGGCAGCCCCGAACGAGCAATCCAGGTCGCAAGTTCATCAGCCGTGGGATTGTCCAAAACGATATCGCGATCGATATACTCTACCCCATGTTCGTCCAGCCATGCCTTGGCCTTCTTACAGGTCGAGCACTTGGGATATTCAACAAACAGTACGGTCATGGGATTTCCTTTCTTAGAGAAAACAGGTGTCTGGAAAACTGCACATCGACGACCACTCGCGATTGCAGCCGTTATTGTAGTCAATGTCGAAGCATAGGCAGTCGCGATGTCTCGTCTTAAGGCTAGTGCCTCGCATGGGCGCCGATCGGCCGAATCGCATGGCGCACCAACGCCGCTGCCAGCAATACCAACAGCATGGCGGTGACATAGCCCGCAGCATCGAATCCTAAATCGATAACGTCGAAATGTCTGCCGGGAACAAAGATCTTATGTATTTGATCGCCAACGGAGCAGGCGGCGCAAAAGAGCAATACGGGCACGCAACGGGAGCATACGCTCCACGGACGCCTGGAAAAGCAAACCACGACCACGGAGGCGAATAATCCGACGAAGAAAAACTCTACGGTATGGGCAACGCGACGGACGTTTGTGCCCACCCACATGCGAATGGAAGCAAGTCGGCCAGACCGGACATTCGAGGCAGCCGAATCGGCGCCCCCGGTCATTCCGTTCTCCGTCTGGGCTTCACCCGTGGCATCGGCAGCCTTGACGCCCGTAGCCTGACCCTCCACCACACGCGCGGTGGACTCGCTCAGCAACGACGTCTCCGCCGCATTTTGCTCCGTCAGCACCCAGATGCCCGCCAGCGTTGCAACGAACAGAACAATCGCGGTCCATCCGATTATTTGTTTTACGCGCGCCAAGGGCCAACCTCCTTTTTTGAATACCAGCGAGTGTACCCCAAATGACATCGTCACCGTATCAAAATTTGAATCGCAACAGGAAGCGACAAAGCGACGCAAACCCCTACCCCGCCTCGCGCATCCAGCGATCGAACGTCCCCACGCACACGCCCAGGCACTTTGCTGCCTGGCTGCGGGTAATATCGCCCGCCTCATAGCTATCGCGCACCAGCTCAAACTGAGGAGGGCACGGCTTGCGAGGTCGACCGAAACGGACCCCTCGCGCCCGCGCCGCTGCAATTCCCTCCGCCTGGCGCCGATGGATATTCTCGCGCTCCACCTGCGCCACGTAGCTCAGCAGTTGCAGCACAATATCGGCAATCAGGGTGTTGGTCACATCCGGCGCGCCGCTGGCCCTGACGCGCGTGTCAAGCAATGGCATGTCCAACACCACAATGGCAACCCCGAGCTCCTTGGTAATGCGTCGCCATTCCTCAAGAATCTCGGAGTAATTACGACCAAGTCGGTCGATAGATAGCACCACCAGTACGTCCCCGTCTCCCAGGACGTGCAGCAGCTCGCGATAACGCGGTCGATCGAAGTCCTTGCCGCTCGCATGGTCGGCATAAATATTCGCCGAGCCCACGCCATAGGCGCCCAGCGCATCCAGCTGCCGATTAAGGTTCTGATCGCGCGAACTCACCCGCGCATAACCGTACACCGTCGCCATCTCATCCCCGCTTTCTTGTAAACCTGCCAAAAAGGGACAGGTTTATTTTGGTAGGTTTTACCTCTCAAATAGCAGGTAAGCGGGCGGCCGAGCAGACGGCAAGGTAGCCACGATTCAAATGCGGAGGGCGGTCCCAAAAGGCCGCCCTCCGCTCCCCCACCATCAGTCGGGATTTGGCTAATGGATAAGCTTGAAGTCCAAGTGCCCACGCGTGGTATTGACGCGCGAGACCTCGATGATCACGCGCTGCCCCAGCTCGTAACGGGTGCCCGTGTCGGCACCCGTGAGCGTTAGCGCGTCCTCGTCGAACTCGAACCACTCGTTGCCCAGGCTCTTGATCGAAACCAAGCCTTCGACCTGCGTCAGGTCCAAGCGCACAAAGAGGCCCATGCTGCTAACCCACGAGACGGTTCCGGCATAGCGCTCGCCTAGACGGTCCTCATAGTACTGGGCAATCTTGATCTTTTGCGTCGCATGGCTGGCGGCATCTGCCGCGCGCTCGGCATCACTGCATGCGCGGCAGATCTGCGGCAGAATGCGCGGCAGCGACTCGCGTCCCTTGCCGATCAGCCGCGACGTACGGACCAAGGCGTCCTTGCCGCCGAGCTGCTCATAGGCCAACTGCAGCTTGAGTACGCGGTGCACCACCAGATCGGGGTAGCGACGGATGGGACTCGTAAAGTGGCAGTAGCACGGCGCGGCGAGCGCAAAGTGACCCTCGTTGCGCGGCTTGTACAGCGCGCGCTGCATGCTGCGCAGAAGCAGCGTGTTGACGAGCGGCGCGCTAGCCGTACCGGCGGCAGCATCAACTGCAGCCTGCAGCTCATCGGGACTTCCCAAGGCAATACCGGCTGCGCGGCGGTCATCGATAATACCCAGCTGAGCCAGTGCCACGGCGGCGCCGTGAAGGCTGTCAGGGCTGGGGTCATCATGCACGCGGTAGCAGGCCTCGATATCGCGGTCGGCCAGCCACTCTGCAACGCACTCGTTGGCGAGCAGCATGGCTTCCTCGATAAGCGACGTGGCACACGAACGCTCACGCGCCACAATCTGCACGGGCACTCCGTCCTCATCCAATAGAGCGCGAATCTCGGCCGTGTCAAAATCGACTGAGCCGCGGGCGCGACGAATACGACGGCGAAGTTCGGCGAGTTCGTTAGCGGCGACAAGGAAATCGCCGAGGTCGATGTTGTAGCCGCGGGCAGTCTCCTCGCACGCAAGACCGCGCTCAAGCGCTTCCTCGCGCGAGGCCTCGGCAGCCGCAACATCCTCGGCCGCACCCTCCAGCACCGAATACTCAACCGCACCGGCACGCACCAGCAGCGCCTCGGCGCCGTCATAGTCCATACGCACACGCGAGCGAATCACGCTGGGGTACGGATCATAATGCCGCACGCGGCCCTGCGCGTCGAGCTCAATGTCGACGGTAAACGCCAAGCGGTCCTCGTCGGGACGAAGCGAGCACAGGTCATTGGACAGGCGTTCGGGCAGCATGGGAAGCACGCGATCGGCCAGATACACCGATGTCGTACGATGGCGAGCCTCAAGATCGATATGCCTGTCCCAAGCCACATAGTGTGAAACGTCGGCGATATGCACACCCAGCTTGTAGCCACCCTCGGGCGTGCGCTCCAGCGAAATGGCATCGTCAAAGTCGCGCGCGTCGACCGGGTCGATCGTGATGACAAAGCGGTCACGCAAATCGCGGCGGAGCGGGTCCTTAAGCGCCGCGGACACATCGAGCGAAAGCCCCTCGGCCTCGTCCAGCGCGGCCTCGGGATAGCTATCGGTATAGCCGTAACGCGCCATCACATATTGAACGCCCAAATCGGGCGCGTCATCTCCGCCAATGCGGCGTTCGATCGTCACGGTGCCCGATTCCAGGCGCGTCGGGTAGGTCAAAATGCGCGCAACAACAGCATCACCCGAGTGGACACCCAGACGATCCGCCGAGGTATCCTCGGGCAGAATGAAGAAGTCGGCCTTCAGACGCGAATCGAGCGGCTCGATCACACCGAGCGGACCGGCGGTCTGGTACGTACCCACCACGCTTATGGCTGCGCGCTCAACCACGCCTTCGATCACGGCGCGCCGCTCACCGTGCGGGCTGTTCTTAATGCTCACGGCAACGGTATCGCCATCCATGATCTCGCGCTTACCACGGCCCATGACCTTGTAGTCGCCGTTTTCGGTTACAACGTAGGCGCTATGCTCATGGAGCTGCACGCGCCCGGTCAGGCTCGGACGGCGTTCGCTGCGCACCGGCCCGCGCTTATTGCGAGCTCCACGCTTATGCTTGTTATTGCGCCCCATGGCGCCTCCTAACTATCGATTGCGAACTCCAAAGAGTCTACCCAAATGATTCGCTTTCCTGCCGTCCCCTAGGAATCAAAAAACGGGCCGCCCCATAGGAGACGACCCGTTGGAAGGGATGAATTCCAGACATGCCTACACGCGCAGGTAGCGGCGCATGGCGATGGCAGAACCAAAGAGACCAATAATCACGCCGACCAGAATCAGCGCAGCATAGGTCACCAGGTAGTACTGCATCGGCAGGGCAAACGACATCCAGCCGATGCTCTCCTGCAGACGCGGAATCATCAGATTGCGCAGCAGCTCCAGAACGCCGATGGAAAGCAGCGAGCCCAAAATGGCCTGCAGCACGCCCTCGGTGATAAACGGGCCGCGAATGAAGCCGTTGCTGGCGCCGACCAGACGCATAATCGCAATCTCACGACGACGCGCCGTGATGGACAGGCGAATCGTGTTGTTGATGAAGATGAATGCGATAAAGGTCAGAAGGCCAACGAGCACCACGGCGGCGATGCGGATGTAGTTGGTCACCTGGAACAGACGGCTCACTTCCTCCTGGCCGTACAGCACGCTCGCGTTGACGTCGCCGTCATCCGCGATCTTCTGGAAATCGGCATCCTTCTTGAGCTTCTCTGCCGTGCTCTCGACCTTGGACGGATCGTCCATCTCAATTGCAAACGAAGCCGGCAGCGGGTTCTGGCCATCGAGTGCGCTCATGGTGGCGTCGGCGTTGCCCGACATCTTGCTCGTATACTCGGCCAGCGCGTCGTCCTTGTCCTTATAGGTCACGGACTTGACGTTATTCCACGTCTTAAGCTCGGCCTCAAAAGCCTGAACATCGGCCTGATCGGCGTCATCACTAATGAACGCGTTGATGACAACCTGATCCTCGACGGTGCCGATCACGGAGTTCAGCATCGCGGAGCCCATGATGAACAGGCCGATGATAAACAGCGAAAGGAAGATCGTGATGACGGCGCCGAGCGAGGTAGTCCAGTTACGGAAGAAGTGGCTGATTGCCTCTTTGAAGGAGTAGCCCACGTTAGTTGGTGCCATAGTTGCCGTAACCTCCCCTCTCCTGATCGCGGATAACGTGGCCGCCCTCGAGGGCGATCACGCGACGGTGCATGCTATCGACCATCTCGCGGTCGTGCGTGGCGACGATCACGGTGGTGCCAGTGCGGTTAATACGCTCGAGCAGCTTCATGATGCCCAGCGAGATCGCCGGATCGAGGTTACCCGTGGGCTCGTCGCAGATCAGCAGCGGCGGGCGGTTGACCATAGCGCGGGCGACGGCAACGCGCTGCTGCTCGCCACCGGAAAGCTGGTCGGGCAGCGAGTCCATCTGATCGGCCAGGCCGACCAGACGCAGCACCTCGGGCACCTGGCTGCGAATGACGCCCTTGGGCTTGCCGATACACTGCAGGGCAAACGCCACGTTTTCGTAGGCGGTTTTTTGCGGCAGAAGCTTAAAGTCCTGGAACACGGCGCCAATCTGGCGGCGCAGGAACGGAACCTTGCGGTTCTTGATCTTCATGAGGTCCTGACCGGCAACCAGGATGCGACCGCTCGTCGGCTTGACGTCACGGTTGAGCGTCGACAGCAGCGTGGTCTTACCCGAGCCGGAGTGACCGACCAGGAAGACGAACTCGCCCGGATAGATCTCGATGTTGATGTCGTCGAGTGCAGGCTTGTTGGGCTGTGCCGGATAGATCTTGGTGACATGCTCCATAAGGATGACGGGCTCGACACCGGCCTGCTTGGCCATCTTCTTGCGGCTGGCCTGCGGATCGATGGGTGCAAACACCGACGTAAAATCGGGGTTGTTGAGCGCGTTATCGAGGCTTGCGACCTCGGCGGCCTGATCGCTCTCGACCACCGGGGCAGCAGGCTGCGTGGGGTCGGGAATAGCGGCAAAGAGACCGGACTGCGCAGACTGAGGAGCCGGCGTCGCAGGGGCCATGGGGTCGGGAATGCCGGCCATGGTAGGCTGCGGCGTGGCGGCGCCAGCCTGAGGCTGCTCCACGCGAGCGGTCACGGCCTGAACGGGCTCAAAACCCGCCGTGCCGGAAAGCGCGACATCGCTGGTTGGATTGTAGGCAAAGGGATCGGATGCCGGCTGTGCCTGATCTGCCGGCTGAGCGGGGGCCTGAGCAACAGGCTGGCCCTCTGAATCCGGAGTGGCGAAACGACTGCCCTGGACGCCTGCCTGCGTCTTGGGGGCATCATCGCCCGCACCGGAGGTACGGAAGTGGTTACCCACTGGTGCTCCTTATCGTCGTGCGTTTAAACTACATGAGCGCTTTGTATTTTAGCAGCATTAGCTTTGCTGCACATAAGAAGCATGGCGTGCTTAGGGATCCCGTCGGCCGGGCACAGGGTTACTCTCGAAATCGTCCTCGGACATGTCGGAGCCCCCGCTGCGCGCTTCGCGCGGCAGGGGCTCCTCCGTCCTGCGGAAAGATTTGGAGAGTAACCCTGTACGCGGCCTGCGGCTACTAAGGGGCCGCCGCGTTTATCTTGGGGTGCTGCATATACAAAGTTGGAAGGGTCTGAATTGCACTTTGCCGATATATGCCCTTTTCCCTGATGGGACCGTGCTTGAGGGGCGTCTTCATAAGTTGCGGTGAAATAGGGACTGTTGAGCCTTTAAGCTTGCAAAACAGTCCTTATTTCACCGCAACTGAAACAGGGGCGCTCTCCAAGAGAGCGCCCCTGCCGGGTTTCCATAGTACTGGCGAAACAGTTTTATAGTTCTGGCGAAGCAGTCCTTGAGATCCGCCTTGCCTTATGCCAAGAACTCCTTGGTGGTCGCCACGATGTTGGCGGCATCCAGGCCATACTTGTGCAAGAGCTCGGCACCCGGGCCAGACTCACCGAAGGTGTCGTTGACGCCGATCTTCTTGAGCGGCGTCGGGCACTGCTCGCACAGGACGTCGGCAACGGCGCTGCCCAGGCCACCGATCACGGAGTGCTCCTCGACGGTCACGACGTGGCCGGTCTTGGTGGCGCTCTTGACGATCAGGTCGGCATCGATGGGCTTGATGGTGTGCATGTTGATGACCTCGGCGTCGATGCCCTCGGCAGCGAGCTGCTCGGCGGCCTCGAGAGCCTCGCCGACCATCAGGCCGCAGGCGATGATGGTCACATCGGCGCCCTCGCGCATGACAATACCCTTACCCAACTCGAACTTGTAGGTCTCGGGATCGTTGATAACCGGCGAGGCCAGACGGGCGAAGCGCATGTACACGGGGCCGTCGCACTCGTAGGCGGCGCGCGTCACGGCGCGGGCCTCCACGTCGTCGGCGGGAACAATCACGGTCATGCCGGGGATAACGCGCATGAGAGCGATATCCTCGCAGCACTGGTGCGTGGCGCCGTCCTCGCCCACCGAGATACCGGCGTGCGTGGCACCGATCTTAACGTTAAGGTGCGGGTAGCCGATGGAATTGCGGACCTGCTCAAAGGCGCGGCCGGCGGCGAACATGGCAAAGGTGCTCGCAAAGGCAACGCGACCGGTGGTTGCGATACCGGCGGCAACACCCATCAGGTTGCTCTCGGCAATACCCACATCGAAGAAGCGGTCGGGGCAGGCTGCCTTGAACTTGCCGGTCTGCGTGGCGGCGGCCAGGTCGGCGTCGAGGACCACAAAGTCATCGTGCTCGTTGGCGAGCTCGACGAGGGCCTCGCCGTAGCTTACGCGCGTGGCGATTTTCTTGACGTCTGCCATCCTAGAGCTCCTCTCCGGCGGCCGTGAGCTCTGCCATGGCCTGCTCAAACTGTTCATCGTTGGGGGCCTTGCCGTGCCAACCCACCTGGTTCTCCATAAAGGAAACGCCCTTGCCCTTCATGGTCTCGGCGATAATGGCGGTCGGCTGACCCTTGGTGGCGCGGGCCTCGGCAAAGGCGGCGCGGATCTGATCGAAGTCGTTGCCGTCGGCGAGCTCCACCACATGGAACTTAAAGGCGCGGAACTTGTCGGCGAGCGGCATGGGGTCGTTGACCTCCTCGACGGGACCGTCGATCTGCAGGCCGTTGTGGTCGACGATCACGCAGAGGTTGTCGAGCTGCTGGTTGCCGGCAAACATGGCGGCCTCCCAGACCTGACCCTCCTCACTCTCGCCATCGCCCAGCAGGGCGTACGTGCGGTAAGTATCGCCCCAGTGCTTGGCGGCAACAGCCATGCCCACGGCGGCGGAGATGCCCTGGCCGAGCGAACCGGTGGACATATCGACGCCCGGGGTGTCGTTCATGTTGGGGTGACCCTGCAGGTGGCTGCCGATATGGCGCAGCGTCTCGAGATCCTCCTTGGGGAAGAACCCACGCTCGGCGAGCACGGCGTACAGGCCCGGAGCGCAATGGCCCTTGGAGAGCACAAAACGGTCGCGATCGGCCTTGCGGGGGTCGGCCGGGTCGACGTTCATTTCCTCAAAGTACAGATAGGTCATGATGTCGGCAGCGCCGAGCGAACCGCCCGGATGGCCGGACTTGGCAGCGTGCACGCCGGTGACGATGCCCTTCCTTACCTCGTTGGCAACCTTTTTGAGCTCTTCGTCGCTCATTGTGCCTTCCTTTCATCCTCATTAGACAAAATGCGCACGGCACGGAAAGGTAGTCCCAACACAGCCGCAATGCACGTACGTCATTTATTATGCTGGAAACTGATGGCTTTACCAGACTTTTTATCATTATTTGAACAATTGAGCAGGCAGAACCGCTGATGAAACGGTTTACCAATGTGAACGTCTTTTGGATGCGGCAGCTGCCTCTCGCCCCGGCACAAAAATGATCCGTTTCCCTCCGTCCCCTACGGATCACCTGATCCCTTGGGGACGGAGGAAAACGGATCATGTCCGCAAGCCGAAATTCAGTCTACGCGCTAATGTCCTTGAATCCCTCACCGAAGGCTTCCGTAACGTCAGCGACCGTCACAATGGCGTGAGGATCGCGCTCGCGCACGATCGTCTTGAGGGTATTGAGCTCTCGACGGCTCACGATGACCATAATCACCGGCTTCTCGGCACCCGAATACATGCCAGTCGCCTTAAACTTGGTACAACCACGACCCAGGCCATACATGATATCGGCAGCGATATCAGGGAACTTGTCCGAGATGATGAGTACCATACGGCGTTTGTTGCCACCATCGACCACGGCATCGATCACGTAGCCGCTAATGACCATCGAAAGGCCTGCATATAGTGCGTTTTCGATTGAAAAGACCGGAGCCGACAGCGCGCATACGGCAACATCGATCGCCATGACGGTCGAGCCCACCGGCAGCGAGGTGTTACGCGAGATGATTTGGCCAATCGTGTCCGAGCCGCCGGTGTTGGCGCCGGCGCGCAACACCATGCCGTAACCGATGCCCGTAATAATGCCGCCCCACATGGCAGGGAGCATCAGGTCCGCATCCGCCAGAGGTGCTACAAACGGGGCGAACAGATCGGTAAAGAAGCCCAGCAGCACAAAGCCCGTCGCGGTCTGCACCACGTAGAACATGCCGCCCTCGCGCATAACGACCAGCAACAGCAAGGCGTTCATCACGATCGTCTGAATACCAACGGGAAGCGATAGGCCACGCGATGCGCCGACCGCCTGGATAATGGTGGCAAGGCCCGTAACGCCACCGGCAGCAAGGCCGTTGGGAATCAAAAACAGGTCGGTCGCAATAGCGGCCAAGGCACACCCCAACATGATCTGGGGCAGGTCGTGAAAGAAGTTCATCGAAAGAATGCGCTTGATGTCCAGACGATATGCCATGCTGCCTCCCTCAAAAAAGCGCACCCCATCGGATGCGCTTTGAACTTCTTCTTGTATTCGATTCTACCGATTCGCCGGACAAAAACCACCCCTGCGCAGGGTTTATTCTGGATACAAACCCGTCCAACCGTTGGGCTTGGCATCGGCTTGAAGCCACCCGATGTTTTAGACCTCCGAGCCTTCTGCATCGGCGTTGCCGGTAGCCCAGCGATGGTAGCCAATAACAAACGGGTCCAGGTCGCCATCGTCAAGAACAGCCTCGACGTTGCTGGTCTCCACGCCCGTGCGTAGGTCCTTGACCATCTGGTACGGGTAGAGCACGTAGCTGCGGATCTGGTTGCCAAAACCAATCGTGGTCTTGGGTCCGCGAATCTCATCGAGCGCCTCGGCACGCTTCTCGAGCTCAATCTCGTACAGGCGAGCCTTGAGGATCTGCATGCACGCGGCCTTGTTCTGGATCTGGCTGCGCTCGTTTTGGCAGGTGACCACAATGCCGCTGGGGAAATGCGTCACGCGCACGGCGGAGTCGGTGGTGTTGACGCCCTGACCGCCCGGGCCGCTCGCGTGGTACACGTCCACGCGGATGTCATCGGGACTGATCTCGATGTCGATATCATCGGGTAGCACGGGGATGACCTCGACGCCGGCAAACGTGGTCTGGCGGCGCTTCTTGTCGTCGGTGGGGCTAATGCGAACCAAGCGGTGGACGCCGGCCTCGGCGCGCAGCATGCCAAATGCGTCCTTGCCCTCGACGGTAAAGGTCGCGCGGTCAATGCCGATGACCTCGGCCGCGGGACAGTCGTTGATGGTGACCTTCCAGCCGCGACGCTGGCAGTACTTCATGTACATCTTAAAGAGCATGAAGGTCCAGTCCTGGGCCTCCAGACCACCCTGTCCGGGCTTGATGGTCACAATGGCATCGCCGTGATCGAACTCACCGGTAAACCAGCTCGAAAGCTCAAGCTCATCGATGGCCCGGGCCAGGCGCTCAGCCGTGGCTGTAGCCTCCTCGCGAAGGGCGACGGCGTCGGGGTCATCCCCCATCTCCTCGGCAAGCTCCAGCGCAGCGCGGGCATCGGAAAGCTCGCCGCGCGCGGTGTCCACGGCAGCGATATCTTCCTTGGTACGCGCGATCTCCTCCATGGTGGCACGGGCGGCGTCGGCGTCATCCCAAAAGCCAGGGGCAACACTTTTGGCCTCGAGCTCGGTCACGCGCGTGCGCTTTTCGTCCAAATGGAGATACGACTCGACCTCACCGAGCCGGTCCGCGAACGCGTCCAGCTCGGCGGGCGTTACCTCTAAAGCCTCAGCCATTAACGATTCCTGCCGTGGCAGTACTTAAACTTCTTGCCGCTACCGCAGGGGCACGGGTCGTTGCGGCCCACGTTGACGTACGGATCGTCGCTCTCGGACTTGCGATAGGTGGTCACCTTGCCACCGTTGTTGACGGCAGCCGGACCACCCTGGACAGCCGTGCGGGCCTGCACCTGTGCCTGCTTGCGCAGCACCGAATCGCCGTTGTCACCATCGACCTCGGCAGGACCGGAGAAGCGCGCACCCTCGAGCGCGGGCTCCTCCTTGTGCTCCACGGCACGCGGGGCAGCCTTGATCTCGATGCGCAGAACCGTGCGCAGGTAATCCTCATACATGGTATCGACGAGTATCTGGAACGCGCCGTAGGCCTCGGTCTTGTACTCAACCAGCGGGTCGCGCTGGCCAAAGCCGCGCAGGCCGATGCCGGTCTTGAGGTAGTCCATCTCCTGCAGGTAGTTCATCCAGCGGGTATCGATGACGCGCAGCATGACCTGGGTGTTGAGCTCGCGCATCAGGTCCTCGCCCAAGCGCTCGGCCTTCATGTTGTAGCACTTCTCTACGTAAGCCAGGACATCGGCAGCCAGGGCCTCATAATCCTCGTCGGGGAACTTCGGCGTATCGATGTGGCCGGTGAGCTCCACAACCCACTTGCGCAGGCCCTCCAGGTCGCGCTCACCATCGTGACTGTCCTTGGTGCAGAACTCCTGCACGCAACGGTAGACGGTATCGTGCATGACCTCGGTGATGTGGTCGGTCAGGTCCTTGCCGTCCAGAATCTTATTGCGCTCGGCATAGATGACCTGGCGCTGCTTGTTCATGACGTCGTCGTACTCAAGGACGCTCTTGCGCATGGAGAAGTTGATGCTCTCGACCTTGTGCTGAGCGCTCTCGACGGCCTTGGAGATGATCTTGTGCTGGATGGGCATGTCGTCGCCCATGTCGGCCGTGACCATCATCTTGGAGACGCGGTCCATCTTGTCGCCGCCGAACAGGCGCATGAGGTCGTCCTCGAGCGACAAGTAGAACTGGGTCTCGCCCGGATCGCCCTGACGGCCGGAACGGCCACGCAGCTGGTTGTCGATACGGCGGGACTCATGGCGCTCGGTGCCGATAACGGTCAGGCCGCCGGCGGCAAGCACGCGCTCGCGCTCGGCCTTGCAGGTCTCCTTTGCCTCGGCGTTAAACTGCTCGAGCTGCTCGGGCGTCACGCCCTCCATGGTCAGGCCCTCGTACTCCAGGCGCTCGCGCACCAGCTCGTCGGGGTTGCCGCCCAGCAGGATGTCGGTACCACGACCGGCCATGTTGGTGGCGATGGTCACGGCGCCGTAGCGTCCGGCCTGGGCAACGATGTGGGCCTCGCGCTCATGGTGCTTGGCGTTGAGGACCTCGTGTGCGATGCCGCGCTTGGTAAGGGCAGCGGACAGCTTCTCGGAGCTCTCGATGGAAACGGTGCCCACTAGGACCGGCTGGCCCTTGGCGTGACGACGCTCCACATCGTCGGCGACGGCGTTGTACTTGGCCTGAATGGTGCGGTACACCAGGTCCTCGTGATCCACGCGCTGCACGGGCTTGTTGGAGGGGATGACCTCGACGGGCAGCTTGTAGATCTCGCGGAACTCGGCATCCTCGGTAAGTGCCGTGCCGGTCATGCCGGAGAGCTTATCGTACAGACGGAAGTAGTTCTGCAGGGTAATGGTGGCCAGGGTCTGGTTCTCCTCGCGTACGAGAACGCCCTCTTTGGCCTCGATGGCCTGGTGCAGGCCCTCGGAATAACGGCGGCCTTCCATAATGCGGCCGGTGAACTCGTCGACGATCTTGACCTCGCCGTTGGTGACCACGTACTGCTTATCGCGGTGGAACATGTACTGCGCCTTCAGCGCTTGCTGCAGGTGGTTGACCAGCTGGCCGGAGAGATCGGCATAGATGTCATCGATACCCAGGCGGCGCTCGATTTTCTTAAGGCCGCGCTCGGTGGCGGCAATGGTGTGCTTGGCCTCGTCCATGACATAGTCGCCCGTGGGCTCCACGTCCTCGGTAGCGGTGAGCATGTCGTGCGACACGTCCTCGCCGCGCTCAAGGCCACGCACGGCACGCGCGAAGTCCTTGTAGGTACTGGCGGACTTGGTGCCAGCGCCCGAGATGATCAGCGGGGTGCGGGCCTCATCGATCAGGATGGAGTCAACCTCGTCGACGATGGCGTAGTTGTGGCCGCGCTGCACGCGCTGCTCGGGACGGGTAACCATGTTGTCGCGCAGGTAATCAAAGCCGAACTCGGAGTTAGTGCCGTAGGTGACGTCGGCCTGGTAGGCCGGGCGCTTGAGCTCGAGCGGCATGTTGTTCTGGAGCAGACCGACGGTCATACCCAGGTACTTATAGATGCGGCCCATCCACTCGGAGTCACGCTTGGCAAGGTAATCATTGACAGTAACGACGTGCACGCCCTTGCCGGCAATAGCGTTGAGATAGCCGGCCAAGGTGGAGACGAGGGTCTTACCTTCGCCGGTCTTCATCTCGGCGATGTGGCCCTCGTGCAGTGCCATGGCGCCAATGAGCTGCACGTCAAAGTGGCGCATACCCATGGTGCGCTTGGAAGCCTCACGCACGGTGGCAAAGGCCTCGGGGAGCATGTCGTCGAGCGACTCGCCATTGGCGTAACGCTCGCGGAACTTATCGGTCTGGCCGCGGAGCTCCTCCTCGGTCATCTTCTCAAACTGGGGCTCAAGACCGTTGATCTGGTCGACGATCTTGTAGTAGCGCTTAAGGTCCTTATCGGATCCAAAGGACAGCAGCTTTGACATGAATCCCATGTGGTTTTCCTTTTTGGCCATCGCCCACGCCGTGCAGCTGCGGGCGAGTTAAACACAGATGATTGTACTTTAGCCAAACAAGGCGCGGCCTATACAGTCGACCTCGACCGCCACGTAATAACTACGACCAACCTGCCACAATGGGACAGGTTAATTTTGGCAGGTTTTATCTGGCCAAACGCCGCCTCTCTGCCATTTGGTGCAAGCAAACCTGTCCCCTTCGCACCAATCTGGGGGCAGGTTGGTTTGCACCAATAAAAAGAAAAAGGGCCGCGCACCCAAATGGATGCACGGCCCTCATGCCATGAATGCGAGTGATTCCGCGGCGAGCTATTTACTCAGCAGCCTCGGTGGTCTCGGCCTCGGCAGCGGCCTCCTCGACGGGAGCCTCTGCGGGAGCCTCGGCGGCCTGCTTGGCAGCCTCCTCGGCAAACTTAGCAGCACGCTTAGCCTTCTCGGCAGCCTTAGCCTCAGCGGCAGCCTTGCGAGCGGCCTCGGCCTCAGCAGCCTTGGCGGCCTTGGCAGCCTTGGCCTCCTCGGCCTTCTTGAGCTGGGCGGCAGCGGCGCCACCGAACTTGTCGGCGAAGCGCTGGACGCGTCCACCGGTGTCGACGAACTTCTGCTGGCCGGTGTAGAACGGGTGGCACTCGTTGCAAAGCTCGACCTTCATCTCGGACACGGTAGCGTGCGTCTTGAAGGTGTTGCCGCAGGAGCACGTCACCGTGCACTCGACATACTGGGGATGGATACCCTGCTTCATGGTAGGACTCCTTATTGGTCAGGCGCTGGTTACCGATCAGCGCATAAGGCGTCTTGGTTTCCGACCAAGACAACAAACTTGGCTATGGTACCACGGCGCCGCGCGTCCCACAAAAGGTTCACGGTCTTTGTGCAACGCGGCGTGGCCAACCGCAGCGGACACGCACCCTGTCGCCCCTTCACCCATGTTGCAGGCATGTAACGCCGCAGCGAGCGCGCCTTTTTTGCGCCAGACAGGTACAATGATGAACACTGTACCGTAGCGGAGCGCCCCGCGCGCGCCGCAATCACGCGAAAGGGTTTCCCATGGCCGAGATCTCGTCCTCCCGTATCGTCATCACCGTCCTTGGCAAGAACCGCCCCGGCATCGTCGCCGGCGTCACCCGTGTCCTAGGCGAGGCCAACGTCGACATCCGCGACATCACGCAGTCCATTATCGAGGACATCTTCACCATGACCATGCTGGCCGACACCGCCGAGTCCAAGCTCGACTTCGCCGAGTTGCAGAAGGCCCTGGCCGAGGCAGGCGAGCTTTCGGGCGTCAACGTGTCCATTCAGCGCGAGGACGTCTTTAACTTTATGTACCGCCTGTAGCGAACAAGCCGCTCGGGGCAGCTTGACGTCATATCGTCCAAGCGCGCGGCCCCAAAGCGGCCCGGAGAGGAGCGCGCATGGCCTACGACGCCAAGAAAATCTATTACCGCTTCGATGACCACTTGAGCCGACTGGTTCTGGATTACGAAGCAAGCCGCCAGATTTCGTCTGAAAGCGAAAGCCTCTACCACGGCCTGCCGACCGCCCCGTACGACGAGGACCTTTTCGTAGAGCACAACGTCAAGCGCGGCCTGCGCAATGCCGACGGCTCGGGCGTGGTCGCGGGCCTCACTCGTATCTCGGATGTGCACGGCTACAACAAGGTCGACGGAAAGGTCGTGCCCGATCAGGGCAAGCTCACGCTTCGCGGCTACAGCATCGAGGATCTGGTCAACAATGCCCAGGCCGAGAATCGCTACGGCTACGAGGAAGTCGCCTATCTGCTTATCACGGGTTCGCTGCCCAACAAGGAAGAGCTCGACGGCTTTTGCGAGCGCCTGGGCGCCTTTAGACATCTAAGCGACGAGTACGTTAAAGAGTTCCCTATGACCACGGTGTCGTCGAGCATCATGAACGTGCTCCAGCGCGCCGTACTGCTGCTCTACGCCTTCGATGCCGAACCAGACGTGATCACGTGCGAGCACGAAATCGACGTCGCCATTTCCATGCTCGCACGTCTCCCGCGCATTGCCGCCTTCGCACACATGGCCTCGGTCGCCAAGCTTCGCGGCTCCGAGGTTCACGTGCCGCACCCCACGCCCGGTCTCTCCACCGCCGAGACCATCCTACAGGTCCTGCGCGGCGGCATGGCGTTCACCCGCGATGAGGCGATGCTGCTCGACGTTATGCTCATGCTGCATGCCGAGCACGGCGGCGGCAACAACTCCACCTTCGCTTGCCGCGTGCTGTCGTCTTCGGCCACCGACCCGTATTCCGCCTACGCCGCGGCTATCGGCTCGCTCAAGGGCCCGCGCCACGGCGGCGCCAATGCCAAGGTCGTGTCTATGCACGAGGACATCCGCGCGCATGTCTCCAACTGGGAGGACGAGGACGAGGTCGCGGCCTACCTGGGCAAGATCCTCGACAAGCAGGCCTTCGACGGCACGGGCCTCATCTACGGCATGGGCCACGCCGTCTATACGCTCAGCGACCCGCGCGCCGAGGTCTGCCGCCGTTACGCGCGCTCACTGGCAGCCAAGAAGGACTTGGGCGAAGAGTTCGCACTCATCGAGCGCATCGAGCGCCTGGCACCGCAGGTGATGCGCGACCACGGCATGACCAAGCCTATCTGCGCCAACATCGACCTGTACACAGGCTTTATCTACAAGATGCTCGGCGTACCCGAGACGCTTTTTACGCCGCTATTCGCCGTCGCCCGCATGGCCGGCTGGTCGGCACACCGCATGGAAGAGCTCTTCTGCGCGCACCGCATTATTCGCCCCGCGTATCGCCCGGTTATCGAGCCGCTGGAGTACAAGCCGCTCGCCGATCGCTAGGACGCGGACCGTTATAGAACCCGAGCGTGGCCAGGGCATCACCGCCCTCGGCCACGCTTTTTATGCCAGTAGAAAGGGCTGCATCAAATGATTGTGTTTTCCGATATGGATGGAACACTGCTGACGAGTGATAAGCAGATGAGCGATGCCACTTGGGCAATGCTCGACGAGCTCGCACGTCGTGGCATCGAGTTTGTTCCCTGCACGGGGCGTCCGCTGTCGGGCATCTTTGAGCCCATTCTCGCCCATCCCGCCGTGCACTACGCGGTCTGTGCCAACGGCGCCAGCGTCTGGCAGCTCGACGAGGATACGCCCACCGACGCCTCGCGCGCCACGTGCATCTTGAGCCGTCCGCTCGACCGCGCCATCGCCCACCGCGTCCATAGCATTGCAGCCGGCCACGATGTGACCTTCGATATCTTCGCGGACGGGCAGTGCTTCCTCCCCCGCTCGCTCTACACGCGCCTGGACGAATTCTGCGGCGGCGACCCCCACATCGCGGCTTCGCTCAAGCGCACACGAACACCGATCGACATGGATATCGACAGCAAGATCGACGAGGTCGAGACACTTGAACGCATCGCCATGTACTGGCACGACCCGGCCGATCGCGACGCCATCGCGGCGGCGCTCGACACGCTCGGAGGCATTGAGGTCACGCGTTCTTACGCCATGAATATCGAGGTCATGGGTGAGGGCACCACCAAGGGGACGGCTCTCACGTGGCTATGCGACCACCTGGGCGAGCGTCTCGCCGACGCCTGGGCGTTCGGCGACAACATCAACGACATCCCCATGCTGCAGGCAGCGGGCCACGGCATGGCAATGATCAACGCCGAGTCCGAAGACCGCGAGGCCGCCGATGCCATCACCGAATACGACAACGACCACGACGGCGTCGCCCGCACCATCATGGCCGCCCTCGCTTAGTCATTGGTCAGTCACTGGGGACGTTCTTAAACGACTAGTCACTGGGGACACTCTTCGCAAAAAGCTGCAAGGACTGTCCCCCACTGCCGGCAGAAAAAGAACGTCCCCATCTGCCGGATTAGGAGAAACTCTCCAGCACGCGACGGAGTTCACGTTGGACGGCGTGGTCACGGTTACAACCCACCACGCGATCGGCCACCGCCTTGAGCGCGGGGCGCGCATTTTCCATCGCGCAGCCCGTGCCGACAAAGCGAATGATCTCGTAGTCGTTCATCGAGTCGCCAAACGCCATGACCTCGTCGCGACCAATGCCGTAATGCTCCGCGAGCTGTGCGATGCCCGAGGCCTTCGACACGCCGGGCTGCATGGCGTCGATCCACGCATTGCCCGAAGGCGCAAAAGTAAAGAGCTGCCCAAGTTCGCGCTGTAGTACGTAAGCGCTGTCCATAACGGCACCGTCATCGCAAAAGATACTCGCCTTGATGATATTTACGCTGGGATCGGGCAGCTCCCAAATGCGCTCGGCATTGGGAAGGTCCTTATCGACCTCACGCACGAACTTGCACTCGTCATCGAGCAAGAAGGACTTGGTTCGGTCAAAAAGTGCAAGATGCAGATTGGGAAACGTCGCGACGGCCTGGGCGAGCCTTCGAATCGCCAGGTGCGAATACACCTCGCGGTCTACCATCTTACCGTCGGCGTAGACCTGGGCGCCGTTAGCGGCGACAAAGTCCATCTTGTCGCGAACAGGTGCAAAGAACTCGCACAGGCGGTCGTAACGACGGCCTGACGATGCGGCGAAATGCACGCCATGCTCGTGTAGCGCCAGAATCAGTTCGTAGGTCTCGGGAGGCACCTGGCCGTTTTCGTCAAGCAACGTGCCGTCCATATCGGATGCAATCAGTTTAAACATAGAAAAGCTCCCTTCGGGCTTGATGGAATCGGACGTATATCCAATTCCAACGTACCCAAAGGGAGCTCAAATAAGACTCTGCGGGCGTAAACGTTACAAGGACCTAGCAAATAGCTCACACATGCCAGAGGTCTCACGGTCGCGGCGTCAGGCGACACGCCACCCCGACGACTAGTCGTTTAAGAACGTCCCCGATGACTAGTCGGCGTAGGTGAAGGTCGTGACGTCGAACATGCCCTCGGGGCGGATGCGGAGCGTCGGGATCACCGGCAGGGGCAGGAAAATGATGCCCATGATGGGGTCGAGCGGCGGCTCGATGCCCATGGCACGCGCCTTGACCATAAAGTCGTCGTGCTGCGCGGCGACATCCTCGGCCGTGCCCTCGCTCATCAGGCCACCGAGCGCCAGCGGAATGCGCGCCACGACCTCGCCGTTGCGCACCAGCACGTGACCGCCCTGGCCCACGGCATCAACGGCGGCCATCATATCGGCGGCGTTGTCGCCCACGACGCACACGTTGTGCGAGTCGTGTCCGATCGTCGAGGCGATGGCACCACCCGTGATGGTAAAGCCGCGCACCCAGCCGCGGCCGATATGCTTGCCAACGAGTCCCAGGCCAGCGGGGCCGTCACCGTCGGCGCCCTCGGCCTGCAGCGACACGCCGCGGCCGTGGCGCTCGATCAGCATAATACGGCGCAGGCCCTCGGCGCTCTCGGGACGAACCATGCCCGTGATGGCCTTGCCCGGCACCACGTCAATCACGGCCTCGCCCGGCTTAAAGGCATAGTCGAATACGTCGAGCGAAAGCTTCGGCAGCTTAACGGAGGCGCGCAGCTCATCGGCAAGGGCCGCAACCTCGGCCATCTCGGGTGCGATCTCGCCCACAAAGGTGCCGTCCTGCGCCACCAGGGCACCGGCGGCATATACACGATGCGGAGCCGTGGCAAACGTCAGGTCATTGAGCACCAGCAGGTCGGCACGCTTGCCCGGGGCAATCGCACCGCGGAGCTCGTGCGGGTCGCGGCAGCCGTGATCCAGGCCAAACGCCTCGGCCGTGGAGAGGGACGCCATAGAGATAGCGACCACGGGGTCGATACCGGCCTCAATCGCCACGCGGCAGGCATTGTCGATCATGCCGGTTGCAAGCGCATCGGAAGGAGCGCGGTCGTCAGTCGCAAAGCAGCAGCGGCGGGCGCGCGCGGGATTCTCCAGCAGCATCGGCGACAGGTTGGCCAGATCATGGCTGCACGTACCCTCGCGCAGCATCACGTACATGCCGCGAGACAGCTTGTCGAGCGCCTCCTCGGGAATCGTCGACTCGTGGTCGGCAATAATACCCGCCGCGGCATAGGCATTGAGGTCCTTGCCGGCAACGAGCGGCGCATGGCCGTCGACCTGCTTGGACGGCGTCTGGTTGGCAGCATCGATGCGAGCGCAGGTCTCGGGATCGGCCATAAAGACGCCCGGCAGGTTCATCATCTCGCCCAGGCCAAAAACGTCGCCCGGATGCTCGGAAAAAAACGCCTGCATGTCAGCAGCGGTAATCACAGCGCCCGCTTGCTCATCGGGCAGCGCGGGCACGCATGAGGGCATCATGTACTTGATGGAAATGGGCGCGCGGCGACCGTCCTCGATCATAAAGCGCAGGCCGTCGAGCCCCGCCACGTTGGCGATCTCGTGGCTGTCGGCAATGGCGGTGGTGGTACCGCGCGTCGCCGCCATGCGCGCATACTCGGCGGGACGGATGTTCGAGGACTCAATGTGCAGATGTCCGTCGATAAAGCCGGGGGCGAGATAGCGGCCCTGGCAGTCAATGACCTCGGCAGCCTCGTAGGTGCCGGCGGCATCGTCGCGACCATCGTAGAGCACGCCGACGATCACACCGTCCTTGACGGCAACGCTGCCGGGCGCCACACGCTGGCCATACACGTCGACAATCTGCGCATTGATAAACAGCGTGTCGACGGGCACGCGGCCCTCGGCGGCCTCGATCACAGACCTCATGACCTCAACGGACATACATACTCCTTTAACCGTAGAAAAAAGCTGCGGAGCGGACAGACCTTCACCGCAGCAGACCAATAGCCATTGTATGCCCAAACGATGGGTCAACAATACGCCTCTCCGCTTAACGGCACACGCCACTTGGTGCAATGAGGAGAGGTTGCTTTGCACCAATGACAAGGAGTGTCCCAAAGTGCCGGCACAAAAGGAACGTCCCCAAGTGCCAAAAAAGGCCGCAGTCGGGATTCCCGGCTGCGGCCTTATTGCACTTGTGAGGTCAACTCGCTCGTTAGACCAACTTAAAGCCCTTGCGCTTGCCTACGGAGAGGGTGTCGCCCAGCTTGAGGGCGCTCGGGTCGATGTTGTAGCTCTTGGGAGCCACGGCCTTGCCGTTGATCTTGACGCCGCCGCCGTCGATGTCGCGACGGGCCTGGCCGGCGCTGGCCGAAAGGCCCAGGTCCTTGAGCAGGCCTGCGAGGTAGATCTGGCCCTCGTCGTTGACGGTCAGCTCGACATGCTTCTCGGGGAAGTCGGCAAGCTGGCCCTCCTTGAACACGCGGTCGAACTCGGCCTGAGCCTCGTCGCCGGCACCGGCGCCGTGGTAGGTGTCGCACAGGTCGCGGCCCAGAGCGCGCTTGAGCTCATAGGGATCGGCGGAACCGTCGGCCAGGGCAGCGTCGATCATGTCGACCTCGGCCGGGGTGAGCGAGCTGGCAAGACGATAGTACTTGCCGATCATCTCGTCGGGGATGGACATGGTCTTGCCGAACATATCCTTGGGAGCATCGGTCAGGCCGATGTAGTTGCCATAGGACTTGGACATCTTGCGTACGCCATCGGTGCCCTCGAGCAGCGGCATGGTAAGCGCGATCTGCGGCTCCATGCCCATCTTCTCCATGAGTTCGCGACCAGCGAGCAGGTTGAAGAGCTGGTCGGTGCCGCCCATCTCCACGTCGGCCTTGATCTGCACGGAGTCGAAAGCCTGCATCACGGGATACAGGAACTCATGCAGGGCGATCGGCGTCTGAGACTGGTAGCGCTTGGTAAAGTCGTCGCGCTCGAGAATACGGGCGACGGTGAACTTGGAGCACACCTGCAGCAGACCGGCGAGATCCATCGAAAGAATCCAATCGCCGTTGTGCACGATGGTGGTCTTCTCGGGATCCAGGATTTTCATGGCCTGGCTCACGTAGGTCTCAGCATTGGCCTCGATCTGCTCCTGCGAAAGCTGCGGACGGGTGGAGTTCTTGCCCGAGGGATCGCCAATCAGCGCGGTACCGTTGCCGATGATGAGGGTGACGTTGTGGCCCAGGTCCTGGAACTGACGCATCTTGCGCAGCGGCACGGCATGGCCCAGGTGCAGGTCGGGGCTGGTGGGATCGACGCCGAGCTTGATGTTGAGGGGCTCGCCCTTCTCAAGCTTCTTGCGAAGGTCGGCCTCGGGGACGATCTGCGCGGCGCCCGAGGTGATAATACGCATTTGCTCGTCAACAGACAGCATTGGGTATCCTCCTTTTGCTATAGCACCCTCGCCGAAAACGGCGGTGCTGGAAGTCCATAAACTCTCATATGATAACAAACTGACG
Source organism: Collinsella aerofaciens (assembly GCF_018785245.1). Lineage (GTDB taxonomy): Bacteria > Actinomycetota > Coriobacteriia > Coriobacteriales > Coriobacteriaceae > Collinsella > Collinsella aerofaciens_AD. The sequence goes on along the minus strand of NZ_WQPL01000019.1, from coordinate 165,889 downwards.
CGACGCGGCACCTACGACAGGAAAATCCTCGTCCTGCCGCATGCGTCGATGGCAACTGGCAGACGTGTACCGTCACGCTCGACCAGATAGCGTACCTGCCGACGACGCAAGCAGTCGCGGCAACGGACCTGTCCCGTCGCATCGGTGGCGCAGACGCCCTCGGCGGTCAGCAGGCAGTGCTCGCACACCATAAGCTCGGGACGGTCGGCGTCGACCGGACCCAAGACGCCGGGTTCAGCAGCCAGTTCGGCAATACGCTCCGCATCATTGCCGAGCAACTCGGCCGGCAAGTACACCCGCCCCGCACCGAGTCCGCGCAGCCAGGTAAGCGTGGCCCGATTCGCGCAGAACACCGGCGCCGCCACGTCAAACGTCACGCCCAGCTCGCGAGCGATCACCACCTGTCCCAGGTTGCGGCAGACGGCGCGCCCGGCACGCTGCATCAGTGAGCGGGTCCAGTCAGCGTCACTCGCGCGGCACACCTCGTCAAGCACCACAACGACGTCGGACAAATCGAGTTCTCCGCGCGGGTCGGCATCCATCAGCTGCCAAGCAAAAACCATGCGAGTGGGAACCGCGCACTCCACCAACTCCGTCGATGCACCGCCATCCACCGCAACGCCCTCAAAGGGCAGCACTTCAACGGCACGCTCAACGGGCGCAATCGCATCCGCCTCGGCCCGCATGCGCTCCAACACCGCCGCCGTCTGATCCAACACGCCGGCGCTGCGAATCAGGTACACCTCGCAGCCCGCGTCCACCTTACGCTTGCAATGCACGACGATGCGCTTCCCCGCTGCTGCATCCACCGGGCAGGGCACCTGCGGCCAGCGCTTGGGCACATCGGGACGCGCGTCGACACCCGGATAGAACCGAATCTCGAGCGTGTCACCCGCCGCCACGGCGGCGTCGAGCTCAACGGTCACTTCCTCGTGGCCAACGGCCACCAGGCGTCCCACGCGCACACCTTGGTTGATCGCACGCTCAAAGCTCATAAGCTCGGCGCCCGAACGCCCCCGCAGATACGCGTCGGTAAACCCACGGTTGAACGACCGGCCCAGCTCGCGTTCAAGCTCTTCCACGGCACCGGGGTCCCACGCGCCGTCGCACAGCATATCGAGCGCCCGGCGCCACACCCGCACCACGTTGAATACGTAATCGGGGTTCTTCATGCGCCCCTCGATCTTGAGCGACGCCACGCCGGCATCTACAAGCTCGGGCAGATGCGCAATACCCAGATAGTCGCGCGGGCACAGCAGGCGATCTCCCTCGACGGCGACAACACTCTGTCCCGCCTCGTCCACCAGGTCGTACGCCAGACGGCACGGCTGCGTGCAGTCGCCGCGCATCGCCGAGCGCCCACGCCGCAGGGCCGAGAACTCGCACGCCCCCGAATATCCGATGCAAATCGCACCGTGGCAGAATACCTCGATGGGCACGCCCGTGGCACATAGAGCCGCAATCTCGTCGACCGTCAGCTCGCGCGCCGTCGTCACGCGCTCGACCCCAAGCTCATCGGCGGCAAGCCGCACGGCGCTCTCGCTATGAGCGCCCGCCTGCGTGGACAGGTGAATCTCGACCCCGGGAATCGCCGCGCGCAGCGCACAGGCCAGCCCGGCATCGGCGACAATCAGAGCATCGGCGCCCAGCTCCAGTGCATGAGCTCCCAACGCCACCGCGTCGGACAACTCATCGTCAAACACGAACACGTTGAGCGTTACGTACACACGCACGCCATGGACATGCGCCACGGCGCAGCCGCGCGCAAACTCGTCATCGGTAAAACCGTGCGCGCTCACGCGGGCGTTAAAGCCGCCCAACCCCGCATAGATGGCATCGGCACCCGCGGCGATGGCCGCAAGCATCTGGTCGAGTCCGCCCGCCGGCGCCAGCAGCTCGGGCAGCGCCGCACCGGCAGCATCCAATCCAGCCTTGTGTTGTTCGCTCGGCCCCATCGTCCGAATCGCCATCGACAAACTCCTTACCAAGGTATGCATTCACTCTGAAAAATGCCGTCTTCCAGCATACACGAGGCCTCGCGCGCCCCGTTTGGTTTATCGTGTAATAACTTATGTCCATCCTGCCCCGACGGCACATCCACCGTCCGGCACGACATACCTGGAGGTCAATATATGGGTCCTCGCCAACGACAGGGACGCAGCCGTTCAAAGACGCATGCCCTGCCCATAATCCTGCTCTCGTTTTTGGGCTTTCTGCTGATTGCGGGCGTGGCATTTGGCATCGGCATGGTCGGCAACGTCAACCGCTGGCTGTCCGATCTGCCCGACTACACCGACGCCAACGCGTATCTGGTGAGCGAGCCCACCGAGATCGTCGACTGCAACGGCAACAAGATCGCGAGCTTCTACACGCAAAACCGCAAGTCCATCACCAAGGACGAGGTCTCCCCCTACGTGCTGCAGGGCACCGTTGACGTCGAGGACGAGCGCTTCTACGAGCACGGCGGTATCGACCTGTGGGGTATCGCGCGTGCTGCGGTGGCAACCCTCGGCGGCGGACACGAAGGCGCCTCGACTATCACCCAGCAGCTGGTGCGCAACACCATCCTGCAGGAGGAGCAGTTCGACTCGACCATCGAGCGTAAAGTGCGCGAGGCCTACATCGCCGTCAAGATGGAGGATATGTACTCCAAAGACGAGATCCTCATGATGTACCTCAACACCATCTATTACGGTCACGGCGCCTACGGTATTGAGGCCGCCGCCGAGACCTACCTGTCCAAGAGCGCCGCAGACCTCACCCTGAGCGAGGCCGCGCTGTTGATCGGCCTTCCCAACTCGCCCTCGCAGTACGACCCCACGGTCAACCCCGACCTGGCGCTGTCCCGTCGCAACAAGGTCCTCGACAACATGCTGCGCCTGGGCCACATTACGCAGGAGGAGCACGATGCCGCACAGGCCGAGCCCATCACCCTCAACGTGACCGAAATCTCGGGCAGCGGCGTCGACGTATACTCGCAGCCCTACTTTGTCGCCTATGTTAAGCAGCTGCTGGAGCAGGAGTTCTCGACCGACGTGCTCTTTAAGGGCGGCTTGACCGTCAAGACCACCATCGACCCCACGATGCAGCAGGTGGCAGAGAATGCCGTCCGCGAGCAGCTCGACACGCTCTCGCTCGACGGCCTGGACATGGGCATGGTCGTCGTCGACCCCAAGACCGGCTACATCAAGTGCATGGTGGGCGGCTATGACTACAACGCCGACGAGAACCACGTAAACCATGCCACGGCCAAGCGTCCCGTCGGCTCCACCTTTAAGGCCTTTACGCTGGCAACTGCCATCCAAAACGGCATGAACCCCAACGTCACCCTCAACTGCAACTCGCCGCTCAAGGCCAAGGGCACCACGACCGAGGTCCAAAACTACGCCAACCATAGCTATGGCAACATCACGCTTAAGCAGGCGACGGCATACTCCTCCAACACCGGCTACATCCAGGTGGCGGAAGCCGTCGGCAACAGCAAGATCATCTCGCTCGTCAAAAAGCTCGGCATCGATCCCGCCAAGGACAACATCGAGGACGTTCCCGTCATGACGCTCGGCACCGGCTCGATCTCGCCGCTCGAGATGGCCGCCGCCTACGCGACGTTTGCCAACGGCGGCTACTATCGCCAGCCGATCGCCATCACCGAGATTGACTCTCGTACCGGTTCGGTGCTGTACCAGCACACGGACAATCCCTCACAGGTGCTTACCGAGGGCGAGGCCGCCGCGGTCACCGATGTTCTGTCCGGCGTCATGCAGGGCAGCGGTACGGGTGCTGCCGGCGCCTTGAGCGTCAACCAGCCCTATGCCGGCAAAACGGGCACCACTGACAACACCACCAACCTGTGGTTCTGCGGCTATACCCCGCAGCTGGCGTGCGCCCTGTGGACCGGCTATTCCGCAGGTGAGATCCCCATCCAAAAATACGGCACGGACCTGCTGGGCGACAGCACCAACCTGCCTGTCTTTAAGCGGTTTATGAACACCGTTCTGACCGGTACCGAGCGCGAGGAGTTTGCGACCGGAACGGCGCCCACCTACAAGAACAACAGCGTCTGGAAGTTCTACGGCACCAACAACGCCAAGAAGACGGAGAACGACGACAAGGACGAGAACGAGGACGAAGAGGAAACTACCACAACGACTACCACGACGACCACGACCACCGAGACCACGGGTGGCGACACCACCGGCGGCACCGGTACGACCGGTGGCTCGACGGGCGGCTCAACTGGTGGTTCGACCGGCGGCGATGGCGGCACGCCTACGCCTACGCCTACGCCTACGCCTACGCCCACTCCCGACCCCTCGCCCACGCCTGACGATACGGTCGGCTAGAAATCATCCGGCCATAAGCAACAAGGCCCCCGAGCAGCTTATTAAACTGCTCGGGGGCCTTTTAGTTTAAAGCGACCTGGTGGGCGGTCTTTATACCGGCAAACAAAAAAGGGGGTACCGACCAACGTCGATACCCCTTACAAGCCACTATGTCACGCACACAGTGCCGAGCGCACGACCCGCACGCCTACTTGCGAGAATTGCTCAGCTTATTGATCAGCGCCTCAAGACGCTCGCCGTCCTCGGCCGTCTGGGCAATAACCAAAATCGTATCGTTGCCGGCAAGCGAGCCAAGCACATCGGGCAGCTCTGCCGCATCAACGGCGGCGGCGATGCCGGAAGCCGTGCCAGGCTGAGCCTTGATCATAACCAGATTATCGGTGCGCAGAACGCCCGTTACGAGCTCGGAAACCATACGCTGCAGGTGCAGGTCCTCTGCCAGAACATAGATGCCCTCAGGGAGCTTACGCAGCCCCATATCGGCAATATCGCGAGAGACAGTCGCCTGCGTGCAATCAAAGCCCATAGCGCGGAGCTCATCGACCAGCACGCGCTGCGTGCGGACGTCCTTATTGCGCACGATATCTCTAATGGCATCCTGGCGCCCATTGCGTTTTTTAGCCATACAAACCCTCTCTCCAAAAGATGGCGGAGACAATCAATCAGTGATTGAATAGTTTAACGCTATTTGAAGGCTTTTGTGTATAAGAACGCATCTCGAAACAATTCTATGCAAATTTGTTTCGAGATGAGCCGTTTAGGCGGTTTTTGCGCCCGTCCGGTTAAGAAAAGCTGCCAGATGCGTACACATCACGCAGCGCGCGGGCTTGGCGCTGGCGATCGGCCCAAACAACAGACCGAGCCCCCGATGGTTATCCTTGAGCGCGGCGACCATCTGACGGGTTCGAGGCGCCTCGAGCATATCACGCATACGGGCGGAACGCTCGATTGACGACACCCCATGCGGGCTCAGACACAAATTCTCGATGCAGGCGACCAGTCCGGCAAAGTAGAACTTTTGGGTTGCCAGCTTGAGCCGACCACCGCTATCTGCTTCCGAGAGTGAGTCCGTAAGCTCGTCGAGCGCCCGGGTGTCATCGGATACCTTGGCATACATGGTGGGATCAAAGGCATCTGTAAGCTTAGGTGCCGCCGCGTGGAAACAAGCGTCGCCGCATCCGGAGACGCGCTGCGCCCGCGAGAGCGAGCACGCCATAAACCCAACTGTGCGAAACGCCTTGTCGTACAAAAGGCATGCCTCAAACAGCGGACGGCTATACATCACGCCAGAGGTCTGAACGACTAGGCCGCCTAAAATCAACTGGGACAGCCCGGTCACCATCGAAGATTTGCTATCAATGGAAATATGAGCAGCATCCAAGACGCGCGAATGGCGCTCTCGATGTGCATCATAGCGGTCGAGCGACACCGTGGGGAGCACTATGTCTGCCGCAGTATCGCACGCGATATCGACCATCTTGGAAAGAGACTGCGGAGCAAACCACTCATCGGCGTTCATGGCGATGATTTGAGAGCCGCGCGAGGCAGCAAAACCGGCACGAAGACAAGCGCCGCGCTTCGCGTCCTCGACGTCAATCAAATCAATATGGATGTCCCTGTCGGCGGCAACTTGAAGCGAATGGCGCACACCAGGCGCAGCATCGCGGCAGACAACGACAATCTGCAAATCGTAGAGGTCTTGGTTCTGGATACTCTCGAGCGCACGCATCGCATAGCTGGGCGAACCTTCTACCACAAGGATCACCGAAAGTCGCGGATGCGAGCCACGTCGAACCAAGTTATCCGTCCTCTCGACAGCAATAAATCAAACCGTGGTTCATGGTACACCCCGGCAATAAAAGCAATGAGACACCAGTTGTATTGCACGTCAAGAACAGATGTTGCACACGCGCAGCCCACAGATGACAGGTGTCGACGCACGACGCGTCGAGCCCTCCCCTAGTCGAGCACGACAAGCTCGGCGGGATCGTAATCCACGCCCATAAACGTAAGGCCGCAGGCAGGAGCCGTGGGGCCCGCAGCGGTACGGTCGCAAGCATCGATGACCTCGCGCATCCACTCGGGTTCACGGCGATGCATGCCAATCTCGACAAGCGTGCCCACGATCGTGCGGACCATCGAATGCAGAAACGCATTGCCCTCGATGGTAAACGTCAGGATGTCCTCGCCAAACGCAACCTCATGGCCAAACTCGGCACGCATCACGCAGCGATGCGTGGGCTTGCCAACGGCCGAGGCAACCTTGCAAAAGCTCTTAAAGTCCTGCTCACCCAAAAGCGCGGGACAGGCCGCAGACATGGCCTCGACGTCCAAGGGATAGCGATGCCACCACACGGCACCCCGTGAGAGCACAGGACGCGCGTCGCGATCGGCAATACGGTACGTATATGTACGTGAACGCGCATCAAAGCGTGCAGAAAAGCCTTTACGGGCCTTGTAGACCTCGTTTATGGCGATATCTTTGGGTAGCAGGGCATCCATAGCCCGCAGCCACCTACGGCGCGTACAAGCGAGCTCAGCGTCCGTTACGGGCACGCTGATGTGCTGAGCCACGGCATGTACGCCGGCATCGGTACGCCCCGCGCACGTCAGGACAATCGGACGGCGCAGGAGCGTCTCGATAGCGCGGCGCAGCTCGCCCGCAACCGTCGTCTGACCGGGCTGCTCGGCAAAGCCGCTGTAGGACGAGCCATCGTAGGCCACGCGGAAAACGAGCGTGGCATCGAGCTCGGGAATCGAATTGAAATCAGACGGCGCGGTCATGGACGCTCCCAACAAACAGGCAATGGCATTTCGACAAAAAAAGAGGGGTACGCGAACGTACCCCTCGAATATAGCCTATGCAGACGGATTGTCTACTCAGCGGTCTCCTCAGCAGGAGCCTCCTCGGCAGCCTCGACCTTCTTGGGAGCAGCGGCCTTCTTGGGGGCCGGAGCAGCCTTCTTGGCCTTAGGCGTGCAAGGCTCGGTGACGAGCTCCATGATAACGATGGGAGCGTTGTCGCCCTTGCGGTTACCGAGCTTCATGATGCGGGTGTAACCGCCGTTGCGGTCCTGCCACATGCCCTGAGCAGCCTTGTCGAAGATCTCGGCAACGAGCTGCTTATCGCCGAGCTTGGCGATAGCCAGACGACGAGAGTGCAGGTCGCCCTTCTTGGCCCAGGTGATGATCGGATCGACGACCGAACGCAGCGCCTTAGCGCGGGTCTCGGTGGTCTTGATGCGGTCGTTCTCGAAGAGGGCCTTAGCAAGGCTCTTCTTCATGGCCTTGGTGTGGCTCGCATCGGTGCCGAGCTTCAGGCCCTTCTTAACGTTATGACGCATGGTCTAGTTTCTCCTCAAATATGCGAAGCATTAAGCCTTCAGGCTCAGGCCCATGGACTCAAGCTTGTCCTTCACTTCCTCGATCGACTTAACACCGAAGTTACGGATGTTGAGCAGATCGTTCTCCGAGAACTCAACGAGCTGACGGACCGAGTGAATGCTGGCGCGCTTAAGGCAGTTGTAGGAACGGACGGAAAGGTCCAGATCCTCGATCTGCTTGTCCAGCTCGGCGTTGTCGTTGGTGACCTCGGGAGCGAAGATCGAAGCCTCCTCCTCGACCTCGGGGGTCTCGGCAAGGTTCATAAAGGCGGCCATATGCTGGTTGATGATATTGGCAGCCTGGACCACGGCGTCGCGCGGGGCGATGGAGCCGTTGGTCTCGATCTCGAGGACAAGGCGGTCGTAGTCGGTGTGCTGACCGACACGGCAAGCCTCAACGAGCTTGGCGCAACGGGAAACCGGCGAGTACAGCGAGTCGACGTGGATCACACCGATGGGATCGTTGTCGCGCTTGTTGGCCTCGCCAGAAACATAGCCGCGGCCATAGCCGATGCGCATGCTCATGGTGAGATGGCCACCCTCGGTGAGCGTAGCGATGTGCTGCTCGGGGTTGACCAGCTCAAACTCGGACGGAATAAAGAAGTCCGCACCGGTGACCTCGCAGGGGCCGTCAACCGAAATGGTGGCGGTCGCCTCGTCGGTCGTGCCGAGAGCCCTGAAGACAAGACCCTTGACATTCAGGACGATGTCGGTGACATCCTCGACCATGTTAGGGATGGTCATGAACTCGTGCTGCGCACCATCGATCTGAATAGCCTCGACGGCGGCACCCTCGAGCGAGGACAGAAGAACGCGACGAAGGGAGTTACCCAGAGTATCGCCGTAGCCACGCTCGAGCGGCTCGACGGAGACACGAGCAGACGTCTCGTTGATCTCTTCGACCTGAACCTGAGGCCTAATGAATTCTGACATGTATTACCTCCAGCCTCAGCAGCCCGGATGGACTACTTAGAGTAGAGCTCGACGATGAGCTGCTCGTTGATATCACCGCTGATCTGCTCACGCGTCGGCAGAGCGAGCACGTTACCAGACAGCTTCTCGATATCGACCTCGAGCCAGCCAGGGACCTCAAAGCGCTCGGAGGAAATCAGGGCCTCCTTGATGGGGAGGAGGTCACGGAACTTCTCGCCGACAGCGACGACGTCGCCGGCCTTGACGCGGTAGGACGGGATGTCCACGCGCTTGCCGTTCACGGTGAAGTGACCGTGACGGACGGACTGACGAGCCTCTTTGCGGGTGCGGGCGAAGCCAAGACGGAAGACGACGTTGTCGAGGCGAGACTCAAGGATGATCATGAGGTTCTCACCGGTGACGCCGTTCATCTTGCGGGCCTTGTTGAAGTAGCCGTGGAACTGCTTCTCCAGAACGCCATAGATGAACTTGACCTTCTGCTTCTCGCGCAGCTGCATGCCGTACTCAGATTCCTTGCGACGGCGCTTGGGCTGACGGATAGATTCCTTCTTGCTGCTGTAACCGAGCTCAGCGGGATCGATCCCGAGCTGACGGCAGCGCTTAAGAACAGGAGTCCTGTCGATTGCCATATTGATACGATCCTTTCAGTTACACGCGGCGACGCTTCTTGGGGCGGCAGCCGTTGTGCGGAATGGGGGTCTTGTCCTGGATGCTCGAGACCTCGAGGCCAGCAGCCTGGAGGGAGCGGATGGCGGTCTCACGACCGGAGCCGGGGCCCTTGACGAAGACGGAAACCTTCTTCATACCGTGCTCCATGGCCTGCTTGGCAGCAGCCTCGGCAGCCATCTGGGCAGCGAACGGCGTGGACTTACGGGAGCCCTTGAAGCCCACCTGGCCAGCCGACTTCCAGGAAATGACGTTGCCCTGGGGATCGGTGATCGAAACGATCGTGTTGTTGAACGTAGAACGAATGTGAGCCTGGCCCACGGAAATGTTCTTACGGTCCGCGCGCTTCAGACGGGCAGCGCGAACGTTCTTCTTAGCAGTAGCCATCTATCTAGCGCTCCTTATTTCTTCTTCTTAGCACCGATCTGACGCTTCGGGCCCTTGCGGGTACGAGCGTTAGTGTGGGTGCGCTGGCCGCGGACCGGGAGGCCCTTGCGGTGACGAAGGCCGCGGTTGCAGCCGATGTCCATAAGGCGCTTGACGTTCTGGTTGCGCTCACGGCGGAGGTCGCCCTCAACCATGATCTGGTTCTTATCGATATAATCGCGGATGGCGTTAACCTCATCCTCGGTGAGGTCCTTAACGCGCGTATCCACGTTAACGTTGCACTCGACGCAAATCTTCGTCGCAGTGGTGCGGCCGATGCCGTAAATGTAGGTCAGACCGATCTCAACGCGCTTCTCACGCGGGAGGTCGACACCATTAATACGGGCCAACGTAGTCTCCTCTCTTAACCCTGACGCTGCTTATGACGGGGGTTCTCGCAAATGACGAGGACCTTGCCATGGCGCCTAATGATTTTGCACTTATCGCACATCTTCTTGACCGAAGGACGTACCTTCATCGTTCTTCCTTTCGGTAGCGCTCAAACTACTTCCCTACTATCTACTCGCCCAGCCGCAGGCGTTTAAAACTATGGCTGGTCTTTACACGCAAACCGACCGTAGGTTGAGCTAAGCCTGCAGTCGGAAAAGAGCGTGTATGCGTGCCGCTATTTATAGCGATAGGTGATGCGGCCGCGGGTCAGGTCGTACGGGGAAAGCTCCACGACAACCCTGTCACCGGGGAGAATGCGGATGTAATTCATTCGGATCTTGCCAGAAATGTTGCACAGAACCGAATGACCGTTCTCGAGCTCGACCTTAAACATGGCGTTGGGCAGCGGCTCTTTTACCGTACCCTCGAGCTCAATTGCGTCTTCCTTCTTCACAAGCAATCATCTTTCTCTAGAAAACGACAGCGATTGAGTATTCTACAACACGTATGTACGCATCGTAATAACTTCGTAATGGCTCCACAACTAAGTGGAACTTGTTACATTTCTCCGCCTTGGAGCGAACACCAAGCACCTTGCGCATCCGTGGTGAGAATCACCGGGCCGTCATTGGTAATGGCGACGGTGTTCTCGTAGTGCGCGGCGGGCAGGTGGTCGTTGGTCGTGACGATCCAACCGTCGGAGCCCGTGCTCACATGGTTGGAACCCATCGTAACCATCGGCTCGATGGCAATGACCATGCCGGCCTGGAGGCGAACGCCCCTCCCCTTCTTTCCATAGTTAGGAACGTTGGGGTCCTCGTGCATCACGCGGCCAATGCCATGGCCCACATAATCGCGAAGCACGCCGTAACCGTGAGACTCGGCGAGGGACTGAACGGCATAACCGACGTCCCCGATATGGTTACCGGGAACAGCCTGCTCGATGGCAGCCTTAAGGCAATCGCGCGTGATCTCGCACAAAGCCTTGGCTTCGGGCGTGGGGGTGCCGACGAAAAACGTCCAAGCGTTATCGCCGACCCAACCGTCGACAACGGCTCCCGTATCGATGGAGATGATATCGCCATCGCGCAGGATCATGTCGGGGTTGGGAATACCGTGTACCACGGCATCGTTAATCGATGCGCAAATGGTTCCGGGAAACCCGCCGTAACCCTTAAAGGCTGGGATGCCACCATGCATGCGGATAATCTGCTCCGCGAGCTGATCGAGCTCAAAAGTCGAAACGCCGGGGCGCACCATGGCTCCAACGTGGCGGAGCGCCATCTTAGATAGCGCTCCTGCCTTCTTCATCTGCTCGATTTGCGTTGCAGACTTAATCTTGATCATAGACCGAGAGCCTCTTTGACATCCCCGTACACGGTCTCGCGAGCCTGGTCACCGTTGACCGACTTGAGCAGACCCTGGCCACGATAGTAGTCGACGAGCGGACTCGTGGACTTCTCGTAGACGTCGAGACGGTTCTTGATGGTCTCGGGCTTGTCGTCGTCGCGCTGATACATCTCGCCGCCACACTTGGGGCAGGTAGCATCGGCAGCGGTGCCGGTGTAACCGCAGGCGCGGCAGGTGCGACGCGAAGACAGACGATCGATAATGACCTCGGGGGCCACATCGACCAGAAGGGCGCAGTCGATCTCGCGACCCATGGCGGAGAGCTCGGAATCGAGCGTCACGGCCTGGGCGGTGTTGCGCGGGAAGCCGTCGAGGATGAAGCCCTGCTGGGCGTCATCGGCGGCAAGGCGCTCCTTGACAAGGTCGATCACGAGCTGATCGGGAACGAGCTCGCCAGCGTCCATGTACTTCTTAGCCTGAATACCAAGCTCGGTGCCACCCTTGACGGCAGCACGCAGCAGGTCGCCCGTGGAAATGTGAGCGACGCCAAACTCGGCGACGAGCTCCTGTGCGACGGTGCCCTTACCGGCACCCGGAGCTCCGAGCAATACGAGGTTCATGAGCAATCCTCCTCTAGCCTATTTAAAGAATCCATCGTAATCATACATCTTGATCTGGCCTTCGAGCTTATCGACCGTGTCGAGCACGACGCCGACCATGATGAGGATGGACGTGCCGCCAAATGCCTGGATCAGCTGGTTACCCGTAAAGGAGAAGATGATCGAAGGCACGATGGCGATGAGCGCCAAAAAGACAGCGCTGGGAAGCGTAATCTTGTTGAGCGCGTTCTTGATGTAGGCCGCGGTAGCCCTACCCGGACGCACGCCCGGAATAAAGCCGCCCTGCTTCTTAAGGTTGTCGGCCGTGTCATCGGGGTTGAACACCATGGAGGTGTAGAAGTACGCGAAAAACACGATGAGGACAACGTTAAGCACCCAGTTGAGCCAGCCGCGCGAAAGCGCAGAGGCAACTGCCTGGATCCAGCCGATGCCGGGGAAGAACACGGCAATCTGAGCCGGGAAGTACAGCAGCGCCGAAGCGAAGATGATTGGCACGACACCCGCGGTGTTGACCTTGATGGGCAGGTAGGTGGTCTGACCACCCATCATGCGACGGCCCACGACGCGCTTAGCGTAGGAGACCGGGATGCGGCGCTGGCCGCGCTCAAGGAAAACAATCAGCGGGATAACCAGCAGGATGATGGCGCAGATGATCACCATGGTGATGATGCCACCGGCATTGCCCTCGGTGCTGGAGAAGATAGCCTGCGGCAGACCGGCCATGATGTTCGCGAAGATGATCAGCGACATGCCATTGCCGATACCGCGCTGGGTGATGAGCTCACCAATCCACATGATCAGCATGGCGCCCGCGGTGAGCGTGCCGACGATCATGAGGTCGAAGATAATCTCGGGAGCACCGGCGCCATTAAAGCTGATGCCGAAGCTCTTAAAGAGGAAGAGGTAACCCACGGAGTTGAGGATTGCCAGAGCCAGGGTGAGGTAACGCGAATACTGCGTAATCTTGGTCTGACCGACCTCGCCCTCGCGGGCAAGCTCATGCAGGGAGGGCACAACGGCCTGGAGCATCTGGAGGATGATCGAGCTGGTGATGTAAGGCATGATGCCCAGCGAAAACACCGACACATAGCTCAACGCGCCGCCAGAGAAAAGATTCAGGAGGGCCATAGCACCTGCGGCGACCGAATTGTTATCGGTCGAGAAAAGGCCCAGCATCCCCTGGAAGGGAATGCCGGGCACAGGAACGTGCGCACCAATGCGGTACACGACGAGCATAGCTATGGTAAAAAGAATCTTTTCACGCAATTCTTTGATGCGGAAAGCATTCTTAAGACCATTTAGCACGGCAGCTCGACCTTTCCGCCGGCGGCCTCGATCTTGGCCTGCGCAGAAGCGCTTACCTTGTCGACCTTGACCGTGAACTTCTTGGTGAGCTCACCATTGCCGAGCACCTTGACGGGCTCGAACTCGCTCTTGGTGATGCGAGCGGCCTTAAGAGCGGCACCGTCGATCACAGCGCCATCCTCGAACTTACGCTCGAGACGCTCAACGTTAACAGCGGTGTACTCGATACGACGGGGGTTGCGGAAGCCCGGAAGCTTGGGCAGGCGCATAGCCAGCGGAGTCTGGCCACCCTCGAAGCCGGCACCCTTGGTGCCGCCAGAGCGGGAACCCTGGCCCTTCTGGCCGCGGCCAGAAGTGGTGCCGTGACCCGAAGAATTGCCACGGCCGACGCGCTTGCGGTTCTTGGTGGAACCGGGCGCGGGAGTAAGATCGTGAAGCTGCATTTGCTACTCCTCTACAATCTCGACAAGGTGCTTGACCTTGAAGATCATGCCGCGGACGGACTCGTTGTCAGCAATCTCGCGAACCTCGCGGATCCTGTGGAGACCGAGGGCACGGACAGTACGGACCTGGTCCTGCTTGCAACCGTTGGTGCTGCGGACCTGCTTGATCTTGATGGTGTCAGCCATGCTTAGTTCTCCTTACCGACGAACATCTCGGAGACCGTCAGGCCACGGCGAGCCGCGACGTCCTCAGGGCTGGAGAGCTCCTTGAGGCCCTCGACGGCAGCCTTGATGATGTTGAGGCCGTTGTCGGTACCGAGGGACTTGGACAGGACGTTCTTGATGCCAGCAAGCTCAAAGAGGGGACGCACAGCGCCGCCGGCGATAACGCCGGTACCCTCGACAGCGGGCTTGATGATGATGCGGCCGGCACCAAAGTGGCCGAGAACCTCGTGCGGGATGGTGCCCTGCTCGGTCACCGGCACGTGGAACATGTTCTTCTTGGCATCGAGAGACGCCTTGGAGATGGCCAGGGGCACCTCAGCGGACTTGCCCATGCCAACGCCGACGTTGCCCTTGCCGTCGCCAACGACGACGAGAGCGACGAGGCTCATGCGACGACCACCCTTGACGGTCTTCGACACGCGGTTGATGTAAACGACGCGCTCCTCGAACTCGGAGGCCTCGCGCTGCTGCTTCTGATTACGAGCCATGTGCTACATACCTCCTAGAACTCGAGACCGGCGGCACGAGCACCGTCGGCGAGGGCCTTGACGCGGCCATGGTAGATACGGCCACCGCGATCGAAGGCGACCTTGGTGATGCCGGCCTCGATGGCGCGCTTGCCAACGAGCTGACCGACCTTCTCCGCAGCCTCCTTGTTCGAGGTGTGGGTGCCCTTGAACTCGGCCTCGAGGGTCGAGGCAGAGACGAGCGTCAGGCTGGAGCCCTTGCTGTCGTCGATGATCTGGGCATAGATGTTGGCGTTAGTACGGGTCACGCGAAGACGCGGACGCTCGGAGGTACCCGAGACCTTGCCGCGAACACGACGCTGACGACGCTTGAGGCCTTCCAGCTTCGCCTTATGCTTGTTCATACGTAAACTCCTAAAAAGGTTGATCTTGCCAGCACCTGACGGGGTGCTGGTCTTATGCGAGTGAGTCGGTTACGACTACTTGGCGGCCTTACCCAGCTTGCGGCGGATGTGCTCGCCAACGTAGTGGATACCCTTGCCCTTGTAAGGCTCGGGAGGACGATGGCCGCGGATCTCAGCGGCGATCTGACCGACCTGCTGCTTGTTGATACCCTTGACGTTCACGTGGGTGTTGTCGGGAACCTCGAAGGTGATGCCCTCGGGAGCCTCGACGATCACGGGGTGCGAGAAGCCCAGGGAGAACTCGAGGTTCTTGCCCTTCTGCTGCACGCGGTAACCGACGCCGGCGAGCTCGAGCTTCTTCTCGAAGCCCTCGGAAACGCCAACAACCATGTTGTGGATGAGGGCGCGGGTGAGACCGTGGCGGGCACGGGTCTCACGCTCGTCGTCGGGACGGGAAACGGTGAGGACGTTGTCCTCGACGTTGATAGCGAGCTTCTCAAAGACATCGAGCTCGAGCTGGCCCTTGGGGCCCTTGACGACAACGTTGTTGCCGTTGACTGCCACTTCGACTCCGGCGGGAATCTGGACAGGCTTATTACCGATACGAGACACGGTGATCTCCTTTCCTTCTACCTACCGAGCGAATTACCAGACGTAAGCGATGATCTCGCCGCCGACGTTGTGCTTGCGAGCATCGCGGTCGGTCATGACGCCATGGCTGGTGGAAATAATGGCGGTACCAAGGCCACCGCGGACGCGGGGCATGTCGGCAACGCCGGTGTACTTACGCAGGCCCGGCTTGGAAATGCGGCGGATGCCGTTGATGACCTTAGCCTTCTTGGGACCATACTTAAGCGTGATGTGCAGAGTCTTCTGGGGAACGGTGTCCTCGACATCGTAGCCCTCGATGTAGCCCTCCTCGTGCAGAACACGAGCGATCTCGACGAGCTTCTTGCTGCTCGGCATGGAGACCGTGGCCTTGTTCACAGAGTTAGCGTTACGGATGCGCGTAAGCATATCTGCGATCGGGTCTGTAAGGTTCATACAGATTCTCCTTCGTTCTTGATGAACACGTGCTCTTGGTTCTTCGCCGCCCTTAACGGCAAAGCCTTTTTAGCGCGTTTTCCCTGTTCCAAACTGATGCTTGAAACGCTGGTAGTGACTTACCAGCTGGCCTTCTTAACGCCGGGAAGCTCGCCCTTGAGTGCAAGCTCGCGGAAGCAGACACGGCACAGGCCGAACTTGCGGTACACAGAGTGCGGACGGCCGCAGCGCTGGCAGCGCGTGTACTCACGAGTAGAGAACTTCTGCTTGCGATTGCACTTGACGATCATCGATGTCTTAGCCACTTATATCCTCCTCACATAGAGTATTGTTCGCCCCAAGCGCCGCCCCCTTGTGGGAACGGCGCTTATAGGGCAGGTGAACCTATTTCTTGAACGGGAAACCGAAGGCGTCCAGAAGGGCCTTGGCCTCCTCATCGGTATTGGCGGTGGTCACGAAAGTGATGTCCATACCGCGCTGGTGATCGACGGAGTCGAAGTCGATCTCGGGGAAGATGAGCTGCTCGGTGACGCCCATGGAGAAGTTACCACGGCCGTCGAAGCTCTTGGCGGAGATGCCGCGGAAGTCGCGGATACGGGGGATCGCGACGGAGGTCAGACGATCGAAGAACTCCCACATACGGTCGCCACGCAGGGTAACCTTGCAGCCGATCGGCATACCAGCGCGCAGGCGGAAGGTAGCGATGGACTTGCGGGCACGGGTGATCATCGGCTGCTGGCCGGTGATGGCGCGCAGGTCGCGCACGGCACCGTCGATGGCCTTGGAATCGGTAGCGGCCTCGCCGACACCCATGTTCACGACAATCTTCTCAAACTTGGGGATCATCATGACGTTCTCGTACTGGAACTTGTCCTGAAGCTGCTGCTTGACCTCGTTGTTGTACTTGGTCTTCAGACGCGGCACATACTTCTCTTCTGCCATTGTTCACTCCTTCTTGGGGTTTTAAGCACGGGGCGTGGCCACGATGGGTTGTCCTCGTGCCTCCTGGCTGCATCCGCGCCGCTCATGGCATTTCGCGGTTTGGACTCGACGCAGCAGGAGCCGACAAAACAATCGGTACTATACGCGCATCGGGAGCGTATTTCCAGAAAAACCTCGTCTGCCTGCACAACTCCACAACTCCCCCGCACAAATGGGTCCCAAAATGCAGTTGCGGTGAAATAGGGACTGTTGGGCGGCCTAACAGGCTTAAACAATCCGTATTTCACCGCAACTTAATTGGTGGGGATGCGATTAGCGCTTGCGGGGAACGAGTTGGGTGCGGCGCAGGTGGATCATCTCGGCGGCGATGGAGATGGCGATCTCCTCGGGGTCCTCGGCCTCGATGGCAACGCCGATCGGAAGGTGCAGCTCGTCGATCTGGTCCTGCGTAAAGCCCTCCTGCTCCAGACGGGCACGCACAAAGGCCGTCTTGCGGCGCGAACCCAGACAGCCCAGGTAGGCAGGCTTGGCGCGCATGGCCTGAATCACCACGTCGATATCGGACTTGTGGCCTGCTGTGGCCACGACCACCAGGTCGCGCGGACCGATGGGGCACAGCTCGCTCAGGTTCTTGTAATCGACCAGGCGACGATCGTAGACACCGGGCACCCATTCGGGCGTCAACGTGCCGGGGCGGTCATCGCAGGCCACGACGGCAAAGCCCACCGCCGTGAGCACGCGCGCCGTCGCGGCGCCCACGTGTCCGCAGCCAAAGATGTAGGTCAGGCCCTCGGGGCAGAGCGTCTCGATGTGCGCCGCGGGAATCTCAGAGGCCGCGTTGGTGTAGGTGACCTTACTCCCCTCCTCCACCAGCGAAAGCCCGGGGCAGCCTGCAATGGTGCGGCGCGATTCCTCGCCATGGTACTCGGCCACATCGCCCTCGAGCGCGCTCGCGATAAACGGCTCAAAGTCGATGACGAAGTCGCCGATGCGCCGATAGACCAAGACGTCGGCAATTTCCTGGAACAATGGTGCCTGGGTCGCGTCCAGGTGCAGATAGCACAGGCAGATGGCTCCGCCGCAAATCATGCCGGTATCGGAGTTCTCGCCGCCCATGGTGTAGCGGACCAGACGCGACTGCCCCGCGGCCAGCAGCTCGCGCGCCTCATCGAGCGCAAAGAGCTCGATCTTGCCGCCACCGATGGTGCCCGCTTGGCTGCCATCGGCAAAGGCAGTCATCCATGCGCCCACACCGCGCGGTGACGACCCCGCCGTACCGGTCACGACCACGAGCTCGCACGTCTCGCCAGCACGCAGGGCGGCAAGCGCCGCATTTACAACATCGAGCTTTTCCATTGCCGCCTTCTATCTTCTAAAGACATCGGTGAGCATAGCGAGTGCCTCAAGCACGCCGCCGCCGACCGACGTCGCCTTGTCCGAAATATAGTTGATATAGTTGGCATCACCGCGCGGATCGACATCGGCGCATTTAAAGCCCTCAGTCACTTGCACGCCGTTCGCCAAAAGCCCGCGCAGACAGCCATCGATCTGCGTGCACATGGGCGTATCGCCCGCGTAGCCAATCACGTCTCCGGCGCTCACGATGTCGCCGATTGCGCGGTCGGACCGAAACACCCCGGCGGCGGGGCTGTGGATAACGCGCTCCCTGCCATAGCCAGCGATAATGCCCGGCACGCCCGTGTTGGGCTGGGGCGAACCTTGGGTAATGACACGGCCCAGGAAATGCCCGCGCATGGTTTCGACCACGGCGTCGCAGTCAACCGGCGCGGTAAAGCCCGGTCCCACGGCGATAACGGCAGGTGCCATGTCGCGCGTGGTGCCCAAGTTATGCTTGGCCAGAATCGCGTCGACCACAGCAGCGGGTTTCAGCTCGCCGAGCATCTTGGCCTGGGGGTCCACCACAACGGCGACGTCTCCGGCCTCGGTAATCGCAAGTGCCTCTGCCGGCGTCTGTGCCAAGCGAGCGCGAATACCCTCGACCTCGACCTCGCCCAGACGAATGGCCTCGCAAAAACTGATTGTGCGACGGATGCACGTGGGAACCGCGATATCGGCCATGACGACCGACACGCCGGCGCGCACCAAACGGGCAGCGACACCCGTGGCGATATCGCCGGCGCCGCGAACATAAACGAGCATTCCCGGGGCACCTCCCTGTGCTACGGTTTGAGCAGAGCAAAAGCGGTTCGACCGCTACTCTGATGATTATTTATTATCACAGTATTATACGGCGGTGAACAGATGGAGACGGTTAGCGGCAATCTTGCCTCGGCGCTCAGGATCGAGCCGGACATTACCGCGATTATCGGCAGCGGTGGCAAGTCGACCTTGCTAAAGACACTCGGCCTTGAGCTTATGCGCGCTGGCGGCCGCGTGCTCCTCTGCACCACCACGCGCATGTTCCCCGTCGCCGGTGTGCCGTGGGACGGGTCGGGCCGTCGCCTGGACGCCGCGCCTTGGAAGCCGGGTGCCCCACACGCCCTAGGCTGCACCTGCGAGGCCTGCGCGGGGCTTGTGCGGGGAAGCATCTGCCAGGCAGGCGTCTTGGACCCCCAGACGGGCAAGCTCTCCTCCCCTGCCGAGCCGCTCGACCAGCTGGCGCAGCGCTTTGACTACGTCCTGGCCGAGGCGGATGGCAGCAAGCGGCTCCCGCTCAAGGCGCACGCCCCGTGGGAGCCGGTCGTTCCCGCCGGCACGGTCAACGTCATCTGGCTCGTCGGCGCCTCGGGGCTGGGCAAGCCCGTCGCCGAGGTTGTCCACCGCCCCAAGCTCTTCTGCGAGCGCTGCGGCTGCGAGCCCACCGACGCTGCCACCCCAGAGCGCGTCGCCATGGTGCTCAATGCCGAGCTGCGAATGCTGAACCTCAACAATGCCCGCATCATGCTCAACCAAGTCGACACGCTTGCCGACCCAACGATGGCAGATCGCTTCGAGGCAGTCCTCGACCGTTCCATCATCACCACCAGCCTCAAAGGGTAGCTAATTTGGGACGGGGCTCTTTTAGCTACCCCATGTTGAGAGAAAAATCATCAGGCAGGCAAGGGTAGCTAAAAGAGCCCCGTCACAAATTAGCTACCCTGGCGGCCTTCCTGCTAGCGGGGCACGTAGCGACCGGGCTGGACTCCGGTGGGCTCGCCATCGCGCGCCGCCAGCACACCGTTCACAAACACGGCCTTGGCGCGACCATGCGCCTCAAAGCCCTCGAGCGGCGTGTAGTCCACGGCCTGATGCTGTGTCGCCGCGCGAATGGTCCAGCGCGCCTGGGGATCCCACACGCACACGTCGGCATCGGCGCCCTCGGCAAGACAGCCCTTGCGCGGATACATGCCAAAGACGCGCGCCGGGTTCTCGCTCATCAAGCGGCACAGATCCTCGGGGCCCAGTTGCCCTTCAAAGCTCGTGGCAATCGCGACGGGACGATGCTCCACACCGGGCCCGCCGTTGGGAATCGCACGGAAATCGTCGCGCCCACGGTCCTTTTGCCCGTGCAGGTTAAAGCTGCAGTGGTCGGTCGCAATCGTATCGATCTCGCCGGCCACAAGCGCCTCGCGCAGGGCCGCACGATCGCCGGCATGGCGCAACGGCGGACTCATCACGTACTTGGCGCCCGCAAAGCCGTCCTCGCCCTGCTCCAAGTAGCAAGTATCGTCGAATATCAGATACTGAGGGCAGGTCTCGACATAGATATTCTTCTGCCCGCGCGCCTTGGCGGCACGGATGGCCTCGAGACCCAGCTTGGTCGAAAGGTGCACCACGTTGACCGGAGCGTCCCCGGCCAAGTGCGCCAGATACAGCAGACGACTCACGGCCTCACCCTCACACACGTCCGGACGGCTGAGCGCATGCCCCTCGGGCCCATGAATCCCCTGCTCGTACACGCGCCTCTGCAGTTCATTCACCAACGTGCCGTTCTCACAATGCACGCACAGGATACCGCCCAGGTGCTTGAGCTCCTCCAGCACCTCGAGCGTCTCGGCATCGTCCAAGCGCAGGTGGTCATAGGCAAAGTAGGTCTTAAACGACGACACGCCCGCCTCGCGCATAGCCGAAAGATCGGCGCGGTTGCGCTCATTCCACTCGGCGAGTGCCATATGAAACGCGTAGTTGGCCGTGCAGGTTCCGTCGGCGCGGCGATGCCACTCGGCCAAGGCATCGGGCATGGTCACGCCGCGATCGGCCGTCGCGTAGTCCACAATGGTCGTCGTGCCGCCGCAGGCAGCCGCGCGCGTGCCGGTCTCAAAGCTATCGGCTGTCCAATCCATGCCGGTCCAGCACTGCATGTGCGTGTGGCCGTCGATAAAGCCGGGGAACACCCAACAGCCCACGGCATCCTCAACGGTATCGCCCTCGGCCGGCTCAATCGCCGCGGCGATCCGCACGATCTTGTCGCCCTCCATGGCAAGATCGGCGCGACGAAGTCCCTGTAGCGTCACGAGCCCGCCGTTTTTGATGATGATCATAATTGCTCCTTATTGATTGATGCAGTTGGCCACGCGATCAAAATACGAGCAGGCGGCGATATGCTCCGTTATGCGTTGCTGTCCCTTGGCGGTATCGACGTCCCACAGCTCGTAGGCACGCGCCTCGACCAGCACCACGTCGGTACGGTCCTTGAGGATCGAACCGCCGCCGTCCTTGCCCTCAAGACACATGAGTGCATCGAACAGTTCCGCCGGAAAGAGCACCGGGCTCGAAGGCTCACCGTTGCACGCAAGACGCACCGGATGCTTGCGGCCACGCTCATCAAACGTGCGAACCATGGCCTCAAAAGAATCCGAACTCACGAGCGGCTGGTCGCCCGGCAAAAAGAGGCAACCTTTCCAGTTGCGTTCGACTCCCCACGAAAGGCCCGCACGGACGCTTTCGCTGCGCAGCTCGCCATCGTGCAGCACGCACGGGCAATGCTTGTCCTCGCAAATCTGGGCGACCTCGGGCCAACGCGTCGAAACCACAACGTCAAAACCCCGGGGAACCGAATCGATGGTCCGGGCAATCAGCGGCTCGCCATAGATATCGGCAAGCATCTTGTTAGAGCCAAACCGTTTGCCCTCGCCCGAAGCCATAATGACGCATCCAAGTTTCATGGTGATACCTCCCCTGAAACCATCGTACCCATAACTCGCGCCGCGGGCATCTACATCGAAAGCGCTTATCCCGCACGCCCGCGATGCAAAAAAGGGCACCCCGCCGGTTGGCAGAGTGCCCCCTTTACATGGCTTACCTCAACCCGGCTTTAGGCCTGGAGCCAACGGGCGGTGTTGCGCTCGTCGAGGGCCTTGAGGGTAGCGGCGGGATCGGCAACCTTCTGCAGGAACATCATGGCTGCGATGGCGTACGGCTTGTAGCTGGCCTCCTTGTACATGCCCACGCGGTGCATGTCGAAGACGTCGGCGTTGACCTCGCCGTGCTCGCAGGAGACACCGGAGATGTCGGCGGGCAGCGGGTGCATAAAGATGGTGTCCTGGCCGTTGGCAGTCTTCTCCATGAGCTCGGTCGTGGAGCACCAATCCTGATGGGTGGCGTTCTGGGCGAGCAGCTCCTTCTCGAGCGCAGCGATGCCGGCGTCGTCGCCCTCGGCGTACAGATTGGTACGCTTCTCCATGGCGGCAAACGGAGCCCAACTCTTGGGGATCACGATGTCGGCGCCCTCGAAGGCCTCGGCCATGGTGTTGACCTGCTTAAAGGTGGTGCCGGACTCGGCGGCATAGCCCTTGGCGCGCTCGACGACCTCGGGCATGAGGTCGTAGCCCTCGGGGTGGGCCAGGGTGACGTCCATGCCAAAGCGGGGCAGCAGGCTGATCAGCGACTGCGGGCAGGACAGCGGCTTGCCGTAAGAGGGCGAATAGGCCCAGGTGACGGCAACCTTCTTGCCCTTGAGGTTCTCGAGGCCGCCAAACTCGTTGATGAGGTAGAGCATGTCGGCAGAGGACTGCGTGGGGTGATCGGAATCGGACTGCAAGGAGATGAGCGTGGGACGGTGATCCAGAACGCCGTCCTCGTAGGCCTGCTGGACAGACTCGGAGACCTCGGCCATATAGGCGTCGCCCTTGCCGATGTACATGTCGTCGCGGATGCCGATGACGTCGGCCATAAAGGAGATCATGGTAGCGGTCTCGCGGACGGTCTCGCCGTGGGCGATCTGGGACTTCTTCTCGTCCAGGTCCTGCAGCTCAAGGCCGAGCAGGTTGGCGGCCTTAGAGAAGGAGAAGCGCGTACGGGTGGAGTTGTCGCGGAACAGGGAGACGGCAAGACCGGAGTCGAAAATCTTGGACGAAACGTTGTTCTCACGCAGCTCGCGCAGGGCGTCGGCGACGATGTAGAGAGCCTTGAGCTCATCGGTGGTCTTGTCCCAAGTGTGCAGGAAATCGCTGCCGTACATACCCTTAAAATCGAGGCCGTTCAGCTGCTCGACGAGCTCGGTAAACTTAGCGTCCATGGAAATGTCCTTTCTAAAGATGAAACGATCGCAATGAGTAGATGTGCTCCGGCATGCGCGTGTGGCAGAACATGCAGAGCACCATGACGAGGACCCGCCACCGTTGAGAAAGCATGGGAGATAACGACCGCGGGCCCCAAGTCAACAGGGGGTGCCGGGGACACGAACGGCCCCCGGCTCAACAGGATCGAAGAATGGGACTAATCGATCTTGTTGTTGGTCAGACCGGCGCGGAACACGGTGGCATCGCCATCGGCCTGACTCGGATCGTAGAGGTTCAGGGCAGCCACATACATGGCGGCAGCGGTGACCAGGTCGTCCTTGTAGGTGACCTCGTTGGGAGCGTGAGCCTGAGACTCGGCACCCGGGCCAAAGCCCACGCAGGGGATGCCGTAGCGGCCCTGGATGGAAACGCAGTTCGTGGAGAAGGTCCACTTGTCGCACAGCGGGCGACCGGTGCGCTTGTCCATGCTGGGCTCGCAGCCGATGCGCTCGTCACCGAACATGGCCTTGTGGGCGTCGACGAGGGCCTTGACGTGCGGAGCGGTCTCCTTGTTGATCCACGTGGGGAAGTAAGCCTCGGTCTCGTAGACCTCGCCGGTCCAGGACGGACGGTCGTACATGTACATGGAGACCTTCACGTCGTCGCCGTACTTCTTGGCTGCCGGCAGGTTGCGGATCTCGTCCAGGCAGGACTCCCAGGTCTCGCCGGCGGTCATGCGACGGTCGATGGAGATGGCGCAGGAGTCGGCCACAGCGCAGCGGCTGGGGCTGGTGTAGAAGATCTGGCTGACGGTGCAGGTGCCGCGGCCCAGGAAGCGGGCATCCTCGAAGTGCTCGGGATTGTACTTGGGGTCGAGCATCTTGACGAGACCCTTGATGTCGGTCGACTCGTCGCAGCCGTTGTTGTTGAGGGCGCGGACGTCGGCGATGATGTCGGCCATCTTGTAGATGGCGTTGTCGCCGCGGTCGGGAGCGGAGCCGTGGCAGGAGGTACCGTGAACGTCGACGCGGATCTCCATGCGGCCGCGGTGACCGCGATAGATGCCGCCGTCGGTGGGCTCGGTGGAAATGACGAACTCGGGCTTAATGCCATCCTTGTTGTAGATGTACTGCCAGCACATGCCGTCGCAGTCCTCTTCCTGGACGGTGCCGACGACCATGATCTTGTAGCCCTCGGGGATGAGGCCCATGTCCTTCATCATCTTGGCAGCGTAGGTAGCAGAAGCCATGCCACCCTCCTGGTCGGAGCCGCCGCGGCCGTAGATGATCTCGTCGGTCTCGTAGCCCTCATAGGGATCGGCATCCCAGTTATCGATGTTGCCGATGCCGACGGTGTCGATGTGGGAGTCGATGGCGATGATCTTGTCGCCCTCGCCCATAAAGCCCATAACGTTGCCCAGGCCGTCGACCTTGACCTCGTCATAGCCAAGGCTCTCCATCTCGGCCTTGATGCAGGCGACAACCTCGCCCTCCTCGCAAGACTCAGAGGGATGCGAGATCATAGCGCGCAGGAAGCGAGTCATATCAGCACGATGAGACTCAGCAGCAGCCTTGATAGCGTCGAAATCGAGTTCTTTAGCCATTGTTCATAACCTTTCAAACGAAGGAATCTACCTGTGAGGTGGCGGAGCGATACCTATTTACTCCGCCCCAACGATTAGCAAGTGGGGTATTCGCCTTCCCAGACGATGCGACGGTACTGATCCGGATCCGTGTCGCCCTCGGTGGAGAAGCAGAGCACGGAGCTCGTCTTGTCCAGGCCGATGAGCTCCTTGAGCTCGGCGTACTCGGGATCGAGCATGAGGGTCTCGACCAGGCCGGTGGTCACAGCGCCGGACTCGCCGGAGATGACGCGCGGGTCGCCCTTCTCGGGGGCGCCTAGGGTGCGCATGCCGCGAGCGGTGACCCAGTCGGGGCAGGACACGAAGGCGGTAGCGTGGTTGCGCAGGATATCCCAGCCCAGGATATTGGGCTCGCCACAGCACAGGCCGGCCATGATGGAGGGCATGTCGCCGTCCACGATGCGCGGGTCGCCGTCGCCGGCGGCAGCGCCCTTGTACAGGCAGGCGGCCGGAGCGCACTCGACCACGACGAAGGTGGGCGGGTTATCGGGATACAGGTTGGTGAAGTAGCCCACCACGGCGCCGGCGAGCGAACCCACGCCAGCCTGGACAAACACGTGCGTCGGGCGGTTGATGGCCATCTCGCGCAGCTGCTCGGCAGCCTCGGAAGCCATGGTGCCGTAACCCTCCATGATCCAGGACGGGATCTTCTCGTAGCCCTCCCAGGCGGTGTCCTGAACGATGACGCCGCGCTCGCAGGCGTCGGCCTCGGCGGCGGCCATGCGCACGCACTCGTCGTAGTTGACCTCTTCGATGGTCACCGTGGCGCCCTCGGCGGCGATGTTATCGAAGCGGGGCTTGGTGGAACCCTTGGGCATGTGCACGACGGCCTTCTGGCCGAGCTTGTTGGCAGCCCATGCCACGCCGCGGCCATGGTTGCCGTCGGTGGCGGTAAAGAAGGTGGCCTGGCCAAAGTCCTTGGCAAGCTGATCGGAGGTCAGGCAATCGAAGGTGCACTCGGCAACGTCCTTGCCGGTCTCGTCGGCAATGTAGTTGGCCATGGCAAACGAGCCGCCCAGGACCTTAAAGGCGTTGAGGCCAAAGCGATAGCTCTCGTCCTTAACGCACAGGTTGGACAGGCCCAGGCGCGCGGCCTGGCCGTCCAGGCGGGCAAGCGGAGTGACGGTGTACTGGGGGAACGACTGGTGGAAGGCACGGGCCTTCTTCACGTGGTCGAGGCTCATGATTCCCAAGTGCTTGTCATCGCTCTTGGGCATCGTGTTGCCCGCCCACTGGATCTTATCGGCCATACGGTGAACTCCTTAAGTCCTCTCTTGCCGGCCCCCGCATACGCGTTTCAGCCCATTCCCATTCATGCGACTGAACTTTTATGTGGATGCCAAACAAAAAGTTTGTTAGCACTGTTCTATCACACTTTTTGATTGGCAAACCTAACAAATTGTTTGTTGCCGTAATCGGTACCTTTTCGCCGACGAACGGTTACATAACGCAGCAACGCTTTCGTTATTTGCGAACAGGTGTGGTTTATGGCAAAGTATGCCCAAACTAATTTTTAGGAAGGCACCCATGACCCCGTCACAGATTGAGTTTTACAAGCGCCTCGCACACGGTCTGGCGCTCCAGTTTGGCCCCAACTGCGAAGTCGTCGTCCACGATCTGGAGACCGAGGACGTGGACCACTCCATCGTAGTGATCGAAAACGGCCACGTCAGCGGGCGCAAACTGGGTGACGGTCCCAGCCATATTGTGCTTGAGTCCATGCACGATGGCACCACCGACGTGCACGACCGCGAGCCATACCTCACCAAAACCGCCGATGGCAAGCTGCTCAAGTCCTCGACCATCTTTATCCGCAACGACGAAGGCAAGCCCGTCGGCATTTTGGGCATCAACTTTGACATTACGCTTATGAAGGCTTTTGAGCGCTCGCTCGACGCTTTAACCGGCACCGGCGGCACAGGCTATACCGAGCCCGAGCCCATCACCAAAAACATCGGCGACCTGCTCGAAGACCTACTGCGCGAGTGCGAACAGTTTGTGGGCAAGCCCGCGGCGCTCATGACCAAAGACGAGCGCATTCGTGCCATTGGCTACCTCGACCGTCGCGGTGCCTTCCTCATTTCCAAGTCGAGCGAGCGCGCCTGCGAGTTCTTTGGCATCTCCAAGTACAGCTTCTATAGCTACCTCAATGAGGCCAAGGCGGCGACCGGCGACAAGTAGGCACTCGCTTGGATTGCCCCTCCCCTTTTGGGCGCGAGTTCTGGAAAGCACGAATCCAAGACCGAGCCGCTTGGGAAGTTCCATATAATCGATGTCATTGGTATTTCGAAAGGATGGAATAGAATGGCGTTGAGCAAGGCATCATGCACCGATCGCGGATTGATTCCGGCAATTGGTGGACATGTGCACCGCATGTTCGATGAGGGTGAAGACGACCTGTTTTCGCTGAGCCTTGACGACGTGATGGATGATCGCCCGTGGACCGCCGACGAACTCATGAGCGGCGGGGCTCACCCGTCAAGTCCCAATCCCGCACTTGTGCCCAGGCCCGCATCTGCGCCGACTCCTGCGCAGCCGCCTGTTTCGACGCCCGCACCCACTTCGGCGCCCACGCTCGCTCCCCGCCCCGCAAGCGACCCGTCCGAGACGGCGGCATTTCTCGCTGCAGCGACGCAGGGCAAATCGGCCGACAGCACCGTTATGTACAGCGCCCAGCAGTTGCCTGTTCCTGCGGCACGCAAGCCTCCGGTCACAAGGCTCGATGAGCCCGTTGCCCATCAGGTTGTCCACGATTCCTGGGCCGCAGCCGATCTGGATGAGACCTCTACCGGCATGCCGGCGCTCGATGTTCCAGTTAACCCGCTTTTTGCCGCCAACACGAGCGCCGCGGACTATGAGGGCAGTGCGGCATATTCCGATTATTCCGATGGCCATGCTGGCACCGGTCGCATCGAGACCGAGGATTATGGCACCGCATCGAGCGATTATCTCAACGATCCGTACGCTGCCACGCCTGCACCGGAATATGACCCGGAGGCCGCGTCCGCGCCGGCGTATACCAAAAGCACGGGCGAAGAGCGCTTCGCCGATTATTACGCCGAGGAAAAGGCACTGCGTTTCTCGGAATTTCCGCAGGCAGTCAAGGTTGCCTTTATCGCCATTATCATTGCCCTGCTCGGTGTCATTGCGTTTGAAGGATTCCAGCTGTTCCGCGGCCCCACCCAAGCGGAGTCGGAAACCCAGCAAAAAGAGGACGATAACCAGTACCTGGACATCAACACCCTCAAGGGCGACCCCAACGACGGAGACGACGAGTAGCGAGGGCTGAAGGCAGCCGCAGGATCCCGCATCCAGCATCGGCTTCTAAGTGCTGTTTTGTCATCCAACTACACTTTTCCGAAGTTTTAAGGTGCCTATTTCGACACTTTTCCGGATTTTATACTCTGTCCCTCCAGATGCGCTTTACGGTGCAGGTGCTCGAGGAAGAGCTCTGCGACGCCGACGACCCGCACGTACTGCAGATCAAGCTGCTCGGAGACGATTCGCGTGAGCCGTCGAGTTGGATGCTGTTTGCCGACGGCGCGTGCATCGTGGACGGATCCGGTGCCTTTGCCCGTGAGTGCTTCTGCGAGGGAGCCGAGGTGTTTTTGGACCTGTGCCGAGATGCCGTCGGGGCTGCCGAGCTGCGCCAGTGGAGCCAGAGGGAGTACGAACTGCTGAGCGCCGCGCGTGGGGTTGCGGGGATGTAGGCAGACGCAGGCGGCGTGCAGCCGTTGCACGCCGCCGCTCAGGCCACGCGATGTCAAAAGACTGACACTTGTGTATGCCTTTTGCCAGTCCGAAAGCGCTAGCGAAGTTCATTGATGCCGCGGCTAGATGCGCAGCAGTAAAGAGATGCTGAATACAAATCGCACCCATCTCCAATGGATCCAACACGTCAAAATAAGCACAGATACCCGAGCGCTTATGCTACATGGAAGCACAGAGAGGCCCGCGTTCCGAACCACCACAGCTCGGAACGCGGGCCCCAGCAACTAATTCTTTTCGGATAATCCCAATCCAGTAATCTCCTGATAGCGCCGCTTCAACGTATACGCATCGGGAAGCCTAGAGATCCTCTGATGAATCAACTCATTAAAATCCGCCAGATTTCCGATTACGACATCGATGCCGCCAGCAGCGTTGAGCAAATCGACGTACGTCATAAAGCGAAACTCGAACGGAATGCCCTCGATTTCCTTTGTGCATCCATCATGAAAGTCAATCAGTCTCGAAACGTCATGGGCAACGTACGTGACTCTAACGGTCATGTCGTAGGGTTCGTTGCGCAACTTCGCCTCGTGCTCGTGGTAGCGCACAGTTTCATGCAGGGAGTTAATGTGCGCCTGAATGTACTCATCCCGCAGACCGCCACCGTGTGCCTCATAGGCCTCGATATGTGCACGATTTGAAAGGTCCAAGTATTCAACATCGCCATATTTGCGCCCCGAAGCGTTCGTCTCGTTCACGGAAGAGCCGAGACCCCTTGCGAACCAGCCCTCTTCCGGATGAATGCAGCGGGTAAGGAAATCTACCAGCCTCTGATCGAGAACGCCCTTGGTTAAACTGTTTGAGATCCCCACGCGTTTGACAAAAGCCTTGATGGAATCGACGCCGATCGGCTCCAAAGGCGTCTTCGTTTGACGAGAATCGGCAATGAGAATCAAATAACAACGAATAATGTGAGCAACGCGTCTTCTCGTCGTGTAGGGCAACTCTGCCAGAATGCTAAAGACATCGGCAAGCAGAATCGAGCCGTTCCCAGTCTGCCGGGAGAGTTTCGTTTCGGCCCATGCTTCGTCAAGTGAATAGACGGACTTGGCGTTGTTGAGGTATGGATTCTCCTGAGTGGGATGATACATGGAGTTCCAAAGCGCCTTTACATTGCTCGAACGGGGCGTGCATTCGTAAATCGCCCTGCCGGGGAATCTGTCAACCATCTCAAGCGTAAGCAACTCAAAGTAGAGCATAAACTGGTACGGCTCAAAAGGAATGAGGCCCAAGTCGATAACATCGTCGGCAAGCGTATCGCATCTCGAGAACGATCCGAGAAGGCCTCGGAAAGTTTCTCCAGCGACGTCAGGTTCGATATCACCAAACAGGGCGGCGACGTCTGAAACGTCAGTTTCATGTATTCCGGCTATCCTCTCAGAGCCGAAGGGCGGGTCAATACCGATAGAACTGATTACAGCATTGATGGCGTCGAAAGTGGCGGCAGGAACGTTAAGAATGCCTCTAATCCTATCGAGACCGAGGTGCTGCTCCACGACAAGGGTACGAATGAGCGGAGCACAGCCAATCAAAGCGATTGCATGACTCCTTGCCATGAACTGCTTCTCCTCGAGTTTTTCTTCGAGCTTGAAGTAGCCGTTCGCGAGCTCTTCCATTTCATGGTCGACGCCAACCGCGGCGCTAATGACGTCCTTCAATTCCTTTGAGGGACTATCGTAGTTCTCAAGCCAAAAGCTCCACATCTCGCTGAAGCGATCGGAGATCTCTTCAGCGGGAATCCTGGATTCCTCAGGGCCGTTCTCGTAATAGTCCGCAACCTGAATCGCGGCGCTTTCCATCGAGTTCGGATCTATAGGCAGGGACGCCGCCAGAAGCGCTTCGCATATTTCAGAAATGTTTGCACTGCTACTCATTTACACGCTCCCATAAAGGTTGAGGCTCATAAGCGATAAGGCCATCAAGATCGTCGCTTACCGCACTGAAGGTTAATCCGCAGGCACAAAGCACTTGAGAAAGCTCAGAGACAGTTATGCGCTTGGAGCCGCTTTCCAGTTTCGAAATCGACGCTTGCTGGCATCCCGTTGCCTCAGCGAGCGCCGCCTGTGACATCCCGGAGCGTCTCCGCCATTTAGCGATAAGTCTCCCGAGAGAAAGATTGAAGTCTTCCATAAACGCCCCCTTCCGGCAGCAACCCATGCTTGTATATGATATCATCTCATGAGCTCATTCCATATTGGAATGAGCTCTACTATTCAGGAGGATTGCTTTAATGAAGCGTTTCGTCAGCCTTTATTCGGGAGCGGGCGGTCTCGACCTCGGCTTCATCGCCGCCGGGTTCACCCCCGTATTTGCGAACGATATCAACCCGGACGCCATGAAAACCTACGCTGCCGCGATGGACGCGATCTCGAAGAAGACCGGCAAAACACTGAGCCACAGGAT
The DNA here is from genome assembly GCF_018785245.1 of Collinsella aerofaciens. Lineage (GTDB taxonomy): Bacteria > Actinomycetota > Coriobacteriia > Coriobacteriales > Coriobacteriaceae > Collinsella > Collinsella aerofaciens_AD. Next base: position 134,692 of record NZ_WQPL01000019.1, on the reverse strand, counting down.
AGTCACGGGAGATATTAGGGAGGTTGAGGAACTGCCCGGAAGGGGTTCGGCGGAGCTAGTCATTGGAGGACCGCCCTGTCAGGGCTTCTCGGTCGCGGGGAAGATGGACCCGAACGACCCCCGCTCGCGTCACGTCTTCGACTTCCTCGGCATGGTCGAGAGGGTCCAGCCCCAAGCGTTCGTGATGGAGAACGTCAAGGCACTCGCCAAGAACAAACGCTGGGCTGGAACTATTGCCGACATCCGCAAGAAGGCGGAAGAGATTGGCTACAAAACCAACCTTGAGGTACTGAACAGTGCCAATTACGGCGTCCCGCAGACCAGAGAGCGCATGTTCCTTGTCGGGATCAAGGACCCCTGCATCGAGTACAACTACCCACAGCCGACAGTCAAGGAATGGGTGGGTGTGGCCGACGCCCTGCGCGGGCTGCCTCCTCTCGGCGAGCCGGGCAATGATCAGACTTGCAAGGCGAAGGTAACTACGGCAAAAAGCCCCGTGCTCCGCCCGTCGCCGTTTGCAGGCATGCTGTTCAACGGCCAAGGCCGCCCGATGGACATGGACAAGCCCGCGCCGACGCTTCCCGCCTCAATGGGCGGGAACAGAACGCCGATTGTCGATCAAGAGACGCTCGAAACCGGAGCGACCCAATGGGTCGAAAAATACCACGAAGAGCTTCAGAAAGGCGGGAAAGTAGCCGATAGCGTTCCTCCTCGCCTTCGCCGCATCTCGGTCCAGGAAGCCGCCACCATACAGACCTTCCCGAGGGATATGCCTTGGTATGGTTCGCAATGCTCCCGCTATCGGCAAATTGGAAACGCCGTTCCTCCCAAGATGGCCTTTGCGGTTGCGCAATCTGTCGCAGAAGCCCTTGGCATGGATATAGACGCAAACCCCTCTCTGCTTGACGAGCTAGGTTAGACAATAAGGGCCCGCAATGTGGCTACCGCCCCAAAACTTTGCCGAGGGTTTCATCCAAGCTCTCCCGCTCGAGGTCTGCAAGGTCCAGTCGATAACTCAAATCGCGAATGCGATCCGGAACGTCCTTGAGAAAGTTGTTAGTCCTGGCAGAATAGCATCGTATATCACGAACAAGATAAGCAGTTTTTAGCCCCTTTTCATCTGCCCTGAGAAGCTGCTACAGGTTTATGAAGCCGGTCGTTCAACAACATGTCCCGCAAAAGAGCATACGGCCTTTAATTTGCATCAGATTCTAAACGTCACGCATGAGAAATCAGCGAGGCCCCAAGTTAAAGCGAGAGCCGAACTCACTCACGGCACGCTACAGCCGTGAACCCTCCAAGCCCGCCAGCCGTTCAGATGTTCCAAATGATATACAGCTTGAAACCTGGCGACTTGAATCGAAGGTCATTCCTGGGACTATCGGTAGGCAGCCTATCTGCATGCGTTGATCTATCAAATTGGCCTTGATGCCAAGGTATATCCAACACTCGCCCACCGTTCTCAGCACATCTCCTTACCTCCCCTCCGCCTTCAGCTTCAGCAGCAGATCGCTCAGCTCGGGGCACCTGCTGGAGAGGCGCGTCTGGGCTCGCTCGCCCATCCCCCATCGCTGGCGGATCTCCTGGGCACGCGGGCTCACGCGGTAGTCCCCGTCCATCATCTGCTTGAGCAGCTTGGCGGTCACGCGCGCATCGGCCAGGGCACTATGGGCGTAGCCCGTCGACTCGTCGAACTCGATGCCAAACCACGTTGCCGCGTCACTCAAAGAGACGCACCCGTGGCTGCCCACGTCCATGATCGAGGTGTAAAACGCCTGCAGGTCGGGCCCAGTCCGTAGGAAATGCGGCAAGGTCGATATGCTTTGCCTGGCACTCGGCCATAAGCTGTTGATGATCCGCTCCGCTCCAGCAAACTATCTGGGCGGAGTAGCGGCCGATCCAATCGCTGAGCCTTTTGATCACCACGTAGAGCGGATCGGCCATCGCGATGTCCACAGCCGATATCCCCGTGAGCTCGCGGACGGGAAACGCAACGCCTTCGGTAAATTCCGTCTGCACAAACTGCGAGAACTCGCCCATAACGTTGCCGTGGTAATCGAGCTTGACGGCGCCGACCTCGATAATCTCATTGCTCAGTCCACGTCGTTGGCGCTGCTTTGGCACCGGCGCAAACTCAAAGTCCAACACGATCTGGCGCGCAAAGTTCGTCGTATCGATAGCCGAGATACACGGCGTCTTTTCAGCTGACACGGTTAGGGCCTTTCTCCGTTGCCTGCCGCTTGCCACATAGGCGGCTACATTGCCGTAAGGATAGGAACCCGTGCGGACATGAAATCGCACAGCACGGCTTTCCGGCATCCTTGCGTAAAGCCACACTTTAAGAGAATCACGTTGCTGTTATTATCGAACATATATTCGTATTTATGACCACGCTTTGATAGAATGGCAGTTGTTGACGGCAGTTCCATGTGCCGGGCAGCGCCCTCCATGCGACGGGAGGTGATGCCCATGACCGATCTGATTGATTTCGTGAAGCTCCTGACCGCTTTGGTCTCGCTCCTCACGGCGCTTATCGGACTTTCCGAGGCACTTAAGCAGCGTACGAAGCAAAAGAAGAGGGGTCGACGCCGTTAAGGCATTGACCCCTTGAACTAAGTAACGGCGCTGCCCAGCTATCACCCTTGGGCTGCCATCGACTTTATTCTACCTACGGTTGCCAGGTTTAACAAATGAATTTTCAGTAATGGAGCCCCGGAGCCCGCTCGCTCAACCACCTGGCCATCGGATTAGCCGGATTCTGGGACACGCCTTCCGTCCCAGGCCTCTACCGGAAAATGCGTCCCACCCTGAGGCTCGATTCCGGGACACGGTTTCCGTTTGAAGCCCCGATGGGAAAGCGTGTCCCATTCCGAGAGCTCATTCCGGGATGCAGTTTCCGCTAGAGATGCCACCGGGAAAGCGTATCCCGTTTTGGAGCCAAATTCCGGGTCGTAGTTTCCGCCTGAGGGCCGATCCGGAAACGGCATCCCATTCTGAAGCCGAAATCTGGAACGCACTTTCCGCCAAAGGTCGCAAAAGGAAAGCACATCCCATTCCCAGCATCAAATCAGGACGCGCTTCATTATCCCCGCTCACACATCTCGGCAAACGAAATCAGCTTGGCATCTCCCCTGCTCGCCGCAGCTTCCTGACATCCTTGCGTAAAGCCACGCTTCGAGAAGATCACGTAGCTTTTATGCTGCCGCCTAAAGAGCTCGCTTCGGTACACGAGTTTTTCCAGAACATCCTCGCCCACCGGCTCATTGCGCCATTTGCACTCCGCAAACAGCGCAGTGCCCTCGCCATCGTCAACAATCAAGTCGATTTCTTCCTGCGTATGCGTGCGATTGTCCGTCCCCCACCAGCGTCCGACGCTCGCCGGAACCACATCGAGCTGGCCCGCGCGCGCGAGTTCGTACACGTATTGTCTGCATATAAGCTCAAAGACCGTACCCATGTAATCCGATACGTGCGGCTCAATGCGCTTATACGCCATCTCGGCCATATCGTTTTGAATCAGCCCAATGTTCTGCGGCACAAACTTGTACCAGAACCTAAACATCTGGTCGCTCAGCAGATACACGGCTCGCTTATTGCTCGTCTCGTTTAGGGGCAGCTCGCGCTCGACAATCCCAAGCGACGCCAGCTTATCCACATAGCTCTTTACGTTGCTCGCAGGGATTCCCGTAGAGCTCGCAATCTCCGAGATCTTCGAGCGCCCCTGAGCAATTGCTTGCACGATCGCATCATATTGCTCGGGATTGCGGCACTCTTGCAATAGCAGGTTACTCGGCTCCTCAAAGAGATAGCCCGTAGGAGTAAGAAAAAGACGTTTGATGTTGTCCTTGAGCGGTGCGACAGGATCGACTTTCTCGATATATGCAGGAATGCCGCCCGTCATGCCATAGCAAACCGCAGCGTCTTCGCGACTCATGCCCTGCCACAGGCCGAGGGTCGTCGTAAAATCGAGCGGCATGATCTTAAACTGGGCCGTACGCCTACCGTATAGTGGGCTCTCGTAGCCCAGCACCCGCTCTTCCATGAACGAAAGCGACGACCCGCACAGGATAAGCATGAGCTTGGTCTCTTTGTACAAGTGATCGATCTTGTCTTGCAGCAACGAGCTGATCTCGGGATTCGATTGGGCGAGATAGGGATACTCGTCAATCACGACAATCAAACGCTCCGTGCGAGCCATGGTAGCCAATGCATCGAACGCCTCGTCAAGACTACGAAACGACACGCCTGCAGCACCAACCGAGCCTGCAAGTATCGCCTGGCTAAAGCCGTGCAGGTTTGCCTCCGCATTGGTACGACGAGCTTGAAAGTAAATAGCCTTCTTGCCTTGGATGAACTCTGTGATAAGGCGCGTTTTACCCACGCGACGGCGGCCGTAAATCACAGGCATCTCAAAGGAGCCCGTGCCATACAGTCGATTGAGCTCGGACATTTCCGCTGTTCTTCCGATAAACATAGGGCCATCCTTCCTTCACGTTATAGCTAGCCATATTATACCTTCCTATAATATAGCTAGCTATAACGTAATTCGACAAGCGGCGCACGAAAAGAGGCGGTACACCCCCGCACGTGGACCGTTCCGGAAAATGTATCCCGTTCTGGAGCCAAAAACTGGGCCGTAGTTTCCGCCAAACATGTCATCCGGAAAGCGCTTCCCGCTCTGAGCCTGAATTCTGGGATGCACTTTCCGCTGAAGCTTCTACCGGAAAATGCATCCCATTCCGAGCGCTCATTCCGGGTCACAGTTTCCGCAGATACAAGGCGACAGTCCGCTGCCCTTATCACATGCCTTCAAATATGCGATCCAGAAACACAAAACAGCAGATAGAATGCTCTTTTTCAAAAAGTACACGTCCCGAAACTTACCAAGACTTCATATCCAGCTACCGTTCACGGTCGCCGATTACCGCTCACCGATTCAAACAAGAAATATGTCGCCAAAAGCAGGTCATCTACCTTCATGGTTAGATTTTGGTCAGCTTTTGGTCAGCTGAGCGGCAAGTTCCAGCTGATACGTTTTTGCTACCCAAAAGGAGGCGGTAGCTCATGACCCATTGCAACGACCAGCTCATCGACCAACTGCTCACTCAAGCCGAACAAGAGGGGCGCTGTCTGATTCCCCCGAGCACGGCGATCCGAAAAGCGCTCCTTCGGCGCACCGGCGGCACGGTTGTCTCGCCCATGCCGGGGTTGTTTGCGCGAAAAACGCACTGGGATGAACTCAACCGAGCGCAACGCCATTGCGAGATCCTCCGCGCCCTTGCGATCATCCATCCCGATTGGACGTTCTGCTCGTTTTCGGCAGCTTGCCTGCTGGGGCTCGAGGTCTCGTGGCGACACCTGAACGTCGTGCATGTTTGCAGCTCGACAAAGCCGTCGGCTCGTCCGGGCGCACATATTCAGCGACACCAGATTGAGCCAGCCGGAGCAATACGCAGAGCCGGCATATCGGTAACGCCGCCCATCCAAACGGCCACAGATTGCCTGCTGCAAACTGGTTTTGCCGACGGCATGTCCATTGCCGATTCGGCGATCTCAAAGCTCGGCCTTGCGTCGGAACAGCTGATGGAGGCCGTTGAGCAACGAGCGACTGCCCGCAATGGTCGCGCGATTCGCACCGCCCTCACAACGCTTCGATATGCCGACGCCCGCGCCGAGAGCGGCGGGGAATCGGTCGCCCGAGCCATCATGATCGAGACGGGCTTTGCGCCCGACTGGCTTCAATACGAGCTGACGGACCCCTTCGATTCGGCCAAGCCCATACGAACGGACTTTGCCTGGGAGCGCCAGGCGCGGGAACTCACGCTGGGCGAGCTCGACGGGCTCATCAAATATACCGACCAGACCATGCTGGCCGGACGCACCACCGCCGAGGCGCTCGTTGCCGAACGACAGCGCGAGGCGCACCTATCGCTCTACGGTCACCCTCTGCTGCGCTTTACTATGAACGAGGTCCGCTCGGCAGGAGTGCTCGCCAAAAAGCTGCAGACGGCAGGCATCCGGCAGACCGCGCTGCCGACATGGCTCAACGAGGTGGACCTGTAGGAGCTGCTAGGCCACGCATCGCCGGATCGCCCCCCCCTATTTGGGCCGCGTTTTCCCAACGACCACGCCAACGGAAAGCGCGTCCTAGCCTGGACGCTCAAAACGGGATGCACTTTCCGGATGGCGGGCCTAGCGGAAAGCGTGTCCCGGAATCAGGTCTCGGAACGGGTCGTGCTTTCCGGTTGAGTCCTTCAGCGGAAACCGCATCCCGGAATAAACGCTCAAACTGGGATGCACTTTCCAAACGGCCGGCCAGCGGAAAACGAATCCCATTCTGAGCGTCGAATCCGGGATACAGCTTCCGTTTGAAGCCCCGTCTGGAAAGTACGTCCCATTCTGGAGCCGAAATCTGGGACGCAGCTTCCGTATGCGGAGGCGTTCCAAACAAAAGGCCCCGGCTCGCGATGGAGCCGGGACCAAAGGCGCAGCGTATGTAGTTGATGTTGAGCGCGAACAGCTCGTCAGCAATGGCTATCCGCGCCCTACCCTACCCGCGGTTGCGGACGCGGCTGTAGGGCGTATTCACCATGGGCAGATCGGGACGCAGCTTGCCGTCAAACGCGCGGTAAGCGTTCTGTACGGCGGGCGCCGTGGGGATCGTCGCGATCTCGCCGATGCCCTTGCCGCCATATGCCACGGGCAACAGCTCGTCCTTCTCCACGTAAATGGCGTGGATATCCGGAATCTCGGGCGCACGGAACAGCCCGAGCGTACCGTACCTTGCCTGGGGTACGCAGTCCTTGAGCGGCCAGTCCTCGGTAAGCGCATAGCCCATACCCATAAGCACACCGCCTTCGATCTGACCCTGGATGGAGATGGGGTTGACCACCTTGCCGGAATCGTGCGCGGCATAGACCTCGCTCACGCGACCGTCATCGTCCAGAATGACCACATGCGTGGCAAAGCCGTAGCAGATGTGGCTCTTGGGATTGGGAACGTCGGCGCCCAGCTTGTCGGTCGGCTCCAGGTACACGTAGCCAAACTCGCATCCCTCGAGCGCCTTGATGGCGGCCGCGGGATCCTGAGGATGCATACCCTGGCCGGCGACGAGTTCCTGCGTGTGCAGCTGATAGGCGCGGCCGTCGTCATACTCGATCTTGACGCCGTCGCCATGCGCACTCACGGGAGCGGCGGGCGCAGACTTGCCGGCCTCGATATCAAGCATGGCATCGCGCAGCAGGAAGGCGGCACCGCGCACGGCCTCGCCGGTCACGACCGTCTGACGCGAGCCAGACGTGGTGCCGGAGTCGGGAGCGTTCTCGGTGGAGCACTCGCCGTTGGCGATGCAGCGAAGCGGCAGGCCGCATGCCTCGGCAACGTCTTGCAAAAAGACGGTGTTACAGCCCTGGCCAATGTCGGACGTGGCGGCATAGACCACGGCCGCGCCGTTCTCGATGCGAATCTTGCAGCGGCCGGCATCGGGCAGGCCCACGCCCACGCCGGCGTTCTTCATGGCGCAGGCAATGCCGGCGTGTCCGGGATGCGCATAGTAGGCATCCTTGACCTCGAGCAGTGTCTCCTTCAGCGCCGTGGAGCAGTCGGCAATCTGACCGTTGGGCAAAACCTCGCCCGGCTCGATGGCGTTGCGGTAGCGAATCTCCCACGGATCCAGGCCGACCTTCTCGGCCAGCAGGTCGATTAGGCTCTCGAGCGCAAACTCGGACTGGCAGACGCCAAAGCCACGGTACGCGCCGGCGGGCGGGTTGTTGGTGTAGTAGCCATAACCGCGAATGTCGGTGTTCTGGTACTTGTAGGGGCCGACAGCATGCGTGCAAGCGCGCTCGAGCACCGGGCCGCACAGCGACGCGTAGGCGCCGGTGTCAAAGTTAATCTCGCAGTCCAGGCCGGTAAAGTTGCCCTCGGCGTCGCAGCCCAGCGTAAAGGTGCCGTCCATGGCATGGCGCTTGGGATGGAACGCAAGCGACTCGGCACGTGTGAGTTTGCACTTCACAGGACGCTGGAACTTATATGCGGCGAGCGCGGCCAGGTGCTGGATGGACACGTCCTCCTTGCCGCCAAAGCCGCCACCCACGAGCATGGTCTCGACGACCACGCGCTCGGGTTCGCTATCCCAGCCAAACATGTGGGCACACTCTTTGCGCGTGTCGTAGGCACCCTGGTCGGTCGACTGCACCTTGACGCCGTTCTTGTACGGGAAGGCAACGGCGCACTCGGGCTCCAAGAAGGCATGCTCGGTAAAGGGCGTGGTAAAGCGCTGCGTCACGGTAAACGCGCTCTCTGCCAGCGCCTTGGCGGCGTCGCCGCGCGTCACGTGACGGCTCTGGCACACGTTGTCCTTGAGCTCCACCGTGTTGCCGAAGGCAAAGAAACTGTCATGCAGGCGCGGCGCGTCGGCGGCCTTGGCCTCGGCGATGTTGCGCACGGGCTCCAGAGGCTCGTAATCGATCTTTACGAGCTTCTTGGCCTTCTCGAGCGTCGCCTCGTCCTCGGCAACCACCAGCACGATGGCGTCACCCACGCAGCGGGTGATATCGCCCTGGGCGATCATGACGTCCCAGTCCTGGATAAGGTGGCCGACCTGGTTGACCGGCACGTCCTCGGCGCGCAGGATGCCCACCACGCCGGGCAGGGCCTCGGCCTTGGAGGTGTCGATGGAGAGCACACGGGCGCGCGGGTACTTGGAGCGCACGGCGCTGGCATAGGTCAGACCCGGCTGATCGAGCTCGTCGATGTCGTCGGGATACTTGCCCTCGCCGAGCACCTTCTTGCGCACGTCGATGCGGAAGGCGCGCTTGCCCACGCCGTAGTCGTCGCCGCGCTCCAAATCCTCGTCGATCTGCTTTTCGCCACGGAGCACCGCAGCTGCCAGCGAAATGCCCTCGATAATCTTTTTGTAGCCGGTGCAGCGGCAGACATTGCCACGGATGGCGTACTTGATCTGCTCCTCGGTGGGCTCGGGGTCCTCGGCGATCAGCGCTGCACCCGCCATGACCATGCCGGGGATGCAAAAACCGCACTGCACGGCGCCCACGGCGCCAAAGGCGTACACAAAGGCCTCGCGCACGTCCTCGGGCAGGCCCTCGACGGTCACGATGTTGCGGCCGGCGGCAAGAGCAGTGGTCAGTACGCACGCCTTGACGGCCGCACCGTCCACATGGATGGTGCAGGTGCCGCAGGCGCCCTCGGAGCAGCCGTCCTTGGCGGAGTGAATGTGCAGGTCGTCGCGCAGATAGCGCAGCAGTGGTTTATTCTCCGTCGTCGTGTGCTCGACACCGTTAACGGTAAAAGTGAATTCCTGTGCCATGGTGATTCCCTTCTACACGCCGGCGGCGATGCCGGTGCGGTCGTGGATGGCGCCATGAGGGCAGACGACGGCGCACATGCCGCACGACAGGCAGTCCACGCCGTCGATATGGGCGCAGTTGTCCTCGATGCGGATAGCGCCGGCAGGGCACTTTTTGGCGCACATACCGCAACCGATGCAGCTCGTGTCGCAGATCTTGCGCGCAATGGCGCCCTTATCGGTGTTGTTGCAGCGCACCAGAATGTTCTGGTAGCCGGGAACGAAGGCAATCACGCGCTGCGGGCACGCCATGCCGCACAGGCCACAGCCCGTGCACTTGGAGCGATCCACGCGGGCGATGCCATCGACCAGCGCAATGGCGCCGTGGGGGCAGGCCGCGACGCAAGCGCCACAGCCAATGCAGCCTTCGCTGCAGCGGGCGTCGCCGCCTGCGGAGGCGCAACCGCTTCCGCAGGCAACGTAGGCCACGTTATGTTGAATGGATTTGGCCATAAGAGACTCGCCTATTTCTTAAGAAGGTACGAATAGTTGTCGCGCACAGCCCTGATGGTCAGGCGGACGGCCTCGGGAAGACCGGTGTTGACGGCATCGACCGAGACGGTGCGGACCGTGCCGGCCACGCGGACCTTAAAGTGGTCCTCGTCCACCGCCAGGAAGCCCTCGTTCTCGGAGTTCTCCATGTCCTGCTCGCTCCAGAACAGGGTGAGCTTGTCCTTGTAGGGACGACCCTCCTGGTAGGGACAGAACACGGCGCAGTTGCCGCACTCGTTGCACATGCCGTCGACATGGACGACCTGATGCTTGGCCAGGCCCGGCACCTTAATGGCAACGTTGGCGCGGTTGGGGCACACGTCGCAGCAGACCTCGCACACCGAGCCGCAGCCCAGGCAGCGGGTCTTGGTGCAGTTGCGCTTGTCGCGGCACAGCGACCCCTTGCGCTCGTAGCAGGTGTCCTCGCGGCCGGCCTGCTCGTTACAGTCGGCGTACTTGTTAAAGTCCACGCCGGCGATGGCACGAGCGACCTCGGCGGCATCGGCGATGGCCTCGACCACGGTGGCAGGACCGCGGCGGCAGTCGCCCGCAGCCCAGACGCCCTCGACGCCGGTGGAGGTGGCGGCAAGGCGGCCGCGACGGTCGTGCTCGACGCCCGCGGCATCGTACAGGCTGGCATCGATGCCCTCGCCCACGGCGCAGATCACCGTGGTGGCGGGAAGCTCGATGGTCTCGCCCGTGGCGGCGGGGCTGCGACGGCCGCTTGCATCCGGCTCGCCAAGCTCCATAACGTCGCAGGTCAGCACGGCGCCGTTGAGCGCCTTAGGTGCCAGCAGCTCGCAGAACTCAACGCCGTCGGCAAGAGCAAGATCGAGCTCTTCCTCGTCGGCGGGCATCTGCTTCTTGGTGCGGCGATACACCAGGCGCACGTTCTTCACGCCGGCCAGGCGCTTGGCCACGCGGGCCGCGTCCATGGCGGTGTTGCCGGCGCCAATGACCACGACGTCCTCGCCCAGCTCGAGCTTCTCGCCCTTCTTGGCGGCCTCGAGGAACTCCAGCACATCGAGCTCGGCGCCCTCGCCCAAGCCCGCAGAGCCGGGCATCCAGGCACCGGTGGCCACGACCACGTCGGTAAAGCCTTGAGCCTTGAGTTCGTCGATGGAATCCACGCGAGCGTTGAGCTGCACCTTGGCGCCAAAGGCTAGGCAGAGCTCGGCATCGTGGGAGATATCGTCGCTCGCGATGCGGAACTCGGGAATCACGTGACGGACCACGCCACCGAGCGAATCGCGGGCCTCAAAGATGGTGACGGGCACGCCGGCACGCGTCAGGAAGAACGCCGTCGCCAGGCCGGCCGGGCCGCCGCCGATAACGGCAACGTTGCGCTCGCCGTCGTTTGCGATGGCCTGGGCACGCAGCTTGGGCAGCACGGCGGTCATGGCCTCGCGGGCGGCCTTGAGCTTACTGGCGCGAATCTGGGCGCCCTCGGGCTCGTAGAACGCACGCTCGCAGGCACAGCCGCAGGGATGCGGGCAGATGGTGCCGGTAATGAACGGCAGAGCGTTGCGCTCGATGATGATGTTGAGCGCGTCCTCGTAGCGGCCCTCGTCAACAGCCGCCAGATAGGCGGGAATATCCTGCTGGATGGGGCAGCTCGTGCGGCACGGCGTGGTAAAGCAATCGGAAAGCGGGCTCTTGCCGGCGACCTTGCGGTCGGGCAGCGGGCGCAGCGGCTTCTTGTAGAGCGGATTGGCGAGCGAGTCGGTCTGGATCGCAGTCACGGCCTCGAGAGAGACGCCCGCGAACGGCTTGCCGTCCAGGTCGGTAAACTCGCCGGCCATCTGGCTAAAGCGCTCGTAGCCACCAGGCTTGAGCACGTCGGTCGCCAGGGTGACGGGCCAAATGCCGGCATCGTACAGGGCGCGGATGTTGTAGACCGTGGCACCGCCGGAGTAGCTGATGCGCAGTTTGCCATCAAACTGCTCGGTAATGCGGCGGGCAGCCTCGATGGTCAGCGAGAACAGCGAACGGCCGGACATGTACATCTCGGTGGAGGGTAGCTCGTTCCTCGTCACGTCGACGGGGAACGTGTTGGTCAGCTTGACGCCAAACTCCAGGCCGCGCTCGGCGCACAGGGCAATCAGGCGCTCGAACATAGGCACGGCATCGGCCCACTGCAGGTCCTCGCGGAAGTGCGTGTCATCGAAGACGATGTAGTCAAAGCCCAGCTCGTTGAGGCGCTGGCGAGCAAACTCATAGCCCAGCAGCGTGGGGTTGCACTTGATGTAGGTGTTGAGACCCTTCTCGGTAATCAGATAGGTCGCGATGCGCTCGATCTCCGCCGGCGGGCAGCCATGCAGGGTAGACTCGGTAATGGAGTTGGAGACGCGCGCCGGGATGGACTCGACAAACGCGGCATCGACATGCTCAAACTTGTCCAGGTTAGCGAGCGCCCACGTGCGGCACTCGTTCCAAACCTCGGAGCCGCTGGCGTCCTTCATGCCCTCAATGTACGCATCGACCTTGGGGCTCTTGATGCCCTCGAGGTCATAACCCACGGACATGTTGAAGACAAAGCCGTCCGGACTGCCCAGGCCGTACTCGCGAGCGATCAGGTGGCAGGCAAACCATGCCTTCACGTACTCGGCAAAGGCCTGCGGAACCTCGAGCTCGGTCGACCACTCGCAGTTGTAGCACTCGTCCTGCGCCACGATGCAGGGCTTGTTCACACACTTGGAGAGCTCCTCGCCGTCCATAACCTGAACGGTCTTAAGCTCAAAGAAGCGGGAACCGGCCACATAAGAGGCCACGATGTTCTGGGCAAGCTGCGTGTTGGGACCGGCGGCCGGGCCAAACGGAGTCTCGATGCGCTCGTCAAAAATGGGAAGCGCGCCCTCCTGGTTGGTCGTGACCATCTTGCGCACGCCAAAGACGGCGCCCTGAGTCTTGTGCTCCTCGATGATCCAGTTCATCAGCTGCGAAAACGGGATCGGCCTCATGATGTCGCTCATAGTGAGCTCCTCTCTGTAACGCCCGGCGAGACCGCGCGGCGGGCGCAAATACGGTGTAGCGCTAGCACAGCGCCGGCGACCCCGCGGAGGCCGCCTATGCGCGCGCCGGATGTGGCGAAACATCCGACGCGCGCGAATCTACTTGTGAATTAGTAGGTGCGATCGTTGAGCGTGCTCCAGAGCTTCTTGGACTCGGCCGTGGTCCACGCGTTGATCTTGTCCTCATCAATGCCAACGAACTCGCGATCCTTGTACAGGACGCGGCCGTTGATGATGGTGGTGCGGCAGTTTTTGCCCATCATGCCAAAGAGCATGTGGCCGTCGATATTCTCCTCGCTCAGCGGCGTAAAGGGCTTGTAGTCCATAACGATAACGTCGGCGGCAGCGCCGGCCTCTAGCACACCGAGCTTGCGATCGAAGTACTTGCTCGCCATCTTGGCGTTGTTCTCGAACAGCATCGTCATGGCCTCGCACCAGCCCACGTTGGGCATGGCGGCGTTGTGGCGCTGAATAATCAGGAAGACCTTAAGGCTCTCGAGCATATCGTGGGTGTAGGCGTCGGTGCCCATGCACACGGGGATGCCGCGGCGGAAGAACTCGAGCACGGGGGCGCAGCCCACGGCGTTGCCCATATTGGATTCGGGGTTGTTGACCAGCCAAGTGCCGGACTCCTTGACGATGTCCATCTCGGCAGGCGTCACGTGGATGCAGTGGCCCAGCATGGTGTCGGGACCCAGCAGGTTGTGCTGCAGCAGGCGCTCGACGGGGCTGATGCCACCGCGGTTGAGGCGGGAGTCCCACACGTCGTTCATGCCCTCGCACACATGGATGTGGAAGCCGGTCAGGCCGTTGTTGGCCTCGGCCATCTTATCCATGGTCTCGTCCGAAAGCGTAAAGGTAGCATGTCCGCCAAACATGGCGGCGATCATGTGGTTGTCGTTATCGCGACGCTCCTTGGCGGCCCACTGGGCAAATTCGGCGTTCTCGGCAATGGCCTGGTCGCACTTTTCCTGGCCGCGGCGATCGGAGACCTCGTAGCACAGGCACGAACGCATGCCCAGCTCCTGAGCTGCATCCTTAATGGTAAAGAGGCTTCCCGGAATCTCGCAGAAGCTCGCATGGTGATCGAAGATCGTGGTGACGCCATCGCGGATGGAGTCCAAAATCGTAGCATAGGCGCTGGCCTTGGTGCCGTCGAGCGTCAGGTTGTCGTCGATCTTCCACCACTGCTGCTCGAGATTCTCCAAGAAGTTGGTGGGGTTGCAGCCCTTAATGGCAAGGCCGCGGGCCAGACCCGAGTAGATGTGGGTGTGGCAGTTGATGAGTCCGGGCATGATGAGGTTGCCCTGGGCATCGACGTACTCGGCATCCGGGTACTTGGCCTTGAGCTCGCGCTCGGGGCCCACTTCGACGATCGTATCTCCGTCAATGGCGACCGCACCGTTTGGAATAAACGGGGTCTGAGCGTTGCGGGTAAAGACGGAACCGTTAGCGACCAGAAGCATGGATGCTCCCTTCAACATCAGAGGCGGGGTTTGACACCTCTGACATGGCGGAGTGCGAAGCGCCGGCCTACACCGGAAACGGGCCCTCTCCCGTCAACGCTTCACCAAAGGGACAAACCCTTTGAAGTGCGGCTTGGTGCCGCATGGCGTCGGCGGACGAGGCGATGCGTCCGCCGACGAATAGCACCGAATTGGTTACTTCTTGCTCTCGGGCAAGACCAGATCCACGGCAGCGTCCTTGGCAGCATCGATGTGCTGAGCCACGACCGGCGTCTGCGGAAGGATCAGGTTAAGGACAATGGCCATGATGGCGGTGGGGGTTACGGCATTGGAGCCGATGACGGTGGACACCCAGGCGGGCATACCCTCGCCGGCAAGGCAACCGCTGGCCATCCAGATACCCAGGCCAAAGACGACGGAGGTGCCGACGATGGTGGTAGTGCGCTGCGTGAGGCCCTCGCGGGTGAACATGCGCACGCCGTTCATGGTGATGGTGCCAAAGACGCCGACGGTCGCGCCGCCGATGACGGGCTGCGGGATAGCGGAAAGGACGGCAGAGAGCTGCGGGAACAGACCGGCGATGGCAAAGACGGCCGCAATGATCACAAAGACCCACTTGTTGACGACCTTGTTGGAGCAGATGATGCCCACGTTCTGGCCAAGGGCGCTGGTGGGAAGACCGCCCAGCAGACCGCCGACCATAGAGGTGAGGCCCTGGGACACGATAGCGCCGGAGAGCTCGCGCTCGGTGGGCATACGGTCGATGGAGCCCAGGCAGGCGGCGGAGACGTCACCGATAACCTGGATGGCAACCATGGGGAACACGACGGCGAGGGTAATGCAGACCTCGGGATCAAACTCGAGCGCGTAGGGCATGAGCTTGGGAAGAGCGAAGACCTGAGCGGTGGCGACGCTGGAGAAGTCGATCATGCCAAAGGGGATGGAGACGATCATGCCAACGATCATGCCAAAGAACACGGATCCCAGCTTGAGCGTGCCCTTGCCAAAGTTGGCGAGCGCAAAGACCACGGCGAAGGTGATAAGAGCGACGCACCAGGCCTGCGGGGTGCCCCACAGCGGCGTACCCATACCGCCGGCCATATACTTGACGGCCGTGGGATACAGCGAAACGCCGATGGAGAAGATGACCGTACCGGTCACGACGGGCGGGAACAGCCACTTGATCTTGCTGTAGGCCAGACCAAAGAGGACCGCGACGGCGCCGCCGACGATCTCGCCACCCAGCAGCGCACCAAAGCTAAAGCCCGAGGCACCCATGGCCTGCAGGGCCGGCAGGAACGCGAACGAAACGCCCATGACGATGGGCAGGCCGCCGCCGATGCGACGGAAGGGAGCGAAGGCCTGAAGGGCCGTGTCGATCGCCGAAAGAATGAGCGCGACCTGGATGATGTCGGTACTCTGCTGGCTATTAAAGCCGTAGACGCCGGCCATGATGACCGCCGGGGTAATGATGCCGGCAAACGATGCCAGTACGTGCTGAAGGGCACACGGGATCATTTCCTTAACGGGAGGCATGCCTTCGCGAGTGAACAGGGCTTCAGTGCCGTTCGTAACCGTCTCCTGGGTCATTTGACCACCAATCCTCGAAGTAGTTGTTTTCGCATCTGACGCTCTATTGTGACGCAGTGCGGGGTTGAGGTTGTGCCTTCATTGCATATCGTATTAAAGATGATTCTCATTCTCAATAATAATTTTTTGTTATCAGACTATTCTTCAGCTGAAATTACGCATTTCCGCAGGTCAGGAAAGTGTCTGGTCAAAATAACATCTAACATTTCTTTTGGTCAACCGTTTACCGCTAAATTCCTACCGTTCGTCTGCATTACGCAATGTACCTGCGGATATACGAGATGATGGGCAGCGTGTTACCATGAGAAAAAATTGTTATGAACATTTCCGATTTCACCCAAAGGAGTTGCCCGTGAACGAGACCGTACGTCGCTTTTTGCCGATGGTCGATTTTCTGGAGCAGATACTCGGCAAAAACAGCGAAATCGTGCTGCACGATTTCTCGGATCCCGACCACGCCATCGTCGATATTCGCAACGGCATCGTGAGCGGCCGCAAGGTCGGCGGTCCCGCCACCGATCTGGCACTCAAGATCATGCACGACGCCAAGTATCGCGACCTGCCGTTTATTACGGGCTACGAGGGGCGCGGTGCCGGCGGCAAGACGTTGGAGTCAGCGACGTACTTTATCCGCGAGAATGATGAGATCGTCGGTATGCTCTGCGTCAACACCGACCTCTCGACCGTGCGCTCCATCAACGCCATGGCGCAGCAGCTCATGGCGTGCTTCGACGCGGCGCCGACGCGCACGGAGCCCGCCCCTATCGAGGTCGAAAGCCTTTCGGAGTCTACACAGGAGCTCATCGACCGCAGCATTGCCGAGTTGCTGAGCGCGCGCGGGCTGGATGTAGCGTCGCTTGGTCAGAGCGACCGCGTGGACGTCATTCGCCACCTCAACGGTAACGGGGTGTTCATGCTCAAGGGCGCCGTGGCCTGCGCCGCCGCCGCGCTGGGCATCTCTGAGCCCAGCGTCTACCGCTACCTGCAAAAAGTCCGCAAGGAAGGCTAACGAGCAAAATGGAGTGCGGCTCCACAAGCGATCCGTCACTTGATAAAAGACCCTGCAGCTCGCACGCGCTGCAGGGTCTTTTTGCATGTCATGTTTAGTTGTGGCCAACGCCTTAGAGAGCGGCAACGACCTCGATCTCGACCAGACCGCCAGCCGGAAGGGCGGCAACCTGGAAGGCGCTGCGCGCGGGGAACGGGGCCTCAAACTTGGAGGCGTAGATCTCGTTCACGGCGGCGAAGTCGGCGATGTCGGCCAGGTAGACCGTGGTCTTGACGACATCGGCAAAGGTAGCGCCGGCAGCGGTCAGCAGGGCCTCGACGTTGGCGAGGGACTGCTTGGCCTGGGCCTCGACGCCCTCGGGCATCTTGCCGGTCGCGAGATCGATGCCCAGCTGGCCGGACAGGAACACCATGTTGCCGGCCTGGATACCGGGGGAATACGGGCCGATGGCTGCGGGTGCGTTATCGGAAGACACGACGGTCTTGCTCATGTTTTTCTCCTTACGATCAATTGAGAGAGCGTGAGCGCGGTGTTCACACCGGGAGGCACAGTTCGGTCTGAACACCGCGCTTGATTGGGATAGTACTCAAGGTTTCTGTTTGATGCAAGAATATTATCAGCTTGCGAGAATATTTTATCGCCCAACGGTTTCCCCGAACCGCTGAACGGTTCTCATGTGGAGCAGCCAGTCCAAGCTGCTGAAGACTTTGTCCTGCTTAGGCTGCGGGCGTCGCCCACCGCAGCGACGCCACTATACTTTTGAATATCTGAGCATTTTGAAAGGCAGGATATGACCGCAACCGCCAGCCGAACCACTAACCGCAGGCCCGAGCTTTTGGCCCCCGCCGGAGGCCCGGAGCCCTTTGCCGCCGCGCTCGCCGCCGGGGCAGACGCCATCTACTGCGGCATGGGCAGCTTCAACGCCCGCCGCAAGGCAACCAACTTTACCGACGAGGCCTTTGAGCAAGCCTGCCGCGCCGCGCATCTAGCCGGGTCGCGCGTCTACGTCACGGTCAACATCGTCATCAAGCAGTCCGAGATGGGCGATGCACTGCAGCTCATTCATCGCTGCTCCACGCTGGGCGCCGATGCCTTCATTATCCAGGACTGGGGTCTGTTCTTTGAGGCCAAGCGCACCATGCCCGGCATCGAGACACATATCTCGACCCAGGCGAACATCCACGACGACCGCGGAACCCTTTGGTGCCGTGAGCAGGGCGCCGACCGCGTGACTCTCTCGCGCGAGCTCTCCATCGACGAGATCGCCGCCATTCACAACGCCGCGCCCGATGTGGACCTTGAGGTCTTTAGCCACGGTGCCATCTGCTTTTGCTACTCGGGTCTGTGCCTGCTGTCGAGCTTTGCCATGGCTGGCCGCTCGGCCAACCGCGGCATGTGCGCCCAGCCCTGCCGCCTACCCTACGAGCTAATTGACGAGAACGGCCGCTCGCTCTCCCCTGCCGGTCGCGAGCGCGCGCTGTGCCCGCGCGACACCAACACTTCGCAGCTTGTTCGCCGTCTGTATGACGCCGGCGCCGCATCGCTCAAGCTCGAGGGCCGCATGAAGGCCCCCGATTACGTGTATTCCATCGTCGACGTGTATCGTCATCAGATTGATGACATGCTGGCCGATGTTTCGACCTCTAAGGATGAGGATGCGGCCCGCCAGCGACAGCTCAAGCGCTGCTTTAACCGCGACTTTACGCACGCCTATCAGGACGGCACCTCGGGCGATGAGATGATGAGCTATGAGCGTTCCAACAACCGCGGCCAGATCGTGGGCACGGTGCTGGGCAGCCGCCCGGCCAACCGCGATGTGCGCGGCCTTAAGCCCGACGACCGCCGTCGCCGCGCCGCCATCGCCCGCATTGAGCTGTTTGAGCCCGTGGGCAAGGGCGACCTGCTGGAGCTTCGCCACGACGATGAGTTCGACCAATTCCTGACCACCATCGCCGCCGATGATGCCGCCGCGGGCGACATCATCGAATGTCGCGTTCCCCGCAGCATGCCTGAGGGCTGCCGCGTCCGCGTGATTCGCAGTCAGCGTGCCATTGACGCCGCCGGCGCCGCGCTCAAGCGCGATGTGCTGCGCCGTCGCGCCGTGGATGTAACCGTCGTGGCACGTTTGGGTGAACCGTTTGCCGTC
This sequence comes from Collinsella aerofaciens, assembly GCF_018785245.1. GTDB lineage: Bacteria > Actinomycetota > Coriobacteriia > Coriobacteriales > Coriobacteriaceae > Collinsella > Collinsella aerofaciens_AD. The sequence continues at coordinate 115,611 of NZ_WQPL01000019.1, read as the reverse complement.
ACGCTTACTTGCTGCGATGACCCATCGCTTACGGCCACGGGCACAGGCTTCACCGTCGAGGCCGCCAAGACCCGTGCCGTCGAGGCGGCAGACCTGGTTGAGCATGTGGGCCGCATGGGCTCCTCGCCCTTCGAGGCAGCGAGCTTTGATGTGGCGCTCGATAAGGGCTGCGGCATGGGCTTCTCCGCTGTGCACAAGGTGCGCGCCGCCGCCTGCAAGGCGCTGGAGGAGGCCATTCTGGCACCGTATGACGAGCGTGCCCGCACGCTCGAGCTGCCGGTGCTCGACAAATGTACGCGGCCCATGCCCGAGCACTACCGCGACGAGCCGCAGATCTGCGCCACCGTCACCTCGCTCGAGGCCGCCGAGGCCGCTCGCGCCGAGGGTGTAACGCGCATCTACATGACCACCGACGCACTCGATGCGGCCGAGCTCTCCCCCGCCGATGCATTTGAGCAGGGCATCGTACCCGTACTCGACGAGGTCTGCCGCGCCGTCGACCACGAGCGCGTCGATCCCTGGATCAATGCCGGAGCTACCGTCGCCGTCGGTAATATCTCCGAGCTCGCCGTAGCCGCGCGGGCCGGCGCCACGGCCGAAATTCGCTCTTGCCTGCCGGTGCACAACACGCCCTGCATGGAGGCGCTTGCCGAGCGCGGAGCCGGTGCGTTTTGGCTCTCGCCCGAAATCACGCTCGACGAGATTGTCTCGCTCGGTGCCGCCGCGCCCGCGGCTTTGGGCATCACCGTCTTTGGCCGCCCGCGCGTCATGACAAGCGAGCATTGCATTCTGCAGGTTGCCAACGGCTGCATCCACGATTGTGTCAACTGCCGTCTGCGTGCCCGCAAGCTCTCGCTCAAGAATATCGACGGAAAGGTCATGCCCGTCCGCACCGACATCCACGGCCGCTCTCGCCTGTACGATGCCTACCCCATCGACCTCACGCCGCAGGTTCCTCAGCTGCTCGATGCCGGCGTGCGTCGTCTCATGGTGGACGGAACGCTGCTCGAGGCAGATGAGGTGGGCCGTGCCGTCGCCCGCGTCCGTCGTGCCGTCGAAGCCGCGCAGGCCGGCCGCAAGCCCGCCGCCCGCCTACGCGGGGCGACCTCGGGCTGCATGTTTGTGGGAATCAGCTAACCGAAAGGCTTACACGTGAACGAAGAACCTCAAGTCCTCTACTGCGACGCCTGGCTCATGGCCATCGACAAGCCCGCCGGCATGATCGTCCACGGCGACGGCACCGGCGAGCGCACACTCACCGACTACGCCAGCGACCTGCTGCTGGCGATGGGCGACGGCTTTGCCGCGACCGATATGCAGCCGCTCAACCGCCTAGACCGCGACACCACCGGCGTGGTGCTGTTCTCGCTCGACAAGCAGACGCAGCCCACCTTTGACCAGATGGTCATCGACCACGCTTTCGAAAAGCACTACCTGGCGCTCGCCGAGGGCAAGATCGACTGGAACGAAAAGCTCATCGACAAGCCCATCGCCCGCGACCGTCACGACAGCCGCAAGATGCGCGTCGGCGCCAGCGGCAAGCCGTCTCAGACGCGCGTGAAGGTGCTCAAGCGTCTTAAGAGCCGTCGTGGCCTGCCCACGCGCTCGTATATCGATGTCGAGCTGCTCACCGGCCGCAAGCACCAAATCCGTGTGCATCTGGCGAGCGAGCGTCATCCCCTGGTAGGCGACGACCTGTACGGAACGCCGCGTCCCTGCGGCCTGATGCTCCACGCCCACAGCGTGTCCTTCACGCATCCCGTAACCGGCGAGCACATCCACATCGAAGCCCCCTGCCCCTGGGAGCCCTAAAACCTGCCGAAAAGGGACAGGTTTATTTTGGCAGGTTTTATCTGGACAAACGTCAAAACCACCACAAAGGTTCCTGCCCCTTCGCGGTGGTTTTGGCCTTACTTCGCCCCGTTGCTAAACCGTGATGACGTTTTTCATCGTCTGGTACTTGGCGGGCACCTCGCCCGCGGTGATAACCGTTGCGTCACGGAAGTCCGCGAATTTTACGGGAGCCACCATGCCAAACTTACTGGCGTCCGAGATTACGAAGCGTTTGGCTGTATGGCGCATCGAGATACGCTTGACCTGCGCTTCCTCGATATCGGGCGTCGTAAAGCCCTGCTCGGCGGCAATGCCGTTAGAACCCCAAAAGCCGCAGTTAAAGTTGTAGCGGTCTAGGGTTGCCAGAGCATCGGGGCCAACGAGCGCCTCGGTCTCGGGTTTAAGCTCGCCGCCCAGCACCACGGTGCGCATGCCGCGCACAGCGAGATGCTGAGCATGGAGCACGGAATCAGTCACATAGGTGACCGATTCGAGATGCGGAAGATGCTCGATGAGTCTGAGCGTTGTCGAACCCGAATCGATGTACACAAAGCTCTCGGGCTCCACGAGCGCCGCCGCACGGGCGCATATACGCTCCTTGTCATCGTTATGGAGGTCGCTGCGCTCATTAAGCGTTAGGTCGCGCGTCACGTGCGCGCGCTCAAGACTCGTCGCCCCACCGTGGACCTTGGCGATACGGTGCGCTCGGTCGAGCGTCTGCAGGTCGCGCCGAATGGTAGATGCCGTCACGCCCAGGGCCTCAGCAAGCTCCAGCACGGTAACCGAGCCGGCTCGCTGCACCATCGACACAATCGCGTTGAGCCTATCTTCCGCAAGCATCGCTTACTCCTCCTCGGGGTACACGACTCCCCAGTCGGCGCGGAGCTTGGTCATAAGCTCCATAACATCAGAAGCATAATCCAGCAGCTCGCGCTTGGAGTCGTCGCCGGCAACGGCCTGCTCAAGATCGGCCATCTCATAGCAAAGGGCGTAAGCCTCGGTGCCGGCGTGGACCTCCTCGCGGTGACCGTCCGCAGTCCACACGATGGTCGCGTGATCGGCACGCGGATACTCGTTGACCTCGATATAGCACTTGTCAAAGCTGATGACCGAGCGCTTGGGCTGCTTGGAGTGGAGCGTAAGGCTCACAACACCCAGCTGCTGCTCGGCATTACGGCAGACGATGCCGCCCGCAACGTCCACGCCGGTCTCACAGGTGTTGCCCAGCGAAACGACCTCGGCGGGCTGGCTTGCCATAAAGAGGCGCATGACGGACAGGGCATACACGCCAATATCGAGCATGGCACCGCCAGCAAGGTTGCGATTGTAGAAACGATTGGTCAAATCGCCGTACTCCTTGTAGCTGCCAAAGTTGAGCTGAGCGAGGTTCATGCGGCCGAACTCGCCAGCATCCATGCGACGACGCAGCTCCTGATACAAGGGCATGTGAAGCACCGTGGTGGCGTCCATGAGGACCACGTTATGCTCGTCGGCAATGGCACAGGCCTCGTCGAGCTCGGCAGAATTTAGGGTAATGGCCTTTTCGCAGAGCACGTGCTTGCCAGCTGCCAGAGCGGCGCGCAGGTAAGTGATATGCGTGTTATGCGGGGTGGTGATATAGACGGCGTCGATATCCGGATCGGCATAGAGGTCCTCGACCGTGTCATAGACCTTCTCGATGCCATACTGCTCGGCAAAAGCCTGAGCCTTAGACAGCGTGCGGTTGGCGACGCCCGCAAGCTTGCGGCCGGCAAGAGCGAGAGACTGGGCCATCTGGTTGGCGATAACGCCACAACCGATCACGGCCCAGCGGAGCTCGGGAGCCGTAAAGATATCATCGGGGAATGGCTTGTCCTGAACCGAAGCGAACGCTGCCTTTGCGGCTGCCGCGGAATCGAGTGGAGCCTGCTTGGAATCTGCCATTATGTGCCTCCTGAGTCATCGGAAGTTCTTCATTTCCAACAGCCTTATATTCGCACAAATGAGCGCGCATTTGCTTGTATTTGCGTGTATATTTGCTTTTCGGTCATTATTTGGCCATGGTTGACAGATGTTTGCGCGGCCATGCGCATCATCGCGCAAGACTCTGCGCGTAAATGCGCATGCGACAATCCTTGTGAAACATATAGGAGCGGAGCACCAAAGCCCTAAAGACAGAGCCAGCTGTATTACTTCACCCCTCCGGGGGCACCAGACATCAAAGGACTGTCCCTAGGTGCCGACACATGGGGACTGTCCCCAACTGCCGGGACTACTCATTTAAGTCTGTCCCCAATGAGCACAATCACTCATGTAAGTCTGTCCCCAATGAGTATCCCCAATGAGTGGGGATAGAAAAAGGCCCGGGTGCCGTGGGGCATCCGGGCCTTTGCTAGCAACTTGATGTTGCGGGCAGCTTAGAACTTGTGGCCGCACTTCTTGCAGACGCGCAGCTTGTTCTTACCGTCCTTCTCGTGACCGACGCGGGTAACCTTACCGCACTCGGGGCAAACGAGATTGACGTTGGAGGCATCGATGGGAGCCTCCTGCGAAACGATGCCGCCCTGCTGGTTGGCAGCGTTGGGCTTGACGGCCTTCTTGACGACCGAAACGCCCTCGACAACGACCTTGTTCTCGGCGGGGAGAGCACGCAGGATAACGCCCTGCTTGCCGCGATCCTTGCCAGAGAGAACCTGGACCTTATCGCCCTTCTTGATATACATATATCTCCCCTAACTACAGGGTCTCGGGAGCGAGCGAGACGATCTTCATGTACTTCTTGTCACGAAGCTCGCGAGCGACGGGCCCGAAGATACGGGTGCCGACGGGCGAACCATCGTTGTTGATGACAACGCAAGCGTTCTCATCAAAGCGAATGTAGGAGCCATCCTTGCGGCGGATCTCCTTAACGGTGCGAACGACGACGCAACGGACAACGTCCTTCTTCTTGACGTTGGCGCCAGGGGTAGCCTCCTGGACAGCACCGATGAACACATCGCCGATGCCTGCATAACGACGCTTGGAACCGCCAAGCACCTTGATGCAGCGAATCTTGCGAGCGCCGGAGTTGTCGGCGACGTTCAGCATGGTTTGCATCTGAATCATGGTAGATGTTCCTCCGAACTAAGAACCGAAGAGAGGTGCGCAGCCTTTATACGGCCTGTGGTATGCAAGCCAGGCATACGCACATCTTCGGAAACGTACAAGTCGTAAGAGCGACTGCTTATTTAGCGCGCTCGACGACCTCGATGAGGCGCCAACGCTTCATCTTGGACATAGGACGGGTCTCCATAACGCGGACGGTATCGCCCACGCCAGCCGTGCACTCCTCGTCGTGAGCGTGCAGCTTCTTGGAGCTGGTCATCATCTTGCCGTACTTGGGGTGACGCTTGCGCTCGGTGATGGTGACAACAATGGTCTTGGCACCGGAGACAGAGGTAACGACACCCGTACGGACCTTACGCGAGTTACGCGAATCAGTCATGTTCTCTCCTTAGGTCCTACTCGGCGACAGCGGACTTCTCCGCTGCGATCTCGCGGGCGCGCTGCTCCGTGAGGACGCGAGCGATGTCCTTCTTCACGGTGTTGACGCGAGCGGTGTTGTCCAGCTGGCTGGTGGCCATCTGGAAACGAAGGTTAAAGAGCTCGGCGCGCATTTCCTTCAGCTTCTCAACGAGCTGAGCGTCCGAGAGCTCACGAATCTCTGCGGGCTTCATTAGTTCTCCTCCTTGGCGGCGGCGGCGTCCTCAGCAGCCCACTTGGCCTCGAGAGCGGCCTCCTCAGCCATCTCCTTCTCGATGCGCTGCTCAGCGTTCTTGGCAGCAACAATCTTGGTCTTGATGGGGAGCTTGTGCTGCGCAAGACGCAGAGCCTCGCGAGCGACCTCCTCGGGAACACCCTTGACCTCGAACATGATGCGGCCGGGCTTGACGACGGCCACCCACTCCTCGGGGTTACCCTTACCAGAACCCATGCGAGTCTCGGCAGGCTTCTTGGTGATGGGCTTATCGGGGAAGATCGTGATGTAGACACGACCGCCACGCTTCATGTAGCGGGTCATGGCAATACGAGCGGCCTCGATCTGACGGTTGGTGATCCAATGGGCCTCGAGAGCCTGGATACCAAACTCGCCGAAATGCAGCTCGGTATTACCCTTGGCCTGGCCCTTCATGGAGCCACGCTGCACCTTGCGGTGAAGAATACGCTTAGGGGCAAGCACTACTGACCCCTCCTCTCGGAGTTACGACGACGAGGACGGGAAGAGCCCTCGAGTGCAGGGTTGGGAACAGGCTGGCCCGGGAGCTTCTCGCCCAGGTAGATCCAGACCTTCACGCCGCAAGCGCCCATGGTGGTGCTGGCGACAGCCGTGCCGTAGTCGATCTTGGCACGGAGGGTGTGCAGAGGCACGCGACCCTCGCGGTACCACTCACGACGGCCCATCTCGGCACCGCCGAGACGACCGGAGCACTGGATACGGATGCCCTTAGCGCCAGCCTTGCGGGCGGACTGGACAGCCTTGCGCATAGCGCGACGGAAGGCAACGCGGCCCTCGAGCTGCTCAGCAATGGACTGAGCAACGAGGTTGGCGTCGAGCTCGGGGCGCTTGATCTCGACAACGTCGACGGAGAGCTGGCCCTTGGAGACGCCAGCAACCTTCTCGAGCTCGGTGCGGAGGGTATCGATCTCGGCACCCTTCTTACCGATGACAACGCCAGGGCGAGCGGTGAGGATGATGACCTTCACCTTGTCGCCAGCGCGCTCGATCTCGACGCGGGAGACAGCTGCGCGGGAAAGACGCTTCTCGAGGTACTTGCGGATCTCGAGATCGTTACCGAGGGTCTTAGCGTAATCCTTCTCTGCGAACCAGCGGGAGCGCCAGTTCTCGGTGATGCCAAGACGGAAGCCGGTGGGGTAGACTTTCTGACCCATACAGCTTTACGCCTCCTTTCGAGGAGCAACGACGACGGTGATGTGGGAAGTACGCTTCAGAATGCGAGAAGCGGAACCCTTGGCGCGGGGACGGATGCGCTTAAGCGTCGGACCCTCGTCAACATAGGCAGCGGCGACAACCAGGTTGTCGGCACGCAGACCGTTGTTGTTCTCGGCGTTCGCAACGGCGGAACGGAGAACCTTCTCGACATCCACGGCGACGGCGCGGTCGCAGAAGTGGAGGATGTCGAAGGCCTGAGCGACAGGCTTGCGGCGGATCAGATCGACCACCAGGCGGGCCTTGCTGGGGGAAACACGCACGTACTTAGCGACGGCGCGAACCTCGGTGGCCTCAGTTTCAATAGACTTAGTTGCCATTTACGGTTAACCCCCTATTTGGCCTTGTGGCCACGGAACGTACGAGTCGGCGCGAACTCGCCGAGCTTGTGACCAACCATGGACTCGGTAACATACACGGGCACATGCTTGCGGCCGTCGTGGACGGCGATGGTGTGACCAACCATCTCGGGGAAGATGGTGGACGCGCGGGACCAGGTCTTCACGACGTCCTTCTTGCCAGCCTCGTTCATCGCGGTGATACGCGAGAGAAGGCGAGTCTCCACGAACGGGCCCTTTTTGAGACTTCTGCTCATAAGTGCTTTCTCCTAAAACTCGGTATCCGAAATTACTTCTTACGGCGACGAATGATGTGCTGGTTCGAGACCTTCTTCTTCTTGCGCGTACGAAGGCCCTTCGTCGGCTTACCCCAGGGGGTAACAGAGGGACGACCAGAGGTGTGGTTCTTGCCCTCGCCACCGCCGTGCGGGTGGTCGACAGGGTTCATGACGGTACCGCGGACGGTCGGGCGCACGTTCATGTGACGCTTACGGCCGGCCTTGCCGATGACGATGTTGGAGTGATCGGCGTTGCCGACCTCACCGACGGTGGCGCGGCAGGTAACGAGGATGCGGCGCATCTCGGAGGAAGGCATACGGACGATAGCGTACTTGCCCTCCTTACCCATCAGCTGGCAGGAGTTACCGGCGGAACGGGCGATAGCAGCGCCCTTGCCCGGCTGGAACTCGACGGCGTGGATGAGCGTACCGACGGGGATGTCGGCGAGGGGCAGAGCGTTGCCCGGCTTGATGTCGGCGTCAGAACCGGACATGATGGTCTGACCGACCTCGAGGCCCTTGGGGGCCAGGATGTAGCGCTTCTCACCGTCAGCGTAGTGCAGCAGAGCAATGCGAGCAGAACGGTTCGGATCGTACTCGATCGTGGCAACCTTGGCGGGCACGCCGTCCTTGTTGCGCTTGAAGTCGATCACACGGTAACGACGCTTCACGCCGCCGCCCTGGTGGCGGGTGGTGATGCGGCCGTTGTTGTTACGACCGGCCTTCTTAGGCAGGGGCTCGAGAAGAGACTTCTCGGGCTTGGTGCAGGTGATCTCGGAGAAATCGGAGATCGTCTGCCAACGCCTACCAGCGGAGGTCGGCTTAAGGTGCTTTACAGCCATTACAATCCCTTTCAATAGGAATCCGTTAGCCATCGCAGACAGGGATTCGAGGTTCTGCCTCGGGTGCGATGACACCGGACGTATACACGGTTCCGGGCGTGTCCATTTTATACGCCCAAAACCTTGAGCTCTCGCCTCCCCTATTTGGGAGGCATGAGCTCACTCAACAGCAGCGAGTCTTAGGCCTGGTTGCCAAAGACCTCGATGGTGTCGCCCTCGGCCAGCGTGACGATGGCCTTCTTCCAAGAACGGGTCTTGCCGGCGACATAGCGCACGCGCTTGGTCTTGGGCTTGACCGTCAGGGTGTTCACGCGAACGACCTTGACGCCGAAGATCTCCTCGACAGCGTCCTTGATCTGATACTTGTTAGCATCCTTGGCGACCTCGAACGTGTACTTGTTCTGCTCCATGCCGGAGAAGGAACGCTCGGACACGATCGGACGGATGATGATCTCGTGGGCGGTCATTTATGCAAGCACCTCCCCGAAGTGAGCGGCGATGTCGGCGGGCATCAGCACGGCGTTGTTGTTGACGAGATCGTAGGTGTTGGCCTCGTCGGCAGTGATGATGAACGTCTTGGGAATGTTGCGGAACGACAGGTAGGCGTTGACGTCCTCATCGCGAACGATGATGGTCAGGCGCTTGCCCTCAAGGCCGAGAGCCTTGAGCATGGCGACGGCAGCCTTGGTGGAAGGCTTCTCGAAGCCGTAGTCGTCGACGAGCACGAGCTCGCCATCGGCCAGCTTGGCGGACAGCGCGGAGCGCATAGCCAGCTTGACCTCCTTGTTGTTCATACGCTTAGCGTAGGAACGGGGCTTGGGGGCGAAGACAACGCCACCGTGACGCCACTGGGCAGCACGGATGGAACCCTGGCGGGCACGGCCGGTGCCCTTCTGACGCCAAGGCTTCTTGCCGCCACCGGAAACCTCAGAGCGGCCCTTAGCGGACTGGGTGCCCTGACGCCAAGAGGCCATCTGGCACTTGACGATGTGGTGCATAACGTGGATGTTCGGCTCGATGCCGTACACCTCAGCGGCGAGCTCGGCCTCGGCGACCTTCTTGCCCTCGCTGTTCTTTACTTCAAACTTTGCCATTTAAGTGTTCTCCTTGGTATGACGCTGGGCTAAATGGGCTGGGCCCTTAGGCCATACGGATGGCGACGAGACCATTCTTGGCACCCGGGACAGCGCCCTTGACCAAGATGAGGTTCTGCTCGGCATCGATGCGGACAACGGAAAGGTTCTTGACGGTAACGCGCTCGTTACCCATGTGACCGGCCATCTTGACGCCCTTGAGGACGCGCGCAGGATAGGCGCACTGACCGATAGAACCGGGGTGACGCTGGAAGTGAGAACCATGCGTCATAGGACCGCGGCGCTGACCCCAGCGCTTGATGCGACCCTGGAAGCCCTTACCCTTGGAGGTACCGATGACGTCGACCTTCTCGACATCAGCGAAATCAGCGACGGTGACGACCTCGCCGACCTTGTGCTCCTCGCCGTTCTCGACGCGGACCTCACGAAGGAAGCGGACAGGCTCGACGCCAGCCTTGGCGAAGTGACCAGCCATGGGCTTGTTCACGTTCTTGGCCTTGATGTCGCCGAAACCGATCTGGACGGCGTCATAGCCGTCGGTTGCCTGAGTTTTAACCTGCGAGACAGCGCAGGGGCCAGCCTGGATGACCGTGACGGGAACGACGTTGTCGTCCTCGTCCCAAACCTGGGTCATGCCAATCTTGCGGCCGAGAATCATGCTGATCAAGATATGATCCCAACTCTCGCGTGGTCTTGGGACAATGCGTACACCACCGAGCGTACGCCCCTAGAGGACCACTACTTACACGACGTGCTCCCCAGCCTTGTATTTCGCCCGGACTACCTGACAACCCTATTAAGCAGGCATTTTGTCCAGCCAGAATACTCCCCTGGTTTCACACAGCTGTTTAGTATACACGGCTGCGGGCGTATCCATCGAGATTCATATTTCACTCACATTGTTTACGCAGGTAAAGCGCGTGGCACGTTCCCAGTGTGCGGCGGAGGGGGCGGCCCTGAGACATATTAAGGTTGCTGCTCTACAGTCCTGCTCACGACGGAGAGCACATTAAGTGCTCTCCTGTTCGTGCGGAACTCGCGACAACCTTAATATGTCTCAGGGCCGCCCCCTCCGCCGCACACTGGGAACGCCACGTTGATGTCTGCTAAACCTTGCTCGCTCAGGCTAATGACTTTGTTGGGGGTCCACTATTTGCTGGAGGGTGAACTTGCATTGCATTGGCTCGCCTTCTGCTTGTGGCTTTGCCTCTTCGAAATCGAAGATCATGATGGCGCAGTTGGGGAGTTTTGCTGGGAGCTCGAAGCCCTCTGGGACTGCAGCCTTGATGAATTGGCGGCTGGCGCTGCCGTGGCTTACTGCTAGGAGGGTTTCTATGCCCTCGGCGCCCATGAGATTGGTGAGGGTGTCTACCATGCGCTCTTGCAGCGCGCGGCTTCCTTCTCCTCCGAAGGGGACCAGATCCTCGCCCGGATCCCAGACGTCGGTGGGAAGGGCGTCGTGCGGGCCTTCTTCGAAGGAGCCGTAGCAGCGCTCGATGATGCCTTCGCAGGACTCGACTGCTGCGTCCGGGCCAAGGAGTTCGGTTGCGACAAGACTTGCCGTGTCCATGGCTCGGCCTAAGGGTGATGAGACCACTTTGTCGGGGACGACGCTGTGGGCTTTGAGCCATGCGGCCGCTGCCCGTGCCTGCTGACGGCCCAGATCGGTGAGCGGTGAATCACAGCGACCCTGGACGAGCTTTTTGACGTTGAATTCCGTCTGGCCGTGGCGGAGTAGGTATAGGCGCTTCATGCTCTCCTCTTCTGTATAACTTGCTTTGCCGGCACAGCCCTACTCGTGGGTATGCCCTACGTAGTCTTCGTCGATCGTAATCTTGGCAATCGACTTGGGATATTCCGATTCGACCCGTTGTGCCAGCGCGTGCTTTACGTCTTCGGCACTCATCTGCAGATCCGAGGGACGCACGCAGTCAAAGATCACGTTGGTGTGCGTGGGGCCCGGCACACAGCGCAAATCATGAATCGAAAGGCGGCTATCGATCTCTTGAGCCATAGCGTTGATGCGCAAGCGCATGCTCGCCACCTTTGGATCGTCGGTCACGATGGGGTCGTAGTGAAGTGTGACAATCATGCCGTCTTCGTTCCTAAACGACTGCTCGATGTTATCGAGCGTGTCGTGACTTTCCAGCGGGCTGGCCTCGGCTGCCATCTCGGCGTGAGCGCTTGCGAACTTCCTGCCCGGGCCGTAGTCGTGAACCATCAAATCGTGAACTCCCAAAACGCCGGGATAGCTCATGATCTTGTCTCGAATGTGCTTGACCAGCTTAGGATCGGGCGACTGACCCAAAAGCGGGCTCACCGTATCTTGAATAAGTTCAAAGCCGCTCCAGCCAATATAGGCGCCAACGGCAAGGCCAACCCATGCGTCAAGATTGATGTGCGTCACCTGCGAAACAATTGCACATGCCAGCACGGCGCCTGTGGCAAGAACATCGTTCTTGGAATCCTGGGCAGTCGCATGCAGTGTCTCGGACTCGATACGGTCGCCGAGCTTTTGGTTGAGCGCCGCCATCCACAGCTTAACAACCATCGAAAGCGCCAGGACTGCCACCAGGGCAAGCGAGAACTCGACAGGTTCGGGGTGGATGATACGCTCAAACGAGGACTTCACCAGTTCAAGGCCAATGAGAAGCACGAGCGCCGCCACGACAAGACCCGAGAGGTACTCGTAGCGACCATGGCCGTATGGATGCTCGGGGTCGGCGGGCTTGCTCGCCAGCTTAAAGCCCAGCACGCTCACGATATTCGAGCTGGCATCGGACAGGTTGTTCATGGCATCCGCCACAATCGAAACCGATCCCGAAACCACACCGATTGCGCCCTTCGCAGCACAAAGCGCCACATTGGCGACAATACACACCATGCCCGCTAACGTGCCCACACGCGCACGATCGCCCTGCGCGCGCTTAACTATCCACTCGACCATCTGCATCCGCCCCCACGGTACTACCTATATATCTATTGCTCAAACGGATTGTAGTGTAGCCACTTTGTCTCCCAGATACAAAGAGGCCGCAGCCCGCACGGGCCACGGCCTTGGAGCATGACAAAAGAATCGTCCTTTTGTCGCACAGGTTTACGCGCTTACTTCAGCAGCGCTCGCCACTGTTTCGGGTGAATCGGCCCCGTCTTCTGCCGCCTGTCCCTGCGCCGGCACCACGCCAAAGCAGTAGCTCAGCGCCGCAGACACCGCAAATGCCACACCGCCGGCAACGCAGCACCACAGCAGGTTCGAGATGCCGCCCGTGGCAAAGCCAATGACCATAAGGACATTCGTCATGCCGATGGTATAGGCCGTAACGTGGCCCACGGCCGCAACAAGGCCTCCGACGGCGCCGCCAATGGCCATGTACGTCAGGCACCTGCCATATTTAAAGCCGCAACCGTACAGCGCCGGCTCGCTTACGCCGCCAAGAATACCCGAGATTGAATAGCCCAGCATGAGTGCCTTCTCGTCCTTATCCGCAACGCGGAGCGACGCGCCAAAGGGCATGCCCCAAACGGCGAACGTCGCCATCGTCGCGGCGATCAGGATGCACGAATCCGTTCCCACACTCATAAACTGAGCATAGGCAAGCGATAGGACAACGTTGCTGACGCCTGCAATCTTAAGAAACTCCCAACCCGCGGCAAGCCCCATGAGCGTGAGCAGCGACACGATGCCACCGGAATTGCCAAGCATAAACATAAGCTGGCCCAACAGCATGCCCAGATAGCTGCCCGCCGGCGCCGTAATACACAGCGAAACCGGAACCATGACAAGCATGGTCGCAAACGGAACGAACGAAAACGCCACGGCCTTAGGGATAACGCGCTGAAAGAAACACTCCACTCGCCATAGCACGGGCACCGAGATGAGAACCGGAATAACAGTCGTCGTGTAATCGTTGACCGGCGCGGGAAGCAGACCATACACGGAAGTCATCGATGCCCCCGTCGTCGATGCGGCATCGACGAGCTTAAGCAGATCGGGCGCAATCAATACGCCGCCCAGCATCATGCCTAGCTGCTCCGAGCAACCGAGCTGGCGGGCGGCCGCCCAACCAAGATAAATGGGCAAAAAGTAGTAGCCGGCGTTATAGAGCCAACTGTAGAACAGGCGATAGATTTCGGAATCGGCAGACCACAGGCCCAGCATACCTTCGCCCATAATGACGGCAACGGTGCGGAACAACGCCGCGCAGACAATAAACGGCAGCGCCGACATCATGCTTTTGGACAGATAGTCCACCACGGCCATGGCGTTTGATGAAACCGTCGTTGTAAACGAGGTGTTAGAAACTTGTAGCATGGAACGCCTTTCCCAATATGACATGCGGGCTGCCCCTTTGTCACATCGTGCGGTACTGACCGATTGCGCGGTACTTTTCGTAGCGGAGGTTTGTGAGGGTCGCGTCGTCGAGCTGCCCAAGCGTATCGAAGACATCAAATGCCGAGGACATGACGGCACCGGCGATCTCCTCATGCGACAGGCCCCTATCGTCAACAATGCCGTCGATGATGCCGAGCGCCAACAGATCGGGGGCCGTGAGCTTAAGCGCCTCGGCGGCCTCATTCGCGCGCTCGGTATCCTTCCACAGGATCGACGCACAGGCCTCGGGGCTCACGACCGAATAGGCCGAGCTCGAGAGCATCAGGATGCGGTCGGCCACGGACAGCGCCAGCGCGCCACCAGAGCCGCCCTCGCCTGTCACCACCGAGACAATCGGCGTCTTGAGGCCGCTCATCTCCATGAGATTCTGGGCAATCGCCTCGCCCTGGCCGCGCTCCTCGGCACCGATGCCGCAAAACGCGCCCGAAGTATCGACCAGACACAGAACCGGTCGACCAAACTTTTCGGCCTGGCGTATAAGGCGACGCGCTTTGCGGTAGCCCTCGGGATGTGCCATACCAAAGTTGCGACGCATGCGCTCTTTGGTCGTGGTACCGCGCTCGACGGCGATAACCGTCACGGGTCGCCCGTCTTTCCAGCCAATGCCAGCCACCACGGCGGCGTCGTCGCCAAAGTAACGGTCGCCATGCAGCTCCACAAATCCATCCAGGCCCAGCGAGATCATCTCGCCCGCCGTGGCGCGATCTGCCGAGCGGGTCTGCTTGACAATCTCGAGCGCGGTTTTTGGTGCGGTCGAGCGCTTGAACAAGTGTCCCAGCTTTTTGCCGCGACGACCCGTATGCACGATCTCATGCGGTGCCCCCAGGCCGGGCGCGTGCCCTTCGTGCAGTGCCAGCAGCTCGCCTACCGTGAGCGCAATCTCGCCACGCGGAACAACGGCATCGCAAAAGCCGTGCTCCAGCAAAAACTCGGAGCGCTGGAATCCCTTGGGCAGGCGCTTGTGCATGTTCTGCTCGATCACGCGCGGGCCGGCAAATGCCGTCAGGGCATCGGGCTCGGCCAGGATAATATCGCCCTCCATGGCAAAGCTCGCGGTTACGCCTCCGGTCGTGGGGTCGGTGAGCACCGTGATATACAGACCGCCCGCCTCGCTGTGGCGCCTAACCGCCGCAGAAATCTTGGCCATCTGCATAAGCGACGTCACGCCCTCTTGCATGCGCGCGCCGCCCGAAACGGTAAAGCCGACAACTGGCAATCCAAGTTCGGTCGCTCGCTCAAATGTGCGACAGATCTTCTCGCCCACCACGGAACCCATCGAGCCCATCATAAAGTTGGCGTCCATAAAGAAGAGCGCGGTATCGCAACCGCAGATTTTGCCCCTGCCGCACACAACGGCGTCGCGCTCGCCCGAACGCTCGCACACGCTCTTAAGCTTGTCGGCATAGCCGGGAAACGAGAGGAAGTCCTCCGACGCCAGATTGGCATCCCATTCCTCAAACGTGCCCTCGTCGACCGTCATGCGCATGCGCGCGCGACCGCTCACGCGAAAGTGTTTGCCGCAACGAGGGCAGACCTCGAGGTTGTCGTGCAGGCGTGCTTCATCGATCACGCGGCGACACTCCGAGCACTTGATAAACACGTGGCGCGCGGGAAACTCGGCGCACGACTCGGTCATCGGCCCCTCGAGGACGTTGACCGTCTTTGCTTTTCTATTCATCAGCATAGAGATGCCCCATCAGATCGGTGTGGTACATGCCCGACAAGAACTCGTCGTTTGCCAGCACGTCGAGCTGAAGCTCGCTGTTTTCGCTCACGCCCTCAATCACGAGCTCGCCCAGGGCCGAGCGCATCTTACGAATGGCGCCGTCACGCGTGGGCGCACACACGATGAGCTTGCCGAGCATGGAGTCGTAGTACGGCGGAACTTTCGCACCGGTAAACATGGCGGAATCCCAGCGCACGCGCGGACCACCCGGCACACGCAACGCGGTGACCGTTCCGCATGACGGCAGAAAGTCCGGCGTTTCGGCATTGATGCGGCACTCCATGGCGTGGTTGCGGACCGGCATGTCCTCCTGCTCAAAGGGCAGAGGCTGGCCGGCTGCCACGCGCAGCTGCCACTTGACCAAGTCGGTATCGGTCACAAACTCTGTAACCGGATGCTCCACCTGCAAGCGCGTGTTCATTTCCATAAAGTAGAAATTGCCGTCGTCCGAATACAGAAACTCGATGGTACCGGCTCCTTCGTAGCCGACGGCACGAGCCAGGTCACGCGCTGCCTTGTGCATGCGAGCACGAATGTCGTTGTGTCCGTCGAGGCACGGCGCGGGACTCTCTTCGATCAGCTTTTGGTTGCGACGCTGCACCGAGCACTCGCGCTCGCCGAGCGAAAATACATGGCCCTGCTTATCGGCCATAATCTGCACCTCAACGTGGTGCGCCGGCGCGACGAACTTCTCCATGTAGCACTCGCCGTCGCCAAAAACGGCCTCGCCCTCGGCACGCGCCTCGATGAACGCCTTTGCCGCATCTTCCACGCGCTCGACCTTGCGAATGCCGCGACCGCCACCGCCCGCGCGCGCCTTAATGAGCACGGGACAGCCAATGCGCTCGGCCTCGGCCGTCGCCTCCTCGGGACTTTTGAGCAAATCGCAGCCCGGCACAATGGGCACGCCCGCCGCGGCAGCCGTTCGGCGTGCGGCGTCCTTGTCGCCCATGCTGTCGATCACCTCGGCCGAAGGACCGACAAAAGCCAGGCCATACTTGTCGCAGTCGCGTACAAAGCTCGCCTTCTCGGAAAAGAAGCCATAGCCGGGATGAATTGCCTTAGCTCCCGACTTTACGGCACAGGTGAGCACAGCATCGTCGTTGAGGTAGCTCTCGGCAAGACGCGGACCGCCGATGCAATACGCCTCGTCGGCAAGCTGCACGTGCAGCGCGTCCGCATCGGCCGTGGAATAAACGGCGACGGTCTTGATGCCCATATCGCGGCACGCGCGGATAACACGGACCGCGACTTCGCCGCGGTTGGCGATGAGCACTTTGTCGAACATGAAGCCTTCCTTAACTTTCGTGCATGAGTGCAAAAGACATGTCGGCGCGGCAACAGACCTCACCGTTGACGCTTGCAGTACCCGTCGCAAAGCGGAACGGCCCGCGCGCACGCGTGATGGAGCACACCAGATCCACCGTATCGCCCGGGCGCACCGGACGCTTAAAGCGCACCTTGTCCAGACTCGTGTAGAACGGCGTCGCGCCGCGCGCCTCCTCATCGCCCATCAGCAACACGCAGCAGTTTTGGGCGAGCATCTCGCACTGGATCACGCCGGGGACCACCGGGTTTCCCGGAAAATGCCCCTGCAAAAAGTATTCGTCGCCCGTAATCGTGATCTTGCCGTGGGCCTCGTCGCCCACCAGCTCGGCTTCGTCGAGCAAAAGCATCGGCTCGCGATGCGGTAACAGCTTCTTGAGCTCTTCTTTGTTCATGGATATCACCTATCCGATCCTCATGAGGCAGCTGCCAAACTCCACGAGGTCGCCGTCGGCCACGCAGATCTCGAGCACCTCGCCGTCTGCCTCGGCCGTCACCTCGTTGAGAACCTTCATGGCCTCGATAATGCAGAGGGTCTCGCCGGCCTTGACCTTAGAGCCCACGTGCACAAACGGCTCGTCGCCCGGCGCCGGGGCAGCATAGAAAACGCCGACCATGGGAGCGGTCACCTCGGTGCCCTTGGGCTCCGGTGCGGCGGCAGGTGTCTGCGCGGCGGGCTCCGGTGCGGCAGGCGCGACTGTGGGAGCTGCAACTGGAGCGGCCATAGCGCTCGGCATGGGCATGGGCACGGCAACCGGCCGTGCGGCGCTCGCGCGCTCGAGTTCGACCGCGGTGCCATCGGGCTCCTCAACGCGCACGCGCGTGAGGCCGCGGTCCTCCATAACATCGGCTATCTCGGCAAGTCTTTTGGAATCCATGCTCTAGCTCCTCGTATATCTACGCAGCGCGATGGCGGCGTTGTGCCCGCCAAAGCCTAGGTTGGTCGAAAGCGCCCAGGTAAGGTCGGCGCGAACTGCGCGATTGGGCGTGTAGTCAAGATCGCAGGCGGGATCGGGCGTGCGGTAGTTAATGGTCGGCGGCACCACGCCCTGCTCGAGCGCCATGGCGCAGGCCATGACCTCGATGGCGCCCGTGGCACCGATCATGTGGCCGGTCATCGACTTAGTCGACGAGACGTGCGCGGCGCGCGCCGCGTCCTCGCCGAGCGCACGCTTAATGCCCGCCGTCTCGGACGAATCGTTGAGCTTGGTCGATGTGCCGTGAGCATTGATGTAGAGACCCTCGGAAGGCCTGACGTCGCCCTCGGTCACCGCCAGCGATATCGCGCGGGCAATGCCGGCAGCCTCGGGATCAGGACTCGTGATGTGATAGGCATCATCGGTGTTGCCGTAGCCCACGACCTCGGCATAAATGTGCGCACCGCGCGCCTGCGCATGTTCCATGCTCTCGAGCACGAGCACGCAGGCGCCCTCGCCCATCACAAAGCCGTCGCGGTCTGCATCGAACGGACGGCAGGCCGTCGCGGGATCGGGGTTGGTGGTCAATGCACGGCAGGACGTAAAGCCCGCAACGGCATCGGGGATAATTGCAGCCTCGGCGCCGCCCGCGAGGATCGCGTCGGCATAGCCGTGCTTGATGGCGCGGAACGCCTCGCCCACCGCATGGGCCGAGGTTGCGCACGCGGTCACCACGGGCAGGGTCGGGCCCTTTGCCTTGTGGCGGATTGCGATATTGCCCGATGCCATGTTGGGGATCATCATCGCGATCATATAGGGCGATGCGCGGCGGGGCCCACGTTCGGCAATCGTATGGACGTTGTCGACGAGCGTCGTCATGCCGCCCACGCCCGAGCCCACGTAGACGCCCAGGCGCTCTCGATCGATGGCGCCTTCGACATCAAAGCCCGCATCGCGCATGGCCTCGTCCGAAGCCGCCATCGCAAACTGAACGCAGGGGTCCAGATGCTTTGCATCACGCTTGCCAAAGTACTCGTTGCCGTCAAAGCCCTTGACCTCGGCCGCTACCTTGACGGCAAACGCATCGGTATCGAAGTGCGTAATCGGGCCGATGCCGCACGTGCCAGCGCACATTGCCGCCCAGGTGGCAAGCGCGGTGTTGCCGAGCGGCGATACGGCACCTATGCCGGTGATTGCAACTCTCTGTTCCATCATGGTCTCCTCATCCAAGCCGTTCTTCGGCCCTGGTTTCTACATCGCCATTCCGCCGTCGACGCGCACGACCTCGCCCGTAATGTAGGCAGCCGCATCGCTCGCCAAAAAGCGCACCACGCCGGCCACTTCCTCGGGGCGCGCCATACGCTTAAGGGGAATCTGCTCCTCGGTTACCGTACACACCTTCTCCGAGAGCTTTGCCGTCATATCTGTCTCGACAAACCCGGGGGCGACCGCGTTCACTCGTACACCGCGGGGCGCAAGCTCGCGCGCCACCGCCTTGGTCAGGCCGATCACGCCCGCCTTGGAGGCAGCGTAGTTGGCCTGCCCGGCATTGCCCATCAGGCCCACAACCGAGCTCATGTTGACGACGCAGCCGCCGCGCTGGCGCATAAAGGTCTTGGTGAGCGCACGCGTCGTGTTAAACGTTCCTTTAAGATTGACATCGAGCACGCGATCGAAGGCGTCATCGCCCATGCGCATGAGCAGGCCATCGCGGGTGATGCCAGCGTTGTTGACGAGCGCCCAAATGGAGCCAAAGTCGTTGAGGACCGCTTCCACGCACGCGTTGACGGCAGCGGGGTCGGCCACGTCACATTGATATGAGCGCGCCGTGGCGCCAGCCGCCTCGCAGGCGTCGCACGTCTCGCGCGCCGCATCGACGCTGCCGGCATAGACGACGGCGATATCGTAGCCATCCTCCGCCAGACCGATAGCGCAGGCGCGGCCGATACCCCGCGAGCCGCCCGTGACCAGTGCCACGCGACGTGAGTCGTTGCGCTCGAGCGCGCCATTGTTCAAGTTGCCCATGTCATTCCTTTCGGGTTACAGCCCTGTGGACTATGCGAGCTCGTCGGCAATAGCTGCGACCTGCTCGGCCGTCTCGCACGAATACACACGAACGTCGCTCAACGTACGCTTGATCAGGCCAGACAGCGTTTTGCCGGGGCCGACCTCAATAAATGTGTCGATGCCTTGATCCTGCAGAGCATGCAGCGTATCGACCCAGCGCACGGCATTGCTCACCTGATTGGCCAAGACATCCGATGCCGTCTGGGGGTCCGCCGGATAGGGCGCCGCTGTCATATTTGCCAAAACAGGAATGAGCAACGGGGACGGCGCGTGACCGGCCTCAATATATGCGGCAAGGCCACAGGTCGCCTCGGCCATATAGGGGCTATGAAATGCACCCGACACCGCGACCTTCATGGCGCGGCCGCCAGCCTCTTTTACTAGGACGTCGAGGGTCTGCAGCGCATCGGGCGCTCCGGCCACAACCGTCTGCTGGGGACTGTTGTAGTTGACCGGCCAGCAGTCCTCGCCGGCCTGCGCAGCCAGGTTCTCGACTTGCGCAGCATCAAGTTTGATGACGGCGCGCATGCCGCCAGGGTGACGCTCGGCCGCCGTGGCCATCAATGCCGCGCGCTCACACACGAGCTCAAAACCCGCTCGCGTATCGAATGCCCCCGCAAAGCTGAGTGCAGCGACCTCGCCCAGCGAGAATCCCGCACAGGCGGCAGGCACCACGTCGCGCTCGCGCAGGGCGACGGCGACAGCCAAGTCGTGCACGAACACGCAAGGCTGCGTGTTCTCGGTCTGCGAGAGCTCCTCCTTGGAGGCGCTCCGGCACTGCTCGCTCGTCCCCGGGCGCACCTCGTCGGCAATGGTGAACACCTCGGCGGCCGCCGGCGATGTCTCGATCAGGTCGACGCCCATCGCGGGGTGTTGGGCACCCTGGCCGGCAAACAGAAACGCTACGCTACCCATGCGGACGCACCCTTCAGGACGCGCTCGGCGCCATCGACCAGATCGTCAACGATTTCGCGTGCGCTCTGGCGCTCGCTAACCATGCCGGCAATCTGTCCACACAAAAACGAACCCTCTTCGTAGTTGCCGTCCTTGGCGGCCTTACGCAGCGCACCGGTTCCCATAGCACCGAGCTCCTCGGCACTCGCGCCGGAACCCTCGCTCTTGGCATAGGCGTTGGTGAAGGGACTCTTGAGGGCGCGCACTGGATGTCCCGTCGAGCGACCGGTCGCACGCGTTGAAGTGTCGTTGGCCTTCAGGACCATCTCTTTGTACTGCTCCGAGACGGTGCACTCGTCTGCGACCAGAAAGCGCGTACCCACTTGCACGCCTTCGGCGCCCAGCATAAAGGCGGCCGCCACGCCGCGGCCGTCGGCAATACCGCCGGCGGCCACGACGGGAATGTCAACCGCATCGACGACCTGCGGCACCAGTGCCATCGTCGAGGTCTCGCCAATATGGCCGCCCGATTCGGTACCCTCGGCAACAACCGCCGTGGCTCCACGACGTGCCACGAGGCGCGCCAGCGCCACCGAGGCAACGACCGGGATGACCTTGATGCCCGCCTCGTTCCACGCCTTCATGTACTTGGCGGGATTGCCGGCGCCCGTCACGACGACCGGCACTCGCTCGTCAATCACAACCTGTGCAACCTCGTCGGCGAACGGGCTCATGAGCATGACGTTGACGCCAAAGGGCTTATCCGTCCTGGCGCGCAGCTCGTGAATCTGGTCGCGCAGCCAGTTGGCGTCGGCGTTCATGGCCGCAATGATGCCTAAGCCACCCGCCTCGGACACTGCGGACGCCAGCGAGGCATCGGCAATCCAGGCCATACCGCCCTGGAACACGGGCTTTTCGATGCCGAGCAGATCGCAGAGAGGAGTCTTGAGCATCTCTACTTCTCCAATGCCGCCTCGACCGTATCGGCGAACTCGCCGACCGTCTTGGGGTTCTCCTCGGTATCGAGCTGGATGCCAAACTCGTCCTCGACGGCGACGAGGATCTCGACGGTGCCCAGGCTGTCGAGACCAATCTCCTCGAGCGTGGACTCGGGCTTCATCTCAACGTCGTCAAGACCAGCGGTCTCGCGGATAACGTCGCAAACGCGCTCGAAGGTCTTCTGATCTGCCATGGTAGTTCTCCTTTGGTTGTGCCCTAGGGCGTTTTTATTTCCTATGTGCGACTACTTCCAACGAAGCAGATAGCCACCTATATCCAGACCGGCGCCAAATCCAACCAAGGCGATGGTGTCGCCTGTGTGAAGTGCACCGGCGTTTGCCAGCCGGTCGAGGGCAAGCGGAATGCATGCGCTCGAAATGTTGCCGGTCTCGCGCAACGTGCGAACCACGCGCTCGTCCGGCACGCCCAGGCGCTTGACCGCCTGGCTCAGGATTCGTTCGTTAGCCTGATGGAATACAAAATGATCGATGTCTTCGACCGAAATGCCCGCATCGATCGCAAGCTTATGGACCGTGTCGCAGATGGCGTTGACGCCGAACTTGAACACGCGGCGGCCATTCATGGACAGCACACTCGCGCTATCTGCGGAGGCCTTAAACGGCGACGTACCGACCAGACCGGGAACGCGCAACGTCACGACGTCGGGCGCCGTCGAAAGCTCAACGGCAAGGGGGTTGTCTCCCCCAGCCTCTATCACAGCGGCGCCTGCCCCATCGCCAAAGAGCACGCAGGTGGCGCGGTCTGTCCAGTCAAGCGCGCGCGTCATCTGCTCGGCCGCAACGACAAGCGCATGCTCGGCTCGTCCTCGGGCGATATAGCCCTCGGCGACATCGAGCGCAAATACGAAGCCGGCGCAGGCCGCCGAGACATCGAAGGCAGGACACGTCGCGCCCAGACGCTCGGCTACGGCACACGCCTCGGCGGGAACAAGATGGTCACCCGTTGTCGTCGAGCAGACGATTAGATCCAGCTTGCTCGCGTCGATTCCGGACACCTGGAGTGCCTGCTCGCTCGCCGCTACGGCAAGGTCGTCGAGTG
Organism: Collinsella aerofaciens; assembly: GCF_018785245.1. Lineage (GTDB taxonomy): Bacteria > Actinomycetota > Coriobacteriia > Coriobacteriales > Coriobacteriaceae > Collinsella > Collinsella aerofaciens_AD. Next base: position 92,879 of record NZ_WQPL01000019.1, on the reverse strand, counting down.
ACTCGGTGGTGCAGACGCGGCGGCTCTTGATGCCTGTGCGGGTAAAAATCCACTCATCCGAGGTATCGAGGAACTCAGACAGCTCGTCATTGGAAACACTGCGCTTAGGAAGCGCCGAGCCTGTTCCCAGAATCGTGAAACCCATCACTAACCTCCTTTGAGTTGTTGACGTGTTTACATCGACCAAGAGAGGATAACGCATTTCAGTCTTTGTTGACGTGTTAACATTATATTGTCCAAATGCGACAAAGGCTTCACATTGTGTCTATCTCTCGACACCATTGCATCATTCACTTATTCAATAAGGAGGTAGCAGCCGCTATGGATGCCCAATTAACGATTGTCGACGTAACCGGATCGACCAACGATGACCTGCTCGAGGCAGGAAAACAGGGTGCGCCGCACGGCACAGGACTTGCCGCCCGGGCTCAGACGGCAGGACGCGGCCGGCGCGGCCACAAGTGGGATTCAACCGCCGGCAACCTATTGCTTTCGATTGTCCTGCGCCCATGCGTTAATCCTGCAAAGTTCTCTGGTCTTGCCGCCGTCAGCGGCCTAGCGGTGCTCGAGGCACTCGAAAAACAGGGTCTTGCAAACGAGATTGGCCTCAAATGGCCCAACGACCTGGTCGCGCGTGGACGCAAACTCGGCGGCATTCTGGTCGAGGCCGCACGCGATAACGAAGGCAACCCTTTTGCGGTCTGTGGCATCGGCGTTAACGTGAACTATGTGCCCGCGGAGGTTCCCGATGGCGGCCTGCCAGCAATCGGTCTCTCGGACCTTAACGAAAACGTTCCTGCCGTCGACATGCTCCTCGATGAGGTCTATCACGCCGTTATAGACGCTGTAGATGCCTGGACAGAACGCCTCAACTCCATGGAAGAAAACACCGGACCGCTCGCGCCCGTCCACGGCGAATATGTCGCTCACCTCAATTGGATCGGGGAGCACGTTATCGCCCGCTCCCCCGCTGGAGACGAGCTGGCACGAGGCATATTTAGAACGGTCGACGATTGCGGCCGCGCATGCATTGAGACCGAGAGCGGCTTGTGCGTCTTCCACTTCGAAGAAGCATCCTTGCGCCCCCTGAGCGAATAGGGCGCCGCAGCCGCCGGCTCGGCAGACGAATTCGCTATCCCAAAATCTAAACTCAAAACAAAAGGGCCCCGCTACCGTAACGGCAGCGGGGCCCTTTAAGCTATGAGCGATATCGCTTAGAGCTTGATGTCGATGTCGACGCCAGCGGGGAGGTCGAGACGCATGAGCGAATCAACGGTGCCCGAGGTGGGGTCGAGGATGTCGATGAGGCGCTTGTGGGTGCGCATCTCGAACTGTTCACGGGAGTCCTTGTTCACGTGCGGCGAGCGGATAACCGTGTACAGGTTGCGCTCGGTGGGCAGGGGGACAGGACCGGAAACGCGAGCGCCGGTCTTCTGAGCGGTCTCGACGATGAGCTTCGCGGACTGATCGACGACCTCGTGATCATAGCCCTTGAGGCGAATGCGGATCTTCTGGGTAGCCAACTTAAACCTCCAAAGAGTGCGAGAGATGTTCTCGCAGGATTACGTAACAGGGAGCTCGAACTTAGGCGTTCTTGCTCATGACCTCGTCCACGATGGACTTGGGCGCGGGCTCATAAGAGTCGAACTGCATCGTGTAGGATGCACGGCCCTGGGTCTGGGAGCGAAGGTCGGTAGCGTAACCGAACATCTCGCCCAGCGGCACCTTGGCACGGATGAGCTTGCTGTTCTTGCGATCCTCCATACCCTCGATCTTGCCGCGGCGACCGGAGAGGTTGCCCATAACGTCGCCCATGTACTGCTCGGGGGTCTCGACCTCGACAGCCATGATCGGCTCGAGCAGCTGCGGATCGGACTTCTTGAGGGCGTCCTTGATAGCCATGGAACCGGCGATCTTGAAGGCGGCCTCGGAGGAGTCGACCTCGTGGTAAGAACCGTCGAACAGGGTGACCTTAACGTCGAGGACCGGGAAGCCGGCGATAACACCGGTGTTCAGGGCCTCCTGGATGCCCTTGTCGATGGACGGGATGTACTCCTTGGGCACGACGCCGCCGACGATAGCGTTGACGAACTCGTAGCCGAAGCCCTCCTCCATCTTCTCGAGCTTGATGACGGCGTGGCCGTACTGACCGCGACCGCCGGACTGGCGGACGAACTTGCCCTCAGCCTTCTCGACGTCGTGACCAGCGGTCTCGCGGTAGGCAACCTGGGGCTTACCAACGTTAGCGTCAACCTTGAACTCGCGGAGCAGACGGTCGACGATGATCTCGAGGTGCAGCTCGCCCATGCCGGCGATGATGGTCTGGCCGGTCTCGTGGTTGGTGGACACCTGGAAGGTCGGGTCCTCCTCGGCGAGCTTGGTCAGAGCCAGGGACATCTTGTCCTGCTCGGCCTTGGTCTTGGGCTCGATGGCAACGTCGATAACGGGCTTAGCGAACTCGATCTTCTCGAGGACGATCTCCTTGCCCTCGGCGCACAGGGTGTCACCGGTGGTGGAGTTCTTGAAGCCGACGCAAGCGACGATGTCGCCGGCGGCAGCGTCGTCACGGTCGATACGCTCGGCGGCGTTCATCTCGAGGATGCGGCCGAGACGCTCGCGCTGACCGTTGGAAGCGTTGACCACGTAGGAGCCGGACTCAGCGCGGCCGGAGTAAACGCGGACATAGGTGAGCTTACCGACGAACGGGTCGGTCATGATCTTAAAGACCAGGCCGGAGAAGGGCTCGTCGAAGGAAGGATGACGCTGAATCTCCTCGCCGGTGTCCGGATCGGTACCGGTGACGGCCTCGACGTCGAGCGGGCTGGGCAGGTAGTCGACGACAGCGTCGAGCAGCTCCTGAACGCCCTTGTTCTTGTAGGCGGAGCCCACGAAGACGAGGTTGAGCTCGTTGGCCAGAACACCCTTGCGCAGAGCAGCCTTGAGCTCCTCGACGGTGAAGTCCTCCTCCATGAGGATCTTCTCCATGAGCTCGTCGTCAAAGCTGGCAGCAGCGTCGAGGAGCTCCTCGCGCTTGGTGGCAGCGATGTCGGCAAACTCAGCCGGGATCTCGTCCATCGGCTCGGGGTAGGTCATACCCTTCTCGTCGGCCTTGAAGTCCCATGCAGTCATGGTGACCAGGTCGATGACGCCCCAGAAGTTGTCCTCGGCGCCCATCGGGACCTGAGCGGCCACGGCGTTGGCGTCGAGACGATCCTTCATGGTCTCGATAGCGTTGAAGAAGTCGGCGCCCACGCGGTCATACTTGTTGATGAAGGCGATGCGGGGGACGTTGAAGGTAGAAGCCTGACGCCAAACGGTCTCAGACTGGGGCTGAACGCCGGCAACAGCGTCGAAGACGGCGACAGCGCCATCGAGGACGCGCAGGCAGCGCTCGACCTCGGCGGTGAAGTCAACGTGGCCCGGGGTGTCGATGATCTGGATGCGGTAGTCCTTACCGTCCTTGTTCCAGAAGCAGGTGGTAGCAGCGGAGGTGATGGTTACGCCGCGCTCCTGCTCCTGAACCATCCAGTCCATGGTGGCAGCGCCCTCATGGACCTCACCGATCTTGTGGGTCTTACCGGTGTAGTAAAGAATACGCTCGGTCGTGGTGGTCTTACCGGCATCGATGTGAGCCATGATGCCGATGTTACGGGTATCGGAAAGCTTGTACTTAGGCTTAGCCATGTTAGTTCCTTACCTTAACTTACCAACGATAGTGAGAGAACGCGCGGTTGGCCTCGGCCATCTTGAAGACGTCCTCACGCTTCTTGACGGAAGCGCCCAGGCCGTTGGAAGCGTCGAGGATCTCGTTGGCGAGACGCTCGGCCATGGTCTTCTCCTTGCGAGCGCGGGAGAAGTTGACGATCCAGCGGATGCCCAGAGCGGTGGAACGACGGGAGTTGACCTCCATCGGGACCTGATAGGTAGCGCCACCGACACGCTTGGGCTTAACCTCGAGCGTGGGCTTGACGTTGTCCATAGCCTTCTTGAAGGTAGCGAGAGCGTCGCCACCCTCGGACTTCTCGGCAACGATCTCGAAAGCGGTATAAACGATGCGCTCAGCGGTGGCCTTCTTGCCGTCAAGAAGGACCTTGTTGATGAGCTGAGTCACCAGGCGGTTGTTGTAAACGGCGTCAGGCTGAACCTCACGACGATTAGCTGCTGCACGACGCGGCATGTGAAATCTCCTTAAGTGTCTACCGTGCGGCCCTTAGGCGGCACACGGCGAAAGTATCAAAACGTTATCTGGCTTATTTAGCCTTGGGGCGCTTAGCACCGTACTTGGAACGGGCCTGCATACGGTTCTGGACCGGAGCAGCGTCGTAGGCGCCACGGATGACGTGATAACGGACACCAGGGAGGTCACGGACACGACCGCCGCGGACGAGCACGATGGAGTGCTCCTGCAGGTTGTGGCCCTCACCCGGGATGTAAGCAGTAACTTCGATGCCGTTGACGAGGCGAACACGGGCAACCTTACGAAGAGCCGAGTTCGGCTTCTTGGGGCTCGTGGTGAAGACGCGGGTGCACACGCCGCGCTTCTGGGAGTTGTGCTGCAGAGCAGCGTTCTTGGACTTCTTGGGCACGGAACGACGGCCCTGGCGAACCAGCTGGTTAATAGTAGGCAAAGCGTACTCCTTCTCGAATGATTCCAGCTTTCTGTAAAGTGCAACGGCTTGAATCGAGGGGTCAGCATCCCCCTACGAAACACGCAGTTCGATAGGATACGTGGCGTTAGCTGTGCCGTCAACAGACCACGCCGCCAGGCGTATCCCAAAATAGCCATATTTCCGCAAAGCCTACACAAAAGGAATCCCCTCCTGTGCGCGGGGGCGGATTCCCGGCCCGGGCGGCCCGCTGTTTAAGTTTGCTGCTCTACAGTCCTGCGCAAGACGGAAAGCACATTAAGTGCTTTCCTTTGCGTGCGGAACTCGCGACAAACTTAAACAGCGGGCCGCCCGGACCGGGAATCCGACGTGCTTGTCGGGGCAACGTTCCCTTCCAAATAGGGACAGGTTTATTTTGGTCGGTTTTATCTGGGGAAACGTCGCGCTCCAGCGGTGATCTGCTCTCATCTGTCGCATGGAAATCGGCGGCGTTTCCATTTAACGCAAAAGAGGCCGCTTCCCCTAGTAGGAAGCGACCCCAAATCTTACGAATAGACGATGGTAAAGGGCTCTTTCGTTTCGGTCTCCCCTGTTGATGTATACCTCACAATTTCAAGGGTTACCGAGACAACTTGATCGACATCAATCAACTTCGTTGGCACCCAGATGTTCTCTCCGCTTTTGCGCCCATAAGAAAAATATAAGTTGAACACCCCTGCGTCGTCATCTTCGATAATCTGCTCCGATCCATCCTTGTAGCTGACGGTCAGCTTATTATCAACTGCTTCATAGCCCAAATCATCGATGTGCGTCTGGATGGAAAACGGGCTAATCTCAAGAGGCGAGTCACCGGAGCGGAGTTCCTTTGTATCGACGTACGCTCCAATATTGAACTCGGGTGTCGACGCCTCAAACCGCCTCGCACTCTCACCTTCACCCTCGGTCCAATGGATATTCCAGGTGACAGCATGTTGCAAATCTCGCTCGCGATCCATAGCGGCAAAGTACATCGTGCCATTAATGACAGTATCGCTTGATGTGTCCTTATCAATTGTGCTGCGTGTGTCAGGCCATTCCTCGCCGAACTTCATATCGGGCGTGCCGATGCCCTGCTCTTCTTCACCATAGAGAACAAGTTCGCCAATCTCTGCTGCTGGCTTGTAGTAGTTAACTCCATTTGGATTGGACAACGTAAACGTCACGGCTCCGCAGCCGTTTTGGTCGATTGCCATCTCATGGATATCAAGCGTATAGCCGTTGCCCTCGACGGACAGATTAACCTCCTGGACTGCGCCTTCCAGGCTTTGGGGCGCGATGCCATCGCCAAACTCTCTGGTGTAGGTATATTTAGTTCCCGATGAGCCGCCGTTGGTCCAGGTAATGGAATCCCCGTTGCCGTGGTTTCCCCAGGCAGAGGCAAAATAGCTGGAATTGACGACGGCGTAGGCGACCCCTCCGGTCGCCAGCACTCCGGCAAGGCATCCGATCGCGGCAACATACAGAGGCTTCGCGTGACCCTTTCGGCGAAGCGGCTCACCAGCAGCGGCATAAAGAACACGGTCAGCAAGATCGCTATCGGCTTGGACGGACTCGAAGGCCTGCTTGATTTGATTGGATTTCACGGTCGCCCTCCTCTAGGATGAACTTGAGCTTCGATCTGCCGCGAGCCAAACGCGTTCGAACAGTCGCGGCTGGCACATGCAATAACTCGGCAATCTCTGAGGTCGAAAAGCCCAGATAGTAATAGAGCACGATGGGAACACGGAATCGTTCCGGAAGTCGCATAACGTCTGACAGGACCGCCTTGGTCTCCTCCTGCGCCGTCGAAAGCGAATCGGCCAGGTTCTCAATATCCTCCACACGCCTCCATGGCTTTCGAAAGAGAGATTTGCATTCATTGATCGTGACCCGGATAAGCCATCGACGAAGATGTTCCCAGCTTTCAAATTGGGCATCGCTTTTGAGTAACTTCAGAAAGACGTCTTGAGCGACATCGTCGGCATCGGCACGATCGCGCAGATACGTCAATGCGATTCGAAACACGACATCACGGTGATCCTCGACCGCCTGTCTAAATGCTTGTTCTTCCATAATCACCTCCCGGTGATGCTGATGTTTCTTGCTGAGGCCCTCACCATAGATACGCTTTGACCGAACGAAATGTTTCAAATTCAAGCAGGAATAACCTACCAAAAAAACCCTGCCCCTTATTGGCAAGGGATCGACGGAACGCAACAGGTTGAGCATACGCAAGCGAGCGGCCCCCAGAGCGTACAAGGTGGCATGAAAAAGGCAGGGCATTGACCTTTTGGTCATGCCCTGCCTTTTGAATGACAGATTGTAGCTCTGGGGGCCGCGCAGCGACGGAGATCGCCGCCGTTCGTTAGAACGGCGGAACTAGTTACTCCTCGTCGTTGTCCTTGGCCTCTTCGGCGTCGTCGGTGTCCACGAGCTGGTTGAGCAGCTCGTCGAGGGAAGCCATGTCCTCGTTGATGGCACCGTTGGCGGGAGCCTTCTTGTCGTCGATCGGAGCGCCCAGGAGCTCCTCGTCGGCGTCGGCGTGATGCGTCGGCGCGGCAGAGGTGCCCAGCAGGATGTCGTCCGGACCGTCGGGGCTAAAGACCATCTGCAGCAGCTGCGAGAGGTCTTCCTCGTCGGCAACGTCGTCGTTGTTCTCGAGGATGTAGAGCAGGTCGTGGGCCTCAAGGCCGTCACGGAGCTCCTCGATCGCCTTGGCACCGATGCCATCGATGCGCAGCAGATCCTCCTCGGACTTACCAACCAGGTCGCCGACCGTCTCGATGCCGACCTCGCTGAACTTGTTGGTCCAGCGCTGCGACACGCCCAGGTCGTCGAACAGGTACAGGCGAGCCTTCTCGGCAGAGATGGTGTGACCGTTGCGGGTGAACGAACCGTCAGCACCGCCAAACTCGTCGTAGCCGGCCCAGTCGAGCTGCTGCGGAAGCTGCTCGTCCAGGTCCTTGAGCTCCACAGGAGCCCACTCGGGCAGCGACTTGGCGTTGGGCGAAGCCGGGCCGTCGATGTCCACGTAGCCGTCGGCCGTGCGATACGTCAGCTTGGCGTTGGCGTAAGGCTTGAGGCCAGTACCAGCCGGGATCTTCTTACCGACGATGACGTTGGACTTAAGGTCGAGCAGGTGGTCGACCTTGCCCTCGATGGCAGCCTCGGTAAGGACGCCGGCGGTACGGATGAACGAAGCGCTCGACAGCCAGGAGTCGATGTTGGACGCGACCTTGAGCGTACCCAGGATGACGGGCTCGGCCACGGGAGCCTGACCGCCCAGACGGGCAACGCGCTCGACCTCGTCGGCGAACTCGTAGCGGTCGACGTACTGACCAAGCAGGTACTTGGAGTCGCCGGGGTTGGTGATCTGAACGCGACGCAGCATCTGACGTGCGAGCACCTCAATGTGCTTGTCGTTCAGGTCAACGCCCTGGCTGGTGTAGACGTCCTTGACGCTCTCGACGAAGGTGTGCATCGTCGACTCGATGTCGGTCAGCTTGCGCAGGTTGCGGAAGTTGACAAAGCCCTTGGTGATCTGGTCGCCGGCGCGAACCTCGCAGCCGTCCTCGATCTCGGGCATAAAGCGCACCGAAGCGGGGACGCGACGCTCGTCGAGGACACGGGTGTGGTCCTCGGAGTCGGTGAGCGTCAGCACGTACTCGGACTTCTCGGGCTTAATCGAGAGGTGACCGGAGTACGGAGCCAGCTCGGCCTCGCGACCCAGGATCTTCTCGTTGACGTTGCCGACGATATCGAACATACGGCTGACCGTAGGCAGACCCTGCGTAATATCGTCGACGCCAGCGACGCCGCCGGAGTGAATGGTACGCATCGTAAGCTGCGTACCGGGCTCGCCGATGGACTGGGCGGCAATAATGCCGACGGCAGTACCGATGGCGACCGGACGACGAGTGGAAAGATCCCAGCCGTAGCACTTCTGGCACACGCCGTACTTGGAGCGGCAGGTGAGCAGCGCGCGAAGCTTGACCTTCTTAAGGCCCGCATCGACCATCTTCTGGATGTCGGCGACCTTCTCGATGTAGCCGTCCTGCTCAAAGAGCACGGTGCCATCGGGAGCCACGACGTCCTCGATGAAGCAACGGCCGACGAGGTCGGTGTTGAGGTCGGTGGTGCCGGGGATGATGAGGTTGTAGGTAACGCCCTCGTGCGTACCGCAGTCCTCCTCGCGGACGATGACGTCCTGGGCCACGTCGACTAGACGACGGGTCAGGTAACCAGAGTCCGAGGTGTGGGATGCGGTATCGACCAGGCCCTTACGGGCGCCGTAGGTCGAAATGAAGTACTCGAGCGGCAGCAGGCCCTCGCGGAAGTTCGCCTTAATGGGAAGGTCGATCGTCTCGCCGGACATGTCCGCCATCAGGCCACGCATGCCGCCGAGCTGACGCAGCTGGGTCTTAGAACCACGGGCGCCGGAGTCGGCCATCATGTAGAGCGGGTTCTCCTCGTCGAACATGTCGAGCATGAGCGCTGCAACCTTATCGGTACAAGCGGTCCACTCGTTAACGACTTCGATGTGGCGCTCCGTCTCGTTGATGAAGCCCTCCTCGAAGTACTCGTTGATCTGGTCGACGTTGGCCTGGGCGCGGTCGAGCAGCTCCTGCTTCTCGGCAGGGATGAGAGCGTCCCACACCGAGATGGTGAGGCCGGCGCGGGTAGCGTAGTGGAAGCCGGAGTACTTGATGGCGTCGAGGATCGGGCCGACCTTGGCCTCGGGGTAACGATCGCAGCAGTCCGCAACCAGCTTGGCCACGTCGCCCTTGACCATCTTGTAGTTCATGAACTCATAGTCTTCGGGCAGGCACTGGCGGTTGAAGATGATGCGGCCGATAGAGGTCTCGAAGCGCGCGGTCTTGTTGCCGGTGACGTCGTAGTCGACAAACTCGTTCTTGCCGTTCTTGACGCGGAAGATACGGGTGCCGTCCTCGTTGATGACATTGGCGTCGGCAGCGGACACGCGGACCTGGATCTTGGCCTGCATGTCGACCTCGGAGCGGCAGTCATAGGCGTGCAGCGCGTCGTCGAAGCTCGAGAACACGTGGTTCTCGCCCGGCAGACCCTCGCGAACCTGGGTGAGGTAGTACACACCGATGATCATGTCCTGCGAAGGGATGTTGACCGGCTTGCCGGATGCCGGCGAGCGCAGGTTGTTCGCAGAGAGCATGAGCACGCGGGCCTCGGCCTGAGCCTGGCTGGACAGCGGCACGTGGACAGACATCTGGTCGCCGTCGAAGTCGGCGTTGAAGGGCGAGCAGACCAGCGGGTGCAGGTGGATAGCCTTGCCCTCGACCAGCACCGGCTCAAAGGCCTGGATGGACAGACGGTGCAGGGTCGGTGCACGGTTGAGCAGCACGACGCGGCCGTCGATGACCTCTTCGAGGATATCCCACACAAAGGTGGCACCGCGGTCGATAGCGCGCTTGGCGCCCTTGATGTTCTCGACCTTGCCAAGCTCGACCAGGCGCTTCATGACGAAGGGCTTGAAGAGCTCCAGCGCCATGGTCTTGGGCAGACCGCACTGGTGCAGCAGCAGCTTGGGGTCGGTAACGATAACCGAACGGCCGGAGTAGTCGACACGCTTGCCCAGCAGGTTCTGACGGAAGCGACCCTGCTTGCCCTTGAGGGCCTCGGCGAGCGACTTGAGCGGGCGACCGCCACGGCCAGAGACCGGGCGACCACGACGGCCGTTGTCGAACAGGGCGTCCACGGACTCCTGGAGCATGCGCTTCTCGTTGTTCACGATGATCGCAGGGGCGTCCAGGTCGAGCAGGCGCTTGAGTCGGTTGTTACGGTTGATCACGCGACGGTACAGGTCGTTGAGGTCGGATGCGGCGAAGCGGCCGCCGTCGAGCTGGACCATCGGGCGCAGATCAGGCGGAATGACCGGGATGACATCCAGGATCATGTTCGCGGGGCTGTTGCCGCCCTTCAGAAAGGCGTCAACGACCTCGAGGCGCTTGACGGCCTTCTCGCGCTTCTGCTTCTGGGAGTCCTCGTCGGCGATGATGGCCTTGAGCTTCTCGGCCTCGGAAGGAAGGTCGATGGCAGCGAGCAGGTCGCGGACGGCCTCAGCACCCATGCCACCCTTGAAGTACATGGAGTAGTAGCGGGTCATCTCGCGGAACAGCGGCTCATCGGAAATGAGGTCGCGCTCGCTGAGCTTCATGAAGGCGTTGAAGGCGTCCGTGCGGAGCTGCTTCTCGTCCTTGCACTCTTCCTCGATGTCGACGATGCCAGAGGCGATCTCCTCGGGGGTCAGCGGCTCCTCGTCGGAGAACTCGTCAAAGTTCTCGGGGTTGCCCTGCTCCTTGAGGGACTCGATCTGGCGGGCGCACTCGGCATCGATCTCTTCCAGATCGGCGGCGAGCTCCTCGCGCAGGTCGTCAGCGTCGGCCTCGCGAGCCTCGTAGTCGACCTCGGTGATGATGTAGCTGGCAAAGTACAGAACCTTCTCGAGGTCCTTGGACTTGATGTCGAGCATACGGCTCATCGGGAAGCTCGTGGGGCTCTTGAAGTACCAGATGTGGGACACGGGAGCGGCGAGCTCGATGTGGCCCATGCGGTCGCGACGCACCTTGGCCGAGGTGACCTCGACGCCGCAGCGCTCGCAGACGATGCCCTTAAAGCGGATGCCCTTGTACTTGCCGCAGGAGCACTCCCAGTCCTTGGCGGGACCGAAGATCTTCTCGCAGAACAGGCCGTCCTTCTCGGGCTTGAGGGTACGGTAATTGATGGTCTCCGGCTTCTTGACCTCACCGTGCGACCAGGAACGGATCTGGTCGGCGGAGGCAAGGGAGATCTTTACCGAGTCAAAATCAGTAGCTTCGAAATCTGCCACAGTCAACTACTCCTTATCAGTGGTCGTGGCGGCGACAGCCTCGGGCGCCTCGGCGGTCTCGGCATCCTCGGCCTCGACGTCGGCGTCAACGCCGGCGAGCGCAGCCAGGTCGTCGAGAGCGGAGGTCTCCTCGGCGGTCACAGGGGCGGAGGCGTCCTCGTCGGCATCGTGCATGGGCTCGATGTCCAGTGCGAGGGAGCGAATCTCCTTGACGAGAACCTTGAAGGACTCGGGGATACCCGGGACAGGAACGTTCTCGCCCTTGACGATGGACTCGTAGGTCTTGACGCGGCCCACGGTATCGTCGGACTTGACGGTCAGGATCTCCTGCAGGACGTTGGAAGCACCGTAAGCGTACAGTGCCCAAACTTCCATCTCGCCGAAGCGCTGGCCGCCGAACTGAGCCTTGCCGCCCAGAGGCTGCTGGGTAACCAGGCTGTAAGGGCCGGTCGAACGGGCGTGGATCTTGTCGTCGACCATGTGGCCGAGCTTGAGGATGTAGGACGTACCCACGGTAATGGGCTCGCGGAACTCCTCGCCGGTGCGGCCGTCGAACAGACGGGTCTTGCCGCGCTCGTCAAGCTGGGTGACGAACTCGGGGCGCATGTGATCGCCAAAGGCAGCGGTGGCCTTGTTGAGCATGTTCTTGTTGGCACGACGGATGACCTCGGCGATCTCGTCCTCCTTGGCGCCGTCGAAGACGGGCGTCGCGGTGAAGAACGGACCGGGGACGTACTTGTCGGAGTCGGCCTGCTCGGTATCCCAACCGCACGCAGCAGCCCAGCCAAGGTGGCACTCGAGCAGCTGGCCGACGTTCATACGCGAAGGAACGCCCAGCGGGTTGAGGATAACGTCGATCGGGGTACCGTCAGCCATGTAGGGCATGTCCTCGACCGGCAGAACGTTACAAATAACACCCTTGTTGCCGTGGCGGCCGGCGATCTTATCGCCCTGCTGGATCTTACGACGCTGGGCGACGTAGACGCGCACCTGCTCGTTGACGCCGGGAGCCAGGTCGTCGCCGTTCTCGCGGCTAAAGCGGACGATGTCGATGACGCGGCCATAAGCGCCGTGAGGCATCTTAAGGGAGGTGTCGCGGACGTCGTGGGCCTTGGCACCGAAGATGGCGCGCAGCAGGCGCTCCTCGGCAGTCAGAGCGCTCTCGCCCTTAGGCGTGACCTTGCCGACCAGGATGTCGCCAGGGCCGACCTCGGCGCCGATGCGGATGATGCCGTCCTCGTCGAGGTTGGCAAGCATGTCCTCGGAGAGGTTCGGGATCTCGCGGGTGATCTCCTCGGGACCGAGCTTGGTGTCGCGGGCGTCGATCTCGTGACGGGTGATGTTGATGGTCGTCAGCAGGTCCTCGGCCACCAGGCGCTCGGACACGACGATACCGTCCTCGTAGTTAAAGCCTTCCCACGGCATGTAGGCCACGGTGAGGTTCTGGCCCAGTGCGAGCTCGCCGTGATCGGTCGAAGGACCGTCGGCCAGAGGCTCGCCCTGCTCAACGGTGTCACCGACGCGCACGAGCGGACGGTGGTTGATGCAGGTGGACTGGTTGGAGCGCTGGTACTTGGCCAGGTGATACTCGTCCATGCCGCCGGCATGCTTGACGATAATCTTGGCGGCGTCGGCAAAGATGACCTCGCCGGCGTTCTTGGCCAGGGTGACCTCGCCGGAGTCCAGAGCGGCGCGACGCTCCATGCCGGTACCGACATAGGGAGCGGCGGGGTGAACCAGCGGCACGGCCTGACGCTGCATGTTAGCGCCCATCAGCGTACGCTTGGCGTCGTCGTGCTCCAGGAACGGAATCAGCGTGGCTGCGACGGAGAGCATCTGACGCGGCGAGACGTCCATGTAGTCGACGTCCTCGACGGGCACGTCGGCGGGGGCGCCGAAGGAGCCGTCGAAGTCGCGGGTACGGGCGATCACGGTGTGCGGACGGACGATCTTGCCCTCGGCATCGGTCGTGATGAACTCGTTGGTCTTGGGATCGAGCGGCGTGTTGGCCGGCGCGATGACGTGCTTCTCTTCCTCGTCAGCGGTCATCCAGTCGATCTGGTCGGTGGCAACGCCGTTCTCGACGCGGCGGAACGGGGCCTCGATGAAGCCATACTCGTTGACGCGGGCGTAGAGGGCGAGCGAGCCGATCAGGCCGATGTTGGGGCCTTCGGGGGTCTCGATCGGGCACATGCGGCTGTAGTGCGAATTGTGAACGTCGCGGACGGCCGTCGGCACGTTGGTGCGGCGGCTGGAGCCAGACTTGTGGCCGGCAAGACCGCCAGGGCCGAGTGCGGACAGACGGCGCTTGTGGGTCAGACCGGTCAGGGGGTTCGCCTGGTCCATGAACTGCGAGAGCTGCGAGGAACCGAAGAACTCCTTGATGGAGGCCACGATCGGGCGGATGTTGATGAGCGACTGCGGGGTGATCTCGTCGATGTCCTGGGAGCTCATGCGCTCACGGACGACGCGCTCCATACGGCTCATGCCGATACGGAACTGGTTGGCGACGAGCTCGCCGACGGTACGGATGCGGCGGTTGCCAAAGTGGTCGATGTCGTCGACCTTGAAGCCCTGCTCGCCGGCAGCGAGGGACAGCAGGTAGCGCAGCGTCGCGACGATATCCTCGTCGGTGAGCACCGTGACCTCTTCCTCGGTGGTGAGGTTGAGCTTCTTGTTGACCTTGTAACGACCGACGCGGGCCAGATCGTAGCGCTGCGGGTTGAAGAGCAGGCCCTCGAGCAGGCTGCGGGAAGCGTCCACGGTGGGAGGCTCTCCCGGGCGCAGGCGACGGTAGATCTCGATAAGGGCATCCTCGCGGGTGAGGGCGGTATCGCGCTCGAGGGTGCGCTTGATCACATCGGAGTTGCCGAGCAGCTCGATGATGTCGTCGTTGGTGACAGCGATGCCAAGGGCGCGCAGGAACATCGTGGCGCTCTGCTTGCGCTTACGGTCAATGGAGACCATGAGCTGGTCGCGCTTGTCGACCTCAAACTCAAGCCAGGCACCGCGGGACGGGATGATCTGGGCCTTGTAGATCTGCTTGCCCGAATCCATCTCGGAGCTGTAGTACACGCCCGGGGAGCGGACGAGCTGCGAGACGACGATACGCTCGGTACCGTTGATGATGAAGGTGCCCTGATCGGTCATCATGGGGAAGTCGCCCATAAAGACGAGCTGCTCCTTGATCTCGCCGGTCTCCTTGTTGGTGAGACGGACGTCGGTCAGAAGCGGAGCCTGATAGGTCATATCCTTCTCGCGGCACTCCTCGACGGTGTGCGCGGGGTCGCCGAACTGATGCTCGCCGAAGGTAACCTCGAGAACATGGTTCTGGCTCTGGATGGGGCTGGATTCCTTGAACGCCTCACGAAGGCCCTCGTCCTTAAAACGCTCAAAGGATTCCCTTTGAACAGAGATAAGGTTGGGGAGCTCCATGGCCTCCGGGATTTTCCCGAAGCTGACGCGCTTGCGCTCAGTGGCAGTGTATGCGTAGGTCACCAGGTTTTTCCTCCTTCACGGAAATGCTCGGTGGGTTGGCGAGGCATAGCTTCGCCAGTTATCGCAACCTAATAGTTTATCAGGTACCGACCGTTGGGCAAGAAAAGCCTTGACGCGATTGAGTTTTTGGAGTAGCAAAGTTTTTCGACAGAAAACACACAGGTAGATAGTGGTATACCGAACATCTGTTCATATATTTTCTGTGAACAGAGAGCCGGCAATCGCAGCTCTTATAAAAAACGGGCGCGAACCGAGGTCCGCGCCCGTAAATGTCGATGTCCGAAGGCTTACTTGCGCATCAAGCCGCCGCGCTCGTCGATGGCGTCCCAGAAGGCGCTTGCAAAGCGAGGATCGCTTGCAGCCATGAGAGCGTTGGTGGCCATCCAGCCAGAGGGAGTGCCGGTGTCGTAGCCCGACAGCGGGTCGATGACGACCGCGTACATGGCCTCGCGGTCGAGCGAGCGGGCCATGGCGTCGGTAAGCTGAATCTCGCCGCCCTTGCCGGCCTGCTGATCAGCGAGCAGGTCCATGACCAGCGGGCTCAGCAGATAACGGCCGACAATGTACAGGTTGGACGGAGCCGCCTCGGGAGCGGGCTTCTCGACCAGACCGCCGATGCGCCAGACAGCGCCCGGCTCTGCATCGGCAACGTCCTCGGCGCCCTCGAGCGAACCGACGCGCTCGCCGGCGATAACGCCGTAGCGGCTGACTTCCTCGGGCGAGCAAGCAGCGACGGCGATAACCGAAGCTCCACCGTGCTCCTTGGAAACGGCGAGCATCTTGTCGCAGATGTCGCGATTAGGCACAACGTAGTCGCCCAGAAGAACCAGGAAGTTCTCCCCTGCCACGGCGTCGGCAGCAGAGCGGATAGCATGGCCGAGGCCCTTGGGCTCGTACTGATAACGGAAGTCGACCGGCATACCGCCAGCGTGGGCGACGGCATCGGCATAGGCGTTCTTGCCGCGCTCGCGCAGCAGGTTCTCGAGCGAGCGATCGGGCTGGAAGTAGTTCAGTAGCTCGGGCTTACCGGGAGATGTAACGATGATGGCGTCGTCGACTTCCTCGGGGTCGAGCGCCTCCTCGACGACGTACTGAATGACGGGCTTGTCGAGCACCGGCAGCATCTCTTTGGGCGTGCACTTGGTGCCAGGCAGAAAACGCGTGCCAAGACCGGCGGCGGGGATGATTGCCTTCATGTTATTCAAAGATCCTTTCGCAGGCGCAAAAGCGCCCCATGCGTGCGGCGCACGGCCGCAGACCAAATTGCGATACCCAAGCATCTTACCGCTGGAACTATATGTCGCTACAAGGCAGAGACAATTCTTCAGCAGGTCAACGCAAATTATTGCTCGAATGGTGCAATTTTATTGCCCAACGGCAAGGCACCCGATACGACGCAAATCACAGAACATGGCAGTTTGAGCTACCGATGCCGAGGGACCGAAAAACAAAAAAGACGGGGCTCGCAATGCGAACCCCGTCTGCAAAGAAATCTGGCGAGAAAGCCTGATTACTTGAGGGTGACAGCAGCGCCAGCAGCCTCGAGCTTCTCCTTGGCAGCCTCGGCGTCCTCCTTCTTGGCACCCTCGAGAACAGCCTTGGGAGCGCCCTCGACGACCTCCTTGGCCTCCTTCAGGCCAAGGTTGGTGAGCTCACGGACGGCCTTGATGACCTGGATCTTGTTGTCGCCGAAGCCCTCGAGCACGACGTCAAACTCGGTCTTCTCCTCGGCCTCAGCAGCGCCAGCAGCGGGAGCGGCGACAACAGCGGCAGGAGCAGCGGCGGAAACGCCGAAGGTGTCCTCGATAGCCTTAACGAGCTCGGAAGCCTCGAGAAGGGTCATTTCCTTAAGAGCATCGATGATCTCATCGGTGGTAAGCTTAGCCATTTCTAAGTCCTTTCGGTTTCCGTGTCAGTGCACGGAGATCAGTTAAAACACGGCGCGAATGCGCCAGGGGTGCGGCGTTGCCGCCGCGGGTGAAAACAGCGACTAGGCTGCCTTCTGCTCGGAGACCTGCTGGATCGAACGAGCGAGACCAGAGGAAACGCCGTTGACGCAGACAGCGATGTCGCGAGCGAAACCGGAGATGAGACCGGCGATCTGGCCGAGAAGCTGATCCTTGGTGGGCAGCTCGGCGATAGCCTTAACATCATCAGCGGAAACGGCCTTGCCGTCGGAGATACCGCCCTTGATCTCAAGGACGCCCTTGGACTTAGCGGAGAAGTCCTTAAGGGCCTTAGCGGCCTCGACCGGCTCGGACTCGTAGAACACATAAGCGACGGGGCCGGCGAGAATCTCGTCGAGCTCGGGCTGCTCCTGGTTCTTGAGGGCGATCT
This sequence comes from Collinsella aerofaciens, assembly GCF_018785245.1. Taxonomy (GTDB): domain Bacteria; phylum Actinomycetota; class Coriobacteriia; order Coriobacteriales; family Coriobacteriaceae; genus Collinsella; species Collinsella aerofaciens_AD. The sequence goes on along the minus strand of NZ_WQPL01000019.1, from coordinate 75,557 downwards.
TGACCAGGTTGTTCTTGTAGACCTTCATCTCGGCGCCGCACTCGCGAAGCTGATGACGCAGCTCCTGAGCCTGCTTAACCGTCAGACCGTTGTAGTTGACGACGAACAGACCGGCGTTCTCGGCGATACGGGACTCGATCTCTGCAACCTTGTCGATTTTGTACTGCTGGGGCATGAATTACACCTCCTCGAATTCTTTCCGGGCACGGTCCGCCACAAGGACGTGACGGGGGCATGTCCAAAAAGAAAGCCCCCGCGCTGCATGAGCGACGGGGGCGAGAAGACATATCTACTCGACCACCTCGGCTGGCGGGATATCCCATTAAGCTCGCGGGCAATGCCCGTTTGCGCCGGCTGTCTCTGGCAGCGGATTCGTGCGTGAACCGAAAGTATTATGGCGGGGACCCCGGCGTCGGTCAACGGAAAACCGGGCTGTACACAATTCCACCATCCGGCCGCGCCGCCGAAGGCCAGGCGCAAGGTTTTCGCTCGGTCAAGTCCTGGCTCGCACGAAGAGCACATTAAGTGCTCTTCGGCTCGTGCGGAATCTACGAAAACCTTGCGCCTGGCCTTCGGCGGCGCGGCCTGCGTCAACTATGGGGCAGCCCGGTTTTCCGTTGGCCGGCGCGCCCCACTCATAATGCTTGGGTCGGTGGGCTGATGTGTTGCATCCCTTAGGGCTACAAAGTTGAAATGAAGGCGGACAGGCGGCGGAGGCCTTCGTCCAGATTTTCATCGCTTACGCAGTAGCTTAAGCGGATGTGGCCTTCGGTGCCGAAGCAGTCGCCCGGGACTAGGGCTACGTTTGCTTCTTTGATGGCTTTGATACAGAAGGCTTCGCTGGTTAGGCCGTACTGTTTGATGCTGGGGAAGGCGTAGAAGGCTCCCGCCGGTTCAACTACGTCGAGGCCCATGGCGTTTAAGGCTGCGAGCACGCGTTCGCGGCGGGCTCGGTAGACTTCGAGCATGGGGGTGGGGTCGACGGTCAGGGCTCGCGCTGCGGCGTCCATTTCGAAGGAGACGGCACTCGATACTAAGTATTGGTGAGCCTTGGCGATCTCGGCGATGACGGGTGCCGCTGCCGCGAGCCAGCCCAGGCGCCAGCCGGTCATGGACCAGGGCTTGGAGAAGCTCTCGATGATGACCGTCTGTTCACGCAGCTCCGGGTGACGCTGGGCAAAGCGCTCGTAGCCATCCACATAAACCAGGCGGTTGTATACGTCGTCGCAGACCACGTAGATGCCCGCCTGCTCTGCCACGCGCGCCACGGCGTCGAGCGAAGCCGCGTTGAGGATGCAACCCGTAGGATTGTTGGGCGTGCAGATGACGATGGCCTTGGTCGCCGGCGTCACGCAAGCACGAAGTGCGTCCTCGTCAATCTGGAATTGCGCAGGCTCCGTATCCAAAAAGACCGCCTTGGCGTGGTTGGCCACGACGATGCTCTCGTACAGGCCAAAGGCCGGCGTGGGGATAATGACCTCGTCGCCGGGGTTGAGCATAGCCATGAATGCTGCCGACAGGGCCTCGGTCGCACCGTCGGTTAGGATGACCTCGTCGGCCGAAAACGTAAGGCCCGCATCCCCCATGTAGGCAGATAACGCCTCACGCAGGGCGGGGCGACCGTTGTTGGGCGGATAGTGCGTGTCACCGCGGTCCAGTGCGGCGGTCACCTCGGCGCTAATCACATCGGGCGTGGGAAAATCGGGCTCGCCAAGCGCAAGCGCGATGCACCCCGGGTGCTGGGCGGCGAGCGCATTGATCCGACGGATGCCGGAGGGCTTGAGCGTGGCAAGCGAGGTATTCATGGGCAGTCGCATGGCGTTCCTTTCGTAAGGGTTGCACTAGGATAGCGCGGCGGGGCGCCGCCGGACGGTGTAACCTAAACGGAAACCAACCGGAAAGGAGGCAGCATGGAGCCGACCGCGCGCAGCGATGTACCAAAAACGCTGCAAACCATTGCGTATATCAGCATTCCCAATAGTGCCGATCTTGAGTTTTTGCTCTGGGACCTGCAGGATGCCATCGCCGCCTATGCACAGCTTTCCGGCACCGCACTCCCCCGCCCGGTCGACTTGAAGGCAAATGACGCCGGCAGCGTTGCCGATGGCATCGTGCTGGCCATTGAAGATGTGGCTGACGATGAGACGTTGACAGCTATCGAGCAGGCGCTTGAGCGCTTTGGCGGTACGGGAACGCGCGTCTATGCCGCAATTCGAGCCGCACGAGAGGGCACTGAGCAGGCGCGTGGGACCGCCGTTCGCCTGCACAAGGCATGTGAGCGCCATGACCAATTGTGGTGTGGAGGCGTTGTCATCTGTGCCGGCAGCGGCTTCGCGGCGCTTCGTCATTCTCCGCGCATGGGACTTTTGCGCCGACCGTTTTCGGAAGCGATAGATAAGCTTGTGGGCGCTGTGCGCATGGGCTGCTCCGTCGAGCATGCACAGCGACTTGGCGGCGGCAATGCCGCCAACGTCGACACCGACGGCATGGTTTGCGCCGAGCCAGCCGTGCCCGCGCCGATCTGGCGAGGCGTTCTGAAACGTCTGGGCGCCCACGCTCAAACAAAAATCTAAATTAAATAACAGCCCAGTCAACGGCTTCGTGCCAACGCTCAACAAGACGCTCCAGGCGCCAGGCGGCATTGGCGGGACTTGTCGAGGGCAGGACGATGGCAGGCAGCCCCGTCCGATCTTGCAAGTAGCGTTTGTAGAGTCGCCCTGCCGTGCCGCCGTTACAGACAACGACCTCAATCGGCGCGGCATCGGTAATGCGCTCGATATGTGCCGGCACAACGTTGCGAATGCTCGCGTCGCTCGAGCCCTTAATGTCACAACTCTCGATCACATCCCACAGGGCTACGCCGCCGTTAAGCAGCATGACCCGCTTGACGGCAATGGAGGCATCGAGCGTCGCGGGCTCACCGCTTGCCAAAGAATCGCCCTCGTTGGGCGGAACAGGCACACCGAGGCACGCGGCCACCACACGCCAAAAGCGATTCTGAGGGTTGCCGTAATAAAAGGCATTGGCGCGCGAAAGCACCGAGGGAAACGACCCGAGCACCAAAACGCGCGAGTGCTGGTCGAACACGGGCTCAAACCCATGCTCAATATGTTGGTAGCCCTTGTCAGATGCGGCCATGGGCTAGGCTCTCAACAGATAGCGCACCTCGTAGGGTGCAAGTTCAAGGGTGCCCGTCAGCTCGACCGTGGGCGCATCGTCGGCAAGCAGGTCGACGAAGGACCCGTTGAGCTCGCCGGCGCCAAAGGTGTAAGGCTCGCCCACGGCGTTCACCGCCACGAGCACCGTCGCGTCGTCACAGGCGCGCTCGAACAGCAGCTGCTTGTTCTGGATCACCACGTTGCGATAGGCACCGTAGTTGAGAGCACGGGCCGCCGCGTCATCGGCCGAGCGAAGGTGTGCGAGTTGCGTGATGAACGCCGTCAGCTCATTGGGCGCAGGCTCATCGAGCGCAGGGCGCAGCGCCCAGTCGCCATCGGGGCCGCCCTTTTCGCCAGCAATTCCCCACTCGCTGCCATAGTAGACGCACGGGATGCCCGGCATGCCAAAGAGCATGCCGTAGGCGGGACGCAGACAGGACTTGTCGGTGAGGATGCTTGCCAGGCGCGGCACATCGTGGTTGTCGACAAACGACAGCAGATGTTTGCCGCGGTAGATGCACCAGGGGTCGCCGCCAAACTGACGGTGCAGCGAATGGGCGATCTCGAACATGTTGACCGAGTTAAAGCTGGAGTACAGGCCCTTGTAGCACTCGTAGTTGGTGCAGGAGTCGAGCATCTCGTCGTTGACGATCTGGTTGTAGTCGCCGTGAAGCGTCTCGCCGATGAGCACAAAGCCGGGCTTGAGCTCACGGGTAAAGGAGTGTAGGCGGCGCATAAAGTCGCGGTCAAGCATATAGGCAACGTCCAGGCGCAGGCCGTCGACGCCAAAGACGTCGGCCCAACGGCGCACGGACTCGAGCAGGTAATCGACCACAGCGGGATTTTGCAGGTTGAGCTTCACAAGCTCAAAATGGCCTTCCCAGCCCTCGTACCAAAAGCCGTCGCCATAGCAAGAATCGCCGTCAAAGCTGATGTGGAACCAGTCCTTGTAGGGCGAGTCCCACTTGCGCTCCTGCACATCGCGGAAGGCCCAAAAGCCGCGACCGACGTGGTTGAAGACGGCATCGAGCACCACGCGGATGCCATGGGCGTGCAGCGTCTCGCACACGGCGGCAAAGTCGGCATCCCCACCCAGGCGGCGGTCGATATGGCGCAGACTGCGCGTGTCGTAGCCATGGCTATCGGACTCAAGCGGCGGGTTGATGAGCACGGCGCCAACGCCGAGTTCCTGCAGGTAGTCGGCCCACTGGGCGATCTTCATGATGGGCGCATCGGGGTTAGGAGCAACGTTGGCGGCCTGGGTAAGCTCATCCTCGGCAACGGGCGCGGCGTTTTCGCGCGGAGCTCCGCAGAAGCCCAGCGGATAGATCTGATAGAACGTCGTCTCGTATGCCCACATAGCAACCTCCCGGTAAGCTCAACACAACGACATCCATTGTATGCCCGGCTTGTATCCTCTTCCCCAAAATAAGTTGCGGTGGAATAGTTCCTGCTTGGGCCTTCAGAGGCCTTAAACAGGAACTATTCCACCGCAACTGATGAGGGAACGTGATTAGGCGATAGGCTTTGCGCGACGGATGGCTGGGAACATCACCGTGATGGCGAGGATAACGCCCACGACCGCAATTGACCCGCCCGCGAAGCCGATCCAGGCGATACCGGGGCCCGAAACCACGGCTCCGCCGATCGCGGTACCTGTGCCAATACCCAGATTAAACAGGCCCGAGAAGATCGACATGGCGACGGCCGACGAGTCCGCCGGCGTGTACTTGATGAGCTCGGCCTGAAACGCCACGTTAAAGGCTGTGGCGCAGCAGCCCCACAGCGCGCAGACGGCAAGCACTGCCACGAGCGACGATGTGGCCGGACCCATGAGCAGCAGGGCCGCCGGCACGCCGGAGAGCGTAATAGCCAAGAACGGGAACCGGTGCCCATCGAACAGGCGGCCGAACAGCCAGCTGCCCACCAGACCAGAGCAGCCAAACGCCGTCAGCGTCATGGTGATGGCGCCCGCGTCGACGTGCGCGACCTGCGCCAGAAAGGGCTCGATATAGCTGTAGCTTGCGTAATAGCCGGTCGCCATAAAGACCGTGACTGCGTAGAGCGCGATCAGGAACGGGTTCTTGAGCAGCTCGGGCAGTTGTTTGACGGTAAAGCGCTCGCTCGCCGGCATGGCCGGGAACACCGCGGCCTGGTACACCACCGCGGCGGCGGAGAAGGCCCCGACCACGGCGAATGTCATGCGCCAGCCCACAGCCAGCCCGATGGCGCGGCCGATCGGCAGGCCAAAGATCTGCGCGATGGACGAGCCCGTGGCGATCATGCTGATGGCGAGCGCCCCGTGGCGGGTGTCGACCAGGCGCGAGGCCATAATCGAGGCGACTGACCAGAACACGGCATGCGCGCAGGCGACCACCAGGCGTGCGCAAACCAGGATAGGATATGTCGGTGCCACAGCGGACAGGAACTGACCCAGAGAAAACACGGCGAGCACGCCGAGCAGCATACGCTTGAACTCAAAGCGCGAGGCAAACACCATAAGCGGCAGTGACAGCAGCATGACGCCCCAGGCGTAGACCGAGATCATGATGCCTGCCTGGGCCTCGGTGAGCGAGAACGATGCGGCGATATCAGTCAGAAGGCCGATGGGCATAAACTCCGACGTATTGAACACGAACGCGCAACAGGCGAGCCCGATAAGCGGGAGCCACTGCCTGAGCGAGATGCCATCTTGTCTTGCCTGAGTCATGTAGGAAACCTCTCCGATTGTCTTGGGCGGTGGGCGATTATATAGCAACGGCCCCGCATCCGTCAGTACAGATGCAGGGCCGCAATCAACTCAATACACAGAGGTTGCGCCGTCAATAAATAGCTAAGCCAACCCCAGCAACATGCCCGCCGAATGCACGACAAACGCCACGACCCAGGCGACCGTCACCTGAAACGCGAATACGGCCACGGCATAGCGTGCGCCCAACTCGCTCTTGACGGCGCCGATGGACGCCACGCAAGGCGGGTACAGCAGCGTAAAGACCAAGAACACGTAGGCGGTAAACGGCGAAAACATGGCTGACAGTGCCGCGGGAGAGGTTGCGCCCAAAAGCACCGTGAGCGTCGAGATGACGCTCTCTTTGGCAATAAGTCCGGTGACGAGCGCCGTCGATGCACGCCAGTCGCCAAAACCGAGCGGCGCCAGCACCGGCGCGATGATGCTGCCGAGGCCCGCAAGCAGGCTTTGCGACTGGTCGGCGACCACGTTAAAGCGGATATCGAACGTCTGCAGGAACCAGATGACCACCGTAGCGGCAAAGATAATGGTAAAGGCCTTGGTGATGAAGTCCTTGGCCTTATCCCATGCCAGCATCACCGTCGTCTTGACGCTCGGCAGGCGGTAATTGGGAAGCTCCATGATAAACGGCACCGGGTCGCCCTTAAATGCCGTGCGGTTGAGCACCAAAGCCGCGATGCAGCCGACCACGATACCGATCAGATAGAGCGAGACCATGGCGGGAACTGTCGCCTGTGGGAAAAACGCCCCGCACAGCAGGCCGTAGACCGGCAGCTTGGCCGAGCAGCTCATGAACGGCGTGAGCATGACGGTCATCTTGCGGTCGTGCTCAGATGGGAGCGTACGGGTTGACATGATAGCCGGCACGGTGCAGCCAAAACCGACGAGCATGGGCACAAAGCTACGGCCCGACAGGCCAAAGCGACGCAGCACCTTATCCATGACAAAGGCCACGCGCGCCATGTAGCCCGAGTCTTCCAGAATGGAGAGGAACAAGAAGAGCACGACGATAATCGGCAGAAAGGTCAACACACTGCCCACACCCGTAAGCACGCCGTCGACGGCCAACGAACGCACCACGTCGTTGGTTCCGAACGCCTTGAGGCCCGCATCGGCCGAGGCGATGATGACAGCGATACCGTCCTCCATGAGTCCCTGCAACGCCGCGCCGATCACGCCAAATGTCAGCCAAAAAACGAGGCCCATGATCACCAGGAACGCCGGAATGGCCGTGTAGCGACCCGTCAGGATGCGGTCGATCTTGACGGAGCGCACGTGCTCGCGGCTCTCGTGCGGTTTGACGACGCAGCGCCCACACACGTCGCCGATAAAGCTAAAGCGCATATCGGCCAGCGCGGACAGGCGGTCGGTGCCGGCCTCGCCCTCCATCTGGGTAATGATGTGCTCGATAGCGTCGAGCTCGTTGCGATCCAGGTGAAGCGCCTCGGTCACCAGCTCGTCGCCCTCAACCAGCTTGGTCGCCGCAAAACGCACCGGAATGTGCGCCGTTGTGGCGTGATCCTCAATCAGATTGGCGATGCCGTGGATGCAGCGATGCAGTGCACCGCCGTCCGAGCCATCGGGCGCACAGAAGTCCAGGCGACCGGGGCGCTCGCGGAACCGCGCCACGTGCAAGGCATGATCCACCAGCTCGCCGATACCCTCGTTGCGGGCAGCGCTAATGGGGACAACTGGCACGCCCAACAGGCTCTCGAGCAGATTGACGTCCACGGCGCCGCCGTTGGCCGTCACCTCGTCCATCATGTTGAGCGCGATGACCATGGGGCGGTCGAGCTCCATAAGCTGCAGCGTCAGGTACAGGTTACGTTCAATATTAGTAGCGTCGATGATGTCGATGATGGCGTCGGGGTTTTCGTCCAAGATGAATTGGCGGCTGACGATCTCTTCGCCCGTGTACGGAGACAGCGAATAAATGCCGGGCAGGTCGGTAACGCTCGCCTCGGGGTGGTTACGAATAGTGCCGTCCTTGCGATCGACCGTCACGCCGGGAAAGTTACCGACGTGCCGGTTGGAACCCGTCAGCTGGTTGAACAGCGTGGTCTTGCCGCAGTTTTGGTTGCCGGCGAGGGCAAAATGCAGTGGCGCGCCCTCGGGCACGGCCGTCTTCGCGGCGCGGGGCGAATACGTTCCCTCGCCCAGGGCCGGATGCTCCGTCGTGCCGATTGCGGCGTTAGCGCGCGGACCCGTATCGGTGTCGTGAATACCCACAAGCTCGATGCGAGCGGCATCGTCCTTGCGCAGTGTCAATTCGTAGCCGCGCAGGCGGATCTCGAGCGGGTCGCCCATGGGGGCGTACTTCATCATGGTGACTTCGGTGCCCGGCGTTAGGCCCATGTCCAAAATATGCTGTCGGAGTGCCTGATCGTCCGATGCCACCGATGCGACAACGGCGTCCTTTCCAATCTCGAGTGTATCGAGCTTCACGTCCGTGTTCCTCCCCCGGCGCCCACAGGGCGTTGCATTTATGTTCACCTTGGCTAACCGTTTGCCACGGCTAACCAATTTAACCATGCATGATAGCGCGAACACACAACGATGTTCAATCAGCAAATTGGCGCAATGGGGACAGGCAGGAGAGTTCAGGGCCATAGTTTCCCGATGAGGCCTCTCGGGGAAACTACATCCCAGAATTCCGGCTCGAAACGGGATATGGTTTCCCAAACAGGCCTCTTACGGAAAATGCATCCCGGAATCCCCGCTCGAAACGGGACGCGCTTTCCCAGTCGAGGCCCTATGGGAAACTGCGTCCCACCTTGAAAGGCAAAACTGGGGCGCAGTTTCCGGACGGGGCATCAAAAACGAAGTTGCGGTGGAATAGTTCCTGGATGGGCTGGTTGATGCCCCAGATAGGAACTATTTCACCGCAAGTTATTGAAGAGCTTGGATGCCGGGACTCTTACAGATGGCGCTCGAGGAAGCGGAAGGCCAGGCGGATCCAGGGACGGACGGAAACCTGCTTGTCCTCGTTGTCGACCGCGGTGTTGGCGTTGCCGAGCGAAAGGCCATGACCACCCTGGTCGAAGACGTGCATCTCGCATGCAACGCCCTCCTCGGCCATGCGCTGCGCAAACGGGTAGACCTGCGCGATCGGCGCCGTCTTGTCGTCGGACACGCCCCACACAAAGGTCGGCGGCATCTGACGCGAAACATGTGTGGTGGGGCAGATATCGGCCAAATGCTCGTCAGTTGCCTCGCCACCCGTCACCATCGACAGGTAGTCGTTGAGCAAATCGCGCCCCGTCTTGCCGCCCGTCTTGGGCACACGCAAGTCAATGCGCGGATCGCGCGTCTGCATGTCGCGCACATAGGCAAAGTCGAGCAATGGATAGCCCAGCACCACGGCATCGGGACGAATGTCGTCCGGACGCGCCCCTGCCAAGCCCGCGAAGGGACCAGTCTTCCATTGCGTTGCCAGCGAAGCACAGATCATGCCGCCCGCCGAGAATCCCACGACGCACACACGCTTAGGATCGACATGCCACTCGTCTGCGTTGGCGCGCACCGTGGCGACCATCTTGGCAAGATCTGCCTGGGGGTGCGGAAAGCTCACGTCACCCGTAGAACTCGTGACATAGTTGAGCACAAAGGTCTGGTAACCGTGATCCAAAAACGCAAACGCCACCGGGTCCTGCTCGTGCGGAGCGATATGCGTAAACCCGCCTCCGCCGCAGATAATCACCGCGGGGCGGCGGCCATTGGGCTTGTCGGGCAGCGGCTCGGCACCCAAATACGTAAACGTCGCCGGATATTCCTCGGTCGGCTCCTCGCCCCACAGTGCATGGTTCTCGACAATCATATGTGCTCCCTTCGCGCAAATTATGCGCCCTTGTTTTTCGCCTTCAAGCGTACCCCACTTGAACCCGTGGCGCAGAAACACTCCGGCAATAAGTTTCCCTTCAACTGATATATCACATAATCCCAGTTCAGAGGTATCGTTGAGCAGCGTAAAATAGGGGCGTTGACCAAGCCGCGAAACACATGCGAAACGTTTCCGGCAAACCAAACGCGCGATATGCGCCTATTTAAGTTGGAGGCAACTATGGGTCTGCTCGATTCGCTTAAGTCCACCTTCACCTCGACCGGCGAGGCGTCCGTTCCGCCCGCAGCAAGCTTCGCTACCCGCGAAGGCGTCATCTACGCCCCCGTCAACGGCGTGCTCGTCAACCTGGACGAAGTTCCCGACGAGACGATCGCCTCGGGCATGCTTGGCCAGGGCTATGGCATCGAGCCCATTACCGGCACCATCTATGCGCCCGCCAACGGCCGCATCGGCGCCACCACTGTCACCAACCACTCCATTGGCATAATCACCGAGGACGGTCTTCGCGTGTTCATCCATGTTGGCCTGGGCACCGTAGAAATGAACGGCAAGGGTTTTGCCCGCTTTGTCGAGATGGGCGATGTGGTCAAGGCAGGCCAGCCGCTCATCAGCTTCGACCGCGAGGCCATTAAGGCCGCTGGTCACGAGGACATCGTGACCGTCATCGTCTCCGAGCTCGATCGTCTTAAGAGCATCGACCATGTCGGCGAGTCTGGAACGCTTATCGGCGGCAACCCGCTCGTCAAGCTTGGCGACCCGCTGCTGGTTGCCAAGACCAAGTAGCCAGGCCCCGCGCCACACAGCCAAAAGGCACCTCGTCAAGCGCCCACGACCATTAGGCCGCGGGCGCTTTTCGTTTGAAAAACCATCCCGCCAATGCCTTATCTGTATAGCCCAAATGAGCCGAGCTGCTAAAATATCGAACTGTATGGATAACTATCATTCAACCGTTATGGGAGGATACGTGAACCGCACCAAAATCGCGCAGCTCTATGCCGATGCCGAGTCGCTCGGCGGCCAGACCGTCACCGTCGCCGGCTGGGTCAAGTCCGTCCGCGACATGAAGAACTTTGGCTTTGTTACGCTCAACGACGGCAGCTGCTTCCGCGACCTGCAGGTCGTCATGAACCGCGAGGCACTCGACAACTACGACGAGATCGCCCATCAAAACGTCTCGGCCGCACTCATTTGCACCGGCACCGTCAAGCTGACCCCCGATGCGCCCCAGCCTTTCGAGCTTTCTGCCACCTCCATCGAGGTCGAGGGCACGAGCGCCCCGGATTACCCGCTGCAGAAGAAGCGCGCAACCGTCGAGTTCCTGCGCACCCAGCAGCACCTGCGTCCGCGCACCAACCTGTTCCGCGCCGTGTTCCGCATCCGCTCTGTCGCGGCTGCCGCCATCCACCGCTTCTTCCAGGAGCAGGGCTTTGTCTACGTCAACACCCCCATCATCACCACGAGTGACTGCGAGGGCGCCGGCGAGATGTTCCGCGTGACCACGCTCGACCCCAAAAATCCGCCCCTCACCGAGTCCGGCGAGGTCGACTGGAGCCAGGACTTCTTTGGCAAGCATGCAAGCCTCACCGTGTCCGGCCAGCTCAATGCCGAGAACTTTGCCATGGCCTTTGGCGACGTGTACACCTTTGGCCCCACCTTCCGTGCCGAGAACTCCAACACCACGCGCCACGCCGCCGAGTTTTGGATGATCGAGCCCGAGATGGCCTTTGCCGACCTTAACGACTACATGGATAACGCCGAGGCCATGCTCAAGTACGTCCTTAAGGACGTCATGGCAACCTGCCCCGACGAGCTCAATATGCTCAACAAGTTTGTGGACAAGGGTCTGCTCGAGCGCCTGGACCATGTCGCCAACTCCGACTTTGCCCGCGTTACCTACACCGAGGCCGTCGAGATCCTGGAGCAGGCCGTCGCCGCCGGTCACAAGTTTGACTATCCCGTGAGCTGGGGCATCGACCTGCAAACCGAGCACGAGCGTTTCCTGACCGAGGAGCACTTTAAGCGCCCGACCTTCGTGACCGACTACCCGGCCGAGATCAAGGCGTTCTACATGCGCATGAACGAGGACGGCAAGACCGTCGCCGCCGCCGACTGCCTGGTGCCGGGCATCGGCGAGATCATCGGTGGCTCCCAGCGCGAGGAGCGCCTGGATCTGCTCGAGGCCCGCATCAAGGACCTGGGTATGAATCCCGAGCAGTACAAGTACTACCTTGACCTGCGCCGCTACGGTTCCTGCAAGCACGCCGGCTACGGTCTGGGCTTCGAGCGCTTGGTCATGTATCTGACCGGCGTGGGCAACATCCGCGACGTCCTGCCGCACCCGCGCACCGTGGGCAACGCCGACTTCTAATCGTCGAACGCTAGCTCGCGTCGCCACACGCCAACGCTCATCGCACAAGCGTCTCTCGACATCGGTCGAGAGACGCTTTTTTCAACAGCATCCGTCAAGCTTTTGGCAAGTTTTTGGTCAGTTGAGCAGGGCTGTTGAAAACTCGACCCGCCGTTTGCCGACGACTACCGACCGCCCAGAGCGCCCTGCGCCCCTGGGAAAGCCCCGCGTCCTAGGCTCCATACCGTCGCCACCCAAAACGGAAAGGACGTGGGCACCATGACCGAAGCCGCTGTTGAAACCTACGACACCACGACGAGGGGCGCCGCCTCGATGGCAGCCTATCGCGCCGTTCGTATCCTGCAGCTCTTGAGCGAAAACACCGGCGAAGACAAGGCCATGCTTTCCGATGAGCTGATCCGGCGCCTCGCCCATCCCGACGACCCCGCCCGCATGCCCATCTCGGCGGCGCGGCGCAGCATCTACACCGCCATCTCCGCGCTTCGCCATGCCGGATACGAAATTGAATACAAACGCGGCGTGGGCTACAAACTTCTTACCCGCCCGCTCACCGATGAAGAGATCATCCGGCTCCACGGTATGGTCATGCGCAACCGCTCCACGCCTATCGCTATCCGCAAGAGCATGGCGCAGCACTTAGTTGCCATGGCGAGCGCCGACGTTCGCGGCTACCTCGATACACCCGAACCCGCTCCAAGCGCAGGCAGCAAGGCTACCAAGGCAACACGCACGCCCATCAAGCGCATCGACACGTGCGAGCTCGTCGAGCAGGCCATCGACCACGGAACCACGGTGAGTTTTGATATTTCGAGCGTCACGACACGCGGCGAAACCGAAGCAGCACGGATGACACTCCGTCCCTTTGCCATCAGGCAGCGCGATGGCATCTCGTATCTGCTGGGAACGGTCTACGACGCCCGAGGCACCGACGATACGCTGCGCACCGTCGAGATCGCCCGTATGAGAAACGTCAGCACGCGCCTGCTCGACGGCAAGAAGCTCTTCGCCGCCCTGGACGAGGACGACGCCTCCTCCGCCGCATAAGACCCTCCGCCGCCCATTCGACTACCCGTACCGCCCATCCGATTCTGTATTAAAAAACCCGCCAGGCTGTTGTAAAAATGGACATCAGCGCTACTATAGTCCCACTTGCACTTTGTCCCAGTGCAGTGTTTCCAGCCATTTTTATACTGGGGGTAATGATATGAAGGACATCACCATCAGCCGCAGGAGCCTTCTGGTCTCCGCCGGCCTGCTCGCGCTCGCCCCGCTCGCCGGATGCGGCGGCAGCTCTGGTTCCGGCTCCGCTGCCGCCGGTTCCGACTACACCATCGGCGTTCTGCAGCTCACCGAGCACTCCGCGCTCGATGCCGCCAACGACGGCTTCGTCAAGGCCATCAAGAAGAGCGGCCTTAAGGTCAAGATCGACCAGAAGAACGCCCAGAACGACCAGTCCACGTGTAAGTCCATTGCCGACAAGTTTGTGGGCGACAACGTCAACCTGATTTATGCCATCGCCACGCCCGCCGCGCAGGCTGCCGCCGGCGCCACGGCCGATATCCCCATCGTGGGCTGCGCCATCACCGACTACGCCGCCTCCGGCCTGGTCCAGGACAACGACAAGCCCAGCACCAACGTCACGGGCGCTTCCGACCTCACCCCGGTCGCCGAGCAGCTCGAGATGATGCAGAAGGTCCTGCCCGACGTAAAGAAGGTCGGCCTGCTCTACTGCACCGCCGAGTCCAACTCCGACGTCCAAATCAAGGCCGCCAAGAAGGAGCTCGACAAGCTTGGCCTCGAGTACACTGACTTCACCGTCTCGAGCTCCAACGAGATTCAGTCCGTCGTCGAGTCTGCCGTGGGCAAGGTCGACGCACTGTACTCCCCCACCGACAACACCATCGCCGCGGGTGCCTCGCAGGTCGGCCAGATCTGCAAGGAAAACAAGCTTCCCTTCGTGACTGGCGAGGAGGGTATGTGCATGGCTGGCGGCCTGTTCACCCTCTCCATCAATTACGAGGACCTGGGCTACGCCGCGGGCGAGATGGCCGTTAAGATCCTGAAGGGCGAGGCCAAGCCCGAAGACATGCCGATCAAGCACCTCTCGAGCAAGGACCTGGTCGTCGTCAAGAACGACGAAATGGCCGAGGCCCTGGGCATCGACCTTTCCGCTCTGGACGCGTAATGCCATACGCGGCATGCGTCTAGAGCCCGTGCTCGCGCTTTAGCCGCGTTATTCAATATCTGAGCCACAGGGGCGGGCGCTGTAGACCGGCGTCCGCCCTGCTTGTTTCAGGTAAAACAAAACGTCTGTCCGCAGCTCTTCTATGCATTGTTACCGCTATTATGGTGAATCACGTGTCCACCCTATCCTAGGAGGTATGAAGCATGCTCATTGCATTGCAGGGCGCCGTTTCGCAGGGCGTCCTCTGGGGCATTATGGTGCTTGGCGTGTTTATCACGTTCCGCCTGCTCGACATTCCCGATATGACCTGCGACGGCAGCTTTGCCCTCGGCGGCTGCGTCTGCGCTGTGCTCATCGTCAATAACAACGTCGACCCGCTGCTCGCCGTGCTGGCCGGTATGTGCGCCGGCGCCATCGCGGGCGCCGTCACGGGCATTTTGACCACCGTCTTTGAGATTCCTGCGATCCTCGCCGGAATCCTCACCCAGATCAGCCTGTGGTCCATCAACCTGCGCATCATGGGCAAGTCCAATACGCCCATTCTTGCCAAGGGCACCGTGTTCTCCGCCGTCAGCAATATGACCGGTCTGCCGCAGTCCACCGTTGCCATCATCTTGGGCATCCTGCTCGCCGTGGCTATCGTTGCCATCCTGTATTGGTTCTTTGGCACCGAGATCGGCTCGGCGCTGCGAGCCACCGGCAACAACGAGTACATGATCCGCGCTCTGGGCGTCAACACCAACTCCACCAAGATGATCGCCCTCGTGCTCTCCAACGCCCTCATCGGCCTTTCGGGCGCGCTCATCTGCCAGAGCCAAAAGTATGCCGACATTGGTATGGGCACCGGTGCCATCGTTATCGGTCTTGCCGCCATTGTTATCGGCGAGGTGCTCGGCCGTCTGCTGCCCGGCGGCCTCACGCAGTTTAGCGTCCGTCTTGCCTCCGCCGTCTTTGGCTCCGTGGTGTACTTCCTCATCCGCGCCATCGTGCTGCAGTTGGGCATGGACGCCAACGACATGAAG
Source organism: Collinsella aerofaciens (assembly GCF_018785245.1). Taxonomy (GTDB): domain Bacteria; phylum Actinomycetota; class Coriobacteriia; order Coriobacteriales; family Coriobacteriaceae; genus Collinsella; species Collinsella aerofaciens_AD. The sequence goes on along the minus strand of NZ_WQPL01000019.1, from coordinate 60,234 downwards.
CTGCTCTCCGCCGTAATTGTCGCTGTGGCCCTGTGCGTGCCCGTGGTTTGGGAGCGCTATAAGCTCCGCAGCTCCTACACGAAGGGAGATGAGGCAGATGCTTAAGCTCTCGCATGTCAAGAAGACCTTTAACAAGGGCACCGTCACCGAGAAGCGCGCGCTCACCGGCGTCGACCTCACCCTGAATGACGGCGACTTTGTAACCGTGATCGGCGGCAACGGCGCCGGCAAGTCCACGCTGCTCAACATGATCGCCGGCGTGTACCCGCTCGATTCGGGCGTTATCGAGCTCGACGGCACCGACATCTCGCGCCTGAGCGAGTCGCAGCGCGCCAAGTACCTGGGCCGCGTGTTTCAGGACCCCATGCGCGGTACCGCTGCCGACATGCAGATTGCCGAGAACTTGGCCCTCGCCAAGCGTCGCGGCCAGCGTCGCGGCCTTTCGTGGGGCGTCACCAAGGCCGAGAAAGATGAGTACGTTGAGCTGCTCAAGCGCCTGGACCTTGGTCTGGACACGCGTCTCAACGCCAAGGTCGGCCTGCTCTCGGGTGGCCAGCGCCAGGCACTCACCCTGCTGATGGCCACGCTCACCAGGCCGCGCCTGCTGCTGCTCGACGAGCACACTGCGGCCCTCGACCCCAAGACGGCCTCTAAGGTGCTCAACCTGACCGAGGAGATCGTCGACGAGAACCACCTGACCACGCTCATGGTCACGCACAACATGAACGACGCTATCCGTCTGGGCAACCGTCTGATCATGATGCACGAGGGCCATGTGATCTACGACGTGGCCGGCGACGAGAAGAAGTCGCTCACCGTGGCCGACCTGCTGCAGAAGTTCGAGGAGGTCTCGGGCGGCGAGCTCGCCAACGACCGCATGCTGCTAAGCTAAAACCTGCCAAAAAGGGACAGGTTTATTTTGGTAGGTTTTATCTGCGCAAACGCCAAAACCGCCGCAAAGGGACAGAGGCCCTTGCGGCGGTTTTCGCATATTATGTCGATAATCCGATATTCAACCAGACATTCTGGCTAAGGACTAAGGAAACTGCCATGAAAAGACTCCCCCGCTTTGCGTTGGCCGCCGCGTTGTTTGCCGGCGCGCTCGCAGGCATCCCAAGCCTCGCTTTCGCGGGAAACCTGCCCGCCGCTATTGACGGCTCCGTGGCCGTCATGCACACCAACGATATCCACGGCAGCTACAAGTACAGCTACAACGCAAGCAAGGGCACCGGCACTGTGGGCTTTGACGGACTGGCGGTTTTCTATAGCGCCCAAAGCAGCGCCCCCGATCTTTTACTCGATGCGGGCGACACCTTCCACGGACAGCCCTTCGCCACCATGAGCGAGGGCAAGAGCATCGCCGAGCTCATGGACACCTTCTACGCCGACGGCTACGACGCAACCACGCCAGGCAACCACGACTGGAGCTACGGCGCGGACAAACTCCGCACCATGACCGGCTACAGCACCACCGGCACGCCCTTCGCCATGCTCTGCGCGAATGCAACGTCCTCGAACGGCGTATGGAGCTCGAGCATCACGAAGACGCTCGATCGCACCTGGGAGGATAGCGAGGATCACTCCACATTCGCCTACAAAATCAAGGTCGGCGTCGTCGGAGCCATGGATGAGTCGCTAGGTTCCTCGCTGCGCGCGGACCTGGTCGCGGGCACCAGCTTCTCGAGTGCCGCGAACGCCATCAATGCCGAGGCGGAGCAGCTGCGCAAGGAGGGCTGCGATGTTGTTGTGTGTATCGCGCACACGCTCGACGCAAAGACCTTTGCCACGCGGCTCCGTGGCGTCGATGCCCTTATCGCAGGCCACGAGCACATCAACCTTAACGAGAAGGTGACGGGAGCCGACGGCAAGACGATCCACGTTGTCGAGGCAGGCAGCGCCTTTGCCGAGGTGGGGCTGCTTTCCATTCCGTACAAGTACGACACGAATGGCACCGAGACGACCGACGATGACACGGTCACAGTCCCTGCAGGCGGCACTGACGAGAAGCTCTACACCGCCAAGAACGTCAATGACCTTTTGGCAGACCCCGACAAGGGCTCCGACTACCAAAACCGCCTTGAAGCCGTCCGCAACAAGATCAAGCCGCTCGACGTGGCCTTTGAAAACGAATCGAACAAGGTGCTCGGCACATCCACCACCAACTATTTCTACGGCGAGGACGCCGCAGGCACGCATGGTTGGGAAATGGTGCGCACCACCGATTTCCGCCCCAGCAAGGAGGGCGATACCACCAAGGCCCAGACCATCGGCCATGTGATTTGCGGCTCCTATCTTGCCTTGACGGGCGCGGACCTCGCTATCGAAAACGCTGGCGGCATCCGCGGTGGCATCGCTGCGGGCGATGTGACCGCCGGCAACGTCATCGCTATCTCGCCTTACGGCAACACCGTGGAGACCTGGACCATGACCGGCGCGGACTTCCTGGCAGCGCTCGAGCACTCACTGCAGATCAGCGACGAGTGCAATCACAGCTACGAGCTTCAGCAAGCCTACGTGGCAGCCGGCCATACCGAGCAGGAGGCGCAAGACAAGTACAAGTGGCGCGATGACTCTGGCAGCGTTCTCTCCTTTGGCGGCATCAACGTTACGATTGATTGGACGCAGCCCGAAGGCAAGCGCATTGTGAGTGCCACACTCACCAAGGACGGCAGCACGCTCGACCCCGCCAAGGCCTATACCGTCGCCACCAACAACTACATCATCACCAACACGACCGACTTTCCCACCTTTGCACACGCCACCAAGTACACCGAGTGGGGCACGTGCGAGGCGGCGCTGAGGGCGCTGATCGGGCAGAACGGCTGGGAGAGCAAGATGGCCTCGCTCGCGGGCACCATCAGCTTTGGCTCCGCTGCCGTGGACCCCACGCCCACACCGGCCCCGACGCCTAAGCCCTCGCCCAAGACGGACACGACGACCACGAAGGTCATCACCAAGAAGACGACCGGTAAGCTCGCCGCAACGGGAGACCACACGCTGGCAGTAGTTGGCGCGTGCCTTATCGGCGGCATCATCGTCATCATCCTCGGCATTATCTGGAAGCGTCGACGCTAAGCTACACCGCCGGGCCTTGCAGCCCCGCCGCGTAAACCTTATATCGAGCACAGAAGCCCGTCCGAATTTGATCGGACGGGCTTCTTGGTGGGTATCATGGTTGGACGATCATTAGGAGGTTTTCCCCACATGGAATTGTTTGAGCCGATTCTTCATTTCTTTGAGCAACGGTGGGTCCACAACATCATCTGGGCCGTCATCTTGGCGATAGGCACCGCCGTCGCCGCCAAGGTCGTATCCAAGACCCTGAACCATCTGCTTAACCGAGACGATAACCCGCTTCCGGCATCGAGTATCTTCATCAACATCGCGCGCGCCGTCATCTGGATGATTGGCGGCAGCTTTATCCTCGACAACTGTTTTGGCATTAATGCAAACGCCCTCGTCGCCGCTCTTGGCGTCGGCGGCATCGCCATCTCGCTCGGCTTTCAGGACACGCTATCAAACCTTATCGGCGGCATGCAGGTGACCTTTATGGGCATCATCAAACCCGGCGACAATATCGAGGTCGGCGGCGTATCCGGCGTTGTCCAAGACATCACTTGGCGCCATACGACGATTGAGGATGCCTGTGGACAGACCATCATTGTGCCCAATTCCAACATCTCCAAGAACACGCTCGTGCATTTGATGCCCTTTGGGCGCGTGGCCGTGCCCGTTGCCGTAAAGGACACGTCTAAGTGGGCCTCCCTTGACGTGCTGGCAGACGAGCTCACGAGCGCAACCAAAACGGCCGTCTCGCCCATCTCGGGCTTTGACAAGGAGCCCTACGTACTCTTTAGCGAAATCGGCGACTTTGGCATCAAAGGAAAGATCATCTTTATCGTCAGCGACGACAGCACTACTTTCACGGCAGCCGACGCCTGCATCCGCGCCATCGCCCCCATCATCGCCTAAACCACCGCAAAGGGGACAGGCATCTTTGTAGTGGTTTTCATTCGTGGTACCATGGTTCATATCGTTGTTTAAACGACTAAGGGAGTAGACACCATGGAAGAGGCCTATCGTCAAGCACGCAAGCGCGGCGAGCAGGGACGCCGTCGCGCCATTAGCCAAAGCGAGCATCCATACCTTACGGACCTCGATAGCTTGGTTGCTCAGCTCCCCTTAGGTCAGCGAGTGAGCGTCGGCCTGCGGGATATTCCGCTCGAAATGGTCGTCGGCACGGTCACCAAGGGCCGTCAGCCCGCCTTTTCATGCAACTTTATGCCCCTGCTGCCGTTTAACACCGAGTTCGCCCGCAAGTGGTCCAACCTCTACGACATCCAGGTAACCGAGGGCTATCGCGACCCCATCATCGTCACCGAGTTCATGCATCGGTTCTATGTCCAGGAAGGCAACAAACGCGTCAGTGTCCTCAAATTCCTGGACGCTCCAACGGTTTCGGCCAGGGTCACCCGTCTCTACCCCGGCACATGGGATTCCGTCGAAAGCCGCCTGTACGGTGAATTCTGCGCGTTTTGGCGCGTCTGCCCCCTATACGAGATCGAGTTCTCGCGTGAGGGAAGCTACGAGACGCTCGCCAAGATGCTCGGTCAGAACCTTATCGAAAAATGGCCGCAGAAAAAGGTCGACTACCTACGCCACACCTTCCTGCTCTTTAAGCGCGCCTACCTTCGCGCAGGCGGCGACCACCTGGACATTACGCCTGCCGACGCCATGCTCGTCTACCTCAATGTGTACAACCAGGACCGCCTGCTGGATACGCCGACGGATATCGTCGTAAACCGCCTGTGCAAGATTTGGCGCGAGCTGGTCATTGCCGGCAAAAATGACGAGGACAAGGTCGATCTTGTCGAAGCGCCGAGCGTCGATGAGGAGGAGTCGCCCACCAAGTCCACCTCCGGCGTGCTCAACTTCTTTATGGGCAAGACTGTCTATTCGACGGCCAACCCCCTGTGTATCGCCTTTATCCATGAGTTCCCCTGTGCGGCGTCGAGCTGGGACAGTCTGCACGACCAAGGACGCCAGTATCTCGATGAGCACTTTGACGGTATCGTGCGCACCGAGGCGTTCGAGGACTGTCACGATCCGGACGTGTTCTACGCCGCCGTGGAAACGGCTGTCAAACATGGAGACAACGTCATCTTCTCGACCTCGCACCGCCTGATGGAATACACGCTCAGAGCTGCCGTTGAGTATCCCCAGGTTCGGTTCCTCAACTGCTCTATCGGCCTTCCCCACCAAAGCGTCCGTTCGTACTTTGGCAAGATGTACGAGGCCAAGTTCCTCCTGGGCGCCCTTGCCGCCAGCATGGCAGACAACCATCGCATCGGCTACCACGCGTCGGTCTTCGCATCCGGCGCGCTCAGCGAGATCAATGCCTTTGCCATCGGTGCCTCGCTGCTCGACCCCCGCGCGCAAATTATCCTCACCTGGGGCGATGTACCCGCCGGCGGTCTTGCCGAGGCCATGTGCCGCGAAGGCGTGAGCGTCATGACCGGCGCTGACATGTCAAAGTCGCTCGAAGACCCTACGGCCTACGGACTCCACCGCCTGGTCGATGGCAAGGTTTCCGGCATCGCCATGCCGGTATGGAACTGGGGCCGTTACTACGAGCTCATCGTTCGCAGCCTTCTGCACGGCACGTGGGACGAGACCAGCGATGACAACCAAGTGCGCGCCGTCAACTACTGGTACGGCATGAGCTCTGGCGTTATCGACATCCGTTACGCTCCGGGCCTACCCTACCAGACGCGCAAACTCGTGCAGTTGCTCCGTAACGGCATTGTTGAGGGATCCATCAACCCCTTTGGCGGCGAGCTCCACAGCCAGAACGGCGTGGTACAGATCGAAGGCTTCCCTCCGCTGCCGAGCACGCAGATTGTCGAGATGAATTGGCTGGCGGACAACGTGGTAGGCACCATTCCGCAGCTCGACGATGAGCCGGAAGTCCCTGCCCTATGAAAATCCTTGCCATAGCCGATACCGAAGAACGATGCCTTTGGGAGTGCTTTCGCAAGGAACGCTTTGAGGGAGTCGACCTGATTTTGTCCGCCGGCGATCTGGACCCGGACTATCTTGAGTTTTTGGTTACGGTCATCAACAAACCGCTCATCTACGTGCGCGGCAATCACGATGACCGCTACGCACGTCATGCACCGGGTGGATGTATCTGCGTAGAGGACAGCGTGTACACGTACCGAGGGATTCGCATTGCGGGCCTTGGCGGGTCCATGCGTTATCGCGACGGCGCCAACATGTACACCGAACGCGAGATGTCCAAGCGCATGCGTAAGCTGTCGCGTAAGGTTAGGATGGTCGGCGGGTGCGACATTCTGCTTACCCATGCACCCGCCGCCGGTATGGGTGATCTGGACGATCTGCCGCATCGAGGATTCGAGTGTTTTAACACAGCACTCGAATCCTGGAATCCCGACTACATGGTGCACGGGCATGTGCACCAAAGCTACGGTTGCGATTTTCAGCGCGAGCGTCAGCATGTGTGTGGAACGACGATCATCAACGCCTGCGGCTATACGCAGTTTGAGCTCGACCAGACGCACTACCCCATCCGCGGCTGGCAAGCAGCTTGGCTCAACTCACAAACCATGCGCCGCGAGCTCAAACGCCACGAAGCCATCGAGTCTTCAACAGCCAGAACACCCTGGTAACCACCATAAAGGGGACACTGTCCCCTTTATGGTGGTTTTGACGCGATAGCAAGAAACCCGGTCCTGCACAAGGCAGAACCGGGTTTCTTTAGCAATGCTTGCTGTACTCAGGCAGTAACTAGCAGTTACTCAGCCAGGAAGTCACGCTGGACAGCGGGATCGACCTTGACGCCAGGGCCCATGGTGGAAGACACGGAGATGGACTTGACGTACTTGCCCTTAGCAGAAGAGGGCTTGACGCGCAGAATCTCGGTGTACAGGGCAGCGTAGTTCTCGACGAGCTGCTGCTCAGAGAAGGACTTCTTGCCCAGGGGCACGTGGCAGATGCCGTAGCGGTCGGCGCGGTACTCAACGCGGCCAGCCTTGAGCTCGGAGACCATCTTGGCGACGTCCATGGTCACGGTGCCGAGCTTGGGGTTCGGCATGAGGCCACGGGGACCAAGGATCTTACCGATGCGGCCAACCTTGGCCATCATGTTCGGCGTAGCGATAGCGGCGTCGAAGTTGATCTCGCCCTTCTGAATCTGGGCGACGAGCTCGTCGGAACCGATGATGTCGGCGCCGGCAGCCTCAGCCTCACGGGCCTTCTCGCCCTCGGCGAAGACGGCAACACGAACGGTCTTGCCGGTGCCGTGGGGCAGGGAGATGGAACCACGGATGTTCTGGTCAGCCTTACGAGTATCGATGCCCAGACGGAAGTGAGCCTCGACGGTCTCGTCGAACTTGGCGGTGTCGAGCTCCTTGATGAGCTTGGCAGCCTGAAGGGGGGTGTAGAGCGTGGCGCGGTCGATCTTCTCGGCAGCGGCGTTATAGCTCTTACCATGCTTAGCCATGTGCATTACCTCCTGTGGTTAAACGGGCGTGAGCCCTCCCACATCGTATCGTGTGCCCTATTGCACACATTTAACGGGCGCCCCGGTCGGAGCACCCGCCGTTACCATAAGAAATCGCTACTCAGCGATGGTGACGCCCATGGAACGGGCGGTACCGGCGATGATCTTCTTGGCGGCGTCAATGTCGTTGGCATTGAGGTCCGGCATCTTGATCTCGGCGATCTTGGTGAGCTGCTCCTGGGAGAGCTGACCAACCTTGTCAGCCTGGGGCTTAGCGGAACCAGACTTGAGGTTCAGCTCCTTCTTGATAAGGTGAGCCGCCGGCGGGGTCTTGGTGATGAAGGAGAAGGACTTGTCCTCGTAGACAGAGATCTCAACGGGGATGATGTCACCCTTCTTGTCCTGCGTCTCGGCGTTAAAGGCCTGGCAGAACTGCATGATGTTCACGCCAGCAGCGCCCAGGGCGGGGCCGACGGGAGGAGCGGGGTTTGCTGCACCAGCAGGAATCTGGAGCTTAATGACGTTGGCAACCTTCTTCTCAGCCATGGTCATTCCTTTCGAATCACGAGTGTGAAGTACTTGCTATATCGTAAGCACGCACGTGTTAGAAGCACTCCTGAGATGAGCAGTCACAGAAGAAGCACGCTCGCGCGAACGGACGAAAACTTAAGCGATGACAGCGACCTGGTTAAAGTCGAGCTCGACCGGCGTCTCGCGGCCAAAGATCATCAGCGTGACCTTGAGCTTGCCAGCCTCGGTGTTAACCTCGGAGACCTTGCCATCAAAGTCGGTAAGCGGGCCATCGGTGACGCGGACGGACGTACCGACCTCAATATCAACCGAGGTGCGCTTGGGCGAATCGCCCTTACCGGGACGACGAGTCATCTTGTTGTACTCGTCACGGGAAAGCGGTGCGGGCTTGCCGTTGCCGCCTAGGAAACCGGTGACGCCAGGCGTGTTACGAACACACGTCCAAGCATCGTCATCCATCTCCATGCGGACCAGGACATAACCCGGGAAGATCTTGGAATCCTTGGTCTCACGCTTGCCACCCTCTTTAATCTCGGTGACGCGCTCCATAGGAATCTCGATATCAAAGATACGGTCCTGCATGCCCATAGTCTCGATGCGATGCTCGAGATCGGACTTAACGCGGTTCTCGTATCCAGAGTAAGTGTGAACGACGTACCAACGCTTAGACATGGTTTAGCCCCTCAATCCAGAGAACAGAGCAAGAGCCTCGCCAAAGCCAGCATCGAGCAGAGCGATGACGACGCCGACGACGATCAGAGAAGCGCAAACGACGACCGAGTAGTTCACGAGCTCCTTCTTATCGGGCCACGTGACACGCTTCATCTCGGACTTGACCGAAGCGAAATACTTCTTGGTGCGGGCGAAGAAACCAGGCTTCTCGTTCTTCTTGGACTTCGCAGCCTTCTCGTTCTTCTTGGCAACGGCCTTCTTGGCCTCAACCTTGGAGTTGGCGGCAGCGTTGTTGGCAGGCGCCTGCTGCTGAGCCTTCTTCTTGTTCTTCTTGTTGGCCATTTGGGTTACCTCCGCGCAATGCGCTTATACATGAGTAAACCGTAAGCCCCCAATTGGGAGCTTACGGAATAATGACTGGCACGCCAGGAAGGACTCGAACCCTCAACACTCGGTTTTGGAGACCGATGCTCTACCAATTGAACTACTGGCGTATGTGACTAGAGACTAGCGAGTCTCTTTGTGCAGCGTGTGGTGACGGCACCAGGGGCAATACTTCTTGATCTCCATACGATCAGGCATGGTCGACTTGTTCTTGGTGGTCGTATAGTTGCGGCGCTTGCACTCAGTGCACGCAAGAGTAACTAGAGTACGCATGTATCCTGAACCTTTCATTTCCGCCCCGTACGGGCACGAGTTGTTACTTTATCAGCTCCACGTAAGTGCTGTCAATGAAAACCTCGAGTCAATTGGTTCTCGGTGGATCCATTCATATTTGGAACACATCAATGAAGCCATCGAGATCTAATCGACGGTGCATCCAGGACCATTGTCGATCCTCTCGACACCAGCAACGGCTCAATATCCATTGCAGAAAAGAACCCGGCACCCATATAAGTGCCGGGTTCTCTAAGTCAGCTATATCAAAGAGCTAATTTACTCAATGATCGTGGAGACGATGCCCGAACCGACGGTGTGGCCACCCTCGCGGATAGCGAAGCGCAGGCCCTCCTCCATGGCGATCGGGTGGATGAGGTCGCCCTCGATGGTGATGTGGTCACCAGGCATAGCCATCTCGGTGCCCTCGGGGAGCTTGACCGTACCGGTAACGTCGGTGGTACGGAAGTAGAACTGAGGACGATAACCATCGAAGAACGGGGTGTGACGGCCGCCCTCCTCCTTGGTCAGAACGTAGATCTCACCGGTGAACTTGGTGTGCGGGGTAACCGAACCGGGCTTGCAGAGAACCTGGCCGCGCTCGATGTCCTCGCGCTTGATGCCGCGGAGCAGCAGACCGACGTTGTCGCCAGCCTCGCAGAAGTCCATGGACTTACGGAACATCTCGATACCGGTAACGACGGTGTTCTGGGTATCCTTGATGCCGACGATCTCGACGGGCTCGTTGAGCTTGAGCTCACCGCGCTCGACACGGCCGGTAGCAACGGTACCACGGCCGGAGATGGTCATAACGTCCTCAACGGCCATCAGGAAGGGGAGGTCGTTGTTACGAGCAGGCGTCGGGATGTACTCGTCGACGGCCTTCATGAGCTCGCGGATAGCGTCCATCCACTTGGCGTCGCCCTCGAGAGCGCCCAGAGCGGAACCACGGATGACGGGAATGTCGTCGCCGGGGAAATCGTACTCGGAGAGGAGCTCACGGGTCTCCATCTCGACGAGGTCGATGAGCTCGTCATCGTCGACCATGTCGCACTTGTTCAGGAAGACGACGATGTAGGGAACGCCGACCTGACGGGCGAGCAGGATGTGCTCGCGGGTCTGAGCCATGGGGCCGTCGGTAGCGGCGATGACCAGGATAGCGCCGTCCATCTGAGCAGCACCGGAGATCATGTTCTTGACGTAGTCAGCGTGGCCCGGGCAGTCAACGTGAGCGTAGTGACGGGCAGCAGTCTCGTACTCGACGTGGGAGACGGAGATCGTAATGCCGCGCTCGCGCTCCTCGGGAGCCTTGTCGATGTTCTCGAACGCAGTGAAGTCAGCCTTGCAGCCCTCGGTCTCGGAGAGAACCTTGGTGATGGCAGCGGTCAGCGTGGTCTTGCCGTGGTCGACGTGACCAATGGTGCCGATGTTAACATGCGGCTTAGTGCGCTCAAACTTCTCTTTGGCCATAAAGCCCTCCTCTAAACAGGTCGTCCCCGGACGGGACTTTGCCTTTATACCATAGTGGCCTCTCAACATACTATTGAGAAGCCACCGTGTTACCTATGGTAGCGGTGACTGGATTCGAACCAGTGACGCCACGGGTATGAACCGTGTGCTCTAACCAACTGAGCTACACCGCCGGATGGAGCCTGCAACCAGACTTGAACTGGTGACCTCTTCGTTACCAACGAAGTGCTCTACCGACTGAGCTATACAGGCACTTGACGGGTGGGAGCTATAGGATTCGAACCTATGTAGGCAGAGCCAACGGGTTTACAGCCCGTCCCCATTAACCACTCGGGCAAACTCCCAATCGTTCAAGTATCCGCAGGTCCTTTGGTCTTTTGGACCGCCGCCCCCGCGAACGAAAAAGATAATACGATGCAACCTTGGGGGCTGTCAACGAAAACCTCTAGATACACGGTGCCGGGCGTATCTATATAGCTGTGACCTGCGGTTTTGTTGAGTTTGGATATGAAGGACGGTGGATTTGGCTACGCTTGTGACATTTCACGAGGGAACACTTTGGTGTAGTAGAGTACACCTTCAGGATCGAGCTTCGATAACAGCCTATTTGCACCTATATATAGGTCGAGATCGGAGCTTCCCCGGTGCAATCAAGTAGACCAGGGGCCTCACCGTTTTCATCTCAATCTGTAACAGTAAGAGGGTCATTCCTCTCCTATCTGTTACAGATCGAGATACTACGCGGCGACCCCGGCTTACGTCTCACTCTGTAACAGCTAGAACGGTTTTCAGCCTCTTCGTGTTACAGATCGAGACAAACCTGAAGCTTGGTGGGAGTCAAACCCACTTACATGTCGACATAAATAGAAACGGGCCCTGTCCCACAAGGAACAGAGCCCGAAACTCTCATGGAGCCAGTGACAGGAATCGAACCTGCAACCCACTGATTACATCGGTTTCCTTATCGTTTATTAGCGTTCATCTGCGACTATGCCGACCGTGACCTCGCGTTTTTCTTTCATTTTCCGCCTATAGTCTCACTTGAGACGTCTCCGAAACAGTCAAATTGCACAGTCATTGCACACGTGATTGCACACGGAGGAACAATGGAAGAGAAATACGCTACCTCATCTATATATAAGTACATGAGCGACCGCTGGCGCGCGCAGTTCCCCTACTTCGAGGATGGAGCCTGGCGCAAGAAGACCCAACTTCTTGAGCATCGAGGCCGCGATAAAGGTCGAAGCCATAAACATCGTGATGCTGCAATGGTGGAAGCCGAGGCCATCCGCGCTCACCTGAATGCAGAAGCGGAAGCCGAGGCAATGAAACCAACGAGCTCGATTTCAGTCGCCGAACTAGTGTCTAGCTATATAACAATGGAGTGCGCCGACATCGCGCGTTCAACCGCAACCGGCTATTCAGGCATGCTCCGCCGAAACATCGAACCTTATATTGGCAGCATCCCCCTAGATGACCTGACTGAAGAAGACGTTCAGGAATGGGTCAGCGTAATGGCGAAGAAGCACGCGAGGTCAACTGCATGCAATTCCCTTAGGCTGTTGAGGGGCTCATTGAAATACGGGCTAAGGAAAAAGCTAGTTTCGGAAAATGTTGCCGCATGGGCCAAGGTTCCCAAGAACGAGGATGCCGACTACGGACGACCGAATTCACTTACCGGAAGGGAAAGGGTGCGCGTCATAAACACCCTCAACGCATCCATAGATGTCCCGGCAATTCTAGCCGCGAAAATCGCCCTGTATACAGGACTCCGCCGAGGTGAACTTTGCGCCCTGAAGTGGAAATGTGTCGACTTTTCCCATTCCTCGATTCGCGTGGAAGCCGCAATCGGGCACACCGACACCGAGTTCTACATCAAAGGCCCCAAAAGCGTCAGCAGTAGACGGACAATTCCGAATTGCCCGGAGGACCTCATGCACGATCTAGCCGCGCGCAAGCGAAACACGGAAGAAGAATGCACCAGGCTTGGGACTGAATTCAGCGGGGAGATGTTCGTGCTGGGCTTTCCCGACGGCTCGTTCCTCAAGCCGCCCAGGGTCAATGACGCCTGGCGTGCGCTCTCCAAGGCGCTAAACCTTCATGGAGTATTAAATAGAAACACGGTGACCTTCCATGACCTAAGACACAGCTTCGCAACATACGCTGTCGCCAACGGCGTAGACCCAAGAACGCTCGCAAGTCTGATGGGTCACTCCAAAGCCTCCATGACCCTAGATAGATACGCCAGCGCCGACCCGAAGGCAACTGCATCGGCAATGAACGCCCTAGGACGCCTTTATAAGAGCGCTTCATTGTATCCAAAAGCTGGATAGGACCTAATCGAAGGCCGCGATACTGCATCGCGGCCTTTCCTATACCTTCCCGTAGTAAGTCATTTCAGTCCATCGGGTCCGTATCGTCCGCCATGACCGCGTTTTTGAATCCGTCGCCCAAGACGCTCCAGACTAGATCTCAAGGAGACGGCAGCAGACAGAAAGGAGGTCGAAATGGAGGTTGAGAGCAAACGCATCACTCTTGATGCTTTTCGCACGATGCCAGACATCGTTGATCCGATGCCTGTCGCCCACCTGCTCGGCATCAGCGACCGCTCCGTCTACAGGCTCTGCCAGAACGGAACGTTCAAAGCCGTGAAGTGCGGGAAGCTGTGGCGCATCAATCGCGACAGCGTTCTTAGCTACATCGGCGTCAACTGAATGTAGCGAGCGCCGGCTAAGACCAACTGAGCTCGGAGCAAACATGGGCATTAACAAATCCAGCGCCGGACCCATTGAACTAATTGCAGAGTTGATTGATTTCGATGCCGTCCGAATGAAAAACGAGCTCATCGCATATACGCCCTTGCCGGCGGCTAAAGCGCCAAAAGGCTATCCGATTACACACACGGAAGACGAATAGACACCACAGGGGGCCAAACGGCCCCCTGTTTTTATGAGGAGACCCTATGGACGAAACCAAAACCATCAGCGTAAAAATCGACCACAAGCTCTACACCGCCCTCAAGACGCGGGCTGAGGTCGACAACTCCAACGTCAGCGACGAGATCCGCTCTCTCCTGCGCTCGGCGCTCGCCGCGGAGGGGCTCGACCTCTACGGCAACGAGGTCGCGGGCTTCATCCGCGGCGTCGTCGACGCGCGCATGGACGTCGCCGCACTCGACATCGAGCGCAAGCTCGACGCCACCGAGGACCGCATCGCCGCGGTCCTCTCGCGCCCCATGACCGCCGCCATCATGGCCGGCCTCATGTCGGCCGACGTCCTCAAGGCCTCCTACGCCTCGCTCGACGACGTCCCCGTCGCGGACATCTGGAAGAACTACCTCGCGCAAGCCGGCGAGCTCAGCCGCGCCGGCCTCGGCCGAATCGACGAGGTGAAGTTCCACGCGCGCGAGCGCGCCGATGGCTAGCCCGCCCGTCATCGTCAACCACTCCGTCGTCCGCGCGGGGGCGTCCGCGAGGGCGTCCGCCGCGGGACTGGCGGCATACGCCGGCACCCGCCGCGGCGTCATCATCGAGGTCAGCGAGGCCGACGGCAGGAGGCTCGGCGTCGACGGCCTGGCCGCCTACGCCGCGAACAGGACCGGCTCGACCGGCGGCCTCTGGGGCGCGGACGGCCCGGTCGCCGTCGCCGAGGCGAGGCGCGCCATCGCCCAAAACGGCGGCGCGGTGCTCACCACCGTCGTCACGGTCCCGAACGACATCGCCCCAGATGCCGGCCTCGACCGCCTGGACGCCTGGCAGGCGCTGGTGCGCTCCGAGTGGCCGAGGCTCTTCTCCGAGATGACCGGCGTGCCCGAGAGCCGCGTGGAGTTCTATGCGGCGATGCACATCAACGGCACGAGCCACCACGTCCACATCCTCACGGTCGACCGCTCGGGCGACTGGGACTCCCTGCTGCCAAAGGGGAAGATGGAGGCGGCCAGGCTCGAGATCTCCTCGAAGGCCATGGCACCGCTGCTGCGGGAAGCGTACATCGAGCGCGACCTCGCGAGGGAGGCGGCCCTGGAAGCAGTTGCACGAATCGACCGCGGAAAGCTCGACATCGGCCTGCCGCCGAACGGAAGGATCGAGGCCGCCCACCTCAGGCGTTTCCATCCGGAGGCCTCCGCCGCGTTGAGGGAGGCCCTCGACCGGGCGGCGTCCGACTCCCCCGAGCTCGCCGGCGCGCTGGAGCGCCACAAGAAGGCGGTCGAGAGGTGCGCCGACCTCAAGTGCCTGACCGGTGAGGCGCGGGATGTCTACGTCCGCAAAGCGGCCGCCGACCTCGGCCTCCGGTGCGAGAACGCGGCGCTGCGGGTCATAGTCCCGGACAGGACGCCGGCTCGCGAGGAGGTGCCGACACGACGCGCCGCGCCCCAAACCGGCCCCGCGACGGAGAGGCGGCGGGAAGCCGGACTCGCCACCGAGGCCCGCTCCTGCATCCCGAAGGCGCGCCTCGAAAGGATCACGCGAAAGGCCGCGCGCGGCCGGGCCCTCGAGCCGGCAGACCTCAGGGGGTGTCCCACGGCGGACCGGGCATTCAGGCGCGCCCCGTCGGCAGGCACCGCCCTAGGGCGCGCCGCCGCGATGGCGACCCTGGTCGCCAGGGAGACCACGCGGGACGCCAGAGGACGCGACATGGGAGACGAGGCCGGCGAGAGGGCGCTGAAACTCATCGCCGCGACCCTGAGGGTCCTCGCCTCCGGCGGCACCGGGCCGTCGAGCGTCCCCGCGCTGAAGATAGCAAACAGGATAGAGAGGACGATCACGAGATGAAACCGAAATCCTTCAACCGCGACATGAGAAGGGAGCTCGCCGGCACGCTCGCGGCCCACGGCGTCGCCGCCGGCATCGCCTGCGTCGCGAGCGCCAGCGCCTGGGACTACGCCAGATGGTGGACCGCATCCCTCATCTCGGGCCTCTCCGTCCTGCTGCGACTGCCCACGGCCGACCCGGGCCCCGAGCCCGCCTACGTCTTCCGCGGCCCCCTCGAGGCGGCCGCCGACGCGGCGGCGTCGGGCAAGGCAGGCGAGCTGCTCGCAGCACTCGCGCTCGTCGCGGCCTCCATCCTCGTTCTCGGCCTCATTTCGTGGGGCCGTTCATGGGCGAGACTCCACGACGGGACGTTCGCCGGCGACCGCGCGCCCACGCGCACGCACGGGGACGCCTGGCTCGAATCGAGGCCCTCCAGGGTCGCGAGGAGGTGCCCCGTATGGGACGGCCGCGAGGCCGCAAAGGGAGTGATCGTGGCGGGCTCCGTCGGTGACGGCCTGGCGACGGTCCCCGCCGTCCACAGCCTGATACGTGCGGGCAGCAACGCCGGCAAGACCAGGCGCGCTCTGGCACCATCGATAGCCGCGGCGATCGACCGCAACGCCCACGGGATCCCGACATCCGTCATCGTCCACGACCCGAAGTCCGAGATCCGCGCATGGACCGAGCCACTCGCCAGGAGGGCCGGGATGGAGGTCGTCGCCATCCGGCTCGACGAGCCCGTCAAGTCGGCGAGGTTCAACCCTCTCGACCGCGCCATCGCGGCACTCGGGACCGAGGGCGTCGCAGGCGCTGTGGCCGAGCTCCGCGAGCTGTCTTCCGCTATCGTGCCCGACGCCTTCTCCTCGGGCCAGAGGTTCTTCACGGACGCCAGCCGCAACCTGCTGACCGGCCTCTGCCTGCTCGCGATAACGGACGGGCGGATCCCCGACGACGCGCGGAACCTATCGACCGTGCTCGCGCTCCTGGAGCCCCGCGACGGGAAGAGTGCGGTAAAGTCGCTGGAGGAGCTCGCCGCGGACCTGCCGGCGGGAAACCCGGCGCGCCAGTTCCTCCTCGTCGCCTCGTCGAACGGCGGCGGGGGCGAGGCGCTCGTCTCCACCGCACGCAACTACCTCATGGCCTTCTGCGACGACGACGTCAGCCGCATGCTCTGGGACGGCGAGGTCGACCTCGCATCGGTCGGGCGCAGGCCCACCATCCTCTACATCGCCAGCGCGACGGACCGCGGCGACCGCGGCTCGCTCGTCTCGTGCATCTTCTCGCAGGCGCTGTCGGCGCTGCGCGAGACCGCGCGCCTGTCCGGCGGCAGGCTGCCGGCGGAGACCCTGCTCGCCATCGATGAGGGATCCGGGATCCCCAAGATCCCCAGGCTCCTCGGCGACCTCGCGGAGGTCCGCAGCATCGGGCTGCACGTCGTCTTCGTGCTCCAGAACACCCATCTGCTCGAGGCGCGGTGCGGCTACTCGAGGGCCGAGTCGGACGCGCTGCTGGCGCTGCTCGGCACCCAGGTCGTCTTCTCGGTAGAGTCCGTCGGCGAGGCGGAGGAGATCAGCAAGCGCCTCGGCGACTACAGCGTCAAGACGACCGGGCAGAGCTCCACCAAGGGGACGCAGAGCTCCTCGTCCGGAAAGTCGTTCTCCGTGGCGCGGCGGCCGCTGATCACCCCGTCGGAGCTCATGGCCTGGAGCGCGCGCGAGAACGGCGCGCTCGTGATCGACGCTGAGGGCCCGATGGCGCTCGCCAGCCGCGACATCACCGAGACGTTCCTGGGGCCGCTGCTCGGCATGACGTCACCGGAGGCCGAGGGCGCGCTGCTCGCGCGGGCGCTCGAGGGGGAGGCTCGCAACGCCGCCCTGGCACCGGTATGGCGCATCCCGGAGAAGCCGAAAAAGCCCAAGGGGTCTCCATCCAGCAGCAGGAAGCGCAAGGTGTCCGCCGCGCCCGACGGGTTCTGATGCGTCATACGGCCCTGTCTGCGAAAACGGCCCGCCGTCCTACGCCACGCGAGGCGCGTATGACGGCGGGCCGCGGCGGTCTTTCGTTTTATCTGCCCACGCTGCCAGCGGAAACGAACTCGGCACGCCGAGTTGCGCCGCAAAATCCCGGGCGCCCGTAGTGTGCCCTTATCCTGCTCCCACCGTCCAAGGCACTTGGACGGTGGGAGTTCCGTATTCTCTGCAACGAAAAGCGCGGCCCATCTGGACCGCGCTCCCGCTCCTCTCAATTTCGCTCTGCGACGTAGACCGTCCGGCCCGTCTCGCAGTCGATGGTCTCGGCGTCCCCGAAACCGACCCGGACGGCGGCCCATCCGCCGGCGAGCGCCAGCGCGTCGGCCTCGGACCTCGCGGCGGCGATGAGGCGCTCGAGCGCGGCCGAGCCCGCCGGCGCGGTCCCCACCTCGAACGCGCCGGCGTCTCCGCCCGCCTCGTACTCGACGACGACCGTCGATCCGAGTGCCTCCTTGAGGGCCTCGAGCTGCCCGCCCATCTTGTCGAGGGCGCACCCGTCGACCGTGGCGAGCGGGTAGCGGGCCATCCCGGACGCCGCCGAGCGGCCGGCCATGCGGAGCAAGCCGGCGGCCTCGAGCGCCTCGAGGAACGCCGCGGGCACGTCGGCGTCGATGGCGACGTTGCCGCGCCCGCGGCACCGCTCGGCCGCCGACGGCACGTCCGCCGTGAGCACGCCCCACCCGGCCATGTAGCCCTCGGAACGCGGGTCCGTGGCGTCGAGGAGGAGGACGGCCAGGCCGCCGCCCGCGTACTCCCCGGCCACGAGGGCGAGGCGGACCGCCTCGCCCATGGAGTCGAACTCGACCGTGACCATGGAGCTACCTCCTCCTGACGGCGCTGAGCGGCCTCGGGGAGAAGTGCTCGTCGCGCTCGACGGCGGCGAACCCCATCTGGCGGTTCAGCTCGGCCATCTCCTTGATGCTGAAGTAGCCGAGCTCGTCTTCGTAGCCCTCGACGAGGCCGAACGCCTCGTCCGTTCCGTCGAACTCGAGCAGCCACCAGTCCCATCCGTTCACGCACGAGAAGTAGTGGGCGTAGACCGTGGGGTCCTCCGCCCCGTCCTGCCCATAGAGCCTCGGCACCGTCCTGGCGATTTCCTCGGTCATCAGCTGCTGCATGTCTTCCTCCGTTCCGGGCACGTGGCCCTCAACATCTCGCCCCTGCGGGCAAAGCCGAATGGCGACGCCGCGCGTCGTCGTCGGCTTTGCTCCCTGCAAAGCCATGCCGGAGCGAAGGCCTGTCAAGGTCCTCCATGACGGCCTCCACCAACCGGAGCGGAGCGGAGGTTTGTGCGGGGCCTCATGGAGCGGCCTTTACAGGGCGCAGCGGAGGCATCACCCGGCCACGGAGCCGAGGCCGATTCGCGGCGGACGCCGGCAGCCCACGTCCAGCATCGGAACCATTAGAGACGCTATTCACTTTTCGATAGGAGCCATATGGAACTCGAGGATATCGTTTACGAGCTCGCCTGCCTTCATGAGTCGATGCTCTTTTGCTGCATGGCGCTGAGAAGGATTATCAGGGACCTCGAAGAGGCCGAACAGCGCATCCGCGCTGAAGCGGCCGCCGCCGAATCCCCTCTTTAGAAAAGTACCCCGGCGATTACCACCGGGGCACTTTTAAATGACGTCAGAAGCCGGCAGCCGAACTAACCATCGAACAGATCTGAATCGAAAAACCCTCTCAGAGAGACGCCAAGCCCGCCTGCGATGCGCTCGATATTCTCGATAGACACGTTTCGCTTGCCTGTCTCGACTTCGGCGAAATAGGTGCGAGACATCTCGATGGAGTATGCGAAGGCCTCTTGGCTCATGCCGAGCTCGCCCCTCAGCTCCTTAATGCGAAGCCCCACGCGCATCTTGGGGTCAAGCTCAGTCATCGGCACCTCCTATCCACCGGTGTCAATGATTCAGGCCAACCCTATATAAGTCACACCTATATAAGTGACAATTTGAAATACAATGCAAATATTGGGGCATTGCAACCAGAAAGGAACCATGGTGGATACGGAGATTCCGAAAGTGACGGACGATATGCTCTCATTGGACTTCCCCAGCGACTATGCATATATCGCAAAACCCTTTGGTCGAGGACTCCGCCCGGACAGGCAACTGCAACTTCTAAAGAACTTGCATACAGAACATTAGAAAGAAGGTCATACCATGCGAACCTATCAACACCCGATATACCAAGACAACGCTATGGCGATTCGCGCCGAATATGATGAGGAAAAACGAGTCTTCGATTTGATGAAGAAGTTCCTCTATATCGTCGGGGCGATAACGGCGGTAGTTGTTTTCCTTTTGCTTCTCGTTAATTCCCCTGCCCTGATAACTCAGACGGGTGCAATTGGAATCGTTGCACTCGTTCCCGTCCTGCTGGCTGCAACAGCCTTTACCGGGTTCTATGTCGGCACGGTACCTGCTGGCTACATTGCCGCATGGCGTGCAATCAAGCGCTCAAGGCTGTTCGTTTGGGGCAACGCTCTCGGACTGCTCCTCATAGCGACGCTTTTTCTTTCCATCCCGGCTGCATTTGCGCCCTTTGCCTTCCTTCTCCAGTGGTTGAAGGTATCGAATCTCAAGCGTCAGCTTGACGCGAACGCATAGCGGGGGTGCAGAGGAAAAGAAGAAAGGAAACCGCTTATGCTCTTCGGAGGCGAGTTCTCCCGTAAGCAGGTCTGCGTGGCTGGTGCGGGAATCCTCTGTGCGGCGCTTCTCATCGGCGGCGGGGCTTACGCCATCTCACATGCCAGCTGGACGGGAGATTCCAATGCCCCTGCGGTGTCCCAGTCAAAGGACGATGAGAAACAGGACATGGTACTTACCCTTGAGGTAAAGGCTGACGGCTGGGATGCGGACACTTCCACGCCCATTATCGCCCATATAGAGGATGCGGACGGGGAAGTAGACTTCTACACCGCCATCGCCGCGAACAAGCAGGTGACCGTAGAGATCGGCGAGTCCGGTACCTACAATGTCTCGCTCATCCCGCCGGTGAACGCGGACGGCTCTACCTATAAGGCCGCGTCCAGTAAGGTCAAGGCCGGGAAAGATGACAAGAAAACGAACGGTACCGTCATCACGCACGAAAAGGTGGATGCGGGCAAGGTGACGAAGGATGACCTGACCGCCATCGCCAAGGACGTTGCAGCAGCCGTGAAGAAGGGCGATTCCACCCTGACCGGAGACAGGGGCGCGGCGCTCGCGAAGAAGTTCGAGGACAACATCAAGAAGAACCCGAACGCCGACGCGGATGCCGTCGAGAAGGAGAGCGAAAAGGCGCAGGAGACCGCCAAGGAGGACAAGTCCGATGCGAAGACACCGGAGACCTCCGACAACAAGAAGAACGATTCCGGTTCCAAGAACGATAGCGGAAACAACGGCTCTGGAAATAAGTCGGACAGCAAGCCGAGCGAAGGTAGCGGAAACTCCGGCTCCGGTTCCATCTCGGGCGGCTCATCAAAGAAGGATGACGCCACGGCGCACCAGCACAAGTGGGTTGCCCAGACCAAGACCGTCCATCACGACGCGCAGTATAAGACTGTCCATCACGATGCGCAGTACAAGACCGTTCACCACGATGCGGTGACCAAGACTGTTAATATTTGCAATCAATGCGGACAGGACATTACCGGTAACGAAGCGGCTCATTTTAAGGCAGCAGCTTTGAGTGGCGGTAATTGTCAAAGCTGTCATTCAGAAACTCGTACTGTGCAGGCTGCTTACGACGAGCAGGTAAAGGTGTCCGATGCATATGATGAACAAGTGCAGGTGAGTGCAGCATGGGAGGAGACCGTGACCACCGGGTACAAGTGCTCTTCCTGCGGTGCCACGAAGTAGCGTCCGCCACCGAATTCCGAGTCAGAGCGCTTATATGCCAGACTGAAATCCGGCGGCGGCAAGCGCATAAATCTCAAAACCCGTCGCCCCCGAGCCGTCTCAGGCAAGGTTCCAAGGGGCAGCAGCCCCTTGGAACGCAAGGGTGCGAGGATGATGCGAGGCGTCCCAAAAAACCGGTGTGTACGTGCCATTGATACGCCCACACTCTTTTGGTGAAGCCCACTCCCCTCCGGTGATATACACGACCCGGCCGCCCTCGCAGTCGATGCTCTCCACGTCGCCGAACCCTATGCGGACGGCAGCCCCTCCGCAATCTCCCTCATCATCTGTTCTCACATGTCTTCCTCCGTTCCGGGCACATGGCCCTTAGTATCTCGCCCCTGCGGACAAAGCCGCACCGGAGCGAAGGCGGGTCAAGGGAGGTCCATGACGACCTCCACCAACCGGAGCGGAGCGGAGGTTTGTGCGGGGTCTCATGGGCCCCCTTGACGCGGCGTAGCGGAGGTGCCGCCCGGCATTCCCTCCGTAACGCACGAGTGAACAAAGGAAAATAGCATCACACACCGTGCGAGGGAGGACCTCTCTATGGATCTCGCGAAAACAGCCAGAGAAATTACCCGCTTCATGCTCCCCTACCTGACCACACGGCAGAGCCGCCAACTCAAAAAAGTTATATCGCACTGCCCTTTCGATGAAAGCCAGCTAGCTGAAGACGGCTGCGAGTTTGAAAGCGAATCATTCCTAGATCTATTTATGTCTGCAAAACGCCTCGAAGGCTGCTCGGATAGAACCATCTGCTACTACGAAGCCACCATCAAAAAAGCTTGAATCTTTCGATGCGCCAGTTTGCGACTTGGAAAGCGAAGAAATTAGGTCCTATCTTTCCAACTATCAGCAAAAAGCCGGCGTCACTCACGTCACCGTTGATAACGTCCGAAGAATCATCTCAAGCTTCTACTCATGGCTCGAAGACGAAGACCATATCATCAAAAGCCCGGTCAAACGCATTAAAAGAGTCAAGGCTCCGCAACTCATAAGGGAAACGTATGGCGACAAAGTCGCGAGATTCTTTGCGATAACTGCGGGTTGCCCTGAAACCTTGCCCTGATCGACCTGTTGCGCTCTACCGGCATGCGCGTAGGCGAACTCGTCTCGTTGGACAGGAACTCCATCGACACCATCAATCGGGAGTGCATCATACACGGAAAGGGCAATAAGAACCGCATCGTCTATTTTGATGCAAAGACTAAAGTCCATATTTAGAATTACCTGTCTACCCGAATGGGCAGCCCGGAAGCCCTCTTCGTGTCGAGCAAGGAGCCGCACGAGAGACTGTAAATTGGCGGCGTCGAGGCGTTGCTTAGAAACTGGAGCGCGAGCTTGATTTAGGAAGGGTCCACTCTCATAAGTTCAGAAGAACGCTTGCCACAAAGGCAATCGACAAAGGCATGCCCATCGAACAAGTCCAGGTGCTCCTTGGCCATAAAAATAGATACCACATTAAGGTATGCAATGGTCGACCAGCGCAACGTCAAAGCATCCCACCTCAGATATCTAACTTAGATGTCGTGTTTTCCCGCCAGTCGCTTGTACTCCCCAGTACTAATGACCGTCTTGATATCGAGGATGGGAGCGGAGGATGGATCAACATCCATAATGTTCGTCACGTCCATCCGGTCCTCCTCGCTTGAAGTTGTTGCAGTGTTGCCACGGTCGACGGTACGCTCGGTTGCACGGCACACGCCGACGGCGTGCGCAGCGCAACCGCGCGTACCGTCGACGGGCAACGCATCTGCCAAGGCCTCGGCGATTGTCTTAGAACACATCGTTGCCTTCTTCCATAGAGGCCAGGTATAAGATCAGATCGGCCTTGTCCACGCGCCAGACGCCGGCAATCTTCACGCCGCCGGCCGCCTTAAGAATCTGTATAGATTTGGTCTTACAGACATTCAGCAACTTGGCGATATCTCGCGAGGTGACGTATGCGGATGGCAGCTTGACGATTGCCTGGCACCACGCTTTACGCGCGATCGCGTCTCGTTTCTGCGAATCCATACCGTTCATTTAGACTCCTTTCGTTTAGTTCGAATGCAATTCACACACTATGCTTTACAACGGATGATGTCGTATATACGATACGAATGGAACGTGAAATTCGGTTGACAGCGCTAAGGAGAGAGCTATGAGTCACCCCGCAATCGAAGTACCGGCACCTATAGCAGCCGAAATCAAACCGTGGATGTTGCCCTCATGTCGAGAGAAAAATTTAGATATTTTTGGAATGGAACGCCCCGCGCTTATCTGTAAACCCCATTCGACGGCCTACGGCATCCCCTCGGGCTTCTCCACCGGGACCCTTTTAGACGTAGATCTGACAGATCCAAAGAAAATCATTCAATTTGTCGAGCGGTATGGACTTCCCGTCACCCCATACGCGGGGCAATCAGAGCGTGTTGAAAAGCGTTTTACTTCAAATGACGTCTTCTCCGATAAACCGGAGCAAGATGGTCTAGATATTTGGTACGACGCATTGAATGCATCAGAAAGGTGTTCTGAAATCAGCCTAAACCCCGAGTGCGCCTTGTTTAATAACTTCAAAGATAAGGGGCGCTCTCAGGGAACAGAAGTCGCAAACTTAATCGAAAATATTAGATACAAGAAGGAACAGGTCATACTGTTGGACGATCTCGTTACAACGATGGCATTCATGCAATTAGCTACGCTTCTATTCACAGGCAAAGCAGCTTACGGTGACCGTGCATACGACTATGTTCTGCATCAAGTATGCATCTCCCAAAACAAGGAGATTATTGAAAACAGATTTTCGCAGCTACGTATGGCGCTCCAGATGTTCGACGCGTCTAAGTCCCAGTTAGCAGTAGCCAAACCCGGAACATTTGAAATGGACGAAGGAACCAAGATATGGGTGAGCAATCAATTCAAGACAATAGAAGTTGCCCTGGCAACATTCATCGACCTCGCTATTAACCCTCAGCCAGAACCCCATACCTTCATTCAAGAGCAAACTTTACGTCGAATGGTCAACCGGAATTTAAACGGCCAAAACCCGATTTACGGAAGCCTAACAAGAGCTTGGGCGATACAACTACTAGAAACCCTTGAAAGCCATTTCTCCTGGAACACTTGCCGAGAATGCGGGCGACCGTACAAAATCCGCCAGCAGAAAATGAGGGCCTACGTCAAGCAAGAAGACGCGAACGAAGACCGGTTCAAAGAGCGAAACAACGCTCGTGACAAAAATGGCTATTGCTGCAAAGCGCACGAACAGCGTATTCGACGCAAAAATGATAAAAAGATCAGCAACGATCAGATGGATAAAGTCGCCCGGAAAATGGACGGGCTCGACCAATAATAATGGTGAAACTATGAATTTTAATAATTCGACATAGGATCCAAAACCCGTTTTATTGCACACATCGTTGCACAGCCCATTGCACACGGCGGCGATATAAAAGAAAGCAGGCCAGAGGAAAATACCCTCTGACCTGCTTTTTCTTTCATGGAGCCAGTGACAGGAATCGAACCTGCAACCCACTGATTACAAATCAGTTGCGCTACCGTTGCGCCACACTGGCACACTTGGCGCTTTCACGCGAAGCCAGTTAAGAATAAAGGAATTGCGGACGGGGCGCAACAGGCCGCACGGCGTTATACAAATATGCAAAATCCAGCAACAACGCGTACCAGGCCCGTTCATTTCTGTCAGTGCGCCCTCAATCTTAAAACCATTCGCCAGAACGAATAGTTTTAATTACAATTGCTATATATAAAACTATTCGTTCTGGCGAAGGGTTTCGCGATGCTTACTACCAAAGAAGCCGCCGAGCTGCTCGGCATCACTCCGCGCAGGGTGCAGGAGCTCATAAAAAACGGAGCACTTGAGGCCCGCAAGGCTTCTGGTGTATGGCTCATCGACAAAGACAGCGTCGACACGCGACTCCGCTCTGTGACCAAAACGGGGGGACGTCCCCGCCGCGGCCACGGTAAGAGCGAGATCGCGTTCACCCTCATGAACCGCACGTACGAAGTCGCTCAGCTGGTCTACAGCACATCGCGAAAAGACTTTACCCACATCGGTGCCGACATCGATTACGCCCACGCCCCTATTGGAGTATTTGGCCCTAATAGCCCCATATCGCTAGACTCCTTCCGCATCTGGTGGCGCGGCCGCGGTATCCCGCTCGCACGCATTGGGCTAGCCTCCCTGCTTGCAGAAGCCGCAGTCGATGTTCCCGATGAACTCGTCCAGCGAAATCTCGGCCTCTCCTTATCCGACCAGTATTGGATTAGGCCCCAAGGTTCCGGTCTCACCTGGGAGGATATCAATTTCTTCAATAACGCCTTTGATGACGTCTCTCTCAGCATCGCACCCTTCGCCCCAGAGGGAAAAGCGGCTGCCGCAAAGCCCGATAACACCTCGGACGGCAATCTTCAAAAGTACTGGACGTGCGAGGGCGAACGTCGAATTCTGCATAAGGCAGGAGCGCACCTGGACCAGGAACCTTATAACGAGCTGGTGGCGACCGCGCTCCACCGTCGCATCCTAAACGCCTGCGATTATGTGCCTTACTCGCTCGAGGGCACGGGCACTTCCGCCCTGAGCACATGCGATGTCTTCTTAACTGATGAAGAAGAGTATGTCCCTGCGTTCTATGTAAACCAGCACGCAAACGCAGATGAACGGCTAACCGACTACGAGCGATATGTAGCAAACTGCGAGGAGCTCGGGGTGACAGGCGTCAAGGATGCCCTTGACCGCATGATCGTATGTGACGACATCATTGCCAACTACGATCGTCATTGGCGCAACTTCGGCCTCGTGCGAAACGTAAACACGCAAGCTTGCAGACCTGCCCCCATCTTCGATTCGGGCTCATCGCTCTGGTGCAACATATCACTAGAGGAGCTTAGGGCGGGAGAGCACAGTTTTACCAGCGCACAATTTCATTCAAGCCCCGCCAAACAAATGTTGCTCGTCGAGGACATGGGCTGGTTTGACGGCGACAAACTCGAAGGCTTCGTTGACGAGGCAATCGAGATTCTTTCCAGAAACGACGCGCTCACGGCAAGGCTGCCATATCTAAAAGAGGCGCTAACGTGGCGCCTCGAAAGAATGATCGACATCGCTGAATGGAGTTAGCGAGGCAGCATTGCCCCGCCAACTTCCCTACCTCCCGCGCAGGGCCTTGAGCTTGGCCAGGGCATCGGGGCTCAGGCGACTGCCCAGAGTCATCTTGATTTGTGGAGCTTCCTCGGCCTCGTGCACGTCGTTGTCGATCTGTTTGATCTCGTCCACCAGCATACGGCTCGAGATGCGCGTAACGCCCTTGCCCATGACGACGGCCTGGATCGTGCCGTCGCTCGACACTACAGAACACGCGCGGCCTTCCTCGCGCGCCTCGATGCAGAGCTTCTGCACCACGGTATCGGCCGAAACACCCGTCGGCGAAAACTCAATGCGCACACCGCGGGCCGGTAGGTTGGGGCGCTCGCTGGAGATATTGCCCGCGCCGTCAAATACGATCACGGCCTCGTAGCGGCCCTGGGCAAACGCAGCTACGTCATTAATGAGCGCCGTGCGCGCCATATCGTGAACGTCGCTGGAATACGGATCGTCGGAATGGTCGTACACGAGCTTTTCGTAGCGCGGCGTGCAGTGGATCACGTTGTAACCGTCGACCACCAGCAGCTCGGGCTTGTTGGAGTGCACCGTCGAGACTGGGTCGGCGATAGCCTGCGCAAACGCATTGCCGCCCACGCCATAGGTCGCGGCCGAAACAATCGGCTTGGCCGAGCCCTCGCCAAAGCGCTTGGCCTTGGACTTGGCACGGTTCTTTTTGGACATGCGCTACTCCTCCCCCATCAGCTCGCCGGCGTTGCGGCGCAGCCACTCAAAGCACAGCGCCGTGGTCGCCTGGGCAACATTGAGGCTCTCGGTCATACCGCGCTGGGGAAGCTTGGTCAAAAAGTCGCATTTCTCGAGCACCAGACGCGAGATGCCGTCGCCCTCGGAGCCCATGACGAGCGCCACGCGGCCCTCGAAAGGAGCATCCCAGCAACTGCCTTCGGCGTGCTCGGAAGCACCGCCCACCCAAAAACCAGCGGCCTTAAAATCGTCGAGCGCACGGGCGATATTGGGAACCTGCGCGATAGGCAGATGCATGACGGCACCGGCTGAGGTCTTATAGCTGCCCACGGTCACGCCGGCGGCACGCTTATTGGCAATGACGACGCCCGCCGCGCCCACAACCTCGGCGGAGCGCACGATGGCGCCAAAGTTGCCGTCGTCAGTCACGTGGTCGAGCACCACGACAAGTGCCGGGCCCTCGCCTGCGCGGTCGAGAATATCGGCGACATCGGCATAGGGGAAGTTGCCAACCTCGAGCGCGATGCCCTGGTGAGCGCCGTGGCTCGACAGTGCGTCGAGCTGCGCGCGCGGCACATACTTAATGCGGACACCCACGGCGTTGAGGTCGTCGACCAGGCGCGACAAGGCGGCATCGCGCTCCCCGCCCTCGGCAATGAGCGCGCACTTGATGGGAAAACCAGTGCGCAGCGCCTCGGCGGCTGCACGACGACCTTCGATAAACTCGCCCTTGGGAGCCTGGACAGCGTCGCGGTTGCGATCGCGCTGCGGACGTGCGGCCTGGGTGCGATCGCGCTGGCCCTTGGGAGCGGCAGCGCGGTCATTGCGGCGAATCGGACGCGAGCCAGAAGCAGCCTGCTTGCCGCCACGAGGCGCACGCTTGCGATTGTCGGCCATAAAGTGACCTCCTAAATACAACTATCAAACGAAACAAAATAAACGACCGCCCATGAATATTAATTCGGGCGGTCGGTACGGGTTTTCCAAGTGCCCGAGATTGCCGTGAAAGAGGAGCGACGCGTACTTGAGTACGCGAGCGACGGTTTGAACGGCAAGGTCGGGTGCTTGGGAAACCCGCGGGGATTAGAGAGATTTGATACGAGTGCCGGCGGCGGTATCTTCAATCGTCAGGCCCAGGTCCTTGAGCTGATCACGGATGGCATCTGCCAGATCCCAGTTCTTGGCGGCACGAGCCTCGGCACGAGCCTCGAGAATCTTGGCAGCGGCCTCGTCCACGTCGTCGCCCGTGTAGGCAACCAAACCGGCGGCAACGCCCAGCAGGCCCAGCGGCAACTCGACCTTGGGCTCGGGAAGCTCAACGCCAAACGTATCGAGCAGCTCGGCCAGCGTATCGGCGGCAGCCAGGACTGCGGCCTTGTCGGCAGCATCGCCCGCCTGCTCCAGGTACTGGTTGCACTCGGTCACAAAGCCAAAGACAGCACCCATGGCACCGGCGGTGTTAAAGTCGTCGTCCATGCACTCCTTAAAGGTGGCACGGGTCTCGGCGGCCTTGGCGGCAAACGCCTCGGATGCTGCCTCATCGGCATCGGCCGTCGCATGGTTCGCGGCCCAGCGCAGGTTCTCGACCGTACCGGCGATACGCGTGAGCGAGTTCTCGGCACCCTCCAGGCGCTCCCAAGAAAAGTCGAGCGGCGAGCGATAGCTCGTCTGCAGCATCAGCAGGCGCAGGGCGGCGGCGGAGTGCTGCTCGAGGACCTCGGCCAGCGTAAAGAAGTTGCCGAGCGACTTGGACATTTTCTCGCCGTCTACCAGCAGCATGCCCGTGTGCATCCAGGTGTTGGAGAAGCCCTGGTGCCAGGCGCAGGTGGCCTGAGCGCACTCGTTCTCGTGATGCGGGAAGGCAAGGTCGGAGCCGCCGCCGTGGATGTCGATCGGAGTGCCCAGGTAGCGATGCACCATGGCGGCGCACTCGGTGTGCCAACCGGGACGGCCCTCGCCCCAGGGGCTCGGCCAGCTGGGCTCGCCGGGCTTGGCGGCCTTCCACAGGGCAAAGTCGAGCGGGTCGTTCTTGTCCTCGTTCTCCTCGATGCGTGCGCCAACCATAAGGTCGTCGATGTTGCGGCCCGAGACCTGACCATAGCTGGGATCGCTGCGCACGGCAAAGTACACATCGCCGTTATCGGCTGCGTAAGCGTGGCCCTGCTCGATAAGCGTCTTGATCATGGCGATCATGGGGCCGATCTCCTTGGTGGCGCGGGGGCGCACATCGGGATCGAGCACGTTGGCGGCGCGCATGACGCCGATGAACTTGTCGGAGAACTCCGTCGCGACCTCGGCGGCCGTACGGCCCTGCTCGTTGGCGCGCTTGATGATCTTGTCGTCGACATCGGTGAGGTTCTGGGCGAACGTGACCTCGTAACCGCTCGCGATGAGCCAGCGGCGAATCACGTCAAAGCTGATGAACGTACGGGCGTTGCCGATGTGGATGTTGTCGTAGACCGTGGGGCCGCACACGTACATGCGGACCTTGCCGGACTCGATGGGCTGGAACTCTTCCTTTTTATGGGTAGCGCTGTTGTAGATACGCATTCGTTACTCCTTAACGGTTTTCTGTAGCAGGCAGACGGCCCAGGCGCCGATTCCCTCGCCCTGGCCTTCCCAACCGAGCTTTTCGGTCGTAGTGGCGGCGACGCCCACGTTTTCGACGTCAACGCCCAAGGCATGGGCAAGGTTGGCACGCATGGCATCGCGGTGTGGGGTGATCTTAGGCTGCTGGCAGGCAATGGTGCAATCGGCATCGACAAACTCAAAGCCCAGCTCGCGCGCATAGTCCATCACGCGAGCGAGCAGCACCATCGAATCGGCACCCTCATAGGCGGGGTCGGTATCGGGGAATAGCTTGCCAATGTCTCCCCCGCGGCAGGCGCCCAGAATGGCGTCGGCCAAGGCGTGCGCGAGCACATCGGCATCCGAGTGGCCCAGCAGGCCGCGCTCGTAGGGAATGTCGACACCGCCGATGATACATCGACGCCCCTCCACCAGACGGTGGACGTCGTAGCCATGGCCAATGCGCAGGTTACTGAACATGGGGAAGGTCCTCTCCCTCGGCCATGCGGCCAAGCAGAATCGCGGTTACGGGACGCAAGTCCTCGGGCACCGTCACCTTAAGGTTATCGCGCGGGCTCTGGACGCAGCGGACGCGCCCACCCATGCGCTCGACCAGCGACGAATCATCGGTGCCGATAAAGCCCTCGGCAATGGCTGCAGCGTGGGCGCGCTTCATAGCATCGACGCTAAAGATCTGCGGCGTCTGCGCGGCCCAATAGAGCTCACGCGGCGGCGTCTCGACGATATTATCGCCGTCGACGATCTTGAGCGTGTCGATCGCGGGCTGACCGCACACGACACCGTCGAGCGAGCGGTCACCCATGAGCACGTCGATAGCGTGGTCGATGGCCTCGGTCGTAATGAGCGGACGAGCGCCATCGTGGATGGCGACATATTCGAAACCCGCCGGAACCGCATGCACGCCGGCACGAGTGGAATCCTGACGGGTATCGCCGGCATCGGCAAAGCTGATGGGCGTGTCATAGTCAAACGGGTCGATGGCCAGGCGGCGCATCTCGGCACGGCGCTCGGCAGGACACACCACCACGATGTGGCCGACCTTGTCGCTACGATCGAACGCGCGGATGGACCAGCTCATGAGCGGACGGCCCGCCACGTTAACGAGCTGCTTGCCGCCGGGATTTCCAAAGCGCTGGCCGCTGCCGCCGGCAACGACCACAGCGCATACGGGCGCCATTATGCGTTCCCCTGTTTGGTGCCCTTCATGCGGTACAGCGAGTCCGCAAGAATGGCAGGGTTGTTGACGCCAAAGTCGCCCAAGCGCTCCGGATCCTCGCTGATGTCGTCCATGAGCTCCTGCAGCGAGCCATACTCGTCGACGATCTTCTCGGCCACGCCGTCGCGCACGACGGACACGCGCGAAAGCGTGCGCAGGCCCAGCGGCGTCATGACGGAGTCCTCGTCCAGGTCGTCATAGCCCAGAACTGCCGCCACGTGCTGCGGGTCAGACAGGTCCTTAGGCGTCATGCGACTCAGCTCGGCGCGAATCTTCTCGGCGTTGGCCTCAGAGGAATCGCTTGCGTAGTCGCGGATCATCAAGTCGTATTCGGTATCCATGCTGGAGCCCGCGAGCTGCTCAAGCTGCATCTGCACGAGCTTGCCCTGGTTACCCAGCTTGACGATGCAATCCTTAAGCTCGGTCTTTGCCTGTTGCATGATCTCGAAACTCGAGAAAATGCCGGTGATGTCGGCGAGCGTGACGTAGTCGTCGAGCTCGAGGGCCGTCAGGCGCAGCAGGGAGCGATCGAGCGACTGACGGGTAGTCTGGAGCGTGGCGACGAGCTGGTTGACCGAGCTCATGATGGTGGTGACGGGCTGGATCTCGTAGCTCTTGCCGTGGACGTACACGTTGACGACGGCGCGACGAGCCGAAACCGAGATCACGATGGCATCGGTGAGCACCGACATGCGAGCGGCAGTACGGTGACGCATGCCCGTCTCACTCGTGGCGAGCGAGGGATCGGGATTGAGGTGGAAGTTGGCGCGCAGGATCTGGGTGAGGTCGCCATCGATAACGATGGCGCCGTCCATCTTGGAAAGCTCGAACAGGCGGTTCGAGGTAAACGAAATGTTGAGCGGGAAGCCGTCGTTACCGGCAGCGAGCACGTTTTCGGTGTCGCCGACGCAGATAAGGGCGCCCAGGTGACCGGCGATGATCATGTCGAGGGCGGTGCGGATCGGCTGACCAGGTGCCGTCAGGCGGATGGCCTGTTCCATACGCTTTTGCAGCTCGTTCTTATCCAAGGCATCGCTCCCATCGTATACGCTCCATAAACGCTAAATAGTTTCTCACGGTTTGTCCCTGCGGCGCTTGCGAAATCCGATGCTTACAGAATGAGCGAACACAGCTGAGAGCCCAACCCAAATCAGCTGTTCATGTGGTAGCATCGGGATTCGCATAAATGAGGGAGTAGTCGCGTGATCGGGTTCGCCTCCGGTGGCGCGGCAAGTCAACACACTGGCCGATGCGGCCTGGCTTGCCTTAATGAACGAGACTCGTGGCTGTGCGCGCAACGCGTACGCCACGGGTCTTTTTTGTTACTCCCCCAAGAGGTACACGCGGGCCCGCCCGCAGAGAGGGAGCCAGACTATGGGACTCGCAGAGCTTGTGTTGCTCGCTATCGGCCTTTCTATGGACGCTTTTGCCGTATCCATCTGCAAGGGCCTTGGCATGAAAAGGATCAACCTTAAGGTCGCCGTGATACTCGGCCTGTTCTTTGGCGGTTTCCAGGCCGGCATGCCCGTAATTGGGTGGGCCCTTGGTAGCCAGTTCATGGGCATCATCAGCCCCATCGACCACTGGATCGCCTTTATCCTGCTCGCCTTTATCGGCGGCAAGATGCTGTGGGAAGCCTTTACTGAGGACGAGAACGAAGGCGACGGCAAGGATGCCGAAAAGATCGACCTGGGCGAATATCTAATCCTTGCCATCGCCACCTCGATTGACGCGCTTGCCGTGGGTATCTCGTTTGCCGTGCTCTCGGTCGATATCGTTCCCGCCGTGTCGCTCATTGGCATCACGACCTTTGTCTTCTCCGTTGCCGGCGTAGCGATCGGCCACACCTTTGGCGCGCGCTACGAAAAGCCCGCCACCATCGTGGGTGGCGTCGTGCTCGTCCTCATCGGCCTCAAGATTTTGCTGGAGCATCTGGGGATTTTGGCGCTGTAAAACACCCTTCAAAACTAAACGTCCGGATGAGGCCTCATGCAGAGTTTTGCATGAGGCCTTTTCATGCAGACTTTTGCATGTCATACTATGATGCAAAAGTCTGCACGTTAGGAGATCGCCGTGGATACCCTTCCCATCACCACACCGCGCCAAGCTGGCATCTACGTGCGCCAGGCACGCGAGGCTCAGGGTCTCACCCGTGCCGCCCTCGCTAATAAGGCCGGTGTTTCGGAGCGCCTGCTCGCATCGCTCGAGCTAGGAGACGCCACCGGCATTCGACTCGACAAGCTGCTGGCGATTTTCGACGCTCTTGAACTGGCGCTCGCAGCACAAGGGGATATAAGCGAAACGAAAAATGAGCACCCAGTCGACGCCCCGCATGCTGATCAACCTTGCAGCACCTCCAGACGCCATCACGCTCAACGTCTTCATCATCGCAACCGTCGCAGCACAACCATTCCGGCTCTTGCAGATACCCCCCTTACGTCCGAGCTCTACGACAGGGCCTTCGCCGATTTCGCCATGTCCAATCTCGGAGTCTCGATTGCCGCAAACGCATCTAGCCAAACCATGCCCGAAGGGAAATAGCCAATGGCCAGAACATCACTTCGGACCATTATTTGCGGCGTGCCTGCTGGAACGCTCGCGCAAGATGAGAACGGTCTTATCAGCTTTACCTACGATCATGACTATGACGGGCCAGCCCTATCGACCAACATACCCGTATCGAATCGCACATACGGACAACAGGTCATGAATCCGTACCTGTTTGGCCTTCTACCCGACAGCGAGGACCAACGAAAAGCGATTGCCGCCGAATTCGACGTTAGGCCCAACAATCCCGTTGCGTTGCTCAGCCATATCGGACTCGACTGTCCGGGCGGAGTGCAGTTTTGTGCCGAAGAAGATGCCGACGCCGTCCTGCATCGCGCTGGCGAATACCGCCCTATAGACGACCACGAAATTGCTCTTCGTCTCAAGTCGATCAGAGATGACCGCGATGCATCGTGGATGGGTCTAGATGAAAGTTGGTCACTTGGAGGCAACCAGGGCAAGTTCGCGCTCGCGTTCATAAACGACCGCTGGTGCGAATGCATGGGCTCCTCGCCCACGACGCATATTTTCAAAAATGGCGTTATCGGATTTAAACTCGAGGCTCTCAATGAGTTTGTCTGCATGAAAAGCGCCCAGCGCGCCGGCATCGCAACGGCAAACGTCGAATATCGTATGTTTGAGGACGAACCTGCCCTCATTGTTGAGCGCTATGACCGCGTGAAAGTCAAAGACGGAACGATCAGGCGCCTACATCAAGAAGACCTCTGTCAGGCACTTGGGGTGATGCCCGCCCAAAAGTACACGGCAGACGGCGGCCCGACCACACGCGACATTCAAGAGCTCCTCGTAAATACGAGCCACCATCAACTTAACCTGTATCTGTTTACGCAGATACTTTTCTTTAACGCCATCATCGGCGCACCGGATGCGCACGCGAAAAACTATTCCCTGCTCCTTGGAAACGACGGCGCAGCCATGATGGCTCGAATGTACGATGTCGCGTCGGGTTTGGCGTATGAGCGCATGCGCCGCCGGGCGCGCCTTGCCATGAGCGTTGGCGGCGAAAATCGTGTGGGGTGCATCGGTCCAGGCGCTATCCGCCGATACCACGGTATGGGCGACCCCACGCTGGAGGCGACGCTCACCGATGCCGGGCTATCCGAGAAGTTTTGCTTTGCGACCATGATGGACCTCGCCTACGAGGTACCCATTTGCATGGAAGAGGTCATGGACGAATACGCCGACCTGCCCGGCATGGCGGACCTGCGCGAGCATATGCTCGGCCCCGTCCGCGAAAACTGCCAGCGCGCCCTCGACCTCATCAGGGCAGAAATGGACTAGGTGGCCGTAATTTCGCAATTATCAAACAAAAGAGAGGGGGCACCCGTCGCAACAGACCGGGTGCCCCCTCTCATAATGTCATTTGCAATCCGCTAGCACGTGACTCGGACTGCTGCTAGCGCAACCTTTACGCAGCGAGGCGCTTGAGGACGTCGATGAGCAGCTCGTAGAAGCGCTCGGCAGAAGCGAGCTCCATGCTCTCGTCCGGGGTATGGACATCGGAGAGCGTCGGGCCCACGGCGATGGCGTCCAGGCCGTGCAGAGCCTCGGCAAACAGGCCGCACTCAAGGCCGGCGTGAATGGACTCGATGCGCAGCTCGGAGCCAAAGAGCTCTCGATAGCTCTCGACAAAGACGTCGCGGACCGGCGAATGCTCGGCATAGCTCCAGCCGGGATACTCAAACTCAAACTTGGCGTCGAAGCCCAGGACATCGGCCAGCGTCTGCAGACGGTCCTTGAACTCGTTCTGCAGCGAGGTGATCGAAGAGCGCGGGGACAGCATAATCTTGACCTCGTCATCGGAGGTGGCGACCACGCCGATGTTGGAGGAAACCTCGACGGAGCCGTCGGTGGCGACGTTGCGGCGAATCACGCCGTTAGGGGCAAGGCGCAGGGCGCGGATGAGGGCAAGCGCGGACTTCTGGTCCATGGCCTCAACCTCGGCGTCGTCGGCAATCTCGACGGTGCAAGTAAAGCCGGGGTCGAAGACCTCGAGCTCAGCAGTGACGTCGGCGATGATGCCCTTTGCAATCTGGGCCGCGGCCTCGGCGG
Source organism: Collinsella aerofaciens (assembly GCF_018785245.1). Lineage (GTDB taxonomy): Bacteria > Actinomycetota > Coriobacteriia > Coriobacteriales > Coriobacteriaceae > Collinsella > Collinsella aerofaciens_AD. Next base: position 24,447 of record NZ_WQPL01000019.1, on the reverse strand, counting down.
CAGCGTGGTCGGCGTAGACCAGAACAGCCTTGCACTCACGGTTGATGGCGTTGTCCTTGGTGCCGCCGTTAAAGCTAACGATGGCGGGCTCGCCGGCAACCATCAGGCGGTCGATGATGCGGGCCATGATGAGGTTGCCGTTGCCGCGCTCCAGGTTGATATCGCTGCCGGAGTGGCCGCCCAGCAGGCCGGAGATGTCGAGCGTGAGGGTGCTACCGGTCTTGTGCTCGCGCGCGATCGGGCAGGTGTAGGTAACGACGACGCCGCCGGCACAGCTGACGGTGGCAACGCCCTCTTCCTCGGAGTCAAGGTTGATCATGGTGCGGGCGCTAATCTGGGACTTGTCGAGCGTCTCGGCGCCGACCAGGCCAGTCTCCTCGTCGGTGGTGAACACGCACTCGAGGGCCGGATGGGTAATCGAATCGTCGTTGAGCACGGTAAGCATAAGCGCGACGGCGATACCATTGTCGGCGCCCAGAGTGGTGCCGTTAGCGGTGAGGACACCGTCCTTGACGACCAAGTCGATACCGTCGGTCGTAAAGTCGTGCTCGACGGAACCCAGCTTGTCACACACCATGTCGATGTGACCCTGCAGCATTACGGTCGGGGCATTCTCGGCGCCGGCAGATGCGGGCTTGCGAATGATGACGTTGTAGACCTCGTCCTGATACACATCGAGACCGCGCTCCTTGGCAAACGCAACCAGGAAATCGCTGATGCCCTTCTCGTTGCCAGACCCACGGGGGATCGCGCTGACCTCCTCAAAGAAATGGAACAGCTGGGCGGGCTCGTAGCCGGTAATCTTGTAGTCCATGGTGCCTCCTTGGCGCAACTGGTTAGACAGTAAGACATGCGCCTTGTATATTCCCAGACTTCGTTTGCATAAACCAGTCGAAAACGCCGAGCGCTCTCGCATCATCGGCTAACGGTGGACCGCATAGCGTAACGGTCACAGTTACCGCAGCTCTACAAATTGAGGCGCCCTTGCCGGAACGCCTCGATTGCACAGATCAAATTGTCGCCACGCCCTACAGCGCGCCGGAACCGGCTTGCATCATGCCGCCGGGGCCCGAGGTCACGCCGCCGCTCACGGGCGCGGCGTTGCCGGTGTGCGGTGCCGCCGGGGCGGTATCGCCACCGAGCGTGCCCGCCGGACGCGGTGCCGGGATCTCGCCCGTGCCGTGGCTAAAGACAAACTTGCCATCGGCCACGTCGCACAGGACGGTATCGCCCTCGCCCCACTCGCCGGCCAGAAGCTCCTCGGACAGCGGGTCCTCGATGAGCTTTTGAATAGCACGGCGCAGCGGACGCGCACCGTTGGTGAGGTCGGTGCCCTCGGCCACGATCTTGTCATAGGCCGCATCGGTGAGCTTGATGTTCATGCAGTTGGCAATCAAACGCTGACGCAGGTCGTCCACCAGCAGGTGCGCGATCTTGGTGAGATTCTCACCCGAGAGCTTCTGGAACACCACAATGTCGTCGATACGGTTGAGCAGCTCGGGGCGGAACAGGCGCTTGAGCTCGCCCATCGCGCGGCCGCGGATCTCACTCGACGTGAGGCCCTGCTCGCCGGTGGTGCCAAAGCCCACGCTCGCATCCTGCGCAATCTCGCGGGCGCCCACGTTGGACGTCATGATGATCACGGTGTTGCGGAAGTCGACCGTCTTGCCCTGGCTATCGGTCAGGCGGCCCTCCTCCAGCACCTGCAGCAAGATGTTGAAGATATCGGGGTGCGCCTTCTCGATCTCGTCGAACAGCACGACCGAGTACGGGTGGCGACGAACGGCCTTGGTGAGCTGGCCGCCCTCGTCGTGACCGACGTAGCCCGGAGGGCTACCGATGAGCTTGGAGACCTCGAACTCGCTACCGAACTCGGACATGTCGAAGCTGATGAGCGCGTCCTTGCTGCCAAAGAGGTACTCGGCGAGCGTCTTGGCGAGCTCAGTCTTGCCCGTGCCGGTGGGGCCCAGGAAGATAAAGCTACCGCCGGGGCGACGCGGGTCCTTGAGCGGCGAACGGCTGCGGCGCACGGCCTTGGCCACGGCCTCGACAGCCTCGTCCTGGCCGATAATGCGGGTCTTGAGCACGCTTTCGGTCTGCAGCAGGCGACGGCTCTCGCTCTCGGTGAGCGAGGAAACCGGCACGCCAGAGGTCACGGACACGATGTCGGCAATCTGACTCACGTCGATGGTGAGCGGGCTGGCGTCGAGCTCGGCGGTCCAGGCGGCCTTGGCTTCGGCGAGCTCAATCTCGGCGGCCTTCTGCTGCTCGGTGATCTCGGCGGCCTTGTTCATGTCATCGCTCTCGGTGGCCTCCTGCGCGGCGGCCTTGAGCTCCTCTATACGATGCTCGGCCTCGCGCACCGGCTCGGGCGCGCGATTCGCGGCGATGCGAGCGCGGGCACCGGCCTCGTCGATGAGGTCGATGGCCTTATCGGGCAGGAAGCGATCCTGGATGTAGCGGTTGGAAAGGTTCGCGGCGGCCTCGATAGCACCCTGCGTATAGCGCACATGGTGGTGCTCCTCGTAGCGCGGCTTGAGCGCGGTCAGGATCTTGACCGTGTCCTCGACGCTCGGCTCCGCGACATCAATGGTCTGGAAGCGACGCTCGAAGGCCGGGTCCTTGGTGAGGTACTTGCGGAATTCCTCGGCCGTGGTGGCACCGATGATCTGGAAAGCACCGCGCGCGAGCACGGGCTTGAGCATAGAGCTCGCATCGATAGAACCCTCGGCAGAACCGGCACCGATGATGGTGTGCATCTCGTCGATAAACAGGATGACGTCGTCGGCTTCGGTCGCCTCCTGGATCACGTTCTTGAGGCGCTCCTCAAACTCACCGCGATACTTGGCGCCCGCAACGAGGCCCGGCAGGTCGAGCGTCCAGATATTCTGGCTCATAAGGTTCTCGGGCACGTTGCCGGCAGCGATCTGCTGTGCCAGGCCCTCGACGATGGCCGTCTTGCCCACGCCGGGGTCACCCAAGATAAGCGGGTTGTTCTTGGTGCGGCGCGAAAGGATCTCCATCATGCGCTGGACTTCCTTTTCGCGACCAATTACAGGGTCGAGCTCGCCGTCGCGCGCCTTCTGCGTGAGGTTAGTCGCAAACTGCTTGAGCGTGTCGGTGCCGCTCCCCTTTTGCTGAGAGCCATCCGAGCCGCTAAAGAACGGCAGACCCGCACCGGGACGGCCGGCGCCGGCACCGGCGAGCGGACGCTTCTTGTCCTGGTCCTTGGCGGTAAGCTTTTCGATGGCCTTTTTAATGGAAGCGGACGACACACCCAGGCGCATGAGAATGTCCATGGCCATGCCGTTGCCCTCTTCGACGATGCCGATCAGCAAGTGCTCGGTCGACACGTAGGTCTGGTTGTTCTCACGCGCCACGCGGAAGGAGCGCTCCATCACGCTAATGACGAGCGGCGTAAAGGCGAGCTTGGCGGCCTCGGTCTCCTCGCTGGGCTCGGGAACGGTGGTCTGGACCTCCTTGAGGGTGTCCATGATGTCGTCGTAGGAGATATCAAGCGAGCGCAGCGCCTCGGCAGCGATGCCCTCGTCCTCCTTGGCGAGTGCGAGCAGCAGGTGCTCGGTGCCCACCTTATTTGAGTGCAGATCGAGCGCCTCCTGTTTGGCCATCGACATGACCTTGCGCGCTCGATCGGTAAATCTATCTAACATGTTCGTTTCCTTACATGAGTTCATCGAAATCAAAACGCCCGCCCGTCGGCGGCGCTTTTGTCTCTTTACCCACAGGTTGTCTATGTTAACAGCTGGAGGAATATCTATAAACCCGGCTCACATGAATGCAGGTTATGACCGCATCGCGGGACTCACCGCGCGATGCGCGACAGGCGCCCCGCAAGAGAAACCCTAGGCGTCTTTCACCACGTCGGGACTCGTCGCACGCGATGCGCGATAGGCATCGGCCTCCTTGGAGACGCGTTCGAGCAGCTCGGATGTATCGACGCCCTCGACTTGCGCGACCGTTTCCACCGTCTGCATGGCGACCGCCCTCAGGTACGCGCACGCGCTGTCCCCCAGCTGCTCGAGGTCTATCTCCTCGCCGCCCTCCCGGGCAAAGCCGACCGCCATCACAAAGCCCATGATGCCCGAGACCAGAAAGCCCACCGCAAAGCTCGAATCTGCCTCGAGCTCTTCTCCGTCGGGGTGGACGATCTCTCTCACGCGGTCGATGATGATCGTATGGATGCCCTGCACGACCTGCTCGGCGGCACCCGCCCTCATGGTGATGACGATGCGCCGCAGCAGGCAGCGGACGTCGCGCCGGTCGAACGCCGAAAGGTCGCCCTCGCTCGAAAAATGCCAGAGGGCATCGGTGATAAGCTCGTTATCCTGCAGCAGCTGGGTCATGGCGATGGCGACGAGTTCATCGAAATCGTGAAAATAGTAGTAAAACGTTCCGCGATTGCACTGGGCGGCGCGGGTCACCTCGCCAACCGACAGCTCGAAGATGCTGTTGTTCTCGATGAGCTCCCAAAACGCCTCGATGATACGGGTGCGTGCATCGGGCGCATCGGCGTCCTTACGCGGTCTCGCCATGCGCCTCACCGCACCCCTGCGCCTTGGCGTTCATGATGAGCATCTGAAGACGGTTCTCCACGTTGGCGAAGCTCACGTCGGGATCGTAGTCGAGCGGCAGGAACTGCGCCGTGGGATACTGCTCCTTGAGCGCATGGATGAGCCCGCGCCCCACGACATGGTTGGGCAGACACCCGAACGGCTGCAGGATCACGAAGTTGCGGCAGCCGCGCTTGGCGTGCTCGAGAATCTCCGCCGGAATCAGCACGCCCTCGCCCGCATCGAACGTATGGTGCAGGATCTTATCGCTCGCGCGCACGAGCTCGGGCATGCGCGTCGGCGGCTCGTAGAGCGGGCTCGCCGCGCCCAGGCGGTCGCAACGGTCGTGCGCGAGCTCGAACAGGTTGTCCGCCGTGGCGTACCAGGCCTTTTCGGGCAGCGACAGGTCGACGTGGAACTCGCGCGACTGCGCATGCTTGTAGAAATAGGTCTTGCGGATCACGTCGGTCATGCGCGCCTCGATGACCTCGAGCCCGTTGTCCTCGAGGTAGCGCTCGATCTCGTGGTTGGCGCCGAGATGGAAATTGAGCAGGTACTCGCCCACGATGAGAACGGTCGGATGCGGGTTCGAGCGGTCGTACGGAACGGCGTCCATGATCGCAAGCGCGCGTTTGAAGCCCGTCGCCTGGCCTCTCAGCCCGGAGCGCTCCATGCCCTCGATAACCTCATCGAGCGCGCGGTCGAACGCAGCGTCCGCCGCGCCCTTCTCGAGCTCGTAGGGACGGATGCGCCTAAGCATGGCCTCGAGGGCATCGATCATGGGAAGACCGTAGGCGATCTGGATGCTCGGGCCAAGGCCGAGCTTGAAGCCCGGATGCGCATTGTGGGCATCGACGTCGTCGTTGGTGAGCACCGGGACATAGTCGTATCCCGCGTCGTCGAGCGCGCGGCGCAGCAGGGGCATGTAGTGCGTCAGGCGGCAGTCGCCGATATACTTGCCAGTCACCACGGCGACGTCGTGCGGGTCGTACTTACCGCTCTCGAGTGCCGCGAGCGCCTCGCCGATCACGATTTGCGCGGGGAAGCAGATGTCGTTGTGCACATAGCGTTTGCCCAGGCGGATGGCATCCTCGCGCCCGATATCAAGGGCCTCGGCGCGCACGCCCTGATTGCGCATCGCCGCGGTCATGAGCCTGCAGAACGCATGGGAGGTGTTGGGGACCAGCGCGATCTTGTCGTGCCGGTCGCGCTTGGTGTACTTGACCTTATACGGGTCGTCGAGCGGATGGACCGCGTGCACCCGGGCGCCCTCGGCACGCTCCTCCGCGCGACGACGGTTGACCGACTCGATAAACGAACGCACGCGAATGCCCATGGGACCGGCGACGTCGCTCTCATCGAGCTTGATCATCATCGGAACCTTGGAGCCCATCTCGCCCATCATGCGCGCGATCTCGTCGGTGAGATACGCATCGTGGCCGCAGCCGAAGCTGCCCATCTGCACGAGCTCGAGCTCGGGCGTCGATGCGACGATGACCGCGCACGACAGCATGCGCGCATGGTAGTTGTTCACGATGTCGATGCGGCTGTTGGAAAGATCGACGTTGCAGACCCCCGGCACCGCATCGGGCGTCAGCACGGGGATGCCGCGCTCAGAGAAGAGCTTGGGCAGCCCGTGGTTGACCAGCGGGTCGTTGTGGTACGGGCGCGAAGCGATCACCACCGCGTAGCCGCCGTCCTCGCGCACGTTCTCGAGCACCTGCCTGCCGCGCAGCTGCAGCTGGTTCTCAAACGTCTCCTGCGCGCGGTCCGCCTGCTCGGTCGCCTTGGCAACCAGGTCGGCATCGATATCGAAGGTCTCCTTGCACCACGCCTTGAGCTGGCGGTTTCGGTCGCCCTCGTCGTACCAGTGGAACAGCGGCGTATCGAACGGAACGCCGAAACGCTCCTCCGGGTTATCGGAATTGCGCATCACGTAGGGGTATCCCTTTACGACGGCGCACATCCACTCGCTGGTAGAGGCGGTGTTTTCGGTGGGCACCGTCGTGATGATGGGCATGAAGATGCGGTCGACGCCGGCGTCGACGAGATTGCGGATGTGCCCGTGGACGAGCTTGGCCGGGAAGCACACGGTGTCGGATGTGACGTGCGCCAGACCGCGCTCGTACATCGCCTTGGTGCTGCGTCCCGAGACGCGCACCTTAAAGCCGAGCGTGCTGAAGAACGTCGACCAGAACGGCATGGTGTCCCAGAACTCGAGCACACGGGGAATGCCGATCGTGACATCGCGCCCCCCGCAGACGGGAACCGTGGGGTACGACTCGAACAGCAGCTTCTCGCGGTCGACAAAGAGATTGGGGGCAGCCGCGGTCCGGTCGCGCCCCGTGCCGGGTGCCTGTGCCTCGCAAGCACCCTGCGGACGCAGCTCCTCCGCCGCGGGAACCTCGCGCACGAGCTCATCCCATGAGATGGCGCCGCCGCGCGGGCAGCGATTGCCCGTGACGTAAAGCGAGCCGTCGCCAAATGCCACGACCGCGCGCTGGCAGCGGTTGTTGCACCGACGGCAGGTAACGCCGCCGAACTCGCGATGCTCGAAGCGCTCCACGGCATCGAGCCCGATAAACGACGTGCCGGCGTCGCCCTTGCGGCATTTCTCGCGCGCGAGCAGGGCGATACCGATAGCGCCCATCAGCCCCGGGTGGGGCGCACGCGTGACGGGTTTGCCCAGATACTGCTCGAATGCGCGCAGCACCGCGTCGTTTCGGAACGTGCCGCCCTGGACGACGACTTTGTCGCCCAGACGGTTGAGATTTGAAACGCGAATGACCTTGGTGAACACGTTCTCGATAATCGAACGGCAGAGACCGGCCATGATGTCGCCCGGACCCTTACCGCGCCGCTGCTCGGAAACGACGCTGCTGTTCATGAACACCGTGCAGCGGCTGCCGAGAACGGCGGGGGCTTTGGACGAAAATGCCTCGGTCGCGATATCCTCAACGGCTATTCCGAGGTTTTTGGCAAAACCCTCGAGGAACGAGCCGCAGCCCGCAGAGCACGCCTCGTTGACGACGATATCGGTCAGCACGCCGTGGTTGAGCCAGATGGCCTTCATATCCTGTCCGCCGATGTCGAGCACGAAGGTCGCATCGGGAACGCATGCGCACGCGGCGCGGGCGTGCGCGACCGTCTCGACCGTATGGTAGTCGGCGTGGAACGCGCGCGCGAAAAGCTCCTCGCCGTATCCCGTGGTGCCCACGGCATCGATCGCAAGCGTGACTCCCGCTGTCTCCCAGCGGTTCTTCAAGCTGACAAGACCCTGTTGAGCGACGTCGAGCGGTCTGCCGTTATTAGACGCGTAGAACGAATCGACAAGCTCACCCACCTCATCGACCAGGGCGAACTTGGTCGTCGTGCTCCCCGAATCGATACCGAGCGCCACACGCACCGTCTCTCCGGGCGCATACGCATCCGGACCCTTTGCCGGCGTCTCTTTGCCATGGCGTGCCGTAAAATCCGCCTGCTCGGCAGGTGTGGCAAAAAAGGGCTGGGCAAGACGTCCCTCCCCGCTTGCGGGCGCGACCGTCTCGAGCTTATCCAGCCGGACAAAAGCGTCGGGAAGGTCGATCGGTTGGGACGATGCGAACATGTCGGTCAGCGACAGGGCGGCACCGCGCGCGACCATGATCTGCGGATCGCGCGGGACGATAACCTGATCGTCCGATAGATTCAGTTGCTCCCGGAACACGCGGACCAGCGTGGGGTTGTAGGCGAGCGTACCGCCCTCGAAGATTACCGGCGGCTCGATGTCGATACCCTGGGCCAGACCGCCGATCGTTTGGCGGGCGACCGCGTGAAGCGCCGAAAGCGCCAGGTCGGTGGTAGGAATGCCCTCGTTGAGCAGCGGCTGGATATCGGTCTTTGCGTACACGCCGCAGCGGCCCGAGACCTCGTGGACGGTCGTTCCCCGGCTTGCGAGCTGCTCGAACTCGCCCGATTCGGTGCCGACCCCCATGAGCTTTGCCATCTCGTCGATAAATGCACCGGTACCGCCTGCGCACGAGCCGTTCATGCGCATGTCGGCAACCTCGATGTCTCCCTTATCGTTGGTGCGGAAGAAGATCATCTTGGCGTCTTGGCCGCCCAGCTCGATGGCGCAGCGCGTCTGCGGATAGAACCTGCTGATCGCGAGCGCGTTGGCGACCACCTCCTGAACGTACGAGGCGCCCAGCGCGGTCGCGATATCGCGCGCACCCGAGCCGGTCACCGCAACGCGCAGCGACTCATGGGGAAAGCGCTCGGCGAGCTCGCCGAGCATGGCGCGCACGCTCGCTGTCTGACACGCCCCGTGGCGGCGATATCCCCACCACGCCTCGGTCATATCCTCGTGCATCGCGTAAACTTTGGTCGTCGTCGACCCTACGTCCAGTCCTACTAGCAACGCCATAATGCTCCGTCTCTCGCATTTTTCCTGCTAGAGATATACCACTCTACGTAATACAACAGACTGTTGTATTTAAACTCCGTATAAAAAGCGGCTGCCGAAACGCTTCAGCAGCCGCCGAATGCACCAACAGATTGTTCTGCGCGCTAGCACGTCGGGCAACGGAGCAGCACGGGCCCTCCGGTCACGCGCACCGCTCACGCCCGCGATGTCGCCGAGAGAGCTATCCACGCTTAGGGCTCCAACCAAGCAAGTCGCCCGCGCTCAGCAGATCCCTAAGCGAGTTACTCGCACTCAGGAGCCATAGCCTGCTCCAAGAGCTCGGCATGCTCCTCCTCGAAAACCGTCCCCACAGGGAAGGCGCGACGGAAGACGAAGTGGGAAATCGGACCGGCTACCAAAAGGTTCCACGGCAGCGCCATCACAAAATTATGCGGGATGTTGATCATCCAGATCGCAGGCACGGAATACAGGTTCGCAAGGATGCCGCCGGGCATGTGCGTCAGACCCTCGCAGGCACCGTACAGCGACATGATGATGACCATGGGAACGACCATGCAGGAGCTGACGGCGAGCGTCATGGCAAGTGGCGAGCTCTTGCCCGGCGTGACCAAGTACTTAAAGGCGAAACCCTTGGCGAGCGGGCTGGCGACGAACCAGTCGCAGCACATGGCAAAAATGTAGGCAACGGGGAAGCCGAGCCACGCAGCGGCAACGACCTCGCCGTTGATGGCCCCGTGCTGCAGGGCAACGTTGTAGATGCTCATCCAGAGCACCATGCAAAAGCACATGATAAAGGTGAACAGCAGGCTCTCTCGTTTGTTGATAGGCATAAAGGGCAGATTCCTCTCTGTGTTGTACCGCGGCGCCACGCAACAAAAACGGGCGGGCAAGATGGAGCTGTTGGAACTTCATCTCGCCCGCCCGTGGTACGTGCGTCTGCGACTACTTATGTGGTGGAACTACCCTAACACGAACGGCACGCGCTTCGTAAGCGTTGAGTTTATGGAGATGCAGGGCACCAATAATCCCCCCGACCCCATAAGTTGCGGTGGAATACGGACTGTTTTGACCCTTTAAGCAGCAATTCAGTCCCTATTTCACCGCAACTCATTTGGTACAAAGTGACCTGTCCCCCTTGCACCAATTAGCTGGTGTGGCGCCAGCGGGGGTCGGTGAGGGTTCTCGCCACGCCCAAGCCAACGGGCAGAAACGCCACGATGAGCACTGCACGCACAAACCAGCCGAGCATATTGACCGTGTCGAAGGTGCACATGTAATACATAGAGCGATAGAGATACAAGCCCGGCACCATAATGACAATCGAAGGCACCGTGAGGGCGATGCGCGGGTAGGTGAGCTTGACTTCAGCCAAGCTTGCGAGCAGCCCCGATACCAGCGCGCCGATAAACGCTGCTGCCTCGGGAGGCATTCCCGTGCTGAGGCCCAGGAAGGGAATCATCGTCGGCGCATCGACAAGGGTCAGACGCAGGGTATTGGACACGGCGCCGATCAACCCAGCTGCCGCGGCCATCTTTACCGGGCTGTTGAACATCACCGAGAAGCCGAATACGCCAACGAAGCTCATCACCACGCGCAGGAGCGTAAGGGCAAGCGGCGAAAGGCCCAGTGGGGCAAAGTCGTCCGGCGCCAGGCCAACACACTCGGCAACCATCCAGCCTACGAGCGTCGCCATTACAATAATCGATACGGCATATGAAAGGCGCTCGATACCGCTTCGCATGTCGAGCTTAGCAATGTCGAGGCCTGCCGTAATGAGTGGAAAGCCGGGAATCACAAAGAGCATGGCGCCGATATAGCCTTCTTGGTGCGACATTGCCCCCGGTATGACCTGGCCAAGGCCGAGCAATGCCAGCAGATACGAAACACAAGCGAGCGCAACGCCGGTCGTCAGCGCGCTAAACTGACCAAGGCCTTGCTTGAGAATATGAGAGCGGGCAAAGTTGCCGACACCCGCGCCCACGAACGCGCATGCCATCTCAATGGGACCGCCACCAAGTAAAAAGACAAAGGCGCCACAGGCGCAGGCCGCCGCAAGGCCCTGTTGCCAAGGCGCGTAATCAGGTTTTGAACTCTCGACGGTCTTGAGCATCTCGTGATACTCGTGCACCGTGAAGCGACGACCATAGGTCTCGATTTCCTTGAGGAAACTCTCCATCATCCAAATGCGATGGGTATTGACGCCCGTTGTGGGCAAGCTGACGACCTCGTTAAAGCAGTGACCATCTTCGATGCAGGTACACTCAAACGACAGGAGACTTAAGTCAACGTGGATGGTCACACCGAGTACGGCGGCGACTCGATTCATGGTATCGCGTACACGCCAGGCACCCGTTCCGCTCGCGAGCATAAGCATACCGGTGCGGCAGATGATGGATGATTTATCGGTGAGCGGCGCATCGACGGCAAGTTCATCGCCTGCCGTCACAATCTGGTGCCAGTCAGTTTTCATATGGAGCGCGCCGGCACGGACACCGTGGTGCATGGGGGCTCTCGAAAGCAGCGAGTTAAGGCGCGAAGACTGTGGGGGCTCCGTTGATTCGTCCTCAACCTCATCAGCCTCTTCATCGACCAGATCAAAGGAATCAAGCGGCGCTGGCTCGCGACGGTCGATCAGCTCCTCGTCCTCATCATCAAAGTAATTGAACTGATCGAGCATGTCCTCTTCGATTGCGCGCTCGCTCGCATCGTCCATCCCGGTGCTCCCTTCCTATCGACTAACCCCCATCCTAGACAGCGACAGCTAAAGGAAACATAAAAGAGACGGCTGTCATGCGAGCCATGCGCGCAATAGCCATTGGGTAGCCATTGGGGACGTTCTTGAATGACTAGTCGTTTAAGAACGTCCCCAATGACTACTCCGACAACGTCGATGTATTGGCAACGCAAGCGAGCGGGTCGCATTTGAGACAAGGTGACGTGAAACGAAAGGGCGCTGACCTTCTGGTCGCGCCCTTGAAGTTGAACGTCAGATTGTCCAAATGCGGCCCGCGCAGCGTCGAGCCGTTACGCGGTTCGTAGAACCGCGTAACAAGTTAGTACATCTTTGCGCCGGCAGGGATGGAAGCGTCGAGCTGGATCAGGTTGAGGCGCTCCTCGCCCTCCTCCTCGTGGATGGCGCTGATGAGCATGCCGCAGCTGGGGATACCCATCATCTTGCGCGGAGGCAGGTTGGTGATGGCGAGCAGGGTCTTGCCGACCAGGTCCTCGGGCTCATAGTATTCATGGATGCCGGAGAGAATGGTACGGTCAGTGCCGGTACCGTCATCGAGCGTAAAGTTCAGCAGCTTCTTGGACTTCTTGACGGCCTCGCATGCCTTGACCTTCACGGCGCGGAAGTCGCTCTTAGAGAAGGTATCGAAGTCGACGAACTCCTCAAACAGCGGCTCGACGGCAATCTTGGAATAATCGACCGTGGGCTTGAGGGGCTTGACGAAGGGGCTCGCGGTGTTGCCGGCCTCGGCAGCCTTGGCAGCAGCGGCACCGGACTGGAAACCCTTCTCGGGCTTCATGTGCGGGAACAGCAGCACGTCGCGGATGGAAGCCTGGTTGGTGAGCAGCATGACCACGCGGTCGATACCGATGCCAATGCCGCCCGCGGGAGGCATACCGTACTCGAGGGCGCGCACGTAATCCTCGTCGTACTCCATGGCCTCGTCGTCGCCGCCGGCCTTCTCGGCCATCTGGGCAGCGAAGCGCTCGGCCTGGTCGACCGGGTCGTTGAGCTCGGAGAACGCGTTCGCGTACTCGTGGCCGGCGATGACCAGCTCAAAGCGATGGGTCAGGCGCGGGTCGTCCTCAAAGCGCTTGGCAAGCGGGCTGACCTCGATGGGGTAATCGCACACGAACGTGGGGTTGACGATGGTGTCCTCGCCCAGCTCATCGTAGATCTCGGCGATAATCTTGCCGGCGGTCCACTCGGGCTTAATCTCCAGGCCCTTCTCGCGCGCGGCGGCAGCAAGCTCCTCGACCGGCGTGTCGATGGTGACCTGCTTGCCGAGCACGTCGGAGACGATGTCGGTCATGGGACGGCTGGCCCACTCACCAGAAAGGTCGATGGTCTGGCCCTGGTACTCGATGACCTCGGGGTTGCCGATGGCCTTGTTAGCCGCCTTAATGACACCCTGGGCGAGCGCCTTCATGCCCTCGAGGTCGGAGAAGGCACGGTAGGCCTCCATCGTGGTGAACTCGGGGTTGTGGGTAAGGTCCATGCCCTCGTTACGGAAGATGCGGCCGATCTCGAACACGCGCTCAAAACCACCGACGATGCAGCGCTTGAGGTGCAGCTCGGTGGCAATACGCAGGTAGCACTCCTGATCGAGCGCGTTGAAGTGGGTAATGAACGGCTTGGCCGTGGCACCACCCTGGATGGTCTGCAGGATGGGGGTCTCGACCTCCATGTAGCCGTCGGACTCCATAAAGCGACGGAAGGTGGAGAGAATCTGCGAACGCTTACGGAAGGTCTCACGAACGTCGTCGTTGGCGATCAGGTCGACATAGCGCTGGCGATAGCGGGTCTCCTTGTCGGAAAGACCGTGGAACTTCTCGGGCAGCGGACGAACGGCCTTGGAAAGCAGGGTCGCGCTCTCAGGGGCAACGGAAAGCTGGCCGCGCTTGGTGCGCACGACCACGCCGGTCACGCCCAGGATGTCGCCCAGGTCGAGGGCCTTGAGCGTATTCCAGGCAGCCTCGTCCATGTCGTTGATGCGGCAGAACAGTTGAATCTCGGCAGTCGCATCGCGCACGACGATGAACATGATCTTGCCCTGACCGCGCTTGGCGACCACACGGCCGGCAATCTTCACGACATCCTCGGTGTCCTCACCATCGGCAAGATCGGCGTACTTAGCCTCGATATCGGCGACGTAGTCCTCAAGCTCAGAGTGCTCAGGATAGGGGTTCTGGCCCGCCTCGAACAGGGCGGCGCGCTTGACCAGGCGGGTGGCGCGCTCGTCGTTGAGCGTCGATGCCTGATCGGCGGCGTTCTGGTTCTCTGCCATAAGTTAGCTCCTCAAACTAAAACGCTCCCCAGGATTCGGTCCCAGGGAGCGAAAACATACCTTTACGCGGGACCGTGGTCTAGCGTGCGATCTTGGCGATGGTGTAGACGCGAGTCTTGCCGGAAGGCGTAACGACCTCGACGGAATCGCCCTCGCCGTGACCAATGATGGCGTGACCGACCGGAGACTCGTTGGAAATCTTGTGCTCGAGCGAGTTGGTCTCGGTGGTACCGACGAGCGTGACTTCCATGACCTCGCCGTTGGGATCAATCAGCGAAACGGTGGAACCGATGGAGACGGTCAGGTCGCCCGTGGTGGCAGCAACCTGAGCGTTGGCAAGAATGGCCTGGATCTCGGCGATACGAGCAGCATTCTGGGCCTGCTTGTCCTTGGCGGCATCGTACTCGGAGTTCTCCGAAAGGTCGCCAAACGCGCGGGCTTCCTTGATGTCCTCGACGATCTCCTTGGCGTAATCGCCCTCACGCCAGGCGAGCTCCTCGACGAGCTTCTGGCGGCCCTCAGCGGTCAGTACGATCTGGCTTGCGTCCATACGGATATCTCCCCAACTCTGATCAAACAATCAACTGTCAACAAAACGAAAAAGACCGGCTAGCCTGCGGGCAAGCCGGTCAGGTGCTCACCCCAAAGGGATGGGACTACTCTGCGTCCGCGTCGCTGTCCTCTGCCTGCTTCTTCTTGGCAGCAGCGAGCTTGGCCTCGAGCTCAGCGATCTCCTTGTCCTCCTCGGACTGCTCGACCACGACCTCCTCGGCCTGCTTGGTCTCGGCCTTATCGTCGCCCTCCATACCCTCACGGATATTCTTGACGGTAGAGCCGAGGGACTTGCCGAGCTTCGGCAGGTTCTTGGGCCCGAAGATAATCAGGACAACGACGAGAATAATGATGAGCTCAGGAGCCCTCAGTCCAAACATGTAGACCTCCACAATACAGCGAGACAAGCTCGAATGAGTATACCGCGGGTATCGCGGTATCACAACACTAGCTAAAAAAAGGGACCGCAAGAAGCGGTCCCTCCTCATGCTCTGGTCGGGTTGACTGGATTTGAACCAGCGACCCCTGCGTCCCGAACGCAGTGCTCTACCAAACTGAGCCACAACCCGTTAGCTCGACTATAGTAACAAAGATTTTCGCCGCGTGCTAGAGAAATTTTTATTTCTTTGAAGCGTCGATTTGAACCGTGTTGGGAATAAGCTCAGTCGCGCAGGCCCACCAGCCATTTTGCTGGGCAGCATCGGCAAGCCTTTCGGCCGTGGCAGCGGTGTCGCAAATGGCAAACGAGCAGGCACCCGATCCGCACACATCTACAGCAACGGTTCCGTCCTGTTTACGCAGCCAGTCGAGGACCGTTTGAATCTGCGACTCCATCTGTGCGGAAATGACACCAAGGTTGTTATGGATGAGTGCATATGCCGTCTCGGCATCACCAGCACGCAAGGCAGAAGCTATCGCGCCGGGCTTGTCCGCAGGCACCGGGGCCTCGTCAAAACGTCGATAGGCTTCAATTGTCGAAAC
The DNA here is from genome assembly GCF_018785245.1 of Collinsella aerofaciens. Classification (GTDB taxonomy): domain Bacteria; phylum Actinomycetota; class Coriobacteriia; order Coriobacteriales; family Coriobacteriaceae; genus Collinsella; species Collinsella aerofaciens_AD. The sequence goes on along the minus strand of NZ_WQPL01000019.1, from coordinate 8,920 downwards.
GCTTGCCTCGCGCGGCTTGACCAGCACGACGGGCGTCGCAGGCAGCGCGGGGTACTCAGTTGCCAGCACGTCTCCCCCACCTACGTAGAACGCAGGACTCGCGTGCAAAAAGAACGGGACGTCAGCACCAATGCCCCGCGCAATATCGTCGAGCGCTGGGTCGGTGCGATCAATGCCCCAGAGCTCTGCCAAGGCGACAATGACCGCGGCCGCATCCGTCGAGGGGCCGCCCAAGCCGGCGCACAATGGAATGCGCTTCTCAATCGTCACGCAGACGTTTGCCTCGCGACCATAATGCTCGGCCATAGCAACCGCAGCCCGATACGCCGTATTCTTTTGCATGGGAAAATCTGATGCCGGAACCGTCTGGACGGTCAGCGCCTGCGACGGCGCGACCGTCACGGTATCGGAAAGACCGACGGCCGCCATCAGGGAATCGACCCTGTGGTAGCCGCGGTCATCGCGCTCGGTATGAACCCCCAGGTAGAGGTTAATCTTTGCCGGCGCGGAAAGAGTCAGGGACCGATCGGTCACCGTTAATGCTCCTCGAGCTGATTGCCGAGCGGGGTAAAGATATGCTCGCCGCTCTCGGGGTCGAACAGCTCGACCTGGCCGGTGAGGACATCGATGTACTGGTAGGACTGACGCGACTTGCGGCCGCGACGCTCGTCAACCTCGACAATGAAGACGGCCGGGTGGACGCTCTTGATGGTGCCCATGCGCTCGACGACGCGGGTACGGCCCATGTTGGCCTTCACCTTGACGCGATCGCCCACCATATCGGTCAGCTTCTCGCGGATGTCGTCGACGTGATTGACTTCCATCTCTTCCATGAACAGGGCCTCCAGAAGGTGCAATTCAAAAAGGGGATAATACCCCTAAGATAGACAAAACTCTAATACTATAGCACCCTGTTGTGGCCATACGCAAGTAGCTAAAAAAGCCCGGTCTCGAATACGTACCAGACGACAACCTCGCATGACCAGTTGTTACGCGGTTTGGTAAAACCGCGTAACCTAAAGGTTGTCGGTGTCCAAGACGATGGTGAATGGGCCGTCGTTGACCAGGTCGACCTTCATGTCGGCGCCAAAGATACCGTGCGCCACATGCTCAACGTCCTCGTGCACAAGCGTCAGGAAGTACTCGTAGAGCTCGTTGGCGACATCGGGGGCGCCGGCATCCGTAAACGATGGGCGGCGACCGTGGCGGCAATCGGCGAACAGCGTGAACTGCGACACCACGAGCACCTCGCCGTCGACATCGGCGAGCGCCAAGTTGGTCTTGCCGTTCTCGTCCTCGTTGATACGCAGCCCGCGGAGCTTGCCCCACAGCTTGTCGGCCTCGGCACGTGTGTCGCCGTGACCCACGCCCAGCAGCACCAGGTAGCCGCGCCCAATGCGACCCACGCATTCGCCGTCGACCGTCACGCCGGCGTTGAGCACGCGCTGCACCACCGCACGCATGGCCTACTCCTCGCCCGTCAGCTTGGCGGACAGATGCTCGAGCGCGTGGAAACGGTGGCTGATGGCGTTCTTCTCGTCAGCCGTCAGCTCGGCCATGGTCTTGCCCGGCGTGTCGACCGGCAGGAACAGCGGGTCGTAGCCAAAGCCGTGATCGCCGCGGCCCTCGTGTGCGATAACGCCCTCGCAGGTGCCCTCACCATAGGTGACCAAACCGTCCGTGTCGATGAGCGCGACGACGCTCATAAAGCGCGCAGTGCGGTCCTCGTCGGCCACGCCCTCCAGGTTAACGAGGAGTTTGGCGTTGTTGGCGGCATCGTCGCCGTGCACGCCCGCATAGCGCGCGCTATACACGCCAGGCTCGCCGTCCAGGGCATCAACGACCAAGCCCGAATCGTCGGCAATGGCCATAAGGCCCGTCTCCTCAACCGCGGCTTGGGCCTTGATGATGGCGTTCTCCAAAAACGTCGTGCCGTTTTCCTCGGGATCCTCAAAATCACCCAGCTGGCCGAGCGCCACAAAGCGCACCTCGGGCATGACCTTGCCCAAAATGGCCTCGATCTCGGTGAGCTTATGGGCGTTGCCCGTTGCCACGACGATGGTCGCCGCCGGGTCGAGGGTGTCGATGTCAATCTTCTCAAGTGCCATGACTGGCCTCCTTGTCTCTATAGCAAGCCGCGTGAGGGGCGTTTGGGCACTTGACCCCTCCCCTCTCAGGCGATCGGACCTTTCAACGCAGCATTTCAGCAGATAAAACCTACCAAAATAAACCTGTCCCTTTTTGGCAGGTTAGGCGATGGCTTGGCGCTGAAGCTCGATGAGCTCGGCGATACCCTTGTCGCCCAGGTCGAGCAGGGCGTTGAGGCGCTTGCGGTCAAAGGGCGCCTGCTCGCCGGTGCCCTGGAGCTCGATCATCTCGCCGGTGTCGGTGGCGACGAGGTTCATGTCGACCTCGGCGTGACTGTCCTCGGAATAATCGAGGTCAAGCAGCGTATTGCCGTCGACAACGCCCATGGAGATGGCAGCCACCTGGCCGATAAGCGGGATGCGCTCGATCTTGCCCGCCTCGACCCACATGGCGAGGGCGTCGTGCAGCGCCACCCAGGCGCCGGTGATGCTCGCTGTACGCGTGCCGCCATCGGCCTGAATCACATCGCAGTCGACGGTGACGGTGTACTCGCCGAGCGCCTTCATGTTGACGACGGTACGCAGGCTGCGGCCAATGAGGCGCTCGATCTCCATGGAGCGACCCTTGCGGTTGGCGTGCTCGCGCTTGCAGCGCTTGCCGGTCGACGCCGGCAGCATGGCGTATTCCGCGGTCACCCAGCCGGCCTTAGCTCCCTTTCGCCAGCCCGGCACGCCCTCCTCGATAGTGGCGGCGCACAGCACGCGCGTGTCACCGAACTCGGCCAAACACGAGCCGTGGGCGTGCTTCATGACGCCACGGGTGAGCTTAACGGGGCGCAACTCGTTGGCGGCGCGATCGTTGGCGCGGTTGACCTGCATGTACTCCATAGAAATTTCCTTTCGGCAAAAGATGTGGCGAAGGCTTTGGCGGCTGCCTTACATCTATTTCAGCTCATCGATATCGATATGTTCGATGCTCTTGAGCGGCTGACCAAAGATAAAGCTGCCCGCCACCGCAAACTCGGCAATGTTATCGGCCGTCGTGGCAAAACGATGCTGCGGCTCGGCGGCGTCGCCCGCCAGCTGCTCGCGGCGCGTGAGGATATCGGTCAGCTCGCGCGTGGTTTCCTCGGCGGAACTCACGACGCGCACCCCAGGCCCCAGCGCATGCCGGATAGGCCCCACGAGCAGCGGAAAATGCGTACAGCCGAGCACCACGGTATCGATACCGTGGTCGCGCAGCGGCTCAACCGTGGCACCCACCAGCGCACGCACGGCAGGCGTATCAAAGATGTCCTCGTTCTCGAGCCACTGCTCTTGCAGATGCGCACCCGAGGCGAGCTCGTGCTCAACGACCTCGACAAAACTCGAGGCAGGGCAGCCGTATACGTCGACGCCGGCATCCAGGTCCTGAATGGCACGCGTGTAAGCGCCCGAGCGAATGGTGAGGTTGGTGGCGAGCACGCCCACCCGGCGCGTGCGGGTGCTGTTGATTGCCGCGCGTGCGCCCGGCGCGATCACACCGATCACGGGAACGTCGAGCACCTGCTGGGCCAGACGCAAGGCCGCAGCGGTCGCCGTGTTGCAGGCGATGACCATAATCTTGACGTCGTGCTTCGAAAGCCAACGACCCGCCTGCAACGCAAACGAGCGCACTTCATCCTCGGTGCGGGTGCCGTAGGGGCAGCGCTTGGTGTCGCCAAAGTAGTAGACGGACTCGTGCGGCAGCGCCGTCGCGATGGCGCGCGCAACCGTCAGACCGCCCAAACCAGAATCGAACACGCCAATCGGGCGCGTGTCGCCTGCCGGATTCTCGATATCGGACATTACCTCACCAGTCTCTCTCGAAAAGACATGTCCAAGTGCGGCGGCGGCGCGCTACGAACGCGCCGCGACCAGCAGCTCTGCCGTCGCCGCCCAACCGTCGACAATTTTGCCGCGCGTAACGAAAGCGTTCTCGCAAGCAGCCAGGAACTCGGACGCGCCGGCGCTCGTCAGGCCATTCTCGACCAGGCAGAACGTGCCCACGTGATCGGCCATGTAGAAGTCGGACTCGGAATCGCCGAGCGCGAGCGTCTCCTCGCGCTCGATCCCTAGGTGCTCGCAGAAGCGCGCAATGGCGACGCCTTTGTTGAGGCCCACGGGGTTGATGTTGAATGCGCGACCGTCCTCGACGCGATCGAGCTCGAGCGTCGTCGGCTTGGACAGGTGAGTCAGATGGCCGTTGCAAGCCCAGATCAGACCGCAGCCGGCCTCGTCCAGGATGGCCTGGGCCTCATCGTCGGGCACATCGCCGCGCATGCCGACGGTGACCTCACGGTATTTGTAGCCGGTCGACATGTCGTTGTGATACTCGATCTTGTGCGGCCAGCGGGCAAGGATCTTCTCGCACACGCCGGTCTGCTCGATCACCTGGTGCGGCGTGAGGCCGCAAGAGGAGTCGTAGGGCATGTCGCCGGTCAGATACTCCCAATCGTTGGCTTTGAGGTCGTACATGACCAGGCCGCCCATCTCGCCGATGTAGGAGTTGAGACCGAGCACGCGCGCGTCCTCGTGGATCATGGTACGGTTGCGGCCCGAGGTGGGAACCACCTGAATACCAGCGCGAGCGAGCGCCACGACAGCCTCGACGAGTTTGGTCGAGGGGTTGCCGTCGTTGTCGCGCAGCACGCACGAGCCGGGCGCGAGCATCGTGGCATCCAGGTCGGTAAAGACGTACTTGACCTTGGCCAAGCGCTCGCGCATCTCGCCCGAAAGCTCGGCAACGGTCGGCAGGGTGTTGTGGGACATGGTTACTCCGTTTACGTAGAAGGGTTTGGACTTGGACGGCATGTTTTGATTGAGGGAACACGCTTATGGCGACAGCGTACTCAGGGCGCCGCCGCCATCATGGTTCATTAGTCAAACTGGGTAACATCGATCAGGCGATTGGCCAGCGAAAGGTCGCTCTTGATGGGCACGAATTCGTCGCCCACGTGCATGAGCTCCTCGTCACCCTTTGCCAGCAGCAAGACAATGGTGGGAGCATCGGGGTTGACGTACTCCTCGCGCGCCGCCTTGAACGCCGCATGCACAGCGGCTTCGCGATCGAGGATGATCTTGTTCGGCGTATCGTCGGGAACATGTTCGGCAAGCTCGCGACAGACCTTCATCGGGTCCTCGTGAGCTGGATCCTCGTTCGTAAAGATCATCAGGTCGGAATATGGTGCGGCCTCGCGTGGCAATTGCTCGCGGCGCTCCTGAGCCTTGCCGCCGGCGGCGCCAAACAGCGCAATGACGGGGCTGGCGGGAAACGCGCGCTTGACCGACGAGAAAAGCGAACGGAACGAAAGCTGGTTGTGCGCATAGTCAACGACGCAGATCACGCGGCCGTCCTTCGACTCCACGACCTCCATACGGCCCGGCACACGCAGTTTGGAGAGGCCCTTCTTGATGGCATCGATACCGATGCCGATCTCGCGCGCAGCGGCGATAGCGACCAGCGCGTTCTCCACGTTAAAGTCTCCCGCGATACCCAGCAGGACCTTCTCCCCCGCCTCGGACTCGTCGGCACACAGGCCATGCAAGTTGAACTCGATGCTAAAGCCGACCATGCGTACGTCGCTCGCCCACAGGCTTGCCTCGGGATGCTCGACGCCAACGGTCACCAAGCGCTCGGCCGTCGACGCTGCCTCCAGCACACGGTCGACCTCTTCGGTGCCCAGATTCACCACGGCGGTCTTTGCCTGGTCAAAGATCCTGAGTTTGCTCTCAAAATAATCCTCGAAGGTCGGGTGCTCGATCGGCGAGATGTGGTCGCGGCCGATGTTGAGGAAGCACGCCACGTCAAACGGCAGATTCTCGACGCGTTGGTACTTGAGCGCCTGGCTCGAGACCTCCATGACCATGGACTGGCGACCGGACTCACGGCAGTTGGCGATATGGCGCCAGACCTCGGGGGCCTCGGGCGTGGTGTTGGTGCTCTCGTAGCACTCGATACCATCGTCGGTATTCACCGAGCCGATCATGCCGCAGGACTCGCCCGCCGCTTTGATAATCGACTGAAGCATAAAAGCGGCCGTGGTCTTTCCCTTGGTGCCGGTGATGCCCACGATCTTGACGTCGTGGTCGGGACGGTCGTAGACCTCCGGCGGCAACAGGGCCATGGCCGTGCGAACACTATCAACAACCAGCATCGCAGCACCGCTCTCCTTCGCCAGCGGCTCCAGAGACTCGACCAGCGACTCCTCGCACACAAATGCGACGGCGCCCGCATCGAGCGCCATGCTCAAAAACGCGGGCTTAAAGGCAGCACCTTTGCAAAAGAATACGTCACCTGCCGAGACCGCGCGCGAATCAAACGAGCAGCCGGTCACGGCACGCTCGTCAACCTGCTCTGATGCGCGCAGCTCGCCGCACACATCGAGAAGCTTGGCAAGCGTATCGACCGTGGTCACGGTCGCGGAATCCGAATGGTGCATCTTTCACCTTTCTCAGCCATTTGGCAGGGACGGTTTTCATAGTAACTGAAACGTGCTCGCGCAAAAACGGCTCCCGGAGGAGCCGTTACGCGCAGGCATTCGTAGGCCGAGACTAGGCAGCCTGAACAGAAGGCTGGCCCTCGTCGATAAAGAAGCGCTTGTACCACACTAGGAACACGAGCGGCGTATAGATCTTGCGCTGGAAATCGCCCTTGCCCGCAAAGTGCAGATCGAGCAGGTGCATGAGCTCGTCGGTATTGAAGAACTCACTTGCCCACGGCGCGGTGAAGTACTCCTTGACATAGTCGTACCACTTTTGCTCGCGCAGCCAGTAGACAATCGGCACCGGGAAGCCCACCTTGGGACGGGTGGCCCACTCATCGGGCAGCGACTTGTTGGCAGCGTGGCGGAGTACCTGTTTGTTGCCGTTCTCGTTGATGCGGTAGCGGTCGGGAATGTGCTCGGCGAACTCCATGACTTTGCGGTCCAGGAAGGGCACGCGCAGCTCCAGCGAGTGCGCCATGCACATCTTGTCGGCCTTGAGCAGAATGTCGCCCGGGAGCCACATGTTCATGTCCAGGTACTGCTTCTTGACCAGTTCGGGCTGACCCTTCACGCGTGCGTAGATGGGTGCAGCGAGCTCGAAGGCGCCGTCGCCGGTGTTGTACTCGGGCTTGAGCACGCCGTCGACCTCGCGCTCCGGCCATACCAAAGCCTGTCCCAGGAACGACTTCTCGGGAATCTCGGCACCCTTGACCAGGAAGTTATGTCCCTTGAAGTACGGCATATGCAGCGCCAGGTTACCGAGCGCGCGACGGATGGGCAGCGGCACCATCTTTTTGTACTTGCGCACCGGGACCGTATCCTCGTAGTAGGCGTAGCCGCCAAAGAGTTCGTCGGCGCCTTCGCCCGAAAGCACCACGGTGACGTCCTTGCGGGCCATCTCGGCCAAGAACCACAGCGGCACGGAAGACAGGTTGGACTGCGGCTCGTCCATGTGATACTGGATATCCTCAAGCGCACCGAAGAACTCGTCGGCGGTAATCATCTTGCGAACGTTCTCGACGCCGAGCTTATCGGAAAGCTCCTTGGCGTAGTTGGTCTCGTTGAAGTTCTTGTAGTCAAAGCCCACCGAGAAGGTCTTGTCGGGCATGAGGCAAGCGGCAATGTAGCTGGAGTCGACGCCACCGGAGAGGAACGACGCGACCTTGACGTCGGCGATGCGATGGGCCTCGACGCTCTCGTGCACGACCTCGTCCAGCTCGTCGACGTACTCTTCGAACGGCTTCTCGACGGCAGAGTAATCGCAATCCCAGTAACGCTCGATGTTCATCTTGCCGGTCGGGATATCGACGGTAAAGTAGTGCGCCGGCGGCAGCTTGTAGACACCCTCGAAGAAGGTCTCCTCGGTTGCCGAATACTGCAGCGTCATGTACGGACGCAGGGCCTTTTTGTTGACCGCCTTGTGGAAGTGCGGGTAGTCCAGGAAGCTCTTGATCTCGGAGCCAAAGAGCACGCCCGGAGCGCCGTCGCCCGCATCGGCCATGGGATAGTAGTAAAGCGGCTTGATGCCAAAGATGTCACGGGCGCCAAAAAGCTTGTTCTTCTTTTTGTCCCAGATGACGAAGGCGTACATACCGCGCAGGCGATCGAGGACGGCCTCGCCCCACTCCTCGTAGCCGTGCAGGAGGCTCTCGGTGTCGGCGCCGCAGTGGAACTTGTAGCCCTTGGCCTCGAGCTCGGAACGGAGTTCTTGGAAGTTGTAGATCTCGCCGTTGAAGACAATGACGACGCTACCGTCCTCGTTGGCCATGGGTTGGGCGCCAGCCTCGGTCAGGTCGAGGATCGACAGGCGGCGGAAGCCGAGGGCAACGCGGCCGTCGATAAACTGACCGCCCATGTCGGGACCGCGATGGACGATGCGGTCCATCATCTTGGTGAGCACCTCGGATTGGTTATCCGTCCCACCGACAAAACCGACAAAACCGCACATATACTATCCCCTCTGCTGTTGCTGGGCATCAAATCGAATCAGTAGCTTTTGAGTATACCCGAGGGCGTAAAGAGGGGCGGAATGTTCAGGCAATCTCAACTGAATCAGCTCCGCTGCGACACGTGCCAGTTACCTTTAATGGATATGAGGTGAATGAGGCGATTGTTTTGCTATACTCTCTCCGCACGGGCGATTGGCGCAACGGTTAGCGCAGGTGCTTTACACGCACAAGGCTGGGGGTTCGAATCCCTCATCGCCCACCACCGAATTGTTAGGCCTCCAGCGATGGAGGCCTTTCTTTAATATGAGAAAGCCATTGTCAATAGGCATGTTCGTTCGAGCCCGGTTTGAAACCGGGCTTTTTCGTTTCCCGTCGGGAG